>NHCT01000027.1 GCA_002167605.1 Verrucomicrobia bacterium TMED40 | reverse complement strand
TGCCCTCCGCCCATGTAGCTCAGTCGGTAGAGCGCGTCCTTGGTAAGGACGAGGTCGGCGGTTCAAATCCGCTCGTGGGCTCCATCTAAAACCACAACTAGTCAAATCAATGGCCAAAGAACAGTTCCAACGCACCAAACCTCACGTCAACGTAGGCACCATCGGTCATGTAGACCATGGTAAGACCACGCTTACTACAGCAATACTCCATGCTCAAGCACGACAGGGCTTAGCTGAAGTCAAAACTTATGCAGATATTGCTAAGGGCGGTACAGTTCGTGACGCATCGAAAATCGTTACGATTGCAGTCTCTCATGTCGAGTACGAATCCGCTAACCGTCACTATGCTCATGTAGATTGCCCAGGTCACGCAGATTTTGTAAAAAACATGATCACAGGGGCAGCTCAAATGGATGGTGCGATTCTTGTTGTCGATGCAACCACAGGTCCGATGCCACAGACTCGAGAACACATTCTTCTCGCTCGGCAAGTAGATGTGCCGAATTTGGTTGTTTTTCTCAACAAGTGCGACCTCATGTCTGGTGATGATGAAGAGTTATTGGAACTGGTCGATATGGAAATTAGAGACCTTCTTAGTAAATATGAATTTGATGGAGATAATGCAAAGATTATTCGGGGTTCAGCCACAAAGGCACTAGAAGATGACGAAAGTGATCTTGGTCTTGGAGCTATTCAGAATCTTATGGATGCCATTGACGCGGACATCGCAGAACCAGTAAGGGATGTTGACAAGCCATTACTCATGGCTGTCGAAGATGTTTTTACAATCACTGGTCGTGGAACGGTTGCAACTGGACGTATCGAGAGAGGTATGGTCAAGGTAGGAGAAGAAATTGAGATTGTCGGATTGGGTGAATCTCGAATCACCACCTGCACCGGAGTAGAAATGTTCCGCAAGGAATTGGGAGAAGGCCAAGCAGGAGATAATGTCGGTATTCTTCTTCGTGGAGTTGAAAAATCAGATATCCAGCGTGGTCATGTAATTGCTGCTCCAGGAAGTATAAAGCCACACACGAAAGCAAAAGCTCAAATTTATGTTTTGAACAAAGAAGAGGGTGGTCGTCACACACCGTTCTTTAAGGGATACCGACCACAATTTTTCTTTGGCACAGCAGATGTTACCGGCATTGTTGAGCTTCCCGAAGGGGTGGAGATGGTCATGCCTGGCGACAACTTAGCTGTTCAAATTGAACTTCAAAAGTCTATAGCTATGGAATCAGGTCAACGTTTTGCAATACGCGAAGGCGGTAAAACAATCGGTGCCGGCAATATTTCTGAAATCCTTTAACAGATCCAGCGTATTACACATAAATTGTTTCGTTGGGAGAATAGCTCAACTGGTAGAGCACCGGTCTCCAAAACCGTAGGCTGGGGGTTCGAGTCCCTCTTCTCCCGCCAATAACACCATAAATAAGTGAACCCATTTTCAAAAGTCAGAACCTTTTACAAGGAAACTGTCTCCGAACTTGCGAAAGCAAGCTGGCCTTCTTTTGAAGAACTCAGGGGATCAACTGTTGTTGTTATCATTGGNGTGGCAATNCTGGGACTCTTTATTTCTGTAGCTGACTTTTCCTTATCAAACTGGGTNGAGTATGTAACTCAGTTANTAAGAAANTCATAANATAATTCATNACCCCAACCCATGAANCCGTCCACCTCTACCGAGCTAAAATGGTATGCTTTGCAATGTCTTTCAAATCACGAAGACAAGGTNANGAGATACCTTAGTAAGTACAAAGAGGAAGANGAAGGGTTTGCAGATTGCCTCCACGAAGTANTGGTTCCCATAGAAACGGTTTCTGAAGTTAANAACGGAAAGAAACGACAAAGAGATAGAAAATTCTATCCNGGGTATGTTTTTGTGGAAATGAAACTCTTTGATGGTGCAGGAAATTTACGAAAAGAACCNTGGTACAAAATTAAGGAAACCGATGGGGTAATTAATTTTATTGGTCGCGAAAACCCAACGCCACTTGGCGANGATGAAATAGGGCGTATTCTTCGACAGGTNGATGAAGCAGAAGGAAAGGAAGTTCCCAAGGTCAAGTTTTCNNCTGGAGAAGTCGTCAAAATTCTNGATGGTCCTTTTCTTAACCTTACGGGTGAAATTGATGAAATTGATCCGGANAAAGGNACNTTAAANGTATCGGTTTCAATTTTTGGCAGGTTTACNCCTGTTGAACTTGAATTCTGGCAAGTCGAAAAAGCGGACGAAGAATAANTTAAACTANAAGCAAAATGTCAAAGAAAGCAGTAGGTCAAATCAAACTTCAGCTCCCTGCCGGAGCNGCGAANCCCGCACCACCNGTGGGNCCTGCATTAGGTGCTCAAGGCGTTAATATNATGGGNTTTTGCAAAGAGTTTAATGCCAAAACGAAAGACCAATCAGGCATGATTCTTCCCGTAGTNATCACNGTTTATGCAGACCGCTCTTTCAGTTTCNTACTAAANTCNCCNCCTGCTGCTGTGCTNCTNAAGAAAGCTGCTGGTTTAGCAAAAGGNTCGGGNGTTCCTAATCGCGAAAAAGTCGGANCGGTNACNAGNGAGCAGGTNATTGAAATAGTAAAAACTAANCAAAATGATCTAAACGCAGCNAGCGAAGAGGCAGCATGCAGAATAATCGAAGGNACTGCTCGCAGTATGGGAATTGAAGTTAAAAATTAACANTTANNCCGCAAATGATANCAAGAAGCAAAAGNTATAAGGATTCTCTTGANGAAGAACTTGCTGAAGGTGGACAAGAATTGTCCTCNGCAGTTANTAAACTAGCAGGATTTAATAAAGTTAAATTNGATGAAACTGTTGAAGTTTCTTTCTCCTTGGGNGTTGACCCAAAGCAAACNTCCCANGCTGTAAGGGGAACCGTTAATCTTCCCCATGGCAGCGGTAAGGAAGTCAAGGTACTTGTTTTNACGGAAAATGTAGAAGAAGCNAAATCATTGGGTGCCGATTTTGCNGGNCTTGAAGATTTGATTTCNAAAATCAAAGATGGTTGGCTTGATTTTGATGTCGCTGTGTCTACGACATCCGCCATGAAAAATGTCCGTAGCATTGCNAGAGTTCTTGGTCCAAGAGGTTTGATGCCTACGCCAAAATCTGGAACAGTTACCGATAATNTGGAGGATGCAATTAATCANGTNAAGGCTGGCAGGGTTGAGTTCAAAATGGATAAGACAGGATCTTTGGCAGTCGTGATCGGAAAACGATCATTTTCCAATGAGCAATTAGAAGAAAACGCACAAGCGGCATTAGAGGCGGTTGTTAATTCAAGACCTAATGGCTTCAAAGGTAGGTTTATAAAAACCTTATATTTAAGCAGTACAATGAGTCCAAGCGTTCAACTTGATTCATCTCAATATCAATAATCTCTATTATGAGACCCGAAAAAGCATATTTAATCGAAGAAGCAAGTAATCATTTGGCAAAGTCTAGTTATTTCTTTCTAACTGATTATCAAGGTATCAATGCCGAAGAAACTACTGAACTCAGGAAAAACCTTGCTGATCGAGGAGCTGAATTTCATGTAGTTAAAAACTCTTCACTTAAACTCGCAACCAAGGACAANGATATTTCCGAAATATCCACCCATTTATCCGGACATACAGCGATCGTTGTGGGTGGTGACGACGCCTCAGGTGTCGCCAAAGCTTTGGGCGAATATTTTAAGAAAACCAAGAAGGTTACCGTAAAAGCAGGTGCATTGGGCGATCGTTTGCTTGATGCGTCCGAGATCAAGCAATTGGCCAAGTTGCCAGGACTTGAGAGTTTAAGAGCACAACTCCTTTCGCTTGTTAGCTCNCCATCANCTCAATTGGTCTCGTTGCTTAGTGCACCCTCNCGTGGCTTTGTAACCGTTCTTAAAGCGAAAGCCGACAAAAACTAGTATAATTTTCTTTTCGAGTTACTTACTACTCGTTTCATCACCAAACAATAACCACCAACCTAGAAGAAATTAGGGGCTAACNCTTAAACACCAATAGGTACTAATACTATTCAGGCAAGGAGGTATACATAACATGTCAGATATAACAAAAGACCAAGTGGTCGAATGGCTCAGTGGCCAATCAGTAATTGAGATCGCCGATCTCGTTAAAGAACTTGAAGAAAAATGGGGAGTTAGTGCAGCAGCACCCGCCGCCGTTGCAGTAGCAGCACCTGGAGGAGGCGGAGATGCCTCTGCAGAGGCAGCGGAGGAAAAAACTGAATTCGATGTCATACTCATCGAGTTCGGTGGCAACAAAATTGCCGTCATTAAGGAAGTTCGAGCAATCACCGGTCTTGGCCTAAAGGAAGCTAAGGAATTGGTAGAAAGCGCACCAAAACCTGTCAAAGAAGGTGTTTCCAAGGACGAGGCAGCGGAGATTTCCAAGAAGTTGGAAGCCGCAGGAGCAAAGGCTGAAGTCAAGTAATGCCTTCCTCTTCCATCCTTTAATTTTTGGTGAAGCCGTATGGTTGAATTTCAACCTGCGGCTTCATCTGTTTATTTTCCACTCAAACTCCAATTCACATAGTCCATCATGGAAACCACCAAAAGAAAAAACTTCGGTAAGCTCAAGGAGGTTATAGACCCACCCAACCTGATTCAAAATCAAGTTGATTCCTTTCATGATTTTCTTCAGCGAGATGTCCCGTCTACACACCGCAAGCAAGCTGGTCTTGAGGCTGTTTTTCGTGAAGTTTTTCCAATCTTAAGCTATGATGAAAAATCTCGACTAGAATATGTTAGCTACTCCGTAGGAGAGTCTAAATTATCGGAGATGGATTGTATTGATCAGAATTGCTCCTATGCAGCACCCTTGCAGGTAAANTTGAGGTTACGCTTGGAATTGGAAGGACAAAGNAAGCCGTTTTACAGTGAGGAAGAAATTTTTATGGGTGAGCTTCCTATCGTAACCGAGCGAGGATCATTCATCATTAACGGTGCGGAACGAGTCGTAGTTAGTCAATTGCACCGCTCGCCAGGGGTAAGCTTTGAGGAGTCTACGCACACCAGCGGCAAAACCCTTCATGGCTTTCGCATTATTCCGGATCGCGGAACTTGGATNGAGGCTCAGTTTGACCAGCATGACCTTCTCTATGTTTACTTGGATCGCCGTCGCCGCCGCAGAAAATTTCTTATAACGACTTTTCTTAGATCACTTTTAGACTGGGACCCCGAGAAAGATACGGACTCCGATCAGAAAATAATCGAATTGTTTTACGACATCGAAAGTTTGCAAATCGAAGATCTTCTCAAAAAGGATAATGTTTCTAATTATGTATTGATTGAACCCATGTTTGATCGAACGAAAGGAGCGGTACTTGCCAAGGCGTTCGAGCCTTTGACCAAGACTTATCTGCGTGCTTTTCAAAAGGCTGGAGAGTCTCAATTACGTGCCATAGATACTTCCGTTGATGATGGAGCCATCATTCGTTGNCTCAANAAGGATACCACNAAAAATAAGGATGAAGCCCTCAAGGAAATTTACAAAAAGCTTAGACCTGGTGAACCGCCCGACAGAGCTAATGCAGAAGCTCTAATCAAAAGGCTCTTTCTAGATTCTAAAAGATACGATTTGGCAAAAGTTGGCCGACATATGCTTAACTTGAAACTGGGTCTGGAGACACCACTCGATATTCGAGTTACGACAGTTGAGGATCTTGTTGCGGCAACCAGAAAATTNACCGATCTCAAACGNGGAAAGAGCAATGAGGAAAAGGCGAAGGAAGATGCTGGTTCAATTTTCGATATGGGTATCGATGATATTGACCACTTGGGTAACCGAAGAGTGCGTACGGTCGGTGAACTGTTGGCAAATGTTTGTCGGAGCGGTTTATCCCGAACCGAACGGGTTGTTCGCGAAAGAATGACACTNTACGATCAGGGAGTGGAGTCACTNACTCCAGGTAAATTGATCAATCCNAAAGCTCTGACTACAGTAGTTCGAGACTTTTTTGCTCGTAGCCAATTGAGCCAATTCAAAGATCAGATTAATCCTCTGGCAGAAATGACTCATAAGCGACGTCTTTCCGCTTTGGGCCCNGGAGGCTTAAACCGGGAGAGAGCCGGCTTTGAGGTTCGNGATGTGCATCCGACTCACTANGGACGAATTTGTCCTATCGAAACACCTGAAGGTCCAAACATTGGTCTTATAAACACCCTGTCCACTTATGCCAAAATAGACGAGTTTGGATTTTTGCAATCACCTTATCACCCAGTNGCAGGAGGTGTAGTCGACAAAAACCCTAAAAATGTTAAATATCTCAATGCATTCGAGGAGGAACGCTTCTTGATTGCACAGGCCAATTCTGAAATCGATGATAAAACGAGTAAGCTCACGGGCAGGGTAACTTGTCGTTACCGTGACCAAGTCAGTGAATACGATCCTTCGGAAGTTGAGTTTATGGATGTATCACCCAAACAGGTTGTCTCCGTGGCTGCTGGACTGATTCCATTTTTAGAACATGATGATGCCAATCGTGCCCTCATGGGTGCAAATATGCAAAGACAGGCAGTCCCACTTTTGCAGGCGGATTCGCCACTCGTTGGAACGGGTATTGAAAAGAAGGTTGCCGAAGACTCAAAAACGGTAACCGTTTCTGATTCCGAAGGCGTGGTAGCTCTTGCAGACGGAAAAAGAATTGTAGTTTCCGATGACGGTACCCTACCCCCGCGATTCATAAAGGAACCTCGAAGTGATCACAAAAGAGGTATCTATTGCTATGAACTTAGAAAATTCCTTCGCTCCAATGCAGGAACCTGTTTCAATCAAAAACCAATCGTTCGAAAAGGGGATAAAGTTAAGGTTGGACAACCGCTAGCTGATGGTGCTTGTACCGACAAAGGGGAATTGGCACTGGGTAGAAATATTCTCGTAGCATTCATGCCTTGGAAAGGTTACAATTTTGAAGACGCGATTCTGATCTCTGAGAAAATGATCAAGGATGACATATACACTTCGATTCACATCGAGGAGTTTGAGGTTACCGCTCGAGACACCAAGCTAGGCCCTGAAGAAATTACGCGGGATATTCCAAATGCTGGAGAGGAAGCTCTAAGAAACTTGGATCACCTTGGCGTTGTTCGCATTGGTGCGGAAGTCAAACCGAGCGATATTCTCGTAGGTAAAATAACACCCAAAAGTGAGACCGATTTGGCTCCTGAGGAAAAACTTTTACGTGCGATATTCGGGGAAAAGGCAGCGGATGTTAAGGACAGTTCCCTCAAGGTACCATCCGGTACTCAGGGTATTGTTATGGATATTAAGGTTTCAAGTCGAACGGATGCCGAGCAAGAAAAACTTTCTCCATCTGATTTCCGTCGTCAAATGAAGCAAATCAAGGAAGATTTCCGCACCCAGACCGAAGACTTGCGGGCACAACTCACTGAGTCACTATCCAATATTTTATTGGGCGAAAAGATCCCACTTAATGTTACAAACTCCGAAACCGGAGATGTTATTATACCTTCGAATCGTAAAATAACGAAGACATTGTTGAGGAGGTTGGCTTCGGTACACCGTTTTATTGAGATTCCCCCTTCTCCAGTCCGCATAAAGGTTTTTGAGATCATTGAAAGTTATGAATCCAAGTTCAATGATCTTGAGGATGATCGCGACCGGAAAATTGAGGCAATTGAACAGGGCGACCCCATCGATCAGGGTGCGATCAAAAATGTACGAGTTTTTGTCGCCAAGAAACAGAAAATGCGAGTGGGAGACAAGATGGCCGGGAGGCATGGAAACAAGGGAGTGGTCGCGAAGATCGTTGCTGAAGAGGACATGCCTTTCCTTCCAGATGGTACGCCAATTCAAATATGCCTAAATCCGCTCGGGGTGCCTAGCCGGATGAATGTTGGTCAGGTTCTCGAAACCCACCTTGGTTGGGCTTGCAACAAACTTGGTTTCAAGGTNGCAACCCCAATCTTTGATGGAATATCAGAGTCACGTATCCAAGAATATTTAAAGGAGGCAAATTTACCCGATACGGGCAAATCCGTTTTGTATGATGGATGCACGGGAGAAGCTTTCTACCAGAAAATTGTAGTTGGATACATGTACATGCTTAAATTGAACCATTTGGTTTCAAGCAAGATACACGCACGGGCCGTTGGACCGTACAGCCTTATTACTCAACAACCTCTTGGAGGAAAGGCTCAGTACGGCGGGCAGCGTTTTGGAGAAATGGAAGTTTGGGCACTTGAAGCATATGGAGCCGCTTACACATTACAGGAGATTCTAACCGTAAAGTCGGATGATGTATCAGGTAGAACAAAAATCTATGAATCATTGGTTAAAGGTGATAACTCTCTGCAAGCTGGTACACCGCAGTCTTTCAATGTATTAATGAAGGAAATGCAAAGTCTTTGTTTAGATATACGAGTTCGTGGCGAAGATGCCCTTTGAGGCAACCAACCAGTCTCCCCCAAAAAATTAAAAGTTAGGAAAATTATGAGCGTTGAAGCAGTCAATGAGGCATTAGGAGTAGAAGTCGGACCAATGGATCATGTATCCATCACAGTAGCGTCACCGGACGTCATACGTTCATGGTCAAAAGGTGAGGTTAAAAANCCGGAAACGATCAATTACAGAACTTTCAAACCCGAGCCCGGGGGTTTGTTCTGCCAAAAGATATTTGGACCTGTTCGTGACTACGAATGTGCATGCGGAAAATACAAACGTATTAAATACAAGGGTGTTGTTTGCGACCGCTGTGGAGTCGAAGTCACGGTATCTCGAGTTCGAAGAGATAGAATGGGTCACATTGAACTTGCTGTTCCTGTTTCTCACATTTGGTTCCTGAAAAGTATGCCCAGCCGTTTGGGCTTATTGCTCAACATGACAGCCAAGAGCTTGGAAAGAGTGCTCTATTACGAGCAATATATGGTTACCGATCCGGGTAATACGCCCCTCGAAGAAAAGCAGTTGTTGTCTGATAAGGAATTTCGGGAAGCACAGGATGAGTTTGGAGATGATTTTGAAGCGAAAATGGGAGCGGAAGCGGTCAGGGATGTTTTAGGCCGCCTGAACTTAGAAGACGAGTTGGAGGAACTGTATGACCAAATGCATGAAACCAACTCCAAACAAATAAAGAAAAAACTCGCTAGTAGGCTCAAGGTAACTCAAGGATTTCTCCATTCCGAAGCTTCTCCCGAATGGATGGTTTTAGATTCAATTCCTGTCATCCCGCCTGATTTGAGACCTCTCGTTCCTCTCGAAGGTGGTCGGTTTGCAACGAGTGACCTCAATGATCTTTATCGTCGCGTTATCAACCGCAATAATCGACTCAAAAACTTACTGCAACTCAAGACGCCTGATGTAATCATTCACAACGAAAAGCGTATGCTTCAAGAGGCTGTGGACGCCCTTTTCGATAATGGTAGGCATGGCAGAGCGATTACTGGTTCTGGTAATCGTGCACTAAAGTCACTCAGCGATATGTTGAAGGGCAAGCAAGGCCGTTTCAGGCAAAATCTTTTGGGCAAGCGTGTTGATTATTCTGGACGTTCAGTGATCGTTATCGGTCCCGAACTGAAATTACATCAGTGNGGCTTACCGAAGAAAATGGCATTAATTCTTTTTGAGCCTTTTATTATTCGGAGGCTCAAGGAATTAGGCTTTGTTCATACGGTGAGAGGAGCACGAAAAATGATAGAAAGCCGTTCCCCTGAAGTNTGGGATATTCTNGAGGAAGTAACCAAAGGACACCCCGTCCTGTTGAACAGAGCCCCTACCTTGCACCGATTGTCTATACAAGCATTTGAGCCAGTGTTAATAGAGGGTAATGCCATCCGGGTACACCCTTTGGTATGTACTCCATACAATGCTGACTTTGACGGTGACCAAATGGCAGTTCATGTACCCCTGTCGGTTGAGGCTATTATGGAAGCCAAGCTTCTCATGATGGCTACCCATAATATCTTCTCTCCATCGAGTGGAAAACCCATTCTCACTCCTTCTCAAGACATAGTTCTGGGTTCTTACTTTCTTACTATGGAACCTAAAAGTGGAGCACCAAGTGACGACAAGAGACTGCCCCTTATTGGGTCCCTGGAAGAAGCCTTGAGTGCTCTGCAAGAAGAAGTGCTTACTCTTCATGATTGGATAGACTTGAAAAATCCTGACAATGGAAAGGAAACCCAGTTCGGAGTTTCAAAACGTAATATCCTAAGAACGACTGTNGGAAGAGTCCTTTTCAACACGATATGGCCCGACGAACTAGGGTTTTTCAACGCTCCAGCCCTCAAAGGCGATTTGGGTGATCTAATTCTCGAAACCTTTAAGGCCCTAGGAAAAGACGAGACTATAGAAGCACTTGATAGGCTCAAGGAAATGGGGTTTGATATGGCCACAAAGGCTGGAATTTCTATCGGAATTTTTGATATGATTATTCCGCCAGAAAAGAAAAAGAGAATAGCCGTTGCTAGAAAAGAAATTGATAAGATCGAGGATCAGTTTCGAAAAGGAATTATTACAAGAGGAGAAAGACACAACAAGATCATCGATGTATGGACAACCGCTACCGATGATATTGCCAAGGAAGTGTTTAAGTGCTTAGACGAAAACTTGGGCAAGGATACGATTAATCCCGTCTATCTCATGATGGACTCTGGAGCCCGTGGTAACCGTCAGCAAGTCAGACAATTGTGCGGTATGCGTGGCTTNATGGCAAAACCGTCCGGCGAGATCATTGAACAACCAATTCTTGCTTCCTTTCGCGAAGGATTGTCCGTTTTGGAATACTTCATGTCAACTCATGGTGCCCGAAAGGGATTNGCAGATACGGCACTGAAAACCGCAGATGCAGGTTACTTGACCCGCAAATTGTGCGATGTTGCAATGGATTGTATTATTGTTTGCGATGACGACGAAAGACGAGACGGCGTTGTAAAGAAGGCCATCATGGAAGGAGACAATGAGGTTGTGCCTTTGAGAGACAGAATCATTGGAAGATACTCCACCGATGATGTCTATGATCCATCAAATCCTTCCGAAATAGTAATCGCTTCGGGATCACTTATCACTGAAGAAATAGCAGTGCAAATCGACGCTTTGGGAATAACCAGAATTCGCGTAATGTCACCCCTTTCAAGTCGCATTAAAAATGGACTTACGGCACTAGAATATGGAATTGATCCTTCTACAAATAGCTTGGTTAAAGAAGGTTCATCAGTTGGTATTATAGCAGCCCAGTCGATTGGAGAGCCTGGTACGCAGTTAACNATGCGTACTTTTCATATTGGAGGAATTGCCAGTGCCGGGCGAGAAGACCCCGTAATCAATGTTAGAAAAGCCGGCAAATTAAAATTTGTGGGTTTGCGTTTGGTTACCTTGGCCAACGACCAGCAAGTGACTCTTAATAAAACGGGTTCCATTCAGGTACTGGATAATGATGACAGAATAGTTGATGATTACCCAATACCCGCAGGTGCACTTCTTCATTTTAAGGATGGAGAAGATGTGGAAGAGGAAGCCTTACTTGCACAATGGGATCCTTATAACATACCCATTCTTTCGGAGAAAAAAGGTGTGATTGCCTTTGAAGATATGCTTCCGGGTGTNACTACAAAAGTTGAAAGAGATGCCTCAGGAGGACGCTCCATGGTTGTCATTGAACACAAAGAGGATTTGAATCCTCAAATTATCGTCCAAGATACTAGTGGGAACTCTCTTGCCACATACTCGGTTCCCACGGGAGCCCAAGTTGCAGTTGATGAAGGAACTAGAATTGATGCTGGTTCGATTATTGCCAAAACCCCTCGTCAGGCGTCTAAAACTCAAGACATCACCGGAGGACTCCCAAGAGTGGCCGAATTGTTTGAGGCTCGTCGACCCAAGGAAGGAAATGTCGGGCAAATGGCGAAGATAGACGGGATCGTCTCCGAAGCCGGTACACTTCGCTCGAAAAAGCGTCTCCTTGTGACCAATGAGGAATCCGGGCAGGTTGAAGAGCATTTGATTCCACATGGAAAACATGTGCTTGTGCAGCCGGGTGATTTTGCCCAAAAAGGACAACTCATCACCGAAGGAGCGAAAGACCCACATGAAATCTTAGAGATTCTAGGGCCATCCGCTGTTCAAGAATACCTGATTGAGGAGATTCAGAAAGTCTACCGTCTACAGGGAGTTACAATTAATGATAAACACTTGGAAGTAATCATTTCGCGCATGCTCTTTAAAGTTAGAATTACGGACACAGGTGATACGGATTTCTTCTGGGGTGACCAAGTGGACCGCTTTGCATTCATGGATTCCAACGAAAAGATTTCCGAGAAGGGCGGTAAACCCGC
Source organism: Verrucomicrobia bacterium TMED40 (assembly GCA_002167605.1). Lineage (GTDB taxonomy): Bacteria > Verrucomicrobiota > Verrucomicrobiia > Opitutales > Seribacteraceae > Seribacter. Next base: position 172,463 of record NHCT01000027.1, on the reverse strand, counting down.
TGAAGGCGAGCCGATTCTCTTGGGTATTACCAAAGCATCTCTCGAAACCGACAGTTTCATATCAGCTGCTTCTTTCCAAGAAACCACGCGTGTTCTAACTAATGCCGCCACGCTCGGCAAGGTTGATGAACTAAAGGGTTTTAAGGAGAATGTCATAATGGGTCACTTGATTCCCGCAGGAACAGGTTTGCCAAAATGGCGCAGGCTTAAGATTGACACCTTGGGAGCCGGTAAGACCGAGTCCTTGACCGCATAATTGCCTCAAAAATATGCTTGAGCATATGTAAAAATANGTTACAACAGATCGCTTTACCTCATTTTTCTACTCTATGCCCACTATCAACCAACTCGTTCGGAAAGGACGCCGTTTGCAAAAGTCCAAGACGAAATCACCTGCCCTCAAGGCTTGTCCATTTCGTCGTGGAGTTTGCGTACAAGTAACAACGCGTACCCCAAAGAAACCAAACTCTGCTATCAGAAAAGTTGCTAAAGTGCGTCTTACCACAGGACATGAAGTAATTGCATACATTCCTGATGAAGGTCACAACTTGCAAGAACATAGCATTGTTCTTCTTCGTGGTGGACGCGTGAAGGACTTGAATGGTGTGNGATATCATATCGTTCGAGGAACCTTGGACTGTCAGGGCGTCGAGAAACGTAGAAGAAGCCGCTCGAAATACGGAGTCAAAAAACCAAAGAAGTAATATGTCCCGCAGAAGACAAGCTACGAAACGACCAGTTTCACCAGATCCCCTCCACGGAAGCCCNTTGATNACCGTTTTGGTTAACGCTGTTATGAAAAGTGGTAAGAAAGCCGTTGCTCAACGAATTGTTTATGGAGCCATAGAAAAAATGGCTGAAAAAGTAGGTAAAGGAAATCCAATTGAACTTGTTCTCGGTGCTCTTGAGAACATTCGCCCGAAAATTGAGGTTAAAAGCAGAAGAGTTGGTGGAGCCACCTATCAGGTACCGATCGAGGTTCCTTTCGAGCGTCAACAAAGTTTGGCTTTTCGTTGGGTAGTAAATGCGGCAGCCTCCAGAAAAGGCTCACCTATGGCGGAATCCTTGGCATCTGAACTTACGGATGCATACAACAACACTGGTTCCGTGGTGAAGAAACGCGAGGAGACTCACAAAATGGCTCAAGCAAATCGAGCTTTTGCTCATTTGCGCTGGTAAAAAGAAATTTATTTTTGATGAGCGATAACGAAAAATTTTCATCCGCCAACGCGAGTGATCGGCCGAGTGTCCTTGAGCATACTCGAAACATAGGCATCGCGGCGCATATTGATGCAGGAAAAACCACATGTACCGAAAGAGTTTTGTTTTATTCTGGCGTTGTTCACAAAATCGGTGAAGTGCATGAAGGCAATGCGACTACTGATTGGATGGAACAGGAGCGCGAAAGAGGAATCACCATTACTTCTGCAGCAATCTCCTGTGGTTGGACAACTTCAGAAGGTCCAAATGCTGGTGTCCCTCACCGCATTAACATAATCGATACTCCAGGCCATGTTGATTTCACTGCCGAGGTCGAACGCTCTCTCAGAGTACTCGACGGTGCCGTTGGTGTCTTTACTTCCGTTGAAGGAGTGCAACCGCAATCCGAGACTGTTTGGAGGCAGATGGATAAATACAAGGTTCCCAGACTTGCTTTCATTAATAAAATGGATCGGATGGGGTCAGATTTCTTGGCTGCCGTCAATACAATGAAAGAAAAGTTGGGAGCGAATGCTCACCCGCTTTACTTAGCTATTGGAGCAGAAGACAACTTTAGAGGTTTAGTTGATTTGATAAAAATGGAGGCTTACCTCTACGATGAAACTGACGAATCCGGGGTCAGGTTCACGACAGAGAAGATTCCCGACGATATGCAAGATCTGGCCGAAGAGTATCGGGAGTCTCTTATCGAGGCACTCNCTGACTTTGACGACGATATTGCCAATAAGTATTTGGAAGGTGAAGAGTTAACCCATGATGACTTAAAATTGGGAATCAGAAAAGCTACTCTCTCTCTTAATTTTGTCGGCGTTATTCCTGGAAGTGCATTCAAAAACAAAGGTGTGCAAATGCTTATGGATGCTGTCGTTGATTATTTGCCAAACCCTATGGACTTACCTCCGATGAAAGGTGAGGATTCCGACGAGCAGGAGGTTGAAGTTGCCCCAGACGATTCTGCAAAAGTCGCGGGCCTTGCCTTTAAGTTGATGACCGACCCCTATGTTGGAAAATTGGTTTTTTATCGAGTTTATCAGGGTACCCTTAAAAAAGGTTCGAGTTTATATAATCCCCGCACTCGGAAGACCGAACGAGTGTCCCGTCTTATGATTATGAAGGCGGATGCAAGGGAAGATATCGACACCGCGTACTCAGGTGATATTTGTGCTTTAATTGGCGTTAAGGATGTAGCAACTGGTGACACCTTGGCAGATAAAGAGTTGGATCTGAGATTGGAGCCCCCTAGTTTTCCTGAACCGGTTATTTCTATGTCGATAGAACCAGCTACNAAAGCAGACCAAGAGAAAATGTCCGTTGGACTGCAAAGATTAGCAGAGGAAGACCCTACTTTCGGCCTTTCAACTAACGAGGAAACCGGTCAAACGATCATATCTGGAATGGGTGAGTTACACCTCGAGATTATTCGAGATCGGTTGTTTCGAGAATTTAAAGTAGAGGCAAATGCTGGGAAGCCTCAAATTGCATACAGGGAGACCATGTTGAATGCTTCGGATGGTGAAGGAAAATTCATTAGGCAGTCAGGAGGTCGCGGTCAGTATGGTCATGCTGTGATCAAACTTGAACCCTTGGAAAAGGGAAAGGGCGTAGAGTTGGAAAATAAGATAGTTGGTGGTTCTATCCCTAAGGAGTTTATCAAACCAACCTTCGATGGTATCAAGGAAGCCTCTCTTGGTGGTGTTGTTGCAGGTTACCCTGTTATTGATTTCAAGATTACCTTAGTTGATGGGTCTTTCCACGATGTCGATTCTTCTGAAATGGCTTTTAAGATGGCCGGTATCTTTGCCTTCAAGGATGCCATGCAAAAAGCTACCCCAATCCTTTTAGAGCCGATTATGAAGGTCGAGGTTTCCACACCCGATGAATACCAAGGGGAATTGATGGGCGATCTTAATAGAAGAAGAGGACAAATACAGGGTATGGAATCTCGCGGTACGGTTTGCGTAATTGAAGCGTTCGTGCCCTTAGAGAATATGTTCGGCTATTCCACTGACATGCGCTCTTTGTCATCCGGTCGTGCAGACTACTCCATGACTCCCTCCCATTTTGAACAAGTCCCACAAAGCCTTGTTCAGGGAATCGTTGAAACATCAAGTCGCGAACCTGCTAGAACTTAATAGAAAAAATGAACGGACAAAGGATACGCATAAAGCTTAGAGGCTTTGATTACCGAGTAATCGATCAATCAGCTTCAGATATTGTCGATACTGCCAAAAGAACGGGAGCACGTGTTGCGGGACCAATTCCCATGCCAACTCGAATCGAGCGCTACACGGTGAATAGATCTCCGCATGTCGACAAAAAATCCATGGACCAGTTCGAACTACGGACTCACAAGCGCCTCATTGATATTATTGAGCCCACCGTTCAGACTGTGGACGAGCTTAAAAAACTTAATTTGCCAGCGGGGGTCGAAATTAACATTAACGTTTAAGACAAAGATTTTTACTTAACTTAAAAAACATAAACCTTTAAAGCAGGTTGCTAAAGGAGAAATCCACCTGCCGCTTAAAGAATGAATATAGAAATTTTAGGAAAAAAACTTGGCATGAGCCAAGTGTATGATGACGAGAATAATCTCGTACCTGTAACGATTATTGAGGCGGGCCCATGCCCAGTACTTCAAGTTAAAACGGAAGACAAAGATGGCTATTCCGCGATCCAAATAGGATTTAATCCACAGGGGAAATCACCCAATAAATCAAACCGTTGTTCGAAAGGTCATGCCAAGAAAGCCGGCGTTGACTCCCAGCAGGTTGCACAAGAAATTCGTTGTGACGCCGAACATGAGTTCGAGAAGGGTAATGTTATAACGGTAGAGAATTTCAAGGACATCAAGCTTGTTGATGTGATTTCGAAAACTAAGGGTAAGGGTTTTCAGGGTGTTGTAAAGCGCTGGAATTTTGCCGGCGGGCCTGCATCCCATGGATCGATGTTTCATAGAAGAGGTGGTTCTTATGGTTTATGTCAGTGGCCAGGCAGGGNTTTCAAAAACAAAAAAATGCCCGGCCATATGGGGGATGTAAGCCGTACAACTCAAAACCTAAAGGTGGTTAAGGTATTGCCCGAAAAAAACCTTGTTTTAGTCAAAGGTAGCGTTCCCGGTCATAAGGGCTCATTAATTACTCTTCGAGTCGCCAAAAAGTCAAAATCCTCAAGCTAATAACCGAGCGTCATGAAATTTAAATTATTTAAACCAGACGGATCTTTATCCTCGGAGAAAGATATAAACGGTTTCCCTGTTTTGGATGACAACAAAGGAGTTGATGCATTAAGACAGGTTATTATCGCCGTTCATGCAAACCAACGCCAAGGCAATGCTTCCACGAAACTTCGCTCAGAAGTCTCTGGATCAGGAAAGAAAATTCATCGGCAAAAAGGTTTAGGTGTTGGGCGAGCTGGTGACAAACGAGCCATACAGCGTCGTGGAGGTGGAGTTATCTTCGGTCCTCGCCCTCGTTCTTACAGCCAAAAGGTAAACCGTAAAGTCAAACATTTAGCCTTGGAACGTGCTCTTTGCGATCAAGCTTCTGCCGAAAACATATCACTTATCGAGGCTTGGGAAGTCGAGGAAGCAAAAACAAAAATCTTTCATAAAATTGTAANCGCTATCGCCCCAAAAACCAAAAGAGTGTTGGTTGTGGACGATAATTTTGCCGAATCCGTTGGTCGGGCAGCACGCAATTTGCCAAATGCCCGCCTTGGTCGAGCCCAGGATCTTGGAGCTTTAGATGTAGTCCAAGCCGACAAAATTATAATTAGCCTAAAAGGTATAGAAGCGATCTTAGCTAAGTTCGCAAAGCAGTAGATTACCCATGAAGGAATCAGTAAAAATTTTAAAAGAAGCTCTGTTGACCGAAAAAGCGACTATGCTTTCAGCAAATCTCAATCAATATGTCTTTTCTGTCAGCATTGGTTCAGACAAACGCAATATTAAAGATGCAGTCGAATCCACTTTTGGCGTCAATGTCTTGAAGGTGAACACCCTACTTGCTAAGCCAAAATCAAAGCGAGATCGTACAAGAAGAAATAAATCTGGGTTCACCAGTCACACTAAAAAAGCAATTGTTACCCTTAAGTCAGGGGAAAGCATTGATTTGGCTTAGGAGGATAAGAAAAATGCCTGTACTTCAACAAAAACCCGTCACTCCCTCAGGAAGGTTCTATCTTAAAAATAAAGTAGAGCTTTCAGATAAAAGGCCTGAAAAATCATTAACTAAGGGCCATCATAGAAAAAAAGGTAGAAATTCTTACGGCCGTATTACCTCGCGTAGACGTGGGGGTGGGCACAAGAGACTTTACAGACAAATCGATTTTCGCAGACCCCGCCTTGGTGAAGATGCTAAAGTAATTGCTTTGGAATATGACCCCAATCGAACTGCCCATCTTGCTTTATTGGAATATTCGGATGGAGAGAAATCATACATTTTGGCTCCAACTTCTGTCGATGTGGGTGATACACTGACAAGTTCAAACGATAAAATAGAGTTTAAACCCGGCAATGCCATGCCATTGCATCAATTACCTTTGGGAACAAAAGTACACTGCGTAGAAATGTTACCTGGTGCTGGAGCTAAAATCGCTCGTTCCGCGGGTTCTGAAGTTCGCTTGATATCCATTGATGGGGGACAAGCCTCGCTGAAAATGCCAAGCGGTGAAATTCGTTTGGTGAAAGATAATTGCCGGGCAACCGTTGGNTCAGTTGGAAACGGCAGTCANCAGAAAGCAACTATAGGNAANGCCGGAAGAAACCGCTGGAAGGGNCGTAGACCTCGCGTAAGAGGCGTCGCAATGAANCCNGTAGANCANCCAATGGGCGGCGGAGAAGGCAGAACTTCAGGTGGCGGACACCCATCTTCTCCTTGGGGGCAACTTTCTAAAGGTTTTCCTACGAGAAAAAAGTCCAAACCCTCAAACTCTCAAATATTGGTTCGTAGAAACGGACGAAGAGTAAAATAAGGCAGATTTATGACGCGCTCCATAAAAAAAGGGTTCTTTGTTGAACCAAGTTTAATGAAAAAAGTGATTAAGGCTCAACAGTCTGGGGATCGAAAACCGATCAAAACTTGGTCGCGGAAGTCCACAATAACCCCTGATTTTGTGGGCTTAAACTTCACTGTTCACAACGGTAAGAACTTCCTACCTGTTTATGTAACCGAAAATATGGTCGGACACAAACTAGGTGAGTTTTCTGCCACTCGGACTTTCAAATCTCACAATCCTCACACCCAAAAGTAACTGTTATGGAAATAAGATCATATTCAAAGTACATGAGGATTTCTCCCAAAAAGGCCCGAGAGGTAGCTCGAATTCTACCAGGCAAAAAGGCAAATGAAGGAGTCGCTCTTCTCAAATACATACCTCGTAAGGCTGCTCGCATGCTTGATAAGACCTTGAAATCAGCAATGGCAAATGCTGAAAATAACGCCAATTTGAGTGCTGATGACTTAGTAATATTAGAAGCTATTGTCGAGGAAGGTCCTGCAATGAAAAGGTTCCGGCCTTGTGCTAGAGGTTCCGCTCATCCCTACAAGAAAAGAATGAGTCATTTGCGCATAACCCTTACTGACGAAGGATAAGATATGGGACAGAAAGTAAATCCGATAGGTTTTCGCTTGGGCGTTCGTAGGAATTGGAGTGCTCGTTGGTACGCTAATAAAAACGACTACTCTAAATTTATGGAGGAGGATAATCTAATCCGTGGCTTTTTAGAGAAAAAGCTACGGTTTGCTTCCGTTCCTCGCATCGTAATAGAGCGTGCCTCTACTCGTACAAGAGTCACTATTTGGACGGCACGTCCAGGTATCGTGATTGGTCGTAAAGGACAAGAACTTGATTCCCTTCGCGAATCCCTCAATCGGGTTGTTGGCAAAGATGTTCGACTCGAAATCCAAGAGATAAAGAAGCCTGATTTAGTTGCTTCGCTAGTTGCTGAAAATGTTGCTCTTCAACTCGAGAGAAGGATTGCTTTTAGGCGAGCCTTGAAAAAGGCAGTGCAAACAACCATGTCAATGGGAGCGGAAGGCATTCGAATTCAGTGTGCAGGAAGACTTGCTGGTGCTGATATTGCGAGAACCGAACAACTTCGAGAAGGTCGTGTTCCCCTGCATACTCTTAGGGAAAATATAGATTATGGTTTGGTTGAGGCGAACACTGTCTACGGCATTATTGGAATCAAGTGCTGGATTTGTCTTAAGGATGAAGACAAAATTTTCTAATTTTTAAACCCTTTTGTTATGCCTAAATTACTTCCATCTAGAACAAAATATCGCAAGGTTCACAAGGGCCGCGTCCGAGGTAAGGCATCTCGGGGTAATACCGTATCCTTTGGGGAATTCGGAATACAAACCTTATCCCGAGGTCGCATGACTTCAAATCAAATTGAAGCTGCTCGGGTAGCGATTAATCGTCACCTTAAACGTAAAGGAAAGGTTTGGATACGAGTCTTTCCCCACAAACCTGTAACCAAAAAACCTGCCGAAACTCGACAGGGAAAAGGAAAGGGTCCGGTCGATCATTGGGTTGCAGTGATAAAACCCGGTCATGTGTTATTTGAAATTGCCGGGTGCTCCTTATCATTGGCTCGCGAAGCATTGGGTCTTGCTGATTCCAAGCTTCCTTTCCGTTGTAGGTTGGTTACCCGTCAAAAAACCTACTAAGATTTAAGAGAATGAAAATGTCTGAAATTAAAGAATTGTCGTCCTCTGAGCTTCAGAAAAAGCTTCGTGAACTGGGGGAAGAACTGCTTCAACTTCAAATCCGTAAACAAACCGGACAAGTTGAAAAACCTCANCTTATNAAAGCTATNCGAAGGGATCGTGCGAGAATTCTTACAACCCTAGGACAAACAAATTCTTAAGAGAATCTGAAAATACTTTGAACCCGATGACTGAAGAAAACCAAAGAAATAACCGTAAGGAACTGATTGGAGTCGTTCTCTCCAAGACAGGGGATAAATCCATCAAGGTCGTTTACGAATACAAGACCCCGCATCCCCTTTATAAAAAGGAGATTCGCAGAAAAACGACTTTCCATGTTCATGACGAATCCAATGATTCAGGAGTTGGCGACAAAGTGAAGATCATGGCCACCCGCCCGCTTAGTAAACTCAAGCGTTGGAGGGTTTTAGAAATTGTGGAGAAGGCTCCCATACTTTAACGAATCATGATACAATTGCTTAGCAGATTAGAAGTTGCAGATAATACAGGTGCCAAGAAGGTCCGTATGATACGACGACTTGGCCAAAATAAAAAGACTGCGTCCGTTGGTGACATCATTGTATGTCATGTCAAGGAAAGCTCGACTGAAGCGGCAGTAAAGAAAGGAACTGTTGTTCGAGCATTAGTTGTTAGGACTAGGGCTCCTCTTCGTCGACGCGATGGAAGTTATTTGAGGTTCGATGAGAATGCAGTTGTCATTGTAAATGATGATGGCACTCCAAAGGGGACTCGGATTTTTGGTCCTGTTGCCAGAGAACTCCGTCAAAAATACATGAAGATTATATCTCTAGCACCGGAGGTTTTATAGAATGGCTAATAAAATTAAAAAAGGCGACGAAGTGGTTGTCATTTCTGGAGACCACAAGGGAAGCAAGGGTAAAATCCTTCAGGTTATCCGAGCAAAAAATCGTGTAATCGTGGAAGGTGTAAATTTAATCAAAAAGCACGAACGTAAAACCCAAGACAATCCCCAAGGCTCAATTGTCGAGAGGGAAGCTTCGATTCACTACTCAAATGTCCAAAAAACGGTCGCAGCTAAGTGACCCCTTTATTTTACCGTACACATCATGAATGTCCCCGAATTGAAGAAAGTCTATCTTGAGAAAGCAGTTCCTGCCTTAATGAAATCTCAGGGGTATGGAAATGTGCATCAGGCTCCAAAAGTTGATAAGGTTGTCATTAACAGCTCTTTTGGTGCGGAAATGGATAAGAATGGCATTGAAGAGTTGCGGAAAGATATTGCTTCACTTGCCGGACAGGCACCAGTTGTTGTTAAAGCCAAGGTAAGCGTATCCAACTTTAAATTGAGGCAGGGAATGCCCGTTGGAATAAAAGTAACGCTTCGTGGAAACGGTATGTGGGATTTTCTTCTCCGCCTGATTGCCATTGCTTTACCAAATATCCGCGATTTCCGTGGTGTTCCTGCAAAACTGGATGGATCNGGAAATTACACCNTAGGCATAACGGATCATAGCATTTTCCCTGAAATAAAAGTAGAACGCCAAAGAGTTAACACAGGTATGGATATATCTATTGTAACCACTGCGGACAACGATGTGGAAGGTGCGGAACTATTTAAATTATTAGGTATGCCTTTTCGCAAGCAATCATCGTCTTCCTCAGAACAAGCAGCTGCATAACTTTTAATCCTTAAGTATCATGGCCAAGAAATCCGTTATTCATCGAAACAAAAAAAGAGAGCGAATGGTTGCAAAGTTCGCTTCCAAAAGAGAATCTCTGAAGAAGATTTTATCTAACCCCGAAACTTCAGAAGAAGACTTTTATGTTGCTCAGGCAAAGCTTTCTAAACTACCTCGCAATTCTTCTCCTGTGCGGTTGGTGAATCGCTGTACTCTTACTGGAAGACCGCGAGCGACAATTCGTAAATTCGGACTTTCGCGAATAACTTTTCGTGAACTTGCCCTTCAAGGAAAAGTGCCAGGTGTAATCAAAGCTTCTTGGTAGTTATAATTTAAAACCCACTGCAATATGTCCGTTCACGATTCTATAGGAGATTTCATTACCGTAATCAGAAATGCCGGGAGTGCAGGTAAGAGCACCTGTTCCTATCCACACTCAAATCTGCGATCAGGCATTGCAAACATTCTCAAGGAAAGAGGTTTTCTTGAGGATTGCACCGAAAGTAAAGCCGAAAGCGGTATGAAAAACCTAGAAATTAATTTAAAATATGTAAATGGACAGCATGCCATTCGTGGAATAAGTCGTATCAGTACTCCTGGGCGCCGTTCCTATTGTGGTTATCGTGAAATCCCAAAGATTCTTGGAGGGTTGGGAATTTCCATTCTCAGTACACCTCAGGGAATCATGGATGACAAGACCGCGAGAAAAAATAAGTTAGGAGGAGAACTCCTATGCAGTGTTTGGTAATCGGAAGACCGTTAAAAAAGAAGTAAGATGAGTAGAATAGGAAAAGTTCCCATTAACATTCCAAGTGGAGTGCAAGTGACCATAGAAAGTCACGCGATTCTAGTAAAAGGTCCGAAAGGCGATTTGCGCCAAGAGATCTCGCCATTGGCCAAGGTTGATGTTGCTGATGAAATTATCCAAGTAAGCCCTGCAAACGATACTCGTTCCGCAAGGGCTATCTACGGCACAACGCGCTCACTCATCGCGAATATGGTTAAGGGCGTGACTGAACCATTCAGTAAGGACTTACTCATTGAGGGCGTTGGATTTAGGGCTGCGGTCAAAGGGCAGACGATAGATCTTGAACTTGGATATTCGCACCCGGTAGTTCACCCCATTCCCGAGGGAGTCGTTGTAACCGTAGCAGACAATGTGAAGATTCATGTCGAGGGTGCTGACAAACAAAAGGTTGGGCAAGTGGCAGCTGAGATCAAAAGCTACTATCCGGTCGAGCCATACAAGGGAAAAGGTGTAAGGATTGTCGGTCAATATGTGCGCCGCAAAGAAGGTAAAAAATCAGCCTAAGGTTTAACCATTATGAATTTATCGAAGAAGAAAGAGTTGGTCCAAAAACGTCGTTGGAGAATTAGAAAAAAGGTAAATGGTACCCCAGAAAGACCCAGAGTTGCCGTTCGTTTCACCAACAAAAATATCCACGCTCAGTGCATCGATGATCTAACATCGCACACCATGACATCACTTTCAACCAACTTGGCTGAATTTAAGGATGTCTTACCCAACTTAGACGGAGCCAAGAAACTTGGTTCAGCCTTTGGCTTGAAGATCAAGGAAGTGGGAGTGAACACAATCGTATTCGATCGAGCCGGAAGAAAATATCATGGTTGCGTAAAAGCTTTTGCTGATGCACTCCGTGAGCAAAAACTTGAATTTTAAATTGTGATGAGAGAAGATAAAAGAAAGAATCGCCGAACCAAAGAACCTTCCGCAGAGGATGGACCGGAACTTTTTGAAAAAGTCGTACATATCAATCGCTGTGCGAAGGTCGTAAAAGGCGGCCGTAGGTTCAGTTTCGCAGCGTTAGTCGTTGTGGGAGACCAAAAAGGGAATGTAGGATTTGGATATGGCAAAGCTCAGATGGTTCCGGATGCTATCCGTAAAGGCACCGATCAGGCAAAGAAAGCCATGCACCCTGTATCTATTTCAGGTGATACGATACCTCACTCAATTCTTGGCACCTATGACGGTGGTAAGGTTTTTCTTAGGCCAGCAAGGCAAGGAACCGGTATTATTGCAGGTGGAGGAGTGCGTGCGGTTTTAGAGGCAGCTGGTGTTAAGAATATTTTGTCAAAGTCCCTCGGATCAAACAACCAATTGTCCGTTGTAACTGCTACCCTTAATGGTTTGTCCCAACTCAGAACCGCCCAAGAGATTTCCAATATTCGGGGAGAAGAAGTAAGTGGTCCAAAGTTCACTGTTGAAAAGGCGGAAGTTACTATACCCGAAGTTGCGACAACCTAGTTATTTTCTATACGCAAATGAAAGAAGAAAACATACCATCCGGAGCCAATAAAGGTAAAAAGCGTCTTGGTCGTGGAGAAGGCAATGGCCATGGCAAAACCTGTTGTCGAGGGCACAAAGGAGCCGGAGCACGCTCTGGTTATTCTCTAAGGGCAGGTTTTGAAGGGGGGCAAATGCCACTTTTCCGTAAATTGCCTCAGCGAGGGTTTAATCAGAAAAGGTTTCAGACTCCCCATTCAGTCGTCAACTTATCGGACCTCTCTAAAATCAACGGAGAAAAGGTAGATATGGAGACCCTCAAACAGGCTGGACTAATTCGCCCAAATTCCAAAAGGATCAAACTGTTAGGCACGGGTGAAGTCGATAAAGCATACCAAGTACAAGTTACCCTTTATTCTAAGTCAGCGAAAGAAAAAATCGAAGCTGCCGGAGGATCATTCATAGAAGAATAAGACAGCTCATGCTTTCTGCATTTACAAACTCCTTAAAAATTCCTGAGCTTCGGCAAAAGATTTTCTTTACCTTGGCACTGTTGTTTATTGCAAGAGTTGGTGCCAATATTCCTTTGCCAGGAGTGGACCCAACTCCAATCAAAGAGTTTTTCGAGTTGAGAGAGCAGACAAGAAGCGAGTCAGATGGAAACGACATCTTGGGTTTCTACAATATGTTTACCGGAGGTGCTCTCCTTAATGGGGCACTTTTCGCCCTTGGAATAATGCCTTATATAAGCGCTTCCATTATCATGCAATTGATGGGGGCGGTCTTTCCTCAGCTAGCTCGGTTGCAGCAAGAAGGCGAGCCGGGAAGAATGAAGATTTCTCAATATACGAGGTATTTAACCATTGTAATTTGCCTTGTACAGGGGGGCTTGCTTGCAGTTGCGCTGCAAAACAGTCCAGGTAGTCTAATCCAAGGTTTCAACCCAGCAGAGATTGGTTTGGATGGTAAACCATTAGGGCAAATTGTGGTAGCCGGATCATCTACGATGTTTATCATAACCTCCATCATTTTTCTTACCACAGGGTCACTGATACTCATGTGGCTTGGAGAGCAGATTACCCAGCGAGGCATCGGGAACGGCATATCGCTTTTGATCACGGTGGGCATTTTGGCGGATTTACCCAAGGCATTGGCAGATGCTTACGCACTTGTTTTCTTGGCACCTGCTGGCGATAATATGGTGATCGTTAAGGCGATTCTGATGGTTGCTCTTTTCCTATTGGTTGTTGGAGGTATCATTGCGGTTACCCAAGCACAGAGAAAAATCCCCGTTCAGTACGCGAAAAGAATGGTAGGTCGTAAGGTTTTCGGGGGCCAAAGCTCTTTTTTACCCCTTAAAGTTAATTATGCTGGGGTTATGCCGGTCATTTTCGCAAGTGCCATTCTTATGTTTCCCGCTCAATTGCTCCGCACCTTGGGTGCTGCTATTGCCGACTCACCCACGGAAACAAATTGGGCCATGGAGTTGGCAAATGTCTTTGCTAATCGCGGTTGGTTCTACTACCTCTTTTATGGCGGTCTAATCCTTGTTTTCAGTTACTTTTGGGTGTCTATTATGTTCAAGCCTGTTCAAATCGCTGACGACCTTAAGAAAAACGGTGGTTATGTTCCGGGTGTTCGCCCTGGAGACCATACTGCGAAATTCCTCGATTTCGTTATGACTCGGCTCACCTTAGCCGGCTCTATCTTCCTTACTGTTATTGCGGTATTTCCCGATTTTATTTTTAAGACTGCCAATGTTTCCTATAATGTAGCCACTTTCTTCGGTGGTACTGGAATGTTGATTATCGTCGGTGTCGTGCTTGATACGATGCGTCAAGTCGAAACCTTTCTCTTGCAAAGGCATTATGATGGTTTCCTTCGCAAAGGGCGAATACGCGGACGCTCCACCAATCAAAACCAGGGGATCGAGTCACTCGAGCTTAAGGACTTTGAAGCTCAGATGCGTCCACTCATTTATATTTCTTGTTTCTTATTCGCTCTCGGACTCATTGGGTACTTTCTCAAGAGTGCATAACTTATTTTAATCTTACCACAGAATTATCATGGCCAGACTGCTCGGAGTAGACATACCTAATCGAAAAAAAATCGAATTTTCATTGAGATACATCTATGGCGTGGGACCTACCCGTGCCCAGTCGATTCTCGCGGCAACCGGTATTGACCCGGATCGCCGAACGATGGATCTGAACGAACAGGAACTGAGTTTGATTAGCAATTACATCATTGATCAGAAGATTATGGTTGAGGGCGATCTGCGCAGAAACATCACCAATAACCTTAAGCGACTCCAAAGCATTCGCTGTTATCGGGGTTTGCGTCACCAAAGAGGCTTGCCTGTCAGAGGCCAAAGAACCATCACCAATGCAAGAACCCGCAAAGGTGGAAGAAAAACCGTGGGTGTGGTCAGAAAAGCCTAAGTATATTTAAATAATTTGATTATGAGCGAAGAAGAACAAAAGGAAGAAACCAACGATGAAGTGGTGCCGGTAGAGGAAAAACCTCAGGAAAAACCACCGGCGAAAGCAGAAAAGAAAGAAAAAGCCACGGAAACCAACCCTGAACCTAAGGCGGAATCCAAGGAAGAAAAAGAGGATTCCACCAGTGAAAAGAAAGAGGAAACTGCTGCTGATTTGCTTGGTGCAAATATTGAGCAAGTTAAAATAAGAAAAGCAAAGGGAAGCAAAAATATTTCTTCCGGAATATGCTTCATTGTGGCTACCTTTAACAACACCAAGGTTTCATTTTCCGATATGAAAGGGAATGTCATNTCATGGTCAAGTTCTGGTAAATGTAATTTTCGCGGTTCCAGAAAATCGACTGCCTATGCCGCACAAGTCGTTACTCAGGACGCCGGTCGTGTCGCTATGTCACACGGCATGAAAGAAGTTCTCGTAAAGGTTAAGGGCCCNGGNATGGGAAGAGATTCGGCAATCCGTGCATTGCAAAGCCTTGGTTTCAGCGTTACCTCAATCGTTGATGTTACACCCGTCCCACACAATGGCTGCCGTCCTCCAAAGAGAAGACGAGTATAGAGAACACTTACCTCATCAACCACTTTTAATTCTATGTCACGATACACAGGACCAACCACAAGAATCAATAGGCGTTTTGGGATGGCAATCTTCCCAGCAAACAAAGCCTTTGAGCGTCGCACTTATCCACCGGGTCAACACGGGCCTTCCTTTAGAAGGAAAGTCAGCGATTACGGAGAGGGGCTTATTGAAAAGCAAAAGCTCAGGATGATGTACGGACTGACTGAAAAACAATTTCGTAACATGTTTGAGCGAGCCAAAAGAAAACAGGGTGTAACAGGCGAAGTTTTCCTAACCATGCTGGAAACCCGCTTAGATAATGTAGTTTATCGGTTGGGCTTTGCAAAAACCAGGCAAGCTGCCCGTCAATTCGTTAACCACGGTCACCTTTTGGTGAACGGAAAGAAAGTGGATATTCCTAGCTATCAGGTTTCGGTTGGAGATGAAATCGGTGTTCGGGAGAAAACCTCTTCCAGGCAGGTTGCAACACGCAACCTGGAAGGGTCTCAATATCACCCCTCCCCTCCTTGGGTTGAGGTAAACGCTGATTCCCTGCAAGGCACTGTCGCTCGCATTCCACAGACTGATGAACTTGATCAAAGCGTAAATGTGCAATTGGTCGTGGAATTTTACAGTCGTTAATTTATTTCCTTTAATTCAACAATATCTCATTATGGCAACAAGACTTGGAAAGTTCGAACTACCTAACCGCCTCGTTAAAGAAGAAGAAACGGCTACAGAAAAGTACGCAAAGTTCATAGCGGATCCCTTTGAATCCGGTTATGGCCACACGATCGGCAATGCCTTTCGCCGCGTTTTGCTCAGTTCCATTGAAGGAGCAGCGATCTCATCTCTGAAAATGGACGGAGTCCAGCATGAGTTTCAAAGTGTGGATGGCGTTGTCGAAGACATCACTGATATCGTTTTGAATCTCAAGAAAGTGTTAGTTATAAGTCACAAGGCTGATCCAGTAACCTTAACCCTCGAAGTGGAGAGTGAAGGCGAAGTTACGGCAGCGGATATCGCACCGGCAGAAGGCATTGAAATCATTAATCCGGAACAGTTAATTTTGACGACCGATAGTAAGCAAAAGATATCGGCAGAAATGGTTGTTACTATTGGTCGCGGTTTTTGCCTTGGGGAGGATAGCAAATCTGATGACCAGCCTATAGGAGTGATTAATGTCGATGCTCTCTACAGCCCTGTAAAATTGGTTAAGTATGATGTGCAAAATACTCGTGTCGGGCAAATGACAGATTACGACAAACTTATTCTCGAGGTAAACACAGATGGAAGAATCTCGCCGGATGATGCACTTAAGCAATCCGCAGCCATTCTTCGTCATCATTTGGATGTTTTTGACCAAATCAGCGAAGAGCAAATTGAATTCGAAAGCCATTCCAAGGAGGTGAGCGAAGAGCAAAACAGACTTCGTAACCTGCTTAGCATGAGCGTGAATGAAATTGAACTTTCTGTTCGAGCTGCGAATTGTCTTAATAACGCAAACATTACAACGGTTGGAGAATTGGCCACAAAATCCGAGCCCGAAATGCTAAAGTATAGGAATTTTGGTAAAAAATCCCTCAACGAAATTAAAGCTAAGCTCGAGCAATTAGGCTTAAGCTTGGGCATGAAGTTTGAAAACCGACTTCTTGAAACCGCATCTAACTAATTAAATCATCCAACTAATTTTTCTTTTCCGATGAGACATCGAAAACACAACCACCAACTCGGAGTAAAAACCGCTCATCGAATTTCATTAATTGCCAATCTTGCTTCTTCATTGATTGAGAATGGAAGGATCAAGACGACCTTGGCTAAGGCACGGGCTCTACGTCCTGCCATTGAGAAATTAATAACCTTGGCCAAAAAAGCTCATTTAGCTGAAGATAACGCACAAAAATTACATTACAGAAGGCTTGCCATAGCCAGAATAAGAGACAAGAAGGCGGTAAAGAAGTTGTTTGACGAACTTGTTGAACAGTTCGCAAAGCGTAACGGAGGCTACACAAGAATTTACAAACTTGCCCTACCTCGATTAGGTGACGCTGCTGAAATGGCGTTGATTGAATTTGTAGAAGAGGCGTCTACCAAGAAATCCAAGAAGAAAAAAGCTGCCAAAGCCAAGACAAAGGTAGACGAATCACAGGATAATGAAGAACCTGAGAAGGCTTCTGATGCCAAGATTGTAGATACTGACGCTCAATCTGAAGCGTCAGTCGAAGAAGCCGAATCCACCGAAGAAGCCGAATCCACCGAAGAAGCCGAATCCACCGAAGAAGCCGAATCCACCGAAGAAGCCNNNAAGGAAGAAGAAAAGAAGTAGGGTTTACTGGTACCCCTGTTCATTCTTCTGAAACCCGAATTGAGTAGTTTGGGTTGCCATGCATTAGGCATAGCCTTTTGTTTGTCTTTTCTTTTTTAAAGTTAGGACAACTGTATTTTCATTGATATGCCACAGACCATCATCGTACTAGATTTCGGATCTCAATACACTCAAGTCATCGCTCGCAGAATCCGCGAAGCTAATGTGTACTCAAAAGTAGTTCCTTTTGATACGAGCATATCCGAATTACGAAAACTTGACCCGGTGGGTATTGTTCTTTCGGGCGGCCCAGCAAGTGTTTTGACCAAAGGGGCTCCTAAGCCTAAGTCTGCGATTTTTGAATTGGGAGTACCGGTATTGGGGATTTGCTATGGCTTGCAACTCATGGGCAAACTCCTTGGAGGTGGCGTAGAAAAAAGCCAACGCAGGGAATACGGTAGAAGCTCGTTGAAGGTGCTGACCAAAAGTTACTTATTTCGAGGGCTGCCCTCTAAGCTTTTGGTTTGGAATTCCCACGGGGATTGCTTGACCTCTCTGCCAAAGGGCTTCCGAGCTCTCGCACAAACAGAGAACTCAAATTTCTCTGCCATCGAAGATCCCAATAGAAAGTTTTACGGATTGCAGTTTCACCCTGAAGTGGAGCATTCTGAAAAGGGAATCGAAATCTTAAGAAATTTCCTGTTTGGAGTCTGCAAATGTAAGGCTGATTGGGATATGGAAGATTTCACAGTTTCGGCGATTCGAAATATACGACAAACCGTAGGGAGCAAAAAAGTAATTCTAGGTTTGAGCGGAGGAGTTGATTCATCGGTAGCTGCCGCCCTGATTCATAAAGCAATAGGCAAGCAATTAATATGTATTTTCGTGGATAACGGACTGCTCAGGCTTAATGAACGTGAAGAAGTGAAAAAGCTGTTTCGTGACCATATCCCAGGAAAGCTCAAGGTTGCCTTGGCTGGTTCTCTTTTTTTGAAGAGACTCAAAGGCGTTACAAATCCTGAGACCAAGAGAAAGATTATTGGTAAAACTTTCATCGAAGTTTTTGATCAGGAGGTAAAAAAACTTGGTGATGTGGACTTTCTTGCTCAGGGCACTCTTTATCCTGATGTGATTGAGAGCGTACCCATAGGCGGAAACCCCGCTGCCTTAATTAAGAGCCATCATAATGTAGGAGGTCTGCCAAAGAAAATGAAGCTTAAGCTTTTGGAGCCTTTGAGAGAGCTTTTTAAGGATGAGGTCAGAAATTTAGGAATGACCTTAGGCCTTCCGAAGAAGGTTTTGATGAGGCATCCTTTTCCTGGCCCCGGTTTGGGGGTACGTGTGGTCGGAGAAATCAACAACCATAGACTTAGAGTATTGCGGGAAGCGGATGCAATTTTCATAGATGAGCTTTTGACAACTGGTTGGTATGCGAAGCTTTGGCAGGCTTTTTGCGTTTTCTTACCTGTTCGCAGCGTTGGGGTGATGGGAGACGAGCGCACTTATGAAAATGTCATCTCTCTACGTGCCGTTACCAGTAGTGACGCCATGACTGCGGACTGGGCTCAGTTACCGGACAAGCTCTTACGGAGAGTTTCCAACCGGATCATTAATGAAGTCAAAGGAGCGAACCGAGTGGTTTATGACATTAGCTCGAAGCCACCAAGTACGATTGAATGGGAGTAGCCCAGATATTATTGAGATGAAATTTGATTACCTTACCGATGGCAGCGACCTGTTGACTAATCTGTCTGCCTTTGCCACATCGGAATCAACCAGTGCAGGAGTCGGGGAAGTAGTATCGGAAATTATTTCATCTGTTAAAAAGGACGGGGATGTCGCATTGCTAGAAAGAACCAAGCACTATGACCATGCCGATCTAAAGCCTGCGGATCTCAGAATTTGTGATCGAGTACTCGAACAATCAATCGAATCTTTATCAGAAAATGAAATCAATGCCTTGAGGGAAGCCATTGATAATGTTCGCTCCTTTCATTTGAAAAGCTTTCCCGAAAACTGGAGTGATCGAAATTCCCATGGAGCCGAGGTTGGAGAAAGGTATTACCCGATCCAAAGAGTCGGACTTTATGTGCCCGGAGGTAATGTGCCTCTTGTCTCGACTGTAATTATGACGGCGACTTTAGCTAAAGTTGCTAAAGTTCCTGAAATCGTTGTCGTGACTCCGCCTAATGCTGACGGGGTTGTGGCTCCCCAATTATTGAGCGCTCTTCGGCTTCTTGATATTTCAGAAGTTTATTCGGTGGGTGGTGCTCAAGCGATTGCGGCGCTTGCCCATGGAACTGAAAGTATTCCAGCGGTAGACAAGATTTTTGGACCCGGCAATGCCTATGTCAATGAAGCCAAGAGACAAGTTTTCGGCACTGTGGGGGTGGATCTGCTACCTGGCCCTAGTGAGATCATGGTTTTGGCTGATGAGACCGCTAATCCACAGTTGGTTGCGGCAGCACTGCTTGCTCAGGCTGAGCATGGCTCTGGAAAGGAAAAGGTTTATTTTCTCTTTAATGACTCATCCTTGTTTCCCCGCGTTATTCAAGAGATCGAGCGACAGCTTTCTTCCCTGTCCCACAAAACCGCGATAGAAGAGGTCCTAACCAAGGGTTTCAGGGCGATTCTCATTGAAGATAAGGTCAGGATGGCAGAGGTTGCCACATTTGTAGCACCTGAACACCTTGAACTCCAGGTTGCCGATGATAAAATCGATTTTTTTACGGAAAGAATAACCACTGCCGGCGCTCTATTGTTAGGGCACTTGACCGCAACCTCCTTGGGGGACTTCGTTGCTGGGCCAAGCCATGTATTACCCACGGGTCGATCCTCTCGGTTTTCTTCCGGCCTTCGCTTACAAGATTTCCTGCGAAGAACGAGTTTTATAAAATATGACGAAACCTCAATACGGGCTGCTCACTCCGCGATCTCACGGTTTTCGGAGATGGAAAAACTGGATGCCCATGGCAAATCCTTGGACATGAGAGTCAATCTTTCCGACAGTTAATACATTAATGTCTTTTCCTAAAAAGCATCTTTCCGACCCTTTGCTTTCTCACAAACCTTACACCCCGGGGATTCAGCCAAATTTCACTGAAAGGGTGATTAAGTTGAATACCAATGAAAATCCATTTCCACCGAGCGAAAAAGTTAGGGAAAAAGTCTTGTCTGAAATAGACTCATTGAACCTATATCCGAATCCACATTCGAGCACTCTTCGTACTTGCGTTGCAAATCTTCACAATCTTTCCGAAGACCAGGTTATTATAGGAAACGGGTCGGACGACCTATTGAATTTATGCGTTAGGTGCTTTGCGGGCGGTACTTTGGAGGTGGGCATGCTCGCCCCAAGCTACTCCCTCTACGAAGTACTGGCTTCCATTCAGGGTGCGAAAATTGTCGGAGTGTCTTTTGCGAACGATGACTTTGATCTACCTCTTCAAGGTATAGCCGCCTCTCGAGCTAACCTTTTCTTTCTTACCAACCCACATGCACCGAGCGGCAAAGAATATGGCTTGGCGGATTTGGAAAAGGCAATTGAAAACTTCTCTGGAATCATGGTCATTGACGAAGCCTATGCGGACTTTGCGTCTCATAATTCTATATCTCTACTCTCCAAGTATGATAATCTGATTATTACACGGACCTTATCCAAATCATATTCCCTGGCTGGTCTTCGTGTTGGATATGCCCTTGCCTCCCCTGCCCTTGTTTCCGTTTTAGATCAGGCGAGAGAAGTGTACAATGTAGATAGGCTTGCTCAGGCCGGTGCCCTCGCCGCCCTGTCCGACCGTAGCTATTTTGAGACGACAAAAACCCAAATCATTAAGCTCAGAGAAGAGCTCAGAATAGAATTTGATCATATGGGGTGGCGAACCATTCCGAGTGGAGCCAATTTTCTTTTTACTCAACCCAGTAGACAAGGAGACTCTGGACCGGACACTGCTGCCGATTTATATGAGTTTTTGTTTGACCGTGAAATTCTTGTCAGGTACTTCCCCCAAAATCAGCTCACCGAATCATACTTGAGAATCAGTATTGGCAAGCCGGCTGAGA
The DNA here is from genome assembly GCA_002167605.1 of Verrucomicrobia bacterium TMED40. Classification (GTDB taxonomy): domain Bacteria; phylum Verrucomicrobiota; class Verrucomicrobiia; order Opitutales; family Seribacteraceae; genus Seribacter. The sequence continues at coordinate 151,200 of NHCT01000027.1, read as the reverse complement.
TGGGTATCCTAATGGACAGGATAAAAGAATGGCAGACTCAAGAAAAGCGGAAGTAACTCGACAAACTAAGGAGACTCAAATCAAAGTCTCTCTCACATTGGATGGAACCGGTGAAGGAGTAATTTCAACGGGTATTCCATTTATGGATCATATGCTCGATCTTTTCTCGAGGCATGGTTTTTTTGATCTATCGATTGATGCCACGGGGGATATTGAAATCGATTATCATCATTTGGTGGAAGATATGGGAATTTGCCTTGGGCAAGCGTTTCGCGAGGCTCTTGGAAATAAAGCCGGCATACGAAGGTACGGCTTCTTTGCGCTTCCCATGGATGAAACCCTCGTGACTGTTGCATTGGATTTGAGCAATCGGGCTTATTTGGTTTGGAATGTCGTGCCCACCATAACCATGGTCAGAGATTTTAATGTTCAATTGTTCAAGGAGTTTTTTCAGGCTTTTGCCAACGAGGTGGCTTGCAATGTACATGTTCGTTTGGAACATGGCGAAGAGCCTCATCATGTTGCCGAAGCAATCTTTAAGGGATTTGCAAAATCGATGGATATTGCCACCCAACAAGAAGAGCGTCTGGCGGGAAAAATACCTTCCACTAAAGGCACCTTGTCCGCTTAATTCCAATACTTCCCGGATCAAATGGATAAAAACCATAAGATTGGGGTAGTGGATTACGGTACAGGCAATTTGAGAAGCGTCGTTAAGGCATTCGAGTTCCTGGGTTCCGAAGTGACGATTCTTCGAGAGCCCGATTTGGCCTACAACATGGAAGCCTTGGTTTTTCCAGGCCAAGGAACTTTTGATCAATGCATGGAGGCCCTGAGTTCATCCGGCTTTGATGAATTGATCAAGAAGTGGATTAGAGAGGACCGGCCTTATTTCGGGATTTGCCTTGGCCTGCAGGTTTTATTTGAAAATTCNGANGAAGGCACTTTGCCGGGNTTGGGAGTTTTCCGTGGAGAGGTGAGAAGNTTCGTTTTNGATCNCNCCTTTAAAATCCCACATATGGGGTGGAATGGCGTTAGTTGGAATTTACCGGATAACGATCCGATCCGAAAAAACCTTAATGATGGTGACCAATTTTATTTCGTACACAGTTATCATGTGGTTCATACGGAAGAAGGATTGAAAACCTTTTCCACAAACTACGGAAAGACATTCACAAGCGGCCTTCNATCTTCCAANTGTATCGCCACTCAATTTCACCCCGAAAAAAGCCAAGTAAAAGGTTTGCAACTCTACAGGAACTTTCTTGAAAAACTCAGCAATCCTTGACAGTAATAGAATCTCCCCCGCCGATACCACCCCATACCCCAAAATTATGTCAGAAACCGCAGATCTTCGAATCAATGATCAATCATACCCNCTCAAGGTAATTACAGGTACGGAAAAGGAGCAGGCCGTTGACATAAGNCTGCTGAGAAAGCAAAGCAAATTCATTACTTTTGACGACGGCTACGGCAATACGGGTTCCTGTGAGAGTTCCGTAACCTTTATCGACGGAGACAAAGGCATACTTCGGTACAGAGGCTATGACATCGCCGAGCTTGCCCAAGAGTCAACCTTTTTGGAAACCTGCCATCTTGTGCTGTATGGCGAACTTCCGACCGCGAGCGAACTGGATGCGTTGAAACAACGAGTTGCAGGCTATNCCAATCTCCCGGATGAGGTTTTGGGTNCGATTAAGGCATTNCCCAAGAACACTCACCCCATGGCGGTTCTATCTTGCGGTATCCAGGCATTGGGCGGAGCCTACCCTGAGTTTGCAACCAATGACCGGGCCAAGGACTTGGATCGATTCGACGAAGCCGCAGCTCTCATTATATCAGCAACACGGGCCATCACCGCATCTTGGCACCGTATGCAAAAAGGCGATGACTTGGTTGCTGCTGACGCCAGCAAAGGCTACTGCGAAAATTTCCTGTCCATGATGTTTNCGGAAAATCAAAATGAATCCGGCATACCTAAGGAAGTGAGCAATGCCTTGGATTTAATTTTTCTACTCCATGCAGATCATGAACAAAATTGTTCGACATCCACTTGTCGAATGATTGCGTCCGGTGGAGCCAATCCTTTTGCCTCGGTGGCCGGAGCCACATCCGCCTTATGGGGCCCCTTGCACGGCGGAGCGAATATGGCAGTCATCCGCATGCTTAATGAAATTCATGAGTCCGGGGACGATGGCAGCCGTTTTGTGGAATCTGCAAAACAAGGCAAAACCAGGCTTATGGGGTTTGGACATAGAGTCTATCGCAACTATGACCCGCGGGCGAAGATTCTAAAGACCGCATGCGACGACGCCTTGGCCGCTCTCGGAGTTTCGAGTCCCATTTCAGATATTGCCCGTAAACTGGAAGAGGTCGCTCTTCAGGATTCTTATTTCATCGAGCGTAAATTATACCCAAATGTGGACTTTTACAGCGGGATNATTNTGCANGCCCTGGGCTTCCCAACCGATACCTTTACAGTCTTATTTGCCATTGGCAGAGCACCNGGTTGGTTGGCTCATTGGCGGGAGATCGCACTGAACGGAAAGAAAATCCATCGTCCCCGCCAAATTTATCAAGGAGAAAACCTTCGTCCTTATATTGGGGTTTCCGAGCGAGGNTAATTTTCAGGAAGAGGGACGCTTGGGCCCTTGTGCCATCGCATCTTCCAGCTCTAAACCCGTAAGGGTGCGTATNCCCCGAATCAGCAACCAAAAGGCGTAGGCACTGACCACCATGCATGGAACACTTATGATGGGAAAGCTCCATCCCATCATCCGTCCAACCTCGTCATTGAAAGCAAGTTTATCAATGGCAGGTTCGGTGACCACAATCCATCTTGAGAGAAAATAATTAAGCGTAGCACTTAGGATGAAGGTTAAGGCGATCAACCAGGTGCTCTTCTCAAGCAGCTTGTCAAATTCGCCCTTGGTTCCCCGTTCGGCCAGTCTTTGGTTGACTAGATNGACCCGAATGACCTCTGGGTTGTAGAGAAAGAGATGAACCAAGGGTCTTTTCGTCTTTAAGGTGATTATGGTCAGAATACCCAATATAGCGGGTAAAGCCGCCTCCTTGATGGCAAACATACTTACGGTCGCTCCAGGAATGAGTCCAATACCACCAGTCAGTAAGGCACTCAAGGCTCCNAAAATGGAGAGAAAGTTCCATTTTCTCCTTTTAATGAAATCCCAAGTCCCGTATCCGATGGGGAATGAGATTGCGATTACTAGCATGACCGTACCGACAAGGGTTGAATCCTGGGGGGCATTGAGGTTTTCGCTCAGGCTCGGACCGAACCAATCGTCTCCTTTCCGAAGGAATAAAATCGGCAGAAGTAAATTAAACCCCAAGTTTAGCCAAAGGTTTTCTTTTTTTGCGGGTGGATTTTCTGTCATTGGCAGANCATACAATCATCAACATAAGATAATGTCTCTTCAAATGTTTCCATGAATTGTTTAATTTCAGCCGGACCGACCCGTGAATGGATCGACCCCGTTCGCTTCCTTTCGAACCCATCTTCGGGTAAAATGGGGTATGNGTTNGCGGAGNCNGCGTTGGATTACGGNATGCGAGTCACNTTGATAAGTGGTCCGACTTCCCTCACACCCCCCCAGGGAGCGGAAGTCTTTTTTGTCGAAACCGCTCTGGAAATGGAAGAAAAAATGAATCAATTCTTTCCGGATTCCGATGTGATCATTATGTCTGCGGCGGTCAGTGACCACAGGCCCAAGAGTCATTCCCCCAATAAGCAAAAAAAACAGGAACTACCCGTGACGCTGGAATTAATTGAGAACCCGGATATTCTGAAAAATCTGGGAGCGAAAAAACAGAATGGACAAACACTCGTAGGCTTCGCCGCAGAAACGGAAAATCATCTGACCAACGCCAAAACCAAGTTGTCCGAGAAAAATTTGGATTGGATCGTAGTCAATGATGTGTTCGAAAAAGATCGCGGTTTTCAATCGGATTTTAATAAGGTTTTCCTGTTGTCAAAGGAGCAAAACGAAATGGACTTTGAATATCAGGAGAAAAATTCCTTGGCTCGAAAAATTATTGAGACCATATGTCCATGAAATCCAAACTAACCAAAAGTCCACTCGATAAGGTTTTGGGCCGAATTGATGATTTGGATGAAGTCAATTTGGGAATTTTGGTGCAAAGGCTGGCTCGGGAAAGAAAGCTTTTGGAAACGGTTTTCGATGTCATTCGAGATGGAATCCTTGTCTTGGATGAAGATGGGTTGCTCACCTATTCGAATTCCCAGGGCCGCCGATTAATTGGCCTAAAGGAAGGCCAGTCGGAGAAAGTTTTTCTTCACCGGGCTGCTCCTGAATTGGCCCGGGCTCTCGGTTTGGGGCGAAACAAAGCCGAGCCTCATCCTGAAGTGGTGGTTCGCGAGATGAGAATTTCCTATCCGGAGCAGAGGCAAATCCGGGTGTATGCCGTGCCCATCGAAGACACCTCATCCACCACACACAAAGACTCCGAAAGCAAAGTGGGCCTTGCGGTGGTGATGACGGATGTGACCGAGGAGAAGGACAACCTAAAAGCCCAAATAGAAAGCGAGCGCATCACAAGCATCATGGACTTGGCGGCAGGAGTCGCCCATGAGCTTGGTAACCCCCTTAACTCCATAAATATCCATCTCCAGGTCCTGCAAAGAAGCCTTTCCCAAACAGAAAACCAAGCTGAAAAATCCAAAAAGTCACTGGATACCTGCATCAAGGAGGTTCAAAGATTAGACGGTATCATTTCTCACTTTCTCAAGGCGATACGACCGACCGAACCCAATTTCAAGAAGATCAATCTACTGTCCATCCTGGAAGAAACTGTTCGTTTACGAGAAAAGGAACTGAGTGGAAAGAAAATCAAAATTAGCATGGAGGCCGGGGTGAAGGAACCGATGGTGCGGGCGGATGTCGAGCAAGTGAAGCAAGTCTTTTTCAATGTCATTGGAAATGCGGTTGATGCGGTACCCGAGGGTTCCGAAATCCGAATTGTCACTGGTGTGGATGATGAACATGTTTTTGCCCAAGTGGTGGATCAGGGCTCGGGGATCAAGAAGGAAAACATTTCTCGGGTTTTCGAACCCTACTTCACCACCAAAAAGCAGGGTCACGGTATTGGGATGATGATCGTTCATCGGATTATGCGTGACCATGATGGAGAAGTTGGAATAGACAGCAAAGAAGGTTCAGGCACAATCGTTACCCTTAAATTCCCCCGAAAATCAGCCCGACGTAATTTATTGGAGTCACCCCCCGAAAAATCAGCATGAAAGCAAACTTACTGATCGTAGATGATGAAGAACACACCCGGGAAGGCCTTGAGCTTGCTTTGGAGGAAAAGTATGAGGTCTTTCTCGCCTCCAGTGCGGAAGAAGCCTTCAACGCATTGGACGCCGAAAGTTTTGAGGTGGTGCTGACCGATCTTCGTATGTCCGGAGAATCAGGGATGAGCGTGATTGATTATGCGATCAAGCATGCCTCCAGTCCCATTTGTATCATGATGACCGCTTATGGTGAGGTGGATGTGGCGGTTGAGGCCATGAAACGCGGAGCCTTTGATTTTCTATCCAAACCGGTCAATCTAGGTAAACTCGAACTGCTCATTACCCGTGGTTTGAATGACCGAAAGCTTAAGAGCGAAAATAAGGAGCTTCATCAACGGCTGGATAAGAAATTCAGTTTTGACGGCATATTGGGTGAGTCTCCCGCTCTCGAAAAAGNTTTGGAAAAAGTCCGCTTGGTTGGACCTTCAAAGGCTACGGTTCTGGTAACCGGAGAAACCGGAACGGGAAAGGAGTTGGTTGCNCAAGCCGTTCACCANAACAGTGATCGCTCCCGAGGTCCCTTTGTCTCGGTTCATTGCGCTGCCCTNCCNGCNGCNTTGCTNGAGAGCGAATTATTTGGACATGAAAAGGGTGCGTTCACNGGAGCNACTGANCGTAGAATNGGCCGATTTGAGAGTGCGATTGGAGGNACGCTNTTCCTNGATGAAATCGGAGAAATCGATGCGTCCACCCAGGTTAAGTTGCTAAGGTTTCTCGAATCCAAAACGATTGAACGCCTGGGAAGCTCAAAAACCATCGAGGTGGACGCCCGCTTGGTTTGCGCCACCAACCGGAACTTGGAGGAAATGACCCGCAAGGGAGAATTCCGCGAAGATCTTTTTTATCGGTTGAATGTGGTCTCGGTTGAACTTCCCGCTCTTCGTGAACGCGGGGATGACATATTGCTTTTGATCCAGCATTTCCTGAGTCATTTTGCAGCGGAGAACCGCTTTGAGCCACCCGTTCTTCAGCCCGAAGCCTTGAGAATTCTCAAGAACTACACTTGGCCGGGTAATGTTCGGGAACTTAGAAACTTTTGTGAGAATTTAGTGGTCTTGAAACGCGGAGCTCAAGTGGGTAGCTATGATTTGGATCCCCGCTTTACCATGAGTGAGAGTGATGCTAAAAATACTGCTTCACTTCCTCCATCCCTTAACCTATCGGTTGAGGAAAATGAGAAACGATTACTTCGAAATGCTCTTGTGGAAGCGGGCGGCAACAAGACCAAGGCCGCGGAGTTGATGGGGATTAGCCGGAGGACCTTGCACCGTAAATTGGACCGTTGGCCGGAACTCGATTTAAAGTAGTCCAATAAGGAGGATGGCTGCTCGGGCTGGATTCGAACCAGCGACCAAGTGATTAACAGTCACCTGCTCTGCCACTGAGCTACCGAGCAAACATGAGATTATTCGTATTATGTAGGACCGGCTTAGTTACTGCAAGATATTAATTGATCCCCGTTAAACACTAGGGTTCCGGCTCAATTGTAAATGCTCCGTTGTGCTCGTTTGTGTCATGTCAAGCTATGTCATCGAATGACGCAAAAATTGCACAAGAATTTGCACAAGGTTCTTTTCTTACACTAGTAATAAACAGGAACTATTCTTAGAATTTTACACTTCTACACCAATCAAAATTTGATAGTAAAAGCTACTTAGAATAATCATATATTTGAAGTACAAATAAATCGTGGCTTTCAGATCGAGATGCTATGGACTCCTGTCGAACACTGCGGAATCGAACTATGCATTCCCGTATTTCCGAAGGTCTCCTTAAGTTGAGAGTCACTGAGTAGCTTACGAACCGTATCTTCCGCCAGATAACCGACCCTTCAAAGTTCAAAACCCTTTGCGTCTTTCATTTTCTTATAGGTTTCTCCAATCTGAGCGTCATTAAAGTGCTTTCGGATCGGATCATCCGCCAAGTAATCGACTCGCCATTTGAAGAAGTCATCATCCGCCCGCCTTTCCGGGTCAATAGATGTGGGGATATCATCAACTTCCTTCATTTTCTTATAGGTTTCTCCAATCTGAGCGTCATTAAAATGCTTTCGGATCGGATCACCCGCCAAGTAATCGGCTCGCCATTTGAAGAAGTCATCATCCGTCTGCCTTTCCGGGTCAAAAGATATGGGGATATCATCAACTTCCGACTCGTACTCTTCGCCCGCGTGGAGGAGCTTTAGGCGCGAATCGTCCGAATTCACCTGGCCGTATAACTTCAGCGGATTCAAACTCGCATAATCCAAAAGTAGGCTTTCGACGCCTTTGATCTTTTTCTTTTCGTGATTGAAGAGAAAGAAAAAAGTCAATCCCGCCAAAAAGACCGACCAGAAAATGAACTCTGTGCTTTGACCTATTGCAACAGCGTAAAAGAAGATTCCGACCGTTGCTAAAAACAGAAGTCCCTTCGACCTCTCCGGGTCTTTGGTAATTTTAAAGTCCTTGTACAAATAAACGTAACCATTGCACTCCGTGCATGTTTTTAATTTAATTCCTTGTTTCATTTGTATTTTGTAGCCTACATCCACTTTACCACATTTAAGACAACAAGGGAGATAATGTAGCCTTTCAGGAATCTTCATTTCAATCATAAGTGAGCNCAGCTCTCTCCATTGGTCAAACTTTAGATAACTTTCAAGGATTTTTCATATCTCATCGCACTGGAGTAAATTCTCAAAAAAGCTCACAAATACAAATCTTTCCATGATAAGTATAATTAATTCAAATTGACTGAATATGCCAAAAAAAGACCCCCGCTATTGCGGGGGCCTTTAAGTGTACCTGTCAACCTGTCTATGGATTGAAAGTGTACCCAGCCCTCAACACCGTAAGGGCTGGGTCTAAGGGTCTTATGCGGTATTGCCCATGCCGCATATAAAACAAGTTAAGCATTTTTTCATTGTGCTTTGGTAACCTGAAACAAACAAACNAGACCCTAAAAGTTTTTTAGTAGTTAGCATTAGAAGCTGCTGGAGATGCCGAATGTTGCATGAATAGGAGCACCGACCGAAGCTTGGTGTTTACTGTGCGAGTGCGGGAAATAAAGCTCGTCCGTGAGATTCTCCACATTCAACTGAATACTAGTGTTATCGGAAAGAAGGTAGGAAGCACCAGCATCAACCCGAGTGTAGTCTGGAAGGATTGAAGTTCCTGGATTTTTATTCGTAAAACTTTCCCCTTGATGAATAATACCAAGGTTTACAGCAAGTCGATCAGACACCATAAAGTTGTTCCAAATAGAGAACATATCTTCAGGAGCTTCGCGCAGAGGATCACCATCTTTGTCATCTGCATCCAAACTTGTGTAACCAGCACTGATGAACCATTTGTCTGTTACCGAACCGGTAAGTTGTAGTTCGAAACCAGTTGTTTTTGATTCTTCGAGGTAACTATTTCCAGTACTGCCAAGTTCTTCAGGTCTGTTGGCTTCAATCTCGAAATAAGAAGCAGTAAAGGTGAGGCCATTAGGAAGATCATACTTTAGACCAAATTCCATATTTTCAAAACTATCGGGATCAAATCGAGTATCGTTCTCATCCTGAAGCTTTGCGTATTGGTCACCTCCTCTAGGTGCAAAACTTTCGCTGTAGCTAGCGTAAAGTGAAGCTTGCTCGGTTACATTGAAGACTAAACCAACACGTGGTGATATTGTATCGTCGGAGTCGGAGCCACTCGAAGTACCGGTTACATCAATATCCATGTTGTCGAAACGAGCACCCAGAACTAAGTCCAGAGAATCCGTAAGAGAAATTTCATCATTAAGGTAGAATGATAAAACTTTAATGTCAGCAAAGGTAGCGTCTGCTCGATTACGATTCGGCCCTGTGTAATAGTTAGTAGTAGTGTTTCCGTCTGATGTCTCACCTACTCCACCGGTAATGTTAAGTGGACGAGCTATACTAAAGAGATCTGTATCACCATCATCATAAGATATAAGACCAGTGTTAGAGCGGAGGAAATTAGCGTGGTATCTATCGTTGTCATTTGAAGTGTCAAGGTATTCTACGCCTGCAACTATACTGTGAACGAGGCTGCCAGTCTCAAATTCACCGGAAATATCATAAGAAAGTATGCTAGTTTTGCGCTGGGTTGTGTCGACATATCCATCAAGGGCAACGGTATTATTTACATCAATATAACCGTTTGTAGTTGTCCCGTCTTTTTTCCAAGAGTCTGGGACATATAAGTTTTGATAAAGCTTGTCATGGCTGCTGTGACTGGCAGCGAGACGACCTTTCAAGTTGTCAGAGACTTGATGCTCGAAAATCGCTCGAAGAATGTGTGCATCATGGGTTGAAAAGTTTTCAGATGCATCTCCAAAAACAATATCTTTGAGAGATTCAACAGGTTTGTTATCGGCACCGGTAGGAATTCCACGATCGATAAAGCGTTCTTGGCCTAGATACTCATACGAAATACTGAGAGAATTTTCGTCTCCAAGGTCATACATCAAGGTCGGGTTGATTCCGAAACCATCACCGTAATAGAAATCGCGATGATTTTCCAAATTTTCACCGAAAACATTGACTCGAAGTGCGGTGCTGTCATTGAGTTGCATGTTCTTGTCGAGCTGAACATTGTGCTCGCCGAAGGTATCAACACTGCCGCTAAGAGTAGTGAAGTCTTCACCGATAACACCCTTTTTGGATACGCGATTGATAATGCCATAAGCACCACCGAAGCCTGAGAGAAGGGCATCTGGTCCGCGAATGATTTCAACCTGTTCTACATTATATAGAGGGCGATAATACTGAACATCGTCACGCACGCCGTCGCGATAGAAATCTTGTGTGGTGCGCATGCCTCGAATGACCGCTGCATCACGGTGACCTTCACCCTGTGAATTAGTTACTCCGGGAGTGTAGTCAATGATGTCTCCGACGCTCTTCAGTCCCTGAGCCTTAATTTGATCAGCCGAGATAATGGACAGACTNTTNGGNGANNTGTCNACGGACANNGNNGCNTTNAGNCCNGAAGNCAAGNTTCAGGTGCGTCNGCNTTNGANCCCACAACATTCAATGGAGAAAGTTCGGGCTTACTGTGATCGTCTCCAAACGAGGAGAGCGATAGTGCCAAGGTGGCCATGAGGCCGGCACTAAGTTTAGTATATGTATTCATGTTTGTTTTGTTGTTTGAGTTTGAGACTCAGTCTCATCGGGCAAGCCAAATATGGGGCGGCTTGGCGTAATTGAGACTCAATCTCAANAAAAAGAATTCGCTTGTCAACCCCATTCAAAAAAAAATCAAAGCTATTGCGTTTGACCCTCCACCCCACCCTTTATTATTACAAAAGACTGAAACTTGCTCCTGTAGTTCAATGGATAGAACATTGGTCTCCGGAACCGAAGATCTGGGTTCGACTCCCAGCGGGAGTGCCAGGCTAAGCTATTTTGTTTTGGCTTAAGCTTCATTTAGAGATAGATACTAACTTATGAATTTAGACTCCTTAAGTGACCCCAAGAATCGATTGGAGCACCACCCGATCTTTTCACGAATCAACACCATCGAAGATTTGAAGGTATTTATGGAATGCCATGTTTTCGCGGTTTGGGATTTCATGTCTCTGCTTAAAAAGCTTCAGCAGGATTTAGTTCCCACTGGTTCGCCTTGGGTACCAAGCGGAGATGGAAGCGTGGCCCGCTTTGTGAACGAGATCGTTATGGAAGAGGAATCAGACGAGACTTTGGACAAGACCGATGGTATTCGGTATTCGAGTCATTTTGAGATTTACATAGAGGCGATGAAAGAAGTGGGGGCCTCCANTGATACCATGAACAAGTTTTTGTCCGTTCTTAGAAACGAAGGCTTGGAAAATGCCCTTTCTATGCCCGAAATCCCAAAATCTTCTAGAACATTCATGAATCATACCTTTGAATTGATCGAGAGGGGGAAGACTCATGAGGTGGCTGCTTCTTTTGCGATTGGACGGGAATCGATCGTTCCCTTGATGTTCAAGAGAATCCTTGCGGATTCGGATATTTCCAGCGAGCAAGCACCCGTTTTTCACTACTACTTGGAGAGGCACACTCATTTAGACGAGGAACACCATGGACCTATGGCTCTTCGCCTTTTGGAAAACCTCTGCAACGACAAGCCAGTGGTTGAAAATGAGATCTTACAGCAAGCCAGTGCCAGTATTGAGGCACGAATTCTCTTTTGGGATGAGGTTTTGGAAGCCTTTCCAACCGTGGCCAAGGCGGAGGAAATGGTTTCGCATCTAAGCTAAGTCGATTTCAATGGTGAATTCGTCCCGGGCTGCCGGGGCGACCATCCGAACAGTCTTATTTTCAGGAGCATTGGGGGGAGACATCCATGGTTCCAAACAAAAGTAAGGAGCATTGGGTTGGGTCCATGTTACAAAGGTAAGGCGGGATCCGACCTCCGCTCCCCCGACTTCGGAAACCCGCAAAGTCTCCTCTCCGTTAAGAAGCGAAATTTCTCCCTTCGGTTGGGCAAGTTCATAGAAAATGCAATTGATCAGTTCGGGATCTTCCAAAGTTTGTGGATTCGGAAGAGTGGTGCGGTTAGCGATCAGACCGCCTTCCTTATATTGCATGGTTTTCTTTGAATTGATTTGCAAAGAGTGGTCGGAGAGCGAGAGATCCTTCCTCCATGGAACCTGAAAGTAAGGGTGTAAGCCACCGGACCATGGAATCGGTTCCCTACCCTCGTTTTCCAAAACCAGGCTGATTTGCAAAGCAAGGTCGAGGAAATGGTAAATAATTGTGAAGGTATAATCGAAAGGATAAAACTCTTTCATTTCATCGGTCTGGACCATTTCCACTTCGAAACCCGATTGATCGATGGAACGAATCTCAAACTTCGCGTCCTTGGAGAATCCGTGCATGGGCATGGGTTTTCGTTCACCCACGCTTGTTCTCCAGTAGTCTTCCCTCCCCTCAAGGTAGCATTTCCCTGCAAAAGGAAAGAGGACTGGTATGCCCCCATGGACTTTGGATAAGTCCGCCTCTTGGTTGTCCTCTGGCCAATGGACGACATCACGTACCGATCCATCTCCCATATTTAGATGCCAGTTTAGCAACCTCGCCCCTTTTTCCGGGCAAGCGAGGAAAGTCGAAGGTCCCACGTCCCACCTTCTCATCACTTGGTTTTGGTATTCCACCTGTTCCATGATATAACCAAGTGACCATTCTTTACTCTTTGCGCAATTCCAATAATGCCTGTAGGAGTATTTTTAACCCAATCATGAACCTTTTTTACAGATTTGCTTGGTTTTTCTTACTGAGCTCCCCTTTTACTTTAGGAACTTCTTTTGCGGAGGAAACAAACCAAAGTTCCGAAACCCCTGCTCCCTTTGACGCAAACGAAAGTAAAAGCACTCCCGATCCTGCCCTTGCCTATGTTATTCCGATCAAAGACCAAATTGGATCTCCAATCCTGGACATTCTCAGGAGGGGTTTAAAGGATGCGATACGGGAGGAAGCCACTGTGGTGATCCTGGATATGGACACTCCCGGAGGCGAACTTGGAGTGACCCTCGAAATTATGCAGGAGATCATCGAAAGTTTGGAAAAGTTCGAAGGAAAGATCATCACTTATGTCAACCCAGAGGCAATTTCCGCAGGAGCGTATATCGCCATAGCCACGAGTGAAATCGCCTTTTCACCCAAGTCACAAATCGGAGCCGCAGAGGCGGTGAGCGGAGGCGGTGGCAACATTGATGCTTCCATGAAAAGAAAGATCAACTCATACCTCAAGGCGAAGATTCGAAATTATGCCGGAGATTATCGTTATCGTTCACAAGTGATGTCCGCTATGATGGATGCGAACGAAAGTTTGGTAATCGAAGGCGAACCTCTGAAGGCAGCCGATGGTTCCATGATTAAAAAAGCGGGGGAACTGCTAACTCTTACCGGACGGGAAGCGTGTCAGTTGTACGGCGAGCCCCCTGCCCCCTTGCTGGGTTTTGGGGTTTATGAAAATGTGGAGGCCATTTTGGATGAGCGGTTCGGAGCGGGGAACTACAAAGTGGTGAACATGGAGATGAACTGGGCAGAAGAAACTGGCCTTTGGTTAAATGGGATTGCACCGATTATCCTCAGCATCGGACTCGTTTGCATTTTCGTGGAATTCAAGACTCCGGGATTCGGAATTTTTGGAGTCGTGGGTCTGCTCCTTTTGCTGATCTTTTTCGGATCCAAGTATGTGGCGGGCTTAGCGGGACAGGAAGAGTTGNTATTCTTCTTATTGGGTGCCTGTTTGATCTTAGTTGAGGTATTCCTTGTTCCCGGGCTTTTACTTCCTGGGCTTTTAGGTTTTGTTCTGATGATTGGTTCGATCTTTTGGGCTATGGTNGATGTGTGGCCCACTCCTGANTTCAAGTGGGANATGGANGTGTTCCGTCCGCCGCTCTGGGAGATGATACAGTCCGTTGGCCTCGCCNTGGCNCTNGGNTTCATTGTTGTGAGNTTTTTACCCCACACTCCCCTTTGGCAAAGTCTCATTCTCAAAGAGACGGTTGGAGGGTCGGATGGTCCGTCCAANTCTTCTCCTCAAAATGCTTCTGCGGACCAAGAGAAACTGNTGGGTAAACACGGAATCACCGTTTCCGAACTNTTTCCCAGTGGAGAGGTTGAAATAGACGGTCAGCGATTCGATGCCCGCTCGACCTTGGGGAAAATTCCCAAAGGTGAGAAAATCGAGGTGGTAAAATCCACTGAATTTGATTTGATTGTGCGTTCACTTGTCTCATGACCACCGTTCTTGGAATTCTATTGATCAGTTATCTGCTGATTGGCTTCGAAGCCATCATTCCGGGGGGAGTGCTTGGCATTTTGGGCTTCGCTGGTTTGTGTATCGCTTCCTACTACGCTTATATCGAGTTCGGTGGGTGGTTCGCACCTTCAATCACTTTCCTTTTGGGCGGAATGGGTGCCATTGCTTTGGTCTTTGCGGAATTCAAGTGGTTGTCAAAAAGCCCGTTAGGTAAAAAATTGTTCCTCTCCAAAACCGTTTCTGGCTCCAGTAATGTGGATGAAAGGGATCCTGGTATCGTAGGGAAAACCGGAGAAAGCATTACCGAACTTCATCCGGAGGGATTGGTCAGAATCGGTGACAAGGAGTATGATGCCTTCTGTGAAGAAGGACTCTTGCCCAAGGGTTCCAAAGTCCTTGTCACTGGATTGGACGACTTCAGAATCCGTATTCGTCCGGAATAATATTTAGAATCATTGACCTTTGGCGTTAACTTTTGCATCTAATATTCTCAACCTTATCCTAAAACTATGATCGAACTCATTATACTTGGACTGCTCTCAGTCATTGGACTAGTCATCTCACTAGTTATCATTTCCTTTTTCAACACCTGGTTGAAAGCCTTCCTTGCAAAAGCGACCGTAGGCTTCACCACTCTTCTGGCCATGAGGTTGAGAGGGGTCCCGGTCGGCCTCATTGTGGACGCCAGAATTACTGCAGTAAAAGCGGGAATTCCCTTGGAAACCGATCAACTCGAAGCCCACTACTTGGCTGAAGGGAATGTTGTGCAAACCGTGCAATCTCTCATCGCTGCTTCGAAAGCCAACATAGAATTGGCTTGGGACCGTGCTTGTGCCATTGATCTCGCTACCCGTGGAACCAGTAAATCTGTTTTGGAGGCGGTACGAACTTCAATTAATCCAAAGGTTATCGATTGCGTCATTGAAGGTCGTGACACCATTGACGGGGTCGCCAAGGACGGAATCCAAGTCAAGGTGCGCGCAAAGGTTACCGTAAGAAGCAACCTGGACCGATATGTCGGGAGTGCCCAGGAGGAAACGGTGATTGCACGGGTCGGGGAAAGTATTGTTTCAACGATCGGNTCTTCCGAAAATTATAAAGTGGTCTTGGAAAACCCTAATTCTATAACCGAAAAAGTATTGGACAGGGGTTTGGATCAAGGAACCGCCTTTGAAATNCTCTCGATTGATATTGCGGATGTTGATCTTGGTGAAAACCGAGGTGCAGCTCTTCGATCCTCGCAGGCTTCCGCAGACAAGGAAGTGGCTCAGGCACAGGCTGAAATTCGTCGGGCTGCGGCCGTTGCCCTGGAACAGGAAAATAAGGCCAAAGTGGAGGAGATGCAGGCCAAATTGGTGGAAGCCCAAACGAAAGTGCCCCTTGCTATGGCCGATGCTTTTCGCAGTGGTAACCTTGGAATTATGGATTATTATCGGATGCGCAATGTTGAAGCGGATACAGAGATGCGCGATAGCATTTCCAAGGGCACCGAATAGTTCACTTACCTAAAGGTTTTTTTGTGCAAACAATTGCATTTCGATGACTGATCTGCCAATCGACACCTTGATCATCATTGGCTTGGTGATCGCTTCTTTTGTGGGTAAGTTCTTTCAAAAAAAGGAAGACCAAAAACCCAAAAGAACGGTTGGTAAACCACCAGCGGACAATCCTCAACCGACTATCGGAGATGTTTTGAGGGAAGCGCGGGAAGCGTGGCAAAAGGCTACGCAACCTCAGGAAAGCGGGGACCTGACTGAGGCCAACCCCCCCCCGCTTCCTTCAGATCTTCAAGAAGAGCAGTTTGGATTACCTCCCTCCTTTGAAGAAAAAAGGAGCAAACCCATTCATGTCGAAGCAAAGTATCAANNAGAAGGTGTCGATTTGCCCTTGAAAGATCGTGCCCCCTCTTTGANCACCAAAAGCGAGANTCAAGATTCATCCATAGCTAATNACTCCTGGGTGAAAGAAGAACTCTTAAGGGGTTCAAGCTCCCTGAAGAAAGCAATTGTTCTCAAGGAAATCTTGGACCAACCCAAATCCCTTAGGTCGTCTTAGGCTTATCTTGGCCAGGCGACATTACCTTGGCTTGCTCAATGACCTTCATCTTCGCGTTTACGCTTAGTTCTAGTCCCTTTTGCATGCACCGTTGGTTCCACTCGCAGGTATTGGGGAAAACGCAGGATTTCTTCGGACAATCCGGAAATCTGCTTTTGGGGGATGAGTTTTTCATCTCTTGTGTGGAAAAGTATGTCTTCTAGGCTTACATTTTGCAATGCCCAAGCCAAACCATTCAATAGTCAGCGAAGAGGAAAGAATCCGCTATGTGGACGGAACGAGCTGCCTAACGATTTGGTNCGATGAAAAGAAAACGATCCTAGCCTTTGAGTTAATCTTTGGGTTGGCAGTGGACGAGTGGGCATTCCGATATCACAGAAGTGGGGTATCAAGGTATTGCAAGGTTGATGATGGTGATTCCCGAATTGGAAGAACACAAAAACAAGTTCTAAGTGGAGCTTTCTCTTTTCCGAAGGAAAGATTACTTGAGTTTCAAAANTTTNAGGACCATGTTCCTGATCACGAAAAGAAATTCGTGTTGAACATTTTGGAAAGCACTTGTGTCCAATAGTTGATTGACCCCATCCATTCCCTCCTTAAGTAAGCGAATATGCATCCCAATTTTCAGAATTTTAAACATCTGGTTTTATTCATGGTTTTATTCATGAAATCCATCACGGCACATGCTGAGATTTCAATCGTTCGAGAAAATGGCAAACTGATTGTAAGCAGTGGAGATCAACTCTTTACACAATACATATATGCGGACGAAAATCGGGCAAAACCGGTTTTTTATCCAATAATTGGACCTAATGGAAATGAAATGACCCGAAGCTTTCCCTTTGAAAAGGACAAGGAAGGTGAAGAAGCAGATCATCCACATCATACTTCATTGTGGTATACTCATGGTATGGTCAATGGAGTCGATTTTTGGGCGTTGGGCGAGAAGAAAGGAAAGATTGTCCATGAGGAATTTATAGAAATGAATACAAACTCGTTTGTACAATCTACTTTGTGGAAAGATGCCGACGGAAAAACGGTATGCCAAGATCGAAGAAGAGTCTCCTTCCATTTACCAGATACGAAATCCCGTGCCATCGACTTTGAAATTACTTTGATTGCAAGTGTGGATGATCTTACCTTTGGGGACACCAAGGAAGGAAGTTTTGGGATTCGTATGGCACCGGCCTACAGACTTAAGGGTAATGTTGCCCAAGGGAGTGCATTAAACAGCGATGGGGTAGCTGGTAATTTGGTATGGGGCAAGCGAGCATCATGGATTTCCTACTGGGCACCATTCAACGATGAGGAAATCGGAATTTCGATTTTCGACCATCCGTCCAACTTACGCCACCCCACTTGGTGGCATGCCCGCGATTATGGATTGGTGGCAGCGAATCCATTCGGTGTTAGCAATTTTGAAGGAAAACCAAAAGGAACTGGGGATTTGGTTCTTGGAAAAGGAGAAGAAATCACTTTTCGCTATCGAGTTTTGTTCCACTTAGGAAATCCAAAGGATGCGGAGATATCACAGCGATACCTCGATTGGTCTAAGAAAAAAGAGCGGTTAAATAATTGAGGAATAGTATACAATAAAGTTGTATGGCTTTGTTGGTTTATTCGGTTATAACCTGATATACAGTACTATATAAAAGAAATCATTCTGGGTATTATGAGTGAGATGTAATGTTTGAATGAAAGTCGGAACTAGGAAAAAAGATACGGCAAAATACATTATCTTTTATTCAAAATAACATCTTTTTTTCAATTGTCAGATACACCCAAAATCACTTGGTAGTCCCGTAGTTTATCATATACAGGTTCTTATATGACGATCCATACTTATTCTAACGGTTTTATAAAAAGACCATCTGAAAGANACCGAATTTAAAGTTTTAAGTTTACTTCAAGTCTTGGCCATAAACTTTCTCTCAGTTCCTTTTCTTTTATGTCCACTGCCGAAAAATTACCCCAAGAACATAATTGGCAGAGATTTTCTTTGAAACAATCCTATTTCATCTCATTCGGTTTGAAAAGTAGAGTTTTCATCCCTTTTCTCCATTACCAAATTTTTGACCTTACTGTCTCCAAGTCTAGTCATTTTTTGACTTTACTAAACCTTATGTTCTTATAATAAAAACAATTAAAAAATAAATATAAATAAAAAATACAGGTTTTACGATTCACCTCCAGCAATGAGGTCTCTTACACTAAAATTTTTTAGTAAGCGATTATTTACTAATTTCCGATATCGCGATAATGGACTATAATTGACTCAATCGATAAAATCTTAAATTATGTGCAGCAGTGGATTGATCACTGTAGGTCGAGCATCCAGCACCCTCACAGTCATTCGGGTCAGGTATCAATATTTAATTAAAAATTGCATCAATCACGATTCCTGCCCTGTAAATCTTATTTCTCTGGCTATTGTAATCTGGTCAGTGCTTTGTCTATATTCACAGGTTAGCAATCCAAAAAAACTGGTTTATTTGTACCCGTATGTGTCTATTTCTTACTTGGGTGAAGGCCCATCATCAGGAAATCGGTCCAAGATCATTTGCAAACGTTGACGTCGCCCCGGGGCAATCTTATCCAACTTGCTTACCGGTCTCTCTTGCCGTGGGTCTTTGGTTAGGTTGTGAAAGGAGCCCTTGTTATCGACGATATGATTCCAGTCGCGAATCATTCGAAATTCACCTAACTGAGAATACACCCAGCTTCGCTTTTGATAGGGATCTTCGCTGCCGCGTAAGCTGGGCACGATGGATTTGCCGTCTAAAGTGAGGTTTTCCGGAGGGGTAATTCCCGCTAAGTCGAGAAATGTGGGGTAAAAGTCGGTGAAATCAATCAGATCGCGGGACACGATGTTTCCCTTGNTTAGGAAAGGAGCCCGGACAATGAAAGGCACATGAGCNCCCCAGTCCCCCCCTCCCCCCTTGCCTTTCGGGTAAGCTTCACCATAGAGGTTGCCGGAGACCGCTGAGCCGTTTTTCCCGGTAAAGAAAACAATCGTATTTTTCCTGAGACCAAGCTCATCGATGGTATTTATGATTTTACCGACGAGATGGTCCANGTAAGTCACATTGTCCGCATACAATCCATCCTTTTCGTCAGGACTTGAGTCTTGATTATGAGGCGTTGANGCATAAGGGCCATGAGCAAGAAGCATCGGGTAGTATATGAGAAAAGGCTTATCTTTGTTTCGCTTCATGAAATCAATCAGGTACCCATTGATTGAATCCGGACCATAGGTTGCCCTTCCCCTTCGACCATTGGCTTGAAGTAAGGCTTTCCAGTATTTTCCATGGGTTTCCGGTTCGCCTGCTTCGGCTCCCGGCCATACGCAATGTTCATCGAAACCGTGTTCGCTCAGAGCGTGGGGTCGTTTGCCAAGGTGGTTGATTTGCCATTTCCCCCCAATGACCGTGGAGTAACCATGATCTCGTAGGACCCGAGCAAAGGTTGTGAACTTTTTAGGGCTCAAGCCTACCTTTCCCTCCCTAGGTGCGTCGTAATGAGTAGTCCAACCATGGCGAAAAGGATACTGTCCAGTGAGAAGAGTGACACTCGATGGAATCCCCATGGGCATGCTCCAAGCCGTCTCGTAACGAATGCCTTCCTTGGCCAGTTGGTCGATGTTGGGGGTTTGGTGCTTAGCTCCGTAGCAACTTACCCAGTCCCGACCAAGATCTTCGGCTAAGATGAAAACAATGTTTGGCTTTTGGATCGCATATGCAACTCCAGCAAGAAAAAGGAAAAAAGTGCATTTGATCATTTGGATCTGAACGGTTCGCTCGCAACGACTTGCAGGATCAGTTCTTGCAAACCGTAATCCAACTTGGGCATTTGAGTTACGATTGCATCAAGGTCATCCCGATCAGTGAAGCTTAGCCTTCTTCCCAGTGCGTAGACGAAAAGTTTTTCGGTGAGGCAATGAGTGAATTGATCGGGTCTTGCCTTAAGGTAACTCTTTATTCCGGATGGGCCTTCAATGAATGTACCGTCAGGCATTTCCCCCGACCCGTCAATGGGCAGGTGTTTGGCGTATCGTTCACGCCAGGCCCCAATGTGGTCATAATGTTCCATGGAAAGACCGAGGGGATCGATCTTTCGATGGCATTCGAAGCAGGTCGGATTGTTGCGGTGTTTTTCCATCAATTCCCTCATCGTACTTACCCCACGGGTATCTGGCTCAATGGGTTCAATGTCAGGTGGAGGAGAGTTGGGTGGAGTCCCGAGTAGATTTTCCAGAACCCAAACCCCCCGAAGCACGGGTTGAGTCTCCACACCATTCGAGGTTGCCGTGAGAACGCTTCCATGGCCGAGCAGACCGCCCCGATTATGTTCAGGACGAAGGGTAACCTTGGTAAAAGTTTTGCCGAGGACTCCCTCTATGCCGTAATGNTGNGCCAANGNTTCGTTCAGAAAGGTNTAGTNGGAATCAATGAATTCAAGGATGCTNCTNTTTTCGGAAAGAACATAANTGAAGAANCGACCNGTTTCCTCTCGCATGGCCTGTTCCAAGTTATTCGAATAGTAGGCTTTGTTCTTTTCCGGATCCGGGGGCATTTCTCCTANCTTNCGAAGATGAAGCCATTGCCCCGCGAAGTTNTCGGCCAAAGCCTGAGCCNTNNNGTNCNGNAGCATGCGTTTGGCCTGGGNNNGCAATTCATCGGNTTCGAGGAGNCNNCCNGAGNNNGCTGCCTCTCGAAGTTNNNTNTCAGGCATNGANCTCCANANNAAATAGGANAGGCGGGAAGCNAGTTCATAAGGGTCCAGTGTATCCGGACCTTTCCCNGGATCGCTTTCGCTAAGGTATAGGAAGCGGGGAGAGGTAAGGATGGCCCGTATGCCATAATGAGCCGCTGCCCAAAAGTCCTTTTTCTCCGCGAGGTATTGGCGAGAGAGATCGAGATAAGGTTTGAGTTCTGGAGGAGATACGGGGCGCCTAAACGCTTGGTTTGCCACCCTGAGCAAACTGGCATCGAGATAATCCGCGTCTGGGTTTGCCGGTGGATTTGGAAAGTAGCGGACGAACCCCGGCATGGGCCATTGATCGAAGAACGGACCCTCGATTTCAAAAGAATGAACATGAAGTTCGGGGCCCGACCCGATATACATTTCAGGAGGGTTGCGGGCAGGATAAAGTGCGTCCTTGTTGTACTTGGGCAGTACCTTCCTCATGATCCGCTTAAAGGAACCGTTGGGTCCGTTGGCCCAATGAAGATGAAAAGTGAATCCTTTTTCGAGCCAAACCCGATGCTCGACCTCGATCAATTCGTCATCCGGGATTTCGTACTCGCCGATGATGCGATGGGCGGTCGCTCCCAACTCCCGGGAATCAATCGAAATGGAGAGGCGCATGGGCTCGTCGGAATTGTACCTCAGATCGGAATCCTTATAGCGTGATTTTCTGCGTACTGCCTTTGCGGAAAAGCGGATCAAGTACTCTCCATCCGCCGGGACTCCTCGTTTCTTGTCGAGGGTTGGAAAACCAAGGGGTTGCCTGAACTTGATGAATATGCGACCGGCCTCCCTCCTGGCAACCTTGTCGGAACCCGCCTCGCCCAGTCCCCCGTTTGGGTTGATTTTCACCCCCGCCTGATAGTGAATCATCTTGGGTTCGGGGCCAGGTCGGATTACCTTGTCCGCAACTTTACGGGCCGCATCCAAGTAATTCTCAAGCAAGTGACTGGAGGCGACCAGGCCTTCACCGACATTGTCGAACCCCTCGGTCGGTTCGTCCGGTGGGAAGGTGGTAGTGGGGTCGAAATCGACCATTTTCAAGTCGAACAAATCGCGTATGGTGTTGAGGTATTCGACCCGGTTCAGCCTTCGCAGAACGACTTTTCCACGATTTTCACGGGCATTTTCACGAGCTTGATCGAGGACTTCGGTTAGGTAGTCGACAACCTGCCGGGTTTCCTCCGGTTTGGGCTGTTTCTCGTCTTCCGGGGGCATCTCGGCCAAGTTGAGTTGATCGAGAATTTCCTGCAGTCCCTCGGCCTCGTCGAGGGTTTTCGGATTGCCCGTGAGGTGGTCGAGGCGTCGGTCTCCCTTCTGCTGGTCTTCGCTGTGGCATTTGATGCAGTAGGTCTCAAGGAACGGATGGACCAAGTCGGGCTTGTCCGCGTTCATCGTCCCGGCGACAAGCAAACCGGCGATCAGGCCGAGGATGAGCGTTCTCATCCCAGCAGATGATTCAAATTGGCCGAACTGGTGGAAAACCGGTCGGTTTCCAAGCCAAGTTTTTGAAGAATGGAGACGTAGAGATCGCACAGGGGCCTGCCGTTCCTACCCTTTCTCTCGAACCGGTGATGGTTGCCGCCCTTCAACCCTCCACCCGATACCATGACGGGCAGATTCCGACTGGAGTGCGAGCTGGCGTTCCCCATTCCACTACCGAACATCACCACAGTTGAATCAAGCAGGGGTCGATTCTCGGAATCCTTGGTTTTCTTGAGAAGGTCGAGGAAACTTGCGAATTGCTTGGTGTAGAAAGTTTCGATCACGGTCAGCTCCTTGAGCAAGTCGGGGCGTTTGCCGTGGTGGGTCAGAGAGTGGTATCCATAGGTGATTCCGTCGAAGGGGAAAAGACGGTTTCCTCCCGGGTGGCCGAAGGTGATCACGTTGGTCAGATTGGCTTGCAGGGCAAGGGTCATGAGTTCGTACATCACGGAGGTGTTGTAGGGGTAGGCCAAATCCACCAAGTGCTCGTCATCGCCTTCGATCACCCCGGAGTCGGCCTTGGGTTTGGGCACATCGATCCATTCCGACCTGCGCTGGAGCTTCCGTTCGACATCCCGGATGGAGGTCAAATATTCCTCGAGCTTCTCCTGATCGATACGGGATAGGCGCCTGCTCAAGCTCCGGGTATCCTCGAGGACCGCGTCCAGAATGCTCGCATCCTCGCTTAGGTATTGTTTATGTTTGGCTTTGAGCTTTGGGTTGTCTTCCAGAAAAAGCTTGGCGAATATTTCCCTAGGGTTTCCCATGGTGGGCAACCTGACTCCTGCTCTGGACCATGAAATGCCTCCCGAGCCCATCCTTAGTGAAGGAAAGCGGGTATCCCGCCCAATCTCTTCGGCAAGGAATTGATCCAAGGAGAGAAGCCTTTGCGGGTTTTCCTTGGCATCCTTGAGTTCCACTCCGTTAAGTAAAGTATTTGAGCATCCGTGACCACCTCCTACTTCCGGGTGATCCAAGTTGGTGAAGACGGTGAGGTCTTNCTTGTGCCTTTCGAGGGGTTTGAGCAATGTGGGCAAAGTATAATTCGCACCGGTTTGCTCGGGGAAAAATCCGCCAGGGTTCATCCCGTAATTGGGAGAGACGCAGACGAATCTTTGGGCGGTAGGTTTGGCCCCGGTTGCCGCCTGAAGCGATTCGAGTGAAGGGAGAGCAAGGGAAACCCCCACTCCTTTTAGGAAATTACGACGGTTTATGGAGTTCATTGGATGAAAGCAGTCAGTGATAGCACTCAGGTACAGAAACTAAATTCCCCAAGAAAAGTTTCATTGGCAAACCTCAAAATTCGATTTTGANTCGGTTGNTTATTTCGCGATTTTCTTTTTCCTCGCCTCTAGGACCTCGTTCCAAGGCAATGCACCCACCCGCTTGGCCCAGGCCTCGTAAAGGAGACGCAGTTCCTTGGCCTTCCCGGGCATCCCTTTGGACAGGTCTTTCAATTCACTGCGGTCCATCTTCATGTCGTACAATTCCCACGGGGTATCGTGCATCGCGACCAACTTGTAGTCTCCCTTGCGGACCGCCCGGTTTCCTTCGTGCTCCCAATAGAGGGTGCGTTCCTTCCCGGAATCCTTGGCAAAGACCGGCAGGAGGCTTTTACCCGCCATTCCCTTACCCGAAAGACCGGCTGCCGATAAGCAGGTAGGTGCGACATCGATGATGTGACTGGGAGCGTGACGTAGATCCCCTTGTGCCTTGAAGCCCTCCGGCCAATGAACAATCAGAGGGGTGGCGACACCGCCTTCGTGAGTATAGCGTTTGTACATCCTAAAAGGGGTATTGCTCAGGTTGGCCCAACCCCGTCCGGAACTCGAGGTCCAACCACCGAGTCTCCCCCACTCTTCGTAATTATCCACCCGGGTTTCGGGGTTCCTGTCGTTCTTGGCGAACAGCCCGCGCCAGTCATGCACGCCGGTCCCGGGCACGCCGTTGTCCACGAGGAAGAGGATGAGCGTGTTATCCAAACGACCGGCGGACTCGAGCTTATCCACGACCCGACCAATGTTTTGGTCCATCCGGTCAATCATCGCGGAATACAGAGACATCTTGAAATCCAATTCATCCCGCATCTTTTCGTCGTAGGTTTCCCACTTCGGAACGTCGAGGGGCGAGAGGGGCCATTTCTTATCAATCAACCCCAGCTTGACCATTCGCTTGTATCGTTCTCGGCGGAGCTTATCCCAGCCCATGTCCTTGAAGCGCCCACGGTACTTTTTGGTATCTTGNTCACGGGCATGAAGCGGGAAATGCGGGGCGTTGTGGGCGATGTAGAGAAAAAGGGGCTTGTCCGGGTGCTTCTCGAAGGATTCGTCCATGAAGTGGAGAGCATAGTCGGTGAAGACATCGGTTGTGTACCATTCCCGGTCAGGGTGGAGGTGGTTGACCGGAGTCTCGGTCGCGGGCAACACCTCCTTGTCGTCGAGGAATACCTGACAATTGCGCAGGACCGTAAAGTAGGAGTCGATGAAGTTGCGGGTACCGTAAAACCGATCGAAGCCACGGGCGATCGGAGATTGCTTGGGTTCCGTACCGAGGTGCCACTTGCCCGTCATCATGGTGCGGTAGCCTCCTTTGCGGAGGCGCTCGGCCAAGGTCGGGACATTGGGNAGGATGGTCCCGCTGTAGCTGGGAATCCCACGATCCCTGGACATGTGNCCCATCCCCGCCTGATGCTGGTAGACCCCGGTCAGCAGAGCCGCTCGGGAAGGACAACNCCTGCCGGTGTTGTAAAATTGAGAAAAACGCAAGCCATTGGTTGCAAGTTTATCAAGAACTGGGGTGTCAATCTCTCCGCCATAGCAACCGAAATCCGAATACCCGGCATCGTCCGCCATGATTACTACGATGTTGGGCTGTTTAAATTTTGCCCCTAATGAAAGAAATACAAATAGNTTTAACTTAGCGACCAAGATGCCCTTCATAGATGAATATAGAGATTATCATTTTATATATATTTTTGCAGCGGCATAAGCCTTATGCCCAGTCGAGCTTCCGGGGAGTATGGGATGTTGTTTTTGCGGAATAAAGGACGCATGTTCCTGGATAACTTGCTTCATCTTAGGGTTATCGATGAGGTTCTTCCATTCATGAGGATCATTCCTCAAATCGTATAACTCTTGGGAGCCATCGAAGTATTGGACAAATCGAAAGTGGGTAGATCGAATCGAATAATTACCCAACCCGAAACTGGTGATAGCAGGATGCTTCCATTCTCTCTGAGGGTTTTTCATGAGGGGAACCAGGCTCTGTCCTTCCTGAGTTTCATCTTTTGGTAAACCTGCCAATTCAAGCAAGGTGGGAAAGATATCCAACAGTTCAGCAGGACGATTTGTCTTTTGGGAAGCCTTATGTCTTGGGGCTACAACAACCACAGGGACACGGGTTCCGTCCTCCCAGAGGGAACGCTTCGCCCAGCGTTCCTTTTCTCCGAGATGGAATCCATGGTCAGAAAACAAGGCGATGATGGTATTGTCTGAGTATTCACTTTTCTCAAGGGCATCGAGCACAAGCCCAAGGCAATGGTCAGCAAAAGTTACCGAAGCAAGATAGGATTGAACGGCATGCTCCCACTGCCCCGCTCCGGTCACCCATTCATGAGTTGGGGAAACATGCTCTAAATTTGTTAGATCAATNGCATACTGACTAAGGTCTTTGAGGTCATCACCAGGTACAGCGGGGAGCTTAATTTTATCTTTCGGGTGCATATCAAACCACTTCTTTGTGGCAAACATGGGAACATGCGGACGATAAAAACCAACGCCCATAAAAAAGGGTTTATCATGCTTTTGACTCAATTGATCGACTGCCCACTTCGCACATTTCATATCAGGCATCAAATTGTCATCATCCGGGAAAATCCCCCAGTCCCAAAGAGGATGTCCGTGTGGTTGGGAAATCTTTTTCTTGGGGCGAGGCCCAAATCCACCAGTCGGCTTGTAACTCTGAAAAAAACGATGATCTCGGGTATGATAGATTTTCCCTGCAGCCATGGTTTTATAACCATAATCAGCGAAAACTTCAGGCATGGTTTTTAGGTTTTTAAGAACCGGGGCTTCCTTGAGATCCGGGCTTAAAAAATACACCCCGCTGGTATGCGGGTAGCGCCCAGTCATCATGCTCGCCCTGGAAGGATTACAAACCGGGGACTGGCAGTGAGCATTATTGAACAGAGTTCCCATCTTGGCCACCCTGTCGATATTTGGAGTTTTAGCCTGGGGGTGTCCACCCATACAACCGACCCAGTCATTCAAGTCATCAATCGAAATGAGGAGAACATTGGGCTTCTTGGATGCACCGAAAATCAATGACTGAAATGCGAAAAAAGATAGTAGGATGGTTCGTGCTTTCATAGTTTACCTGATGTTTGTGATAGTAAGCTTGGCGTAACGTTTAGAAATGAGCAGACAAACTTCGAGTCAAATCGTACTTGTGTCTTTGCGTCCGTCACTTTTTCTTTCCGCCAAACNGCTTGTTAGAATACCCAGCCTGTGTTCTCTTTAATTCCAGCATCTGTTGCAATTTTCTGAGAGGCTCAGCATATTGGGGATTACTCGCAAGGTTGGTAAATTCTCCTGGATCATTCTTCAGGTCATACAGTTCCATGCCCGCTTTACCATGACCCCATTGCGTAAAACGCCAGTCATGCGTTCGAATTGATTCTCCACCATTCCGACTGATAGTAAAGGCNAACTCCTTTTTCCATTTCTTGGAAGCAGGATCTTTAAGTACGGATACCATACTCTCACCTTGGAGTCCTTCTGGAGTCTTAAGTTCAGCCAAACTGGCCAATGTTGGATACAGATCGACCAGTTCGGTAATGTGATTGGTTGCCTTGCCATGTTGCTTCTTCATCCATGGAATACTGAAAATAAACGGAACACGGGTGGATTCCTCAAACAAGTGTTGTTTCTGAAACTTATGATGATGCCCCAGCATATATCCATGATCACTGGTAAATACCACAATGGTGTTTTCGGACAGGTCAAGTTNGTCCAGAGCATTAAGCACGCGTCCCACTTGTGCATCCATGTATGAAATGCTGGCATAATAGGCTTCAAGTAGCCCCTTATGGAGCTCAGGTGTCACTCCATACGATGTGCTATTTCGTTTGTAATTACGAATAATTTGCGGGACATCCTCAAGGTCATCTTCAGGTACCACAGGTGCTTCCATCGAATCACGGTCATAGAGATCGAAATATTTTGCCGGAGCAACCAGCGGGACATGAGGTCGAACGAAACCACATGCAAGAAAGAAGGGTTTATCTTTATTTCGCTTAAGAAAATCAATNGCATGGTCTGCAGCCATCCCATCTGCATGAACGAGATCATCACCTTCGGCCTCAACACCTTCAAATGTCTGTGAACCTTTATCTTTGGGTGACCAATGCGTACTCACCCCGGGTGCGTTCTGTTCAGGGGCTTTGATATTAACCACTTCATCCCACGAATGCGGGTCGTCACGAGTGGCGGTTCCAACAAGAATTTCACCCGGAATGCCCATGTGGTAGATCTTGCTNACACGCCCAACCCGGTAACCATTTTTTCTGAACAATTGAGACATGGTGACCACATTTGGCATATTGCCACGNAGGGTACCCGAATTGCCGAGTGTTCCATTCGTGTAAGGGTATAGTCCCGACATCAGTGAAGCACGGGATGCACCACAAACAGGATATTGGCAGTGCATNTTCTCAAAACGCATGCCCCGACTGGCCAGCTTATCCAGCTCCGGAGTTTTACATTGTGGATGTCCAAAGCCACTCAACGCAGTATTGAGNTCATCGGACATAAGGAATAAAACATTCGGTTTTGATTTTTTAGCTGATACAAAAAAGCATCCGGCACAAAGGNAAATAAATAATTGAATCAANTTTTTCATAATAAAAGCCCCAAAGGNATTTAATAAGTATCTGTTTGAATTTTCATCGACAATCAAAACTCTTCATCAATGAANATATTTTATAGAACAGTATTCGTTCTCAATTAAACCTTATCTCACTCAGAGTAATTGAAAATTCGACGCTTTNATTANCCCGAATATCCCATNTCTCAGCTAA
Organism: Verrucomicrobia bacterium TMED40; assembly: GCA_002167605.1. Classification (GTDB taxonomy): domain Bacteria; phylum Verrucomicrobiota; class Verrucomicrobiia; order Opitutales; family Seribacteraceae; genus Seribacter. Next base: position 122,768 of record NHCT01000027.1, on the reverse strand, counting down.
AATAAGGTGGTCCTCATGCACAAAATTCACAGACAATAAACCAAAATGGTTTTCCATGATTGGACCCTACATTCTATTCTTATTGAAAGTTGCAAATTTCCATGTACTGGAAAATCCACAGAAGGTTATATCATAAATCGGATAGCAATCCGGATGTTCAAATTACGAAACTTTTGCTCTAAAGCCATGTGTTAGAAAAGGCTAAAAAACCCAACCGATACCAATTTTAAAATGGTTTCCATTGCCGTGGTCGATAATACCTTGGTGGTCAATGAAGTCGTGCTTCCATTCGATCCTCGAATGGATCGTATCGTTGTGATTGAAGTAGAAGGCAGGGCCTGAACCCAGGGTTCTGGATTCATCATCTTCGAAGTGAAAATCGGTTTCCCAGAAGATGGAGCCATTGGAATTCTTGGTCTCGAAATTATAGCCGAAATCCAAGGAGGTGTGAATCTCGGCCGGTCGAACGCCATCAAAGATCCACCAAGCCGACCCAACTCCAAAGTAGTAGTTTGCGGTCTCAAACTCGTGGCCAAACCCAAGACCCCCGCCAAATTCCTTGTAGTAGAAATCATAGTCGTCCTTATTCGCCAGGGGAATGCGTACCATGGGTTTAAAAGTCCACGAACCGCTCTTCCCGTCCAAATTAAAATACTTCTTCAACGGAACGCCAATATTCAGGTCGCCCCAACCCCTGTCTTTTTGAATCAATTTTCCGCCCGAACCGTCAGGCATCTCCCTTTCCGCATCCATGACATAGGGGAGCTTAGCGGTTATGCGAATTTCTTTTTTCCAGGTGTATACGCCTTCCAAGTGCATGAGATTTACTTCTTCAGAAAATCCTTTTTCGAGCTTCTTACTTCCGAGNANCAAATCCGATTTGTTTATGAACTCATAGTGGACTTGGTAACCCCAGCCACCTGACCAGCGAGGCATCATGTTCATAATCGGGTCATCTGCATGCACCCGTGAAGACAGGAAACAGGTCAGGAACCCCCCCAATAACAAGAAACTCTTGCTAAAAGAAACGGATTTACTTGGCTGTGTGATGAACAATTTTAACGGATGCATCCTGTTTGAATTGAAGCGCATCCAAATGCTGGTCGTGTAAGATGTACTCTTCAACCAGAACATAGCCGGCGTCTTCCACTCGTTCAATCAAGTCTTTACTATCCAACGATGCACCCTCTTTGAGTGCAATGGAAACAAGTTGAGTTTCGGGGTCCATGTCGACCCCGTCCTTAAACCTTTGTTTGTCTACGCCATCCAACTTCGAAAGATTCTTACGAACTCCGATTGCACAGGACGGGCATACCAAACCCCTTAGGTAAAGCAAGGNGACATTGGNAGACTCCAAGAGAACTTTCTTCGCAGCTGCCAACCGTACTTCAGGGCGAGCCTCCACTTTATCATCATCTGCCCAAACGCAGGGCGAGGTAAANANAAGCATTGCAATGCCAANNAGGGTGATCCGTGNTTGCATATGTNTTAAACTAAGTGAGANATATTGAAATTTCAACCCCTTTAGAAAAATTTTAAAACTTTCTTTCAACTACAAAGAAAGCTGATTTGGCTACGCACGCCACTCTTATTGCAAATGCCAATCCGTTCCATCTGCCATGATGCTCTGGTTGATTTTCAATAACTTCGTTTTCAGTTTTCGGAACAANTCGGGGTTTTGTGAACTTAGATTATGGGTCTGACCCGGGTCTCTCGATAAGTCGAAAAGCTGGAAATTNCGATACCCTCCACTTTTGATAACGGGTATCCAGGATTCTTGGAACATATTGGATTTGGACAGTTCGTAATCGGGGTCTGCAACGAGAGAGAAATCTCCATCTCTGATCGCTACTATGGGCCGCGATTTTTGCAAATGCCAAAACAAAGGCTGATGACGCTTGAACCCATCCTGATTGCCCATCAGCAAATCGGATAAGTCCGAACCATCAATCGCTCGATCCTTTGGCATCTCTAGGTTCAATAACCCACATATTGTTGGAAAGATGTCCACTAACCCTGCAGGTTCCTTCAGGGTTAGGTTTTTTTGAATCACCCTTGGCCAGCAAAATATTCCAGGCACCCGAATGCCCCCGTCCCAATTTGAACCTTTCTTTCCCCTTAAGTTGCCCGTCCGNTCCTCCAGATAACTGCCATTATCCGAAGCGTAGATGATCAGCGTGTCTTCGCGTATTCCCATGGCGTCTAATTTATTGACTACTCGCTGGATCGCCCGATCCGTATTATCAATCGTTCCTGAATAAATGGCTGCCTTATTGTTTAATTCACCATAGGTGGAAACAATCTCATTAGGTGCGGCAATCGGAGCATGAGGTTCATGAAACCAAATATTCAGAAAAAAGGGAGCCTTGGGATGTCGGTGATTATCCAACCATTCGATCGCTTCATCTACCACCAACTGACAGGAGTATCCTTCCAGCGGACCGACCGGCTGACCATTCCTAATAAAATTATTTGGGTTCTTATGACTGGGGGAAGCATTATTCCAGGTTGTGAACCAGTAATCAAATCCATGATGACTCGGTGTGGGTTTGGACCTGTTTTTAGTCGGTAAGCCCAGATGCCATTTTCCCAGATGAGCGGTGGAATAACCCTGATCTTTTAACATTTCCGCAATGGTAAGTTCCCGAAGAAGAAGGTGTGACTTCTGTACTTCGTCTGAAATCCAACTGTAAACCCCCGNTCGAATATGATGCCTTCCGGTCAACAAGGTGGCTCTACTAGGCGAGCAAACCGCACAACCGGAATAAAAGTTGCTAAATTTAACCCCCTCCTTGGCCAGTTGGTCGATCGCTGGAGTTTGGACGGGTCCGCCATAACAACCCACATCCTGATATCCCAAGTCATCAGCCAACAGGATAACCAGGTTGGGTTGATTTTGGGCAGATAAGTGACCTCCTAAGTGTAAGAAAACGCAGGCCATACTGACTAATAAAATTTGTTTCATAGGGCCTTTTTCTTTTTTTGTGCCGAAAAGTGAATCTCAAAATAATGGAACTAATAGATCAAAAACCAGGAATTTCAACCCTGTCCTTCTTGATCAGTTCCGCAATGATGTAGCGGGTAGCGGGATCACTCTGCTTGCTCGCTTCGATCAAAGACTTGGTAATTTGTTCGGTTCTTTCCCAGGGAGTCGGGTAGTAATAAGGACCTCTGGTGTCCGGGCGAGTTTTCCACCAGGTTTCGCCTTTGTAAGGTTTCTCCTTGTTGACCAACCGTACTAGACTCCTGGCAATGCGCTGTTTGATGTCAGGTTCCTTCTCCTCTTCGAAGCGTTTGATCAAAGCATCGACTGTCTCCGGGGCGTGCATGTAGCGCAGGGCCATCAGTGCACCGCTTTGGTTTGAAGTGCCGACTGCATCCACGCAGGCCTGACCCGCGTCTAAAGCAACCAGTGCCTGACGGCCGATATGCGGTAGGATACTCGATGAGTTCGGGGTAGCGTGTGGGCCTTCAGGAATCGCTTGCGTCCCTTTGCCGGCGAATTTTTTGATGGGCGAATCGCTTACATAAAAGCGTACCTTCCCGCCATGATTGGTGCTTGCAAGCCCCACGGTGCATTGGAAGCGGACCCAATCTCCAGGAAGCTTTTGATAAGTGATTGTTCCAATTGANTGGGTGCCAATGCCGGTGCTTATGGGCTTACCGTCATTCCGGGCGAGTTTGGCCCCGGTGGCACTNATTCCAACTCCTGTCTTTCCCCAACCTTGGGTCGCTTTGCTCCACTTGANGTCGGTCAAGGAAACNCNCGAGCCGTCCTTTTTGATCAGGACTGGGTCNAACCANGCTCCATGNTCGCTACCGTTNCCGTTTCCNCCGTCTCCGANNGTCAGGAACAGTTCCTTCCAATCCGAGATATCAAGGTCAAACATATGAACGCTCTTCCCTGCAATGATTGGGCTTTGGTGGAGGTTTACGCCTTCGTTTTTTTCCTCTTGCGGAGGTTCCACTCTGGGNAGCGGATCCACTGTTGGAGGGTTGGAAACGGCAAGCAATGCTTTGGCCGCGGACTTATCTCCCAGTCGCCCAAGGGCCACGGCAGCAGCCACCTGAACCCTTGGGTTTTGGCTTTTAAGGGCTTGAAGAAAGGGCTCNTGCGGAATACCGGAAAGCTGTGTCTTGCGGTCTGCCAAAGCCCGNAGGGCATGTTCGGCCACCCNAGGATGATCCCCCACAAGTTTGAGCAAAGTCTGGTGGGACTTCTTTCCAAGAAGTTGTTTCAAAGTGTAAAGGGCGGCCACCCGGGCTCGAGGTGCGATTCTTTTGTCCAAGACTATGGCGAGGACCTCCTTTCCGGATCCTCCGCGGCGAAGGATTTCCTGCTGGGCATGGAGCCTGGTCTTGGCGCTTGGGGTGGTGAGAAGGTTGGCCAAATCAACCGCATTTCGCTTTTCCAAATCGGGAAAAGCTTTGAATTCCCAAGACTTGGGTACGATCCTCGCGATGTATCCACCCGTGCCTCCCTTGAAACCGGAATTGCTCCAACTTCCGATGAAAAGTCGTCCGGAACCGTCACAATCGACATCCGTAATCCTTCCGCATTTAATAAAGCTTTCCTGTTCCTGGGAGAAGCTTGGGCCGTCAGGAGCAATCCGATGAATGTACAATTGGCCGCGTCCCCAGTCACACATCATGGGAACATCGTTGTACTTTTCAGGCCAGCCCGGTTCCTCGAAGAACATGGCTCCTGTTCCGGATCCGCCCCCTACATCAACCAATGCGGGGATAATCTCGCTGGTGTAGCGTTTAAACAGCCTGGGGTATCCATATTCTCCGGTCTGTATTTCGTGGATAAAGCGCATGTTCCATCCACCGCCGTCATTAGTGTTCCCGCGAGTGAAGAGGTTCATGAAGGGATCAATGGCTACATCGTAAATGTTACGTAGGCCGTTTGCGTAGGTTTCCAGTTCGGTTCCATCAGGCCGTACCCGGATGATCCCCCCTCCATACATGGTGAGCTTAGTTCCGTCGGTGCCCACGGCATCCACAAACCCAAAGTCGCCCACCGCTATATAAATCCATCCGTCGATGCCCATACGAATTCCATTGGTGGTGTGATCGACCCCGCGGTCCTGATTGAATTTTCGGGTACTAATTTCGCTGACCAAGGTTTGGGGTGGACCATCCGCCACCCCATCCCAATCCTTGTCTTCTAAAACTGAAAGGAACATGCCTTCGAATTTGGCTTCGGCTCCCCATCTCGTATGCAGAACATAAAGCTTGTCCCCGACCGGTACAATACCCCTTGGATTATCGATGATTGCAAAGATGGTGTATGAGTCGTGCACGCCGTCGTTATCCTCGTCAATGAGACGGACGATTCTGCCTTTTCCTGCCCCTTTGCCAAGAGAACCAATCTGATCAACCCCGGCAAAGACCTCCCCAGTTGGAGCCACTCCGAGGCAGGCCACACAAGGGGTGACGGTATTGGGCGAAAAGAGGACCGCTTCCAATTCATCGGGCACGCTTACTGAAACCTTTTGTTGACCCTTGTTTTTCGAAGCAAGACCCTTGGGCGTTTCCTTTGCCACATAGAGAATGCCATGCATAACATAACCATGGCCGGGAAAGGTACATACATAGGGATATTCCCCTTCTTCCATGGGGGCCTTGAATTTGACCACCGCTTTCTTTTTGGGCATGACAACGGGAGTGGAAGCTAGCACCTTATCGGAATACGGAACATAATGGAGTTCAGGTCCTTTGGCTCCAAGCACATTGGCGGCCTCTACAATCTCCATTCGAGAACCGGGTTGGAGGAGTACGAAATTATGCATCATCAGGTCGGAGTTATCAAAAGTCAGTTCGACCTGTTCGTCCGGCAGAACATGAAGCACCTTAGGGTCGAAATGCAACCCGGGTTTCACTCCGAGCGAGAGTTTCCTTACTTGGACTTTACTTGACCAGCATACGGAAAGACTTGAGAGAAAGAAGAATGTAAGTAGCAGATTACGAAAAAAACGCATCACTTATCGCTCTCACAGGAGATACTGAAAGACAAACTAGATCGATAGAAAATCGAAGGAAAAATTCCCAAACCCTNTGGTCTNANNTNAGGCATCCCGATGGAANNCGATCGTGNTGACTTNGCTANTTTTCNAACTGCCCGGANGTNTCTTTNCTNAANGAAANNGACTTGATCGANTCCTTGACNGGAACCANNCCCTTTTTGCCCACCCTTTCCTTGTTCTTAGCGATGTCAAACCACATTTTGGACATCTTCTCCACCCGGGCCGATTGCTTTTCGGAAAGATCGTTCAGTTCAGTTCGGTCTTTTTCCAGATNGTAGAGTTCCCATTTCCCNCCTTTNGCGGAAACGAGTTTCCATTTTCCCTGACGCAANGCCCGGTCNGTACCAAAGTGAAAATAGAGGTTTTCGTGCCCATTCCTTTGTTGGCCTTGAAAGATTGGCAGGAGAGATTTGCCTTCGAGGGGATCAATCATGCGNTCGCCTACTTTTTGAGGATATTTGGCTCCGCTGATTTCCAAAAAAGTGGCCATGAAATCGATCAAGTGTCCGGGTTGCCGGGTTATGCTCCCCGGTTTGGCTTTTAAGCCTTTCGGCCAATGCACGATCAGGGGAGAAGAGATTCCTCCTTCGTGTTGGTTCTGTTTGTAAAGGCGAAAAGGCGTGTTGCTTGCTTGGGCCCACGAGGCATCGTAAGTCCAATAGGAGTTGGGGTCCCAGGGCTTCAGGTTTCTTCCCCGAGTTCGTTCGAACGGACATCCGCCGTTGTCCGCACAGAAAAGAAAAAGGGTGTTGTCGAACACTTTTCTTTTCTTCAAGTTTTTGATCAACCGTCCAATGTTTTGGTCAACGAGATCAATCATGGCGGCAAATACCTCCATCCGGTCCGCTTCCCATTGTTTTTCTGATTCCTTGATCGAAGCCCATGCCGGGACATGGTCGGCACGTGGGGATAGTTTGTATTTTTTTGGAATCAAACCAGAGGACACTTGTTTTGCGTATCGAGCCTTCCTTAACTGGTCCCATCCTCCGTCATACATCCCTTCGTATTTTTTAACCGCAGATTCCGGGGCATGGAGCGGGTAATGGGGTGCATTATAGGCTATGTAGAGGAAAAAGGGATCGGAAGCCTCNCCCACATTTCCTTCCTCAACGAAGTCCAACGCAAAGTCAGTAATGGCGTGGGTTGTGTAGAAGGGTTTACGGTTCAGGTTCTTGGGAACTTTCCACTCGCTTCCATTGAGCCGGAAGGAGTTATCTCCGGTAAAGAAATTACANGCACCGGAGAGATGACCCCAATAACGCTGAAAGCCAAAATCAGTCGGTTGTTTGCTAAGGTGCCATTTCCCGGACATCCAGGTCGAATAGCCCGCTGGTTTGAGAACTTCAGCAATCGTTGCACCACGGCTCAGGCTGCCGGAACCGGCTTGGTCGCAATAAAGCCCAGTGAGGAGGGAAACTCGGGAGGAATGGCACTTGGCAGTGTTGTAGAACTGACTGAACCGCAGTCCGTTTTTGGCTAATTGGTCGAGGTTCGGCGTGCTAATCTCGGAACCGTAACAACCTAAATCCGAGAAGCCCAAATCATCGGCCATGATCAGAACGATATTGGGACGCTTGGCCTGAGCGGTAAAAACGGCACTAAGCAACAGTAAGATAATGTTAAAGGGATTCATCTGACTTTTTTACTTTTTTGAATATTGGATGACAAGGTGAGCGACATCAGACCAGATTGGCGTGTCGTTTTGAAGGGTTTTTCCCGATGTGCTTCTACCGTTGAGGATTGCTTTGGAGAACTCAGCTCGAAGATCCTGAACCACCTTCGGATACTTCTTTGAAAGTTCTATTGATTCGCTGGGGTCTTGGTTAAGATCATAGAGTTCAGAAGATTCTTTTCCTTTGGGTAAGATTAATTTCCAGCGGCCCTTGCGAATGGCAAAGCGACCATTGGAGGAATGGTGAATGAGAATTTTTTCCAGTCGACCAGCTTCTCCCTTGAGTTCAGATAGGAAACTGAAACTGTCCTCGGCTGCGTCGTGCGGAAGCTTTGCCCCAATCATTTCCGCTAGGGTTGCGAGAATGTCGGTTTGACACACGGGCTGGTTAAGACGGGAGCCAGATTTAATTAAATCTGGATATCTGATTACAAATGGAACCCGGTGACCGCCCTCGTAGATCGATCTTTTGCCTTCCTTGAAAATTCCGTTCGATGGATGCCCGAATTTATCCATCCTTTTCTTCCAGGTGGTTTCAGGTCCGTTGTCACTGGTAAAAATAACCATCGTGTTTTCAGTCAGTTTTTCATCGTCGAGCCATTGCATGATACGACCCAAGTGCCAATCCGTTTCAATCATGAATTCACCGTAGGCACCCGCTTTTCCCTTGCCCTTGAATTGCTTCATGGGAATCACCGGCTTGTGTGGCGAGGTATAGGGCAGATAGAGAAAAAAAGGTTTCCCCTTTCTCGAACTCTCGGCTTGCCCATCCATCCATTTAAGAGATTGGGTTGTAAAGCGGTCCAGGCATTCGAGATCAACGAAATCCTTTGCCACCTCAAGACCCTTTGTTTTAGGGTTCATTTTTCTACCCCCGGATTCTTCGGGCTCGGGGGCCTCTTCCGGGGTCGTTTGATAGGGCGGCATGATTCGGTAGTCGTCAATCGCGATTTTGCTAGGCTTTTTGGATGTGAAAAGGGTCGGCGGGACTTTTGCGAATCTCCCTTCAAACCAAGCGAGAACGCCATAATTCATCGAAGCGGGAATTCCCCAAAAATAGTCGAACCCTTTGTCCAAGGGCATATCCAATGTCGGTTTGCTCCAGTCCCGATTACCTTTGTCGCCGGGAAAATCCATGCCAAGATGCCACTTCCCGACCATTGCCGTTGCGTAGCCATTATCTCGTAAAAGAGAAGCAATGGTCATTCGGCCATCTTTGATGAGGCAGGGTTTTTCGGCACCGAAAACTCCGCGTTTGAGCGTGGTGCGCCAAGAATACCTGCCCGTGAGCAAGCCATATCGAGAAGGGGTGCAGACGGTATCCGGGGAGTGTCCATCCGTAAGTGTGATGCCTTCCTTTGCGAGTCGGTCCAGATTCGGAGTCTTGAACTTGGAATCGGGATTCAGCAGAGAGAAGTCCCCATAGCCCTGATCGTCCGTGTAGATTAGAATGATATTGGGCTTGGTTGCACCAAAGGATAATGAGGTGATAAAAAATAAATAAAAAATGTGAAAGGACTTAATCATGGTCGCCAAGGAATTTTACGGTCGAAGATATCGCCGTAGGGTTGGTAGCCGTTGTAATCAACGCTGAGTTGCCTCCAGTCCTTCACCGCCTTGTCGTAGCGGGCCCGCATCTTCTTGAGTTCTTTTCTTTTTTGAGGAGCTAAGTTGGTCAGTTCGTGAGGGTCCTCGGTCAGGTGGTACAACTCTTCGGTGGGTTCGAAATCCCCCGACTCGTAGGNCCAGTAAATATACTTGTAGTNTTTNGTCACNACTCCGAAGGAATGNGCTGCTTTCGGTCCCCAAACATTGATAAGGGAGGCAGTCTCACGAACCTGTGCCTTTGGGTTGTCGAGGAGAGGGAGCAAGCTGACCCCATCCAATCCTGCGGGTACCTCCAACCTGGCAAGATCCAGAATGGTGGTCGCCATGTCGATGTTTGCGGTCAGGGCGTTGGAACGTAAGTTCTTGCCGCTGGAGGAGTGCCTTGGGTCGTAAATAATCAAGGGGACATTCGTTGACTCTTCGTAAGGAAGGACCTTGGAGCCGTAACCATGAGAACCGCAAAGGAAGCCATTGTCCGAAGTGAAGATGATGACCGTATTTTTTTCAATACCGGCCACTTTGACCGCTTTGCGGATCATACCTACGGCTGCATCTACTCCGTGGACCATCTGGTGGTAGATTGCCATAACTTTGTCATACTGGTCGTGGTAGCCCCAACTGACAAAGCGTTCGTACTGCCGACCCTGTTTGCTTTGCCGCGAAAAGTGCTCTCCGTGTTGACGGCCATAGTTAGCCGGTTTGGTGAAGGTTTTTCCTGTGTATAAGTGATCAAAAAGAGGATCCGGTTGGTCCGGTTTGTGTGGGGCTTTGAAACTGATCGATAGGCAGAAAGGCTTTTCACGTTTAGCAGATTCCATGACGAAGTCGCGGCCGAACGCTCCGTAAGACCGAGAAGAGTGCGGGTACTTGTCGGCGTAGGCTTTCATGCTTGGGTTTTTGGCTGTGGCATAGTGCGTTTGCCCAGGTCCCCCACCCCATTTGTGGAAATCGCCTTCCGGCAAATATTTCGGTCTGTTTTCGAAGCCTTTACGCACCTCGAATCCGAATTTACCCGCAAAAGCAGTAACATATCCAGCCTCACGAAGCCGAATGGGATAAGAGGTTTTCCAGAGCTTCTCGGTCAGGGGCCCGTGATCGAAATTACAACCATGTCTGTACTCGTAGAGACCGGTCATAACATTGACCCGACTCGCCATGCAGATTGCGGTGGTGTCGTAGTGGTGATCGAAGGTCATACCATCCGCAGACAAACGGTCGATATGCGGTGTCTTTACATCTTCGTTCCCATAGCAACCAAGTGAGTAACTCGATTGGTCATCGGTGAATAGAAAAATAATATTGGGCCTCTCTCCCGCACTTATTTCCAAGGAAAGGAAGAGTGTCCCCAGGTAGGGAAATAGAGATTTAAATAAATTCCTCATTTTAAATTTTTGAGACGACCTTGGTATTCAGGTCTGGCCTTCCACGCTTTAAAATACTTTTCGTATTCGGGAATTTGCGTCCAAAAGATTCTCGGCGGTTGTTTTCCCACTTTCTTTTCCGGATAATCCAACCCATCCACGCTATCGGAGATGGACTGCCTCGACTCGAGGAGGACCGTTCGAAGTTTCTTGGCCCTTGGATGATTTGGGCGGAATAAATTCGTGCTTTCGGAAAGATCTTTGGAGAGGTCAAACATTTCCAATTTGCGCCCATCGCCTTGAGGTTGCGAAAGGAACTTCCATTGGTTGTCGATTACAGCCATCCTACCCCTACTGCTAAATATAAGAGGTTTGGATCGGGTCTTGAGCTCCTTCTCAAAAAGAGGAAGCAGACTTTCGCCATCCACTGGATCCAGCATTGATTGTGCAGGCAGTCCGGCGATCTCCGCGAGGGTGGGAAAGATATCCACCGCACCAGCAGGATAGGAACTTACCCTGAATTTATTTATTTTCTGAGGCCACTCGACGATGGCGGGTACACGGATGCCCCCCTCATACATACTTCCTTTGAAATCCCTTAGGCCTCCGGTGGTGGTGGGCGTGATTTTGGGCAAGCCACCATTGTCGCTGGTAAACCATACGAGTGTCTCTTGCTCGAGTTTCATTTTTCTTAAGCCGGACCTCAGGGTTCCGATGCTTCGATCCATGGCACGCAGTTCGGCATAATGGGCCTGGGAACTCTGAGGAAGTTCAGTAAAAGGCTCGGCGTCTTTGTCTAGGGCCATCCACGGGCTATGTGGAGTTCCATACCAAATAACAGTGAAGAAAGGCTTGCCCGAACTTTTTTGTGCCTCCATGAAACGAAGTGCTTCCTCTACGATGATTTCGGAGGAGTCGCCGCGGAATTCCAGGAATTTTCCCTGGCGACTCATGAGAGGGTTCAGATCGAAAAAATTACTCACGGATAACCATTTTTCAAAACCGAAGTCCTTCGGTCCGTTTGGATAGTTGGACAAGATTGGAACACCTGGACCCCTTAACCCGTTAAGGTGCCATTTACCAAAGTGTCCGGTCGCATAGCCAGCGTCTTTTAGAGCCTGTGGGAGTGTCTTTTCCTGAGTCCTTAGGGCATAACCATGATCAAAGACTCCAGTTCGGTCATGAGTCCGTCCGGTGAGAACGGACGCCCGAGTTGGAGAGCAGACGGGTCCACCAGCATAAAAACGATCGAAACGCAGCCCATTAGCAGCCATTTTATCCAAGTTGGGTGTCTTAAGGATTGGATGGTTATAATAACCGGTCTGCCCCCACCCTTGGTCATCTGCCATGACCAAAACAAAGTTCGTTTTTTTTCCTTGAACAAGGAAAGGGAGAAAGTAAAGGAAGTATGTAATTATAAGTTTCAAGAGATATTTATTTAACGATTAATTTACCTTTCATAATGGTCCAATGGCCAGGAAAACTACAAAGGTAAGGGTATTCTCCTGGTTTATTTGGTGCTTTAAAACGGAGATACTCATATTCCCCTTGATTAAGCATTTTAGTATGCACAATTATTTTTTTAGAGGATGGGATGAATTGACCGCTCTTGGCGGCCTCGGGATCGGCAGCCATGAGGTTGGCGGCCGTACCAATTTCTTCGAGCGACCCAGGCTGAACCAGAACAAGGTTGTGCGGAGTTGCATCCGGATTGAGAAATTCAAGGCGAATGGGTTGGTTTCGCTTGGCTTCAATGGTTTCGACATCAAAAAGCATTCGTTCCTTGATGCATTTGATTCGCACCTTGAGCAAGTTTCTTTGCCGGTCAAATTTAGAATTCTTCTTGGATTCCTCGGCTTTCCGCTCCTTTAGTTTCTGTATGGAAAACATTGCAGCAATTTTGGGGTGTTGGGCATGGACCGTTTCTGAATCCCAATACTTGCTCATGGGCTCTGACCGTAAGGATGTGTTGATCGCATAGGTGAGGTGTTTATCATGCGGCAGGGAAGTAATATTTTTAAGAACCTCAAAGGCGTTGGCTGACCCCAGATAACTGCAGGCGATAGCCGCCTCCAGCCGAACCAAACCGCTTGCATCTTTAGCAGCTTTCTCAAGTAAGAAGTCTCCGTTCTTTGCATGGGGGTGCCAGTGACGAAGTTGCCGAGCGGCCGCAGCACGGGCGTGGTGATTGTCGCATGACAAGAGCTCTTCCAGAAGGCTGGGCTTAGTCAATTCCAGGTTTCGGTAGGTCCACATCGCTTCCACTTGGTGATGCCGGAAACGAGGGTCTTGAGGGTTGAGCTCGGTAAGCCATTTGTCCAAAGCCCCCTTTACGACCTGAGGGTTCATTTCCCTGATCTCTCTTTTGGCCCAATATCGATAACGATATTCCCTGCGTTTCAGAAGATCGAGTAATTCCTCGATGGAGGCGCCGGTAATCTTGGGGGCAACCACGGGTTTGGCACCCTTTGGCAAAATCCTCCAGATTCGCCCCGAGGTTCTGTCTCTGCGGTCGTCTCGGAGGGAATATTGGGCATGACCTTTGACCGGGTTGTACCAATCGCACACATACATTCCTCCTTCCGGACCGTATCTGAGGTCCACGGGAATGAAGCTGAGGTTGGAAGAGAAAATAATGTCGGACAAGTATTCTTCCTCATAGCCATATTCATATTCCTTCCATTTAAGAAGTTCCACGCGGTTGGTAGGCTTGTATCGAACTTTTACCATCATACCCTGCATATCCTTAGGCCAATTGGGGAAATCGATGAATTCCTGTCCACAAACTCCGGAGTATGCCTGGAGGCCAGTTGGTCTGGGGTGTTGTTGGGGGTAAGGCGGATCCAAGGCATGGTGAGCGGAGGCAAATATGGGATAGCTGGCGACATGTTGCCCCCAATCGTCAAAAGTCACGCCCCAAGGGTTGGTGCTAGGATGAGAGCCAAAAGCGGTGAGCCTGTGGACCTTGGGTTCCCACGAAAACCAACCGCTGTTTTGTTGTCGAACGGGTCCATAGGGAGTCTCGACTTGAGAATGGTGAAAAACCGATTCCCTGAAAATTAAATCACCATCGGGCGTCCAGGCAAAGTCGTGAAGGGCATGGTGAGAGTCTTCGCAACCAAAACCAGTGAGAGGAATTTCACGAAGGTCTGCTTTTCCGTCTCCGTTCGTGTCCTTAAGAAAAGTCATGTGCGGTTCCTCCGAAACATAGACTCCACCATCGCCGAATTCGAAAGAAAGAGGGACATTGAGGCCCTCTGCCCACACTTTACAGGAGTCCGCCTTTCCGTCCCCATTCAGATCCTCTAGAATCACAATCTTGTCATTCGGAGCCTGGCCGGGATAGACATGGGGATAAGTGGTGGAACAGGATACCCACATTCTGCCAAGTCCGTCCCATCTCATCTGAATGGGGCAAGCAAGTTCAGGGAACTGTTCTTCGCTGGCGAACAAGGAGACCTCAAACCGCGGGTCAACCTGGAAGGCGTTTGATTCTTCCTGAGGACTCATCCACTTGTTGGCACCTCGGCTTTGTTTGGTGATGGGCAGGGGTGGTATGTTGGAGTCGTCGATGATCGGGCTCGGGTTTTCTCCGTTGACCAAACGATGAATTCGCTCGTCGCGGTTGGCAGTCATAAGATCGAAATTTCTCATAGCCGGAAGAAAATCGAGATATCCGTAGCTTCCGCGTCTTCCTCCCGTGTAATAAAAGGTGTTGAGCGGTCGATAACGATAGAAATGCTGGGTATTTTTTTCAATCACGGCGGCCCGCACATCTTCGTTCATAGAAGGAGCTTTTTTCCCGATAAGCCCTTCGTAAAGAACGCTTCCGAAATGAAGATACCCCTTTTGGTTGAGATGACACCCGTTTATGGTCAAAGAATCCGNTCCCTTTTTCATCCGAGCCTTGGTNTGATCAAAGCAATTGATGAATCCGACCTTTTCCCGTTCGGCAACTCGGGCCATTACCTTGACATAAGATTGAAGAGTTCGGTTATTTAAGTCAGCGGCCGAAACGCCTTCGACGTTTTCGTTGGCAATGGGAGAAACCAAAACGATTTTTGCAGCGGCTTTGCCATTGTAAGCTTTAGATTTGAGGTTCTGAAGATACTTCGCCAAACGAATTTCGAAAGAGGGCAANGCCTCNTTTCCTCCAAANGCCTCGTTAAAGCCAAAGGCCGCAAGAATCAGATCGGCNTTCATCGCAACCAAATGTTGTTCGGCATCCGCAAAGTCAGCCGGTCGCGGTTGNAGGTCGATTTCGTCCGCTGACCAAGCCAAGTTCCGTAGAACCAATTTATGGTCGGGGTGTCCAAGCTGCAAAAGNGCTTCGAAATGTCCGAAGTCTCTCATNCGGTCGAATAANGTATTNCCNACCAAGCCGATGCGCATTCCNTTNGNAAGGTTCANAGGTACGCGNGTGACAACGGGATCCGAGGCTTGAGCCCGCTCGGCCGTACTTTCAAACATTGCATACTTTTGATAATCCTCNTCTTCTGCCTGAAGNTTTATAAAAGTAAAAAAAGAGGGNNCTAAAAAAAAGTATTTTAAGGCGATTATAAAATNGAGTTTTTGGTTCATTTATTTGTTTTTATTAACCTGGATTGAAGNNTTTNACTCAGNTTTTTAACGAGAGGAAATTGGATGCTTGCAATATTCTTGGTTTCTGCTTCCGAGGTACGATGATCATACAATTCAAAAGCCCCGTCTGCATGGGAAATTAACCGATGATATTTTGTCCGTATA
Source organism: Verrucomicrobia bacterium TMED40 (assembly GCA_002167605.1). Taxonomy (GTDB): domain Bacteria; phylum Verrucomicrobiota; class Verrucomicrobiia; order Opitutales; family Seribacteraceae; genus Seribacter. The sequence continues at coordinate 107,352 of NHCT01000027.1, read as the reverse complement.
GTCCTTGTCCCCTTTTTTCCATAGGAAATTGCGGTGTGTCCGGGAGCTTCCGGATTTTTCAGTATGGGCAATAAGGATTTACCGTCGAGCTTGGGTGGGATCTTGAGACCTGCCANCTCACAGAGCGTTGGGAAAATATCTAGAGTTTCCACAATGGCAGGTGTGGGTTTTCCCGGTTGCGGGATTCGAGGGAAGGAGATAACAAGGGGGGACCTGAGCGATTCCTCGAATAGAGAATGTTTTCCCCAAATCGCATGTTCGCCAAGATGCCAACCATGATCGCCCCAGAGGACGATAATGGTGTTGTTGCGCAAGTTCAATTGATCGACCCTGTCGAGGATGCGACCGATGAGGGCATCGGCGTAGGTCACGCAACCCGCATAGTGGCGACGCACCTCAAGGGCAAAGGCGGTATCTGTGTTGGGGTTATGCTCCCAACGATTGTATTTCATGAACTCACCAGACCCGTGCCAAGTGGTCTTACCGGAGGGTTTGAGGGGATGNGGGATTGGCGGAAGNTCTGCCTTCAGATACGGTTTTANATAACGAAGAGGGGNACCGAAAGGAAGGTGAGGNCGGATGATGCCCACGGCCAGAAAGAAGGGTTTTCTGGGATCTTGTTTGCTGAGTTCGTCCAGTTGGTGGATGGCTTCGTCGGTGATCAGGCCATCGGGGTAGGAGGAGTCCGGCCCATCGACGGACTGATAGATGTCCATGTCCTTGGCATTCGTCCGAATTTCACCATTTGCCAAGCCGTGCATAACCCCCCGCGGATGTTGCCATGGACCTGTAGGAAGAAGGCATCGGTTCCATGATTCAGGCATCTCGAGATTCCCATCCTCATCCCAGTCTTCTCCCCCTCTTCCTCCGGGGTGATGAGAAACTTTGCCAACCGATACAGAGGTGTACCCGTTCTGCCTGAACCATGCCGGAAGACTTGGGTGCTGAAGGTTTTTGGAGCGAAGGAAAAGAGCACCGTTGTGCGAAGGACCATATTTTCCTGTCAAAAGTGTGAATCGAGAAGCTCCGCAGGTCGGCGCTTGTACATAATGCTTGTGAAAAGGCCTTCCCCCGTTCGCTAATCGGTCGATGTTGGGAGATTTGATGTATTTTGCACCGAATGAATGGAGCTCCGGGCGTAAGTCATCTACGCAAAGCAGTAGGATATTGGGCTTATCGAGGGTAAGGGCGGACAGGCCCGGAAGTAGGGAAAGAAACCAGAGAATTGGAATTAGCGGCTTAGGAAGCGGGAAAAGCACTGTTTAAGAAAAGGAGCAATCCGCAAAATTGACAACCTAAGAAGGTTGCGATGCCGTAAAAAATTTAGGGGCATTCAGGCTTGGCAAAATCTTTCGATATTTAGACTTACCCCTTAACGGTCCATTTTTACCGAGACGAATCCTCCTCGCGAAAAGGATTTTGAGAAGAATCCCCCCCCGCACCGCCCAATGATTTGAATAATACCGGGGCCCGGCCATGAGGTAAGACGAAGGACGGTCCCCTATTTTTATTCTGGTTCAAATAGATTATTTTTTGAGGCTGACGATAGAGGCTTGGTCCGGTGGCGCTGGTTATGCCGTAAAAGCTGCCTGCCGCAATGTGTGGACTTTCGGAACGGAACTCAGTCGAAGTGCCTGTCCGAAAATCGATCCACACCGCCCAGTTGCCATTGATCAAATCAAAGCTCAACTGGGTTGCGTGGAAGCGTTCGATGGATTGGTTTTTTCGGTTGTAACCGTCGACCCATGCAAGGAACGGGGTTGGCCCATGACCATAAAAATGGGTTGCAAGACTTTTTCCATTGGGGAGCATGTAACCATAGTCAATTCGACCGGACTTGAGTAATTTCAAATAGATTTTCAAATGACTTGGATATTCTCTGCCCACTGAAAGATCATTCTCTTTCGTGCCTTTTAGCCAATCATAAGCATAGGCCTGATCCGATGAACTGAATGCGGAAAGCTCGGCTCGAAAGGATCTGCCGTCCGAGCGCCGAATGGTTACGGTTTGGGAGGGTTTGTCAACGGCAAGTAAGGTCGCTTCAATGGTATGAAGCCCATCCGATGAAGTGAAGGTTCTGCTAAGGGAGGTTATGTAAGCAGATAGGAAAAGGAACAATAGCAATAAAGCTTTCAAGTGTAATAACTTAGATGCACTAGCCTGGATCAGTCAAATGTTCGGAAACCTTTTTTTTGTCTTGTCGAAGTGGGTTTGAGTGCTGCAATGACCTATATAATAAATCCACAACCAAAGAAACTCCAATGAAACGCTGTCTCTCCCTCCTAACCTTTTTTATAAGTTTATCCGTTTTTGCGAAAGAACTGCCCTTTGGCTCGAAGCCCAATGTAATCTTAATGATCACCGACGATCAAGGCTATGGCCCTATTGGGAAGCACGGCAATCCATGGATAAAGACCCCTAACCTTGATAAATTGCACGGCCAAAGTACCCGCTTCGAAAGGTTTTTGGTCAGCCCAACCTGCTCTCCTACGCGGGCGGCACTGATGTCGGGCCGTCACCCGATGAAGAATGGAATTACCCATACGATCTTGGAGCGTGAACGGATGGCTCTAAGCACGGTAACCCTTCCTCAAGTATTGGCAGATGCTGGCTATGTTTCAGGGATCTTCGGGAAGTGGCACCTGGGAGACGAAGAACCGTATCAGCCCCACAAGCGTGGGTTTGACGAAGCCTTTATCCATGGAGCCGGAGGGATAGGTCAGTCCTTCAAGTGCTCCTGTGCAGATGTCCCGGGCAATAAGTATTTCGATCCGACCATCAGGCACAATGGATCATTCGTCAAAACCAAGGGTTATTGCACCGACTTGTTTTTCACCGCGGGTATGGGATGGATCAAAAAGATAAAGGACACGGGAAAACCATTCTTCGCCTATATCACGACCAACGCCCCTCACGGACCATTCATCGCTCCACCTCAAAATGCTAAACGATTCACGGATCTTGGTTTTTCAGAAAGGGATGCGGGTTTTTATGGAATGATCGAGAACATCGACGAGAACATGGGCAGGTTGATGAACAAACTCGACCAATGGAATCTGAGCCAAGATACCATCCTCATCTTTATGTCGGATAATGGCTCGGTTGGCTCAATGGTACGAGAAGGCTCCAAATTGGGCACCTCCGAGGATGGCAAAGCAATGGAAGGATACAATGCAGGCATGAAGGGCTCCAAAGGCTCGCCCCACGAGGGTGGAGTCCGCGTTCCATTCTTTGTTCGCTGGCCTGGTAAATTCGCAGCAAACCAGGAGATAGAAAGGATTTCCGCTCACATTGACCTATTGCCGACTCTTGCCGACATTGCCGGAATAGAGAAGTTGCCCAAAGGCCAAGTCGAGGGCCGGAGTCTTGTTCCCCTACTCAAAAACCCCAGGGCGAAGTGGAAGGATCGCTACCTCTTTACTCAGGTTGCTCGATGGAAAACGGGATCCGAGCCAACGGATCGGATGTGGAAGGGTTTTGCGGTCAGAAACGAGAGGTATCGACTTGTGGAGAACAGCCTCTACGATATGAAAAATGATCCAGGCCAAACGGAGGACATTTCGGAAAACAATCCGGAAATGGTTCAATCCATGCGGTCCGCCTACGAAAAATTCTGGAAGGAAGCCCGCCCTCTTATGGTCAATGAGGATGTACCGATGTCTCCTACCCGCCCCTTTCATCTCATGTACGCGAAGCAATTGGAGAAGGAAGGAATTCCGGACTGGAAATCCCCGAAACTTTGATCTTCAAGTCTAGGAATTTACTCAAAACCTCTCCTAGCCATTTGGTGCGGTTGAGGATTTGACTCCCATCAATCCATTTGATGAAATTTCCCTACAGTTTCCTTATGCATGTCTTCTCTAGATCTTTGGTTTTTTCATGTCTGAGTGCGAATTTTTGCTTAAACTTAGCCGGAGAAGACGAGGGGTTCCTTTTTTTTGAAAAGAAAATCAGACCGGTTTTAGCTCAACATTGCTATGAGTGTCATTCGGCAAAATCAGAAAAGCTCAAAGCCAATCTTTTGCTCGACCGCAAAGAGGGCTGGATGCAAGGCGGAGACAGCGGGCCAGCGATCAATCCGGGAAAACCGGAAAACAGCATGTTGATGAAGGCGATTGGATACCATGACAACGATCTTCGTATGCCCCCGAAGAGAAAATTGCCTACTGAAGCGATTCATGACATCGAGAATTGGATCGCCATGGGAGCACCGGATCCGAGAAACCAACCGATTAGTGAAGACTTTGGGGAGAATGTTCTTCGGGCAAAAGCCCTGGAGGAAGGAAGAAGGTATTGGGCGTTTAAGCCTCTTGTTGATCCTGTACTCCCAAGCATCGAAAATCAAAATTGGCCAGCCGATCCTTTGGACCACTTCATCTTAGCCAAGCTGGAGGACCAGGGCTTAAGTCCATCACAACCTGCAGATAGACAAGTGCTGATCAGAAGAACCTATTTTGATTTGATCGGACTGCCCCCAAGTCCCGAGCAAATCGAAGATTTTCTAGCTGATTCTGACCCTGACGCGTTTTCCAAGGTGGTCGACGGATTGCTTACATCCGTAACTTTCGGAGAGCGGTGGGGGCGACATTGGTTGGATGTGGCCAGATATGCCGACACTACTGGGGGAGGTAGGAATAAACCCTTTCCCAACGCATACTTGTACAAAGAATATGTAATAAACAGTTACAACGAAGACAAACCTTTCGATCGGTTCGTAAGGGAGCAAATTGCCGGTGATTTGCTCCATTACTCGACGGATCAGGAATCCAATGAAAACCTCACCGCACTGGGATTCATGGCCTTAGGTCCGCACAATTACGAACTGCAAGACAAGGAGCTCTTACGCATGGAGATCGTGGATGAACAAATGAGCTCGGTGGGTCGGGCATTCTTGGGCGTAACGATGGGATGTGCCCGTTGCCATGATCACCCTTTTGATCCGATCCCGACATCAGAATATTATGCCCTGGCCGGAATTTTCAGAAGCACGAATAGCATGGTAATGGGTAATGTAGCGAATTTCGTAGAGCGCGAGTTGAAAGACGGGCATGAAGGGGAAAGAGAAATACACGCGAGGCGACAAAAAGCTTTGGATGAGAAATTGAAGAACGCGGAGTCCACACTGCAGGCTTTGGCTCTCTCGAGTGATTCGAAAGGAATTGTGGTTGATGATGCGGATGCGGAACTGGTGGGAGATTGGAAGAAATCGACTCATGTCCAAGGATATCATGGATTGGGATACCTACACGATGGGGCAATAAAGAAAGGGTCCAAGAAAGTTGTTTTCCCGGCCTTTATCAAGCGTTCCGGTATCTACGAAATGCAAATTTCCTACACGAGTGGTCCTAACCGATCGAAAAACACCCCGGTATCCGTCTTTCATCGTAAGGGAGTGGAAAAAGTATTGGTTGACCAAACAAAGACACCTTCCCTTTCGGGAAACTTTGTCTCTTTGGGAATCTTCGCATTCGAGAAAGGGAAGCGTAAGGTCGTAACCGTTTCGACTGAATCCACTTTAGGCAATGTGATCGTTGATGCCATCCGTCTCATGCCCCAATTCGATTCGAAGGAGGCACATGCTCTCAACCAAAAGGCTGAAAGGAATCTAGTACTAGAGAGGGAGAAAATGCAAATGCAGGTCGTGGAGCTCAAGGAAAGCATTGAGCTTCACAAAAAGCATTCACCGCCCAAGGTCGTAAAGGTGATGTCTGTAAGTGAACAGGACGAAGCTGGAGATTGGCATATTCATTTGAGAGGAGGGATACGAAATTTGGGTCCGGTGGTGAAGAGGGGCTTTCTTGCCGTTGCGACTCCTGCCAACCTCTCTCCCACACCTAATATTCCCTCGGGTGCAAGCGGAAGACTGCAGCTTGCCGACTGGGTGGCATCTACCGAGAACCCATTGACAGCACGGGTTTATGTGAATCGAGTTTGGCATCACCTTTTCGGACGAGGTATCGTTCGGAGTACGGATAATTTTGGAGAAATGGGTGACCGGCCCAGTCATCCGAAATTGTTGGATCATTTGGCGGAAAGTTTTATCCGAAACGGCTGGTCGACAAAGGAATTGGTTCGGAAAATCGTGCATTCGAAGGCATATCGGATGGCTTCGAACGGAAATGCCAAGGCAGAAAGAAACGATCCNGAGAATCAANTGTTTTNTCGTCAAAACCGCCGNCGNCTTGAGGCNGAAGCAATCCGTGANGCNATNCTTACCGCNAGCGGGCGNTTGGTTCCNTCCCGAANAAATCCGAACTCAGCCCGCTCCATGTTTTTGAAAATTGACCGCAATCAAATTCCAGAAATGTTCAATGTTTTCGACTTTCCAAATCCAGGCGTGGTTTCGGGAAAACGGAATGTAAGTTCGGTACCCACCCAAGCCTTGTTCATGATGAACAGCAAATTTGTTCTCGAGGAGACGAAGGGAGCGGCCGAAAGGATTCTTTCCGCGAGTGAGCAAATGGAGGATTTGCAGAGAATAGGATATGTTTACAGGCTAAGCCTGGGAAGAAAGCCCACTGGGAAAGAGAGGTCTTTGGCTCTTTCCTATCTCGATAAAAGCAGAGGCGAAGTCAGTGAAGTGGATGCTTGGAGCGGACTCATACACGGCTTATTTGCCTGCATTGACTTTTTTTATTTAAACTGATGGGCTTAGAATTGTCATGATTCATTCCAATATGACTCGTCGCTCCATGCTCAGGAGTGCAGCATGTGGTTTTGGTTCGCTTGCATTGGCAGGAATGCAGGACAGTTTCGGATTGTCTGGTAATCCGTTGGCAGCGAGAACTTCAAGATTTCCTCAACGAGCCAAACGCGTAATTTTCATTTTCATGGCTGGCGGTCCAAGTCACCTTGACACTTTTGACTACAAGCCGGAACTTTATGCTAAGGACGGTAAGGAAATTGATTTTGTTGGCGTGCGTACTGGAACTTTTGGCAAGAAGGACAAACGGAAATTAATGAAGCCACTTTGGGATTTTAAAAGATATGGACAAAGCGGCAGATATGTTTCATCCCTCTTCCCCCACATTGCTGAACAGGTGGATGATTTGGCCTTTATCCATTCGATGCACACCGAAGGCGTGGCTCATGGTCCTTCGACACTCTTTATGCATACCGGGGCGACGAACCTGGTGCGACCTTCGATGGGAAGCTGGATCTCCTACGGTTTGGGAACTGAAAATGAAAATTTGCCTGCATTTGTAACCATTGCCCCCTCCGCCAGCAAGGGAGGCCCGCGAAATTATGGAAACTCGTTCCTGCCTTCCATTCATCAGGGTACGGCACTCGGAAGGGCCGGAAGCGTTGCGGAAGCGAAAATTAGGAATATNGAAAATGCGATGCTGAGTGATTCCCAAAGACGGCAACGATTTGAGTTTTTGCAAAGTATGAATTCGGAGCAGGCAAGGCGAGCTGCGAACGATGATCGCNTGGAAGCGACCATAAAGAGTTATGAATTGGCTTGGCGTATGCAAATGGAAGCNCCGGAGTTGACCGATCTGAATGGCGAAACCAAGGCTACCCAGAAACTTTACGGAATCGATGAGAAGGAAACCACTTACTTCGGTAAGCAATGCTTGCTGGCCCGAAGAATGGTGGANAGAGGAGTTCGTTTTGTGAGCGTCAATTACTCGGACGAATCAAACAATCCTCGATGGGATCAACATAGCAATTTGCACAAACATGCCATTCATGCCAAGGCCACTGACAAACCTGTTGCGGGTTTGCTCAAGGATCTCAAGGCACGCGGTCTTTTGGAAGATACCTTGGTTTGGTGGGGTGGGGAGTTCGGNAGAACTCCTTTCTCTCAAAACAAAAACGGTCGTGATCACAACCCAAGAGGTTTTACGGTTTTTCTCGCCGGTGGTGGAGTTCGNCCCGGAATCGCGTATGGCTCTACGGATGAAATTGGAGGAGTGGCAGTGGATGAGCGTGTGCACATGCATGATCTCCATGCCACGATCCTGCATCTTCTGGGCATTGATCACGAAGAACTCACATTTCGTTATTCGGGAAGAGATTTCAGACTAACGGACGTTCATGGCAAGGTGGTGAGTGACCTTTTTGCGTAATGCGAAAGCGATTAATTTTTTGCAAAACTTACGGTTCAACTTGAGAAAGGGTGAACCCAAAATCCAACGCCTCAATCTTCTCCAATGAAAACACTCTTTATACCCCTTTTTTTCCTAAGCATTTCCCTCTGTTCCATCCAAGCAGAGAGACTGGTTCTGGTTTCTGCATCCTATGGTAAAAATATACTTGCCCTTACAAATGCGAAAGGAGAGGTACTTTGGTCGCATCGGACTGCTGGCCCGGACCGCGGCCACGCGGGGCATCACGATGTGCATATGCTTCCCAATGGAAATGTTCTTTATCACGATACATGGACGACCCTAAAAGAGATCAACTTGAAAAAGAAGGAGGTATGGAGTTACGATTGTGCGAAGAGCAACGGTAATGTCGGGAAATCCGTGGGCGTTCATGCATTTGCTCGGTTGGCCAATGGGAGTACCCGAATTGTGGAGAGTAAGGTGGGTCGGGTCATTGAGGTCAGTCAAGCGGGTCAACTCGTCCGTTCATTCCCTCTTAAACCTGGAGGAACTCAGAACTCTCGGTGGGCTCGATCCACGAATAAAGACACTTATCTCGTTTGTTCGGAACAACCTGGAGTGGTTACGGAATATGATCTTGAAACGGGCAAGGTTGTTTGGGAATACTTAATCAATACTCGTGTCTATGGAGCAATACGTTTGCGAAATGGGAACACACTCATCGCTTCAGGGAGTGGAAATAGCGTAGTTGAGGTAACTCCTGAGAAGAAGGTTGTCTGGAAAATAAAAGACGAGGTGCCTGGAACTGGGGTAAAGTTAAAGTGGATGACTTGCCTGCAGGAGTTGGAAAACGGAAATTTCATAGTTGGTAATTGCCATGCTGGCCCTGATAACCCTCAAATTTTTGAAATCACACGAGAAAAGGAAATCGTTTGGGAATTCAATCAATGGGACTTGGTTGGTAACGGATTGGCGTGTTGGCAGATTGTTGAAGGGGAACAATCCGAAAGACTGCTGAAGAGGCTGAAGCGCTTGCCCTAAGTTGATTTTCGACAGCAGGGGCGTGTTTTCCCCAAGCCTTAAGTGCTTGCAAGGATTGCCTTGAAATGCTAATTCTGATCGCTTTCCTTTTTTTTTACCCTCTTTTATTATGTCAGAATTAAGTGAACTCACCCTCAAGTTTTCTCTTCGTGAGAATTCAGGAAGAAACGCGTGTAGGCAAATGCGAGCCGCCGGTCGCATTCCGGCAATCCTTTACGGCAAGGAGCTGAACAAAGCTTTAAGCATAGACGACAAAGAAATGCGTATGCTTCTTAGGCGTGCCTCTGGTACAAGCTCATTGATGCGACTGATTGGTGATCAAGGAGAGGATGAACTTGTTCTTATCAAGGAGATGCAGCAAGATCACATTAAGGATCAAATTCTGCATATTGACTTTGTACAAGTTACCCGAGGTGAGGATTTGCAAACTAAAGTGCCCCTTGTTCTTCTTGGNGAAGCGGAAGGCGTAAAGACAAGCGGAGGCATTTTGGAGGTTTTGGCAAATGACATAGAGATCCGTTGTCGCCCAAGCAATCTACCTGCTCAAATTGAATTGGATATTTCCGCCCTCGGCCTTGGAGAGAACCTNCAGGTCAAGGATTTGCCTGCAGTCGAGGGAGTTGCCTTTGTGACTCCAGAAGACTCGATGATTGNNTCTTGCGTTGGCAGTGCAAGCGGAAGATCGGATGCCGAAGACGAACTGGAGACCGAAGAAGAAANTGCAAGCGAGGAATCCGAAGAAGANANTTCAAGCGAGGAAGNTTCCTCCTAGAAAATTTCTTAACCCATCAGATGATTTGTGGCNCAAAATGCNATTATCGGACTNGGCAACCCGGGAGACTGCTACCAAAANACCCGCCACAACATCGGTTTTTGGTTGGTTGATGAATTGGCCAAAAGCAAGGGATTAACCTTCCATTCAAAATCAAAATTAAATGCGGAAACAGCCACCTTGGTGATGCAAGAAAAATCTTATCTATTGGTAAAACCAATGACTTACATGAACGAGAGTGGGAGGTATTTGAAAAGTCTTCTCTCTTACTCAAANTGTNTCTGCGGAATCCGCTATCTTGATTCATGATGATATTACTCTTCCNGTTGGCGGGCTTAAGATTTCCAAGTCCAGGGGTGCCGGTGGGCATAACGGGGTTCAAAGTGTGATGAATGCATTGGGGAATTCACTGGTTCGCTTGCGCTTGGGCGTTGGTCCCAANCCCAACCCCTTTGACTCACTCGCAAAATATGTCCTGTCTGCATTTAATTCGGAAGAATCTAATAAATTGAACGATCGCAAGGATTATTTCATGAATGCCTTGTTTAAGATAGTTGACGATGGCGTCGATTCCGCCATGAATCTATTCAACCAAAACCTCAACACGAATACACCCAAATGACCAAAAAGAATTACCTAGCAACCATTGTTTGCGATCCTCGCGGAGCGGACGGCTCCTCTGACGAGATGATTCCTAAACTCAGCGAGATCATTCGTGATTCTGAAGGGGAAGTCACCAAAGTTGAAAACCTTGGCACTCATGATTTTGCCTACCCGCAAAAAAACCAGATGCAATCTGGAGTTTACCTCCAATTTGAAATTTCCGCTGATCCCTTAATGCCTGACCGTCTTAAGGAAAAACTTAAGTTGGAGAAAAAGATTGATCGTGTTCTGATCGAATGCAAGTAATTGCTTTCCCTNACANGTACGACACCTAGTTATGGCTTCCCTCAACAAAGTTCTTCTCATCGGCAATCTTACTCGCGATCCTGAAGTTCGTATGATGTCGAACGGAAGACCTGTTTGTAATTTTGGATTGGCCCTGAATCGNTCCTACAANGATTCCGATGGAAATCGCAAAGANGAAACCACCTTTGTGGATGTAGAATGTTTCGGTCCTAGGGCCGAAGCTGTTGGAAGGTTTTTCTCCAAAGGTCGTTCTATTTTTGTCGAGGGTCGACTTAAACTGGATCAATGGGAATCTAAGGAAGGCGAAAAAAGAAGTGCCTTGCGTGTCGTTTTGGACAATTTCGAATTTGTTGATTCGAAGCAAGATGGGCCTGGAGCGGCAGTTCGCTCATCGGACAACGCAAATGCTTCGCAAACTGACAAGAAAGTCAGTGANCCCNCCGCCCCACCTCAAAAAGAGTCNCGGAATGATCCTGATTTGGACGAAGATGTACCCTTTTAACCCCACAAATCCTAAGAAAGATGCCACAGACTGAAGTTTTGTTAATNAAGCACATGGAAAACCTTGGCTCCGAAGGCGATATTGTAAAAGTACGCCCCGGATATGCTCGAAACTACCTGATACCACGCCAAAAGGCTTTGCCTTTAAACCTTGCCAACAAGAAAAGGCTTGAATCCCTCAAGATCGCACGGGCGGCTCGAGAAACGGACGATTTGCAAAAGGCTCAGGAAATTGCAGAAAAATTGAGNAAGNTTTCCCTTGCAGTAGCTGTAAAAACAGGTGCTGGCGGAAAGCTNTTTGGCTCTGTCACCTCCATTCATATTTTGGAAAAACTTGAGGAAAAAGGCTTTAATTTTGAAAAACGCCACCTATCCAACTTTTCCCCAATTAAAGAGCTTGGTTTAAAAAAGGTAGCTGTAAAGATTCACAGCGATGTTGAAACTGAAATTGCCGTTGAAGTGGTCTCCGAAAACCCCATTGAGGACAACGAATAGGGCATTCTTGAGGAGATTTCGTTTTAATGCCAAGTTCATCTTCTTTTGCCAAAGACAAAGCATCGCCCCTTAAAAAGGCTAGTGCCTTTTCTTCAGGTAAAAGTTCCAAGAACGAACTGGTAGAGGGNAAAGCACTTCCCAGTAACCAAGACGCAGAGCAAGGTTTGCTTGCTGCCTGCATAGTGGATACATCAGGAGAAGTTCTAGGAAGGTGTATGGAGCAATCCATCGGACCAGATCATTTTTACCATCACAGCCATCAGTTAATTTTCGAAGCCTTGATGGACCTACATCAAGATAACCAAGAGGCAGACGAAATCTTACTTGCTGAGAAGCTTTCCACCAATGGGCATTTGGATAATGTAGGAGGACAAGAGGCACTTATACAACTGACCTCCAGAATAGACACAACGGCCCACGCTCCTTATTGGTTGGATATCGTTAAACAAAAGGCATTGTTACGAAAGTGCATATATGTTGCTTTTGAAATCATAGATGGAGCCAACCAACTCCAAGGAAGTGTGGACGACTTTCTTGCGGGAATGGAGCAGAGCGTCTGTGAGTTAGGGGATGAACAAAATGTTCGGACTTCAATTCCTTTTCGAGAGCCGATTACTCACGCAATGGAGCAGATTCAGAGAATGCTTTCACGCGAGGAAATGGATGGATTGCTTACTGGCTACAATGATTTGGATACGCTCACCAATGGTTTTAAGCCTGCAGAGATGATTGTTTTAGCGGCTCGCCCATCCGTTGGAAAAACAAGTTTGGCGATGAATTTTGTCGAAAACATAGCCTTCTCACCTAAATATAAGGATAGCCCCAAAAACACATTGGTTTTCAGTCTGGAAATGAGTGCTACATCTTTGGCAATGCGTTTGATTTGCGGACGTGCTCGGGTGAATATGAATGATTTACGCAGAGGCTTCGTTCCCAAAAAACATGCGGAAAAACTAAACCAAATTAGCAGAGAATTTCAGCAAGCCCCCTTGTGGGTAGATGATACCAGCGGACTAAGTATCAATCAGATTCGGGCGAAGGCCAGAAGGCTAAAGATGAGAAATAAACTACATCTAGTCGTGGTTGACTACCTTCAGCTAATTTCGGGAGATGCCAGAGCCCAATCAAGGGAAAATCAAATCTCTGATATTTCACGTGGACTGAAGGCAATGGCCAAGGAATTGGATGTCCCTGTCATCGTGTTAAGCCAATTAAATCGAGATTCCGAAAAAGAGAAGAGAGACCCAAGGTTATCGGACCTAAGAGAGTCTGGATCGATTGAGCAAGATGCGGATGTGGTTATGCTTTTGGGTAAGCACAGAAAAGGAGAGGACATTAGGGAAATGGATCAGGGCGGAGAAGGAGAGACGCAAGAAGAGGACTATGAGCCGATACAATTGCTTTTGGCTAAACAAAGAAATGGTCCCACAGGAAGAGTGAATCTTGCCTTTCGCAGAAAATATACAAGGTTCGAGAGTATGCAGGGAGAACCAAGACTCAATTAAGAGGTATGAGAATTTTAAGAAGAATTTGGGCCATTTCATTTTTATTCAGCAGCATTGCACTTCTTTGGTCTCAGGCAATTCCTGATGGAAAGAAAATCTCTTCCATCGAGGTGGAGTTGAAAGGGCCACAAACCCTAGGGAAATCCTTTATTCTTCAAAATCTTCAAGTGGAGGAGGGAATTCCTTACGACGGGGCATTGATTGATAAATCGATTCGAAATTTGATTGCGACCGGGTCTGTGGAAGATGTGAAAGTTTTCATTGACCCCGACAAAACCAATGCGTCGGAAGTCGCTCTTGTTTTTCGGGTTCGAGGAAAGGCTCGCATTGGTGAGATTATTTTTGAGGGTAACGACAAACTTTCTGACAAAAAATTGGAAAAAACGATTTCCTTGGCGGTCGGCGATTTACTGGATGCCTCGAAAGTGAAGGCGGATCAACGCTTATTGGAGGATAAATACTTAGAAAAGGGGTATTGGAATTCAAATGTGGAAAGTGAGATTCGCGATAAACCCTCCAATGGCAAAACGACGGTAATTTTCCGAATAGTGGAGAACGAAAAAAGGCAAATCTCCAAAATTACTTTTTCTGGAAATGAGAATCTGTCCACAAGTGAATTGTTAGGAGCGATGGAGACCACACCATGGAGGTTTTGGAGATTTTGGTCCAAGCGGTCACGTTATCGTCCATCGGTTTTGGAAGAAGATTTGACAAAGCTTCGAGAGGTTTATCGCAGCAAGGGTTTTTTGGATGTGAGCATTGAGCAAAGCGGAGTTGCGATCATCCCTCGGGGAACCGGAAAGTTAGACATTGTTATAAAATTGAGTGAGGGGATACGATCATATTTTGGAAAAAGTACCATGTCAGGCAATTTGTTGTTCACCACATCCGAACTTTTGAGGAAGAGTGAAATTAAGCAAGGAGATCCTTATTCACCATCTGTACTTAGCGAAGAAAGAAGCCGATTGCGCAAGATCTATGGCGAGAAAGGTTACTTGGATGCTCGGGTGCTTTCGGTTCGAACTCCCAACCTAAAGACTCAGCAGATCGATTTGAGGTTTCAGATTACAGAAAACAAAGAGTTTTCTGTAAATAGCGTTTTGGTTCGAGGTAATGAAAAAACCAAAACTATTGCTATCATAAGGGAGCTAGCACTTGCTCCTGGAGAAACTTTTGATCTTCTTCGAATGGAAACGAGTGAAGCTAGATTGAAGAACACCAGGTTTTTCGAAAAAGTAACCTTAGATGACGAGCCGATCGCTTCTCAGGATCCTGAAATAAAGTCAAAAAGGAGGAATTTAGTGGTTGATGTAGAGGAGGGTCGGACGGGTCATGTCTCCTTCGGCGTAGGATTCAGCAGTTTGGAAAAAGCCATGATGTTTGCGGAATTTCGTCAAGGAAACTTTGATATTATGAGATGGAGAAGCCCTCATCGTCTTCAGGGTGACGGCCAAAAGTTCCGACTCCGTTTGAAACTTGGCTCCCGTAGTAATGAAGCTAGGTTGGCCTTTGAAGAGCCTTGGTTTTTGAACCGAAGAGTGGCCGCAGGCTTTGAGCTTTTTCGTGAAAAGTCTGATTATTACAGCTCTTACTACGATGAAATGAGAGCCGGGTTCGAAGTTTATTTCAGGAAACGTTTATTTGAATTGGTTGAAGGTCGACTTTTCTATCGGTTTGAAGATGTGTTGATCGACGATATTAGCACATTGTCAGCTACAACTTTTATTCGTGAAGACCCCAAATACGATGCTGCACAAAATGAAATTGACCGCACAATTTCCAAAGTAGGTTTGACCCTCAGCAGAGACACGAGAGACAGTATTTTGTTCCCGTCCGAGGGAAGTATTGCATCAATAAGAAAAGAATTTGCTGGAGGCATTTTCGGCGGGGATGCCGACTACGGTAGATTTGAGTTACAGGGGGCTCGGTTTTACCAAACCTTTGAATCAATGGAACAAGTGCTTGCAATCGTCGGGAGAGCTGGAACATTGGGTCGTTTTAACGGCGAAGATGCTGATGTTCCCTTTTTCGAGAAATTCTTTTTAGGAGGTCCATACAATCTTAGGGGTTGGGATTATCGAGAGGCAGGACCTCAAATGGCTGAGGAGCCTATCGGAGGTAATTCTTATTCATATTTCGGTCTCGAATATACTTTTAAGGTAGCAGATCCTTTGAGGTTTGCGTTTTTTTATGATGGAGGCTTCTTGAGAAATGGAGATTTTGAATTTACTCCAGGTAATGATGATGAGGGGTGGCATGACAACTGGGGTTTGGGTGCCCGAATCATGGTTATGGGTATGCCTTTAAGATTAGACTTGGGTTTTCCAATAACCGACCCGATGGGTACTGGATCCTCCCCGCAATTTCATTTTTCTGGTGGTTCGAGGTTTTGATTTGCAAATTCCTTAACATCCACAAATAAAACAAAGATGATCTCTCGCATTCTTATCACTTTTTCTTTTTTATTCACGCTTCACATAAATGCGCAAAATATTGCAGTTGTTGATGTGCAAAAGGTCTTTGATGGATACCAAAAGGTAAAGGATGCTAGAGAACGCCTTGACAAGTCGAAGAAAATCGCAATGGAAGAACTTGAGATCTTTAGGGATGAACTCGCTAAGATTGTAAAAGATTTGAAACAGATGGAAGCGAAGCTCAAAAATCCCAACATTGAAAGTTCTTCACTCAAGACTGACTACCAAGAAAAGGTCAAGAAGGCTAAAGAGAAGCAGGACGATATGGTTGCCTATGATAAAAGAGCAAAGGCAACCATCGCCCAGCGCCAAAGGAATCTTTTAGTTGAGCATTTGGAAGATATTCGTGGTGCAGTTAACAAGGTCGCTGCCGCTAAAGGCTTGGATTTGGTGGTGAATTCATCTGAAACCCAGTTAGGAGTTTTCTATGCCAAGGATAAGCTCAATATCACTCAAGATGTGATCGTGACCTTGAATGCCTCCAGCACAAAGCCAAAGTAACAAACGAGCAATGATCCTTTGGGGGATCGAAGATCGATGATTCTTGAGTTGGATGTAGACGAGATTTTGGAAATTTTTCCTGATGCCCACAAAGAAGGAGAAATTCAAACAAAACAGGTCAATGGTATTTCATCGTTAAACTGTGCGGTTGTTGGAGATTTGAGTTTCTTGGGCAACCCTAAGTACCGGACCCAAGTCTCAGATTGTCTGGCATCTCTCATCCTGTTACCCCTCGATTACGAGGGTAAGCCCAAGAAAGGCCAGCTTTTCCTTAAAATGAAGGAACCATCTCTAGGTTTGACTAAGGTCTGCCATATGATCGAGAAAAAGATGGCACCAAATTTTGTTCCAGGGATTCACTCCACAGCATTCATTGAAAAGAGTGCCACCATAGACCCNTCGGTAACAATAGGACCTTTTTCTTATATTGGGCAAAATGTNGAAATTAAATCCGGTTCGGTTGTGGAGTCGCACTGTTATGTAGGTAAGGANTCCTCANTCGGGAGAAACTGCCGAATTTTTCCAGGAGTTAAAATNTTATCTCATTGCGAAGTAATGGATCGAGTTATTCTGAATGCGGGGATTGTGCTTGGTTCCGAGGGTTTCGGATTTGAGCAAGTTGAACATGCTCATAAGAAAATTCCCCATCTGGGACGGGTAATTGTTGAAAACGATGTTGAAATTGGAGCCAATACTTGNATTGACAGGGCTCGTTTCGAAGAGACAAGAATAGGAGAAGGTACAAAAATTGATAACCTAGTCCAGATCGGACATAATGTGCATATAGGAAAAGGTTGTTTGATTGTTGCA
This sequence comes from Verrucomicrobia bacterium TMED40, assembly GCA_002167605.1. Classification (GTDB taxonomy): domain Bacteria; phylum Verrucomicrobiota; class Verrucomicrobiia; order Opitutales; family Seribacteraceae; genus Seribacter. The sequence goes on along the minus strand of NHCT01000027.1, from coordinate 90,293 downwards.
CAAGTTGGCATTGCTGGGAGCGTATGCATGGAGGACTTTGTCGTAGTTGGCGGTCAAGCGGGTTTCTCTGGTCATATTACTGTTGGAAGGGGTGCCAAAATTGCTGGGCAGGCAGGTATAACCAAGGATGTTGAACCCGGTGCATATCTCAAAGGAAACCCTGCAATGCCCGTTCAATTGGCTCACAGAATTTCAATTTTACAAAGAAAACTACCAGAACTGTTTAATAGGTTTGCTCAAAATGAAGGCAACAAGTAGGTCACGGAGATGCAAAATAGCACATCCTTAAAGATTTTCAGCGGGAATTCCAATAAACCCCTCGCTCAGGAAATTTGTAATTACTTAGGGGTTCCACTCGGTGATGCATTGGTTACTTCATTTCCCGATAGCGAGAGCTTTGTTCGATTTAATGAGAATATAAGGGGAACTGATGTTTTTCTCGTTCAGTCCACCTCCTCACCCGCCAATCATAATGTCATGGAGCTCCTGATCATGATTGATGCTGCCAAACGAGCTTCAGCTGCTCGTGTGACAGCGGTGCTTCCTTTTTTTGGATATGCCAGGCAAGACCGGAAGGATCAGCCAAGAGTCCCCATCACCTCGAAACTAGTAGCGAATTTGTTGGTTGCCGCTGGTGTTAACCGTATTCTTACGATGGATTTACATGCCCAACAAATTCAAGGGTTCTTCGATATACCGGTTGATCACTTGTATGCATCACCTGTGTTCTTTGAAGATTTGAGTAGTAGAGATACCGAGAACTTAACGATTTTCTCTCCTGATGTAGGAGGTATGAAAATGGCAAATGCTTATGCCGAAGTTTTGGGTTGCCCATTGGGTTTTGTGGCCAAAAGGCGAACTGGGGCCTCGACTGTTGAAGCGATGAACTTAGTCGGTGAAGTTGAAGGGCGAGAGATTTTACTGGTTGATGACATGACCGAAACAGCTGGGACGCTTACTGCCGCGGCTAAGATTCTTAAAGAAAGAGGAGCCCAAAAGGTAAGTGCTTTAGTGAGTCACTGTATGCTGAATGAAACCGGCAGAGAGAGGTTGAGCCAAGGACTTTTGGACGAGTTGATAACAACCAATTCAGTGATCATGGAAAACGGAGATTTGCCGGTAAGGCAATTAAGCGTTGCCAATCTCCTTGGCGAAGCTATTCAGCGGACGCATACTGATAGTAGCATTTCGACCTTATTCCAAATCAAGGGATTTTGATCTACTCGGAGTGATACCTAGATGTAAACAATTGGAGTCTTTGGTTTCGCTAGGTAAATTATGAGCAAAGTTTTATTTTTTTTGGCAAGCTTTGTTCTTAGTGCAGCAGGGTTTGCTGCGTTGGGAACGACGAAAAGTTTTTCTCTTAAGGTTGATGACTCTGATTTGGACAGAGGGGATACTGTACCGAGGCAAAGTTATTCCACTATCCTTGAAAAGTCTACTCCTGCAGTCGTTTCTGTTACAACCCAGCAAGTGGTTAAGAGGATGTACCCGACCATAGAGGATTTTCTTAGAAGGTATTATGGACTTCCTGTAGTCAACGAACCCAATGTAAAAGAAGAAAATGTGCCAGTCGGTATAGGTTCAGGGGTGATTGTAACCCCAGAAGGTCATACCATAACCAATGCTCATGTTATAACAGACCCAAGAACGGGGGCTTTGGTCGAGGAAGTTTTGGTACAACTATCCGACAAAGTGGAATACAAGGCGCAGATTGTGGGAGTCGACCGTTCCACAGATGTGGCTGTACTTAAGATCGAGTCAGAGAAACCTCTTCCATTCGTTACCTTGGGAAACAGTGATTTATTAAAGGTTGGGGATATTGTGTTTGCAGCCGGTAACCCACTTGGAATCGGTAAGACAGTGACGATGGGCATTGTTTCCGCAACAGGACGCTCGGAACTAAAGGTCTTGGATGAGCAAGGATCATACGAAAACTTTATCCAGACTGACGCCTCCATCAATCGAGGTAATTCAGGAGGTGCCTTGATTGATGCCAAGGGTCGTTTGGTTGGAATCAATACAGCGATTATCTCACAAACCGGTGGCAGTGTTGGAATTGGTTTAGCAATTCCTGTAAAAATTGTAAAAAAGGTGCTNACTGATTTTGTGCANGGNGGGGANCTGCGAAGAGGGTTTCTCGGGGTTAGTTTAAACATGGAAGATACGGCAAGTGGNGGAGCTTTAGTAGAAGATGTCATTCTTGGATCTGCTGCAGAAAAAGCCGGATTCGAGCCGGGTGATCTTATTGTCTCGGTGGGNAAAGCAGAGGTNAGNTCCGCTAATCAACTTAGATTGGCNATAGCTCAAACTTCCCCTGGAACCCGAATNCCCGTTGTAGTCCTTAGAAANGAAGTCAAGAAGACGCTCTTTGTAACCCTCGAACTTTTTGGAGGAGAAAAAAAGCCTCCTATTCCCGGGGTTTCTCTTGAATCATTAAACACTGAAAATCGAGAAAAGTACGGCATTCCTACGCAAACTCGTGGAGTGGTGGTCAGAAAATCTTCGGGAGCAGCGGAAACTTTCAAGGAAGGTGTGGTTATCGTAGAAATTAATGGATACCAAGTGAACTCTATCCAAGAGGTAACCTCAGAATTGAAAAAAGGGATCAACCGCTTTTATGTCTGGTACCGAGGGAAGTACAGGTTTTTAGCTTACCGCGTCCCCTGATTGATTGGGAAAGTGCCTTAACTGCCTGGTTTGGTAGCAGGTAGCTTGAGCAATTCTTCTGGTAAATTATCAGCAGAATAAGTGGGGAAATTCATTTTAAGCAAAGCTTCAAAAGGCACCCCAAAATTCAAATCANCCGAACTNCGGTCAACCATACTAACAANACCAACGAGTTCGCATTCGAAGGCTGAAATAATGTCNACTGCTTCCTTTGCTCTNCCNCCCTTGGTGACAACATCTTCAACTAGAAGNACCCGATCTTTTTTTCCAAGGCTAAAGTTTCTNCTTAATGCCAANCGGTCGTTTACCTTTTCTAGAAATATGAAACGAGCCNNAAGCTGTCGTGCGATTTCTTGACCTATGACCAANCCCCCCATTGCCGGAGAGACAATGGTATTGATATCCTTGAAGGAAATAGACTCTATAATGAGTGTTGCAAGTCTTGTGACTTTATCCATGTACTGGCAGACTTGAGCGCATTGGAAAAAATGGCCACTTCGCATACCCGATCGAAGTATGAAATGCCCCCTTAATAGAGCATTTGTTTCTTCAAAAATTGAAATTACTTCGGAATCAATATCTTTCATGGATCATCACACTTTCAGCGAGATTGGGATTGGCAATACTAATCATCCGATCTCTTACCTTTAAATAAAATTTAGCCGACCCGGATAGCCCTGGGCAGAGCTATTTTTTCGTTCAGTTATTAAGCCAACCCATATTGATTTCTGGACCGAGAGATCGGAGTTCGGTCGAGACTAAGCGGAGTTTGGAGCTCTCAGCTTCAATGGCATTATCCATATCAAGTTGGGCTTTCCTTAGTGAAGCGGATAAAGTTGCATAGTCAGTGGATGGTTCGAACCCATTGATTTTGGAGCGGAAGGAGGAAGGGTCATTCTTGAACTTGTCCTTACATTTATCACAGCAAAAGGCGATTTTTCGACCTTCAAAAACCAGAATTTTATTTTCATCGACTGGCTTATTGGCAACAGGGCATTTATCGTTTATGGCATTTTCATCTTGGGATATGGCACCCACTTCATTCAATTTTTCTTCGATACCAGTGATTATCTTGGAGTGATGGTTTGTAACCTCACTGACACGTTGCGAGAGCTTTTGCTGGTTGGCTTGAAGGTCATCGTAGCGCTTTGCGTCAACAAAGCCTTTCCTCAGATTAGTAGCCCCATTTTTGGTAAAGTTCGTTTCCCAAAGAAATACCTTTTCTAAATTTTTGAGGTTTTGAAGGTACTTCACTGAAGCATCCGAAATCCCAGTACCGTAAAGGTTTAAGTATTCTAGGTTAGTTAGTTTTGCTAAATGTGGGCTGATTTCATCGCTTAGATGCGTATTTTCCAAATGGAGCCTTCTGAGTAGTGTGAATTTAGAGAGAGACGAACCAGCCTCGTCGGTAATGCCAGTGCGAGCGAGATTTAGCCAAAGGAGCTGTTCAGCAAGGGGTTCAAGCAATTTGAGCATTTCATTGTCGAAAGCTTTACCTGCATAAGATGCATTTACATAAATGGCATTTGTGTTCTGAGCAATTGGCATGACCAGCAAACCCTTGTTCGATAGGGANTTNATGAGANNGGNNTCGGCNGCNTNAACTTCNGGGAGAGTCGGTNTTTTGAGTGCGAGNTTGGAAGTGGTTTTTTTNGGTAAATTTTGCAGGACATGAATCGCGGATTGTTTCGCNTTTTCTTCGAGTTGGGAAATCATCAGGTCGAAAGATGCACCCAANTCTATCCAAGATTTTATGACCGCCAATTCTTGGTTTGNAACNGGGTTATAATGNTCGTCATCTTCATAGGGAGGCATTGCTTCGTCGTCATCTTTTGGCAGAGTAATTCTAAAAATCAATTCGCTGATTTCGGAGTCNCCAGCAACGATTATATCCTCNCCNACNCCGCTTCCGCCTCGTANAAGATCATCACGAGTGTGCATTCTTAGCTTACCCTTGTTTTTTTCAGCACCGTGACAATGAATGCACTTTGCCGAGAAAACGGGNTGTATGACACGGTCGAAAACCTTCAGGGANTGNTGATTNTCNTTAGCANGTAATCCGATGGAAATAGACAGTACGATGATCAGGTATAGGAAAGATTTCATAATTAGTTGGAATTGTAGNTAATAAATATAATATTAGGGCATGAATACCGACTTGCAAGGGTCTAGAGACCAAAACTTAAATTTAGTGGATTGGAGTAAAGAGTTGTGGTTTGCACTCATGTTTCTTTGCATTGGCTTTACGGTCTGGCCTCTCATGGTTTATTTTTTAGGTCGTGCAATTGGTGTNGAGTATTTTTTGACNATGCCTTTGAGGGTTTGGGCAGAGCAAAAGGTTTACGGTCCACTTGCCGAAGGTGGTTTTCGCTTTGTAANTAGGTTTTTATTTTTGTGNTTTCCNTATNTCCTNTCGCTTTTTATTCGATTTNNTTTGCANAAAGTTCGAGATTCCAAATGACCGGCCTATTCATTACCNATTAGGTTTTCNTGGTAGTTGTAAAAGGACGAATATTTCCCACCTCTTTTGATAAGGGTCTGATGCGTNCCTTGCTCAGCAATNCNGCCTCTTTCCAAAAAGATAATCTGATCCGCATTTCTGATGGTGCTGAGCCTATGAGCGATGATCAAGGTTGTTCGTTTTTCAATCAGGTTGGAAAGACCTATTTGTATATGNCTCTCNGTTTCAACATCGACGCTCGANGTGGCTTCATCTAAGACGACAATTGGAGGGGACTTTAAAATGGCCCTNGCCAANGTCAGNCTTTGTTTTTCCCCCATGCTTANCCTGATGCCTCGTTCGCCAATNACNGTATCCCAATGATCTGGAAGNCGGCGAACAAAATNAAGCGCACAAGCTGCNTNGAGGGCGTTTTCTAATGCAGTCTCACCCNTTCANCNGATNTGCCAAGAGTAAATTTTCTTTGATCGAAGCATCGAAAAGAAATGGATCTTGAGNNACNANGCCNATATTTTGCCTCAGATCATCNAGTTTGAAGNTTCTTANATCTAAACCCCCNATCGANATGGNTCCTTTATTTACCTCGTAATACCTAAGGAGTAAATTAGCGATGGTGCTCTTACCTGAACCGGTTGGACCAACTAGTGCGGTTGTGGACCCGTGCGGAATTTCAAAGCCCAGACTTTCNACGATATCACCCCTACCTCCATAGGAAAACGAAACGGACTGAAATTTAATGGTAAAATCGGAATTCGGAAAAGTAACCGGCGTAGTTGGGTTAGTGATTCGAATGGGTTCGTCAAGAATTTCAAAGACTCGCTCCCCTGAAGCCTTTCCAGCCGCAACCAAGTTGTTAATCGAAACAAGTTGGCGCACCGGCTCATAAAACATGTTTGCATAGAGCAGAAAGGCGAAGAATTTACCGGTTGTGAAGGTCGGATCATTTTGCAGAAGGTACGCTCCCATTCCGACTACTGCTAGAATGCCAAGAGATGAGGTGAAACTAGCACTGGGTCCTTGAATGGACCAGCGGTACATGGCTCGAAGGGANCGCTTTTGCAACTCCATCCCAATTGCTTNAAACCTTTGAATCTCCCTATCCCGAAGAGCGAANGCGTGGATCAGGCGATTGCCCTGTATGTCTTCGACAAGGAGNGAGTTGAGTTCACCTGAGGTTTCTCGCACCTCTCGCCAATTTTTCTTGGAAATTTTAGAATAACGAAAGGCCATTACCATCAAAATTGGCAAAGGAAGAAAAACTAAAGCGGCGAGCCTAGGTTCTTGAGTGAACATCATGATGGTTGCCCCGAATAGAGTGAGCAGTGCGATAACGCCCTGCTCCGTCCCATCTAAAATAGCCCGTTCTACATTTTGGACATCTTCCACAACCCTTGACGCAATGTCGCCGCTTTTTCTTTTGTCATAAAAACTGATCGGTAGGTTCAGAAGTTTTTTGTGCAAATCACTTCTCAGTTTGAAGATAACCTTCTGTTCCAATTTGTTGTTTGTGCGAATCCTGAGGCAATTAAGAATTTCCTTTAGCAAAAATAGGCAAGCGATGATTGTAATTCCTTCCAACAAAAAGAAATCTCCTTTAATTTGCGGAGAAAAAAGGCTATCCAACACTTTTTGAATGGCCAATGGCACCGCAACCGTCACAACTGTCATTACGCAGGCCAGGGATAAGGTTAAGCCAAAGAGCCACTTGTGTCTGAAAATATAAGAGGAAACTCTTGAGATTACTTTTTTACTGTTGCTTTGATTCACGATTTTTGAAGAAAAAACTTAAGGAAAAACTTTACTTTCAATTTTGACAAACACGGAACTAAATATATTCGAAGGACCTACCGGAGCAACTTTGCTAGATTTACCTTCTCCCTATCAAGCCCATGCCTGCGGTCTTCTTCACTTGCCGCGCTTTTTAGCGAAGATTCGTAAGCATCTGTCGGAAGGCTTACCCAAAAGTTANCAAAGGAACTTCACCAAGGGCTTTGATGGTTTCNTGTGCCTNCATTTGGGGGTGAGCCCNCAAGAGGTTATCCAATGCGTCAAGGAGTCCAANAACGAGTCCGAACTTGATGCNAAATTGTTTAAGNTTTTCCCCGGAGACTTGCAAGCAGCGGCTTGGAATCGTAAAGTCGTACAGATGGGGGCATCTGATATGGCCAAAGAGAAACTNGAGGAAGTGAAGAAGAACCTCAATGCTGGGGAGAGAGTAGATTTGATTTCTTTTGCAGATGTGATTGATTTCGATGAGAAAAAAATACCCTAAGNCCTAGACTCTTTTAACNGTAAGNAGAGTNATGTCATCNCGNTCNGATTCAGTGGAGGAAAATTCNTCCAGTTTATTCACTAACATGCGATTNAAATCTTTTGCNGAACTTTTTGAAGATGTGGCAAGAAGCTCGCTCAATCTNTTGGTTCCAAATTCCTCCTTNTCATGATTTGCGGCTTCNGTAACNCCATCCGTNTANAGNACAAGCATATCATTCNTNTCGAACGAAGATTCGCAGTCTTCGATCATTTCCTCAAATAATTCNGGGGGAACCATGCCAAGNGCCATNCCGCCTCCATGGAGCTTGGATACCTCGAANTTNCCNNCTTCGTCTCGCTTTCCNAATAAGGAGGGTTCGTGACCNGCTCGTGCATATGTNATCNAATTGGATTGCGTATCAATGATGGCAAGGAAGAGAGTGATNAACATATCATCCCGAATNCNTTTNTCCAGTTCGAGGTTCAGGTATTTCAAAACCTCGGATGGNGTGCGNTTNTTNGTNACNTAGTGACGCAGGTTTGTTTGGCAAAGAGCCATGAGCAAGGATGCGGGAACACCTTTGCCGGAAACATCGGCAATAGACACCGCGAACTTGGTCGAAGTTAGTTTGTAAAAATCATAGAAATCCCCTCCGACTTGGGATGACGGTAAATAGAGCGCATCAACCTCAAGGCCTTTACAGTCGGGGAATTTTTGAGTCAGAAAAAGCTCTTGCACATCCCGAGCAAGGGTCAAGTCGGAGTCCATCCTGCTTTTTGCCAGGCGGAGGTTCATAGCGTCCGAATTGTTGATAGCCAGGGCAGCTTGCTCGGCGAGCGAATTAATCAGAGAATGATCCATTTCTGAAAATGCAAGCCCATTGGATGGATTGGCCACTACGAGCACGCCCAAAACCTTATCGTTGTGAATCAAAGGCGAAAAGACCATAGAGCGGACTGCCAATGAAGGGTCCTCGTGCTTGACAATTCTTGGGTCATTAAGAGCATGGGCAACGAAAACGGGTTTTCCAGTCTTTGCTACTTCACCGACAATGCCCTCTCCTTCCTCCAAAACTTCTGAGGCAAGAATTTTTTCAAGGAATCGAGCCCTTGGTTCTTTGGCGTCATCAAGATTCTCTCGCAGAGCTCTTTGGGGAGGGAAAAGGCCTTCTGTGGCAACTCCCTGAAGTCTTCCATTAGAAAGTTTCTCATAAACGCAAGAGCTCATAGCACCTGTCGTTATGACGGCAGTGTGAGCAATCCTCTGGTATAAATCTTTACGAGCTACGCCATCGCCGATTGCAACGGCAAGGTTGTGCATAAATTCAACCACAATTTCTTTTTCCTGCTCCAACCGAACTTTTTCATCTTTTAANGCATTAAATTTCTTTTTCTCTTTTTTTGAAAAAAGAATTAGAAGAAAGATTCCGGCACCAAAACCTAATACAAAAAAAATGATAGACATNGATTATAATCTAACGGTGGCTCGCAGACTCGTCTTGGTCATGTTCCAGATAGTTAACGACGTCNGAAAACATTTTTAGGTTTTTTTGGTTTAAGTGCATTAAGGTTTTGTGTGCATCATAGATTGTTTGCGAACAAGCTTCGTCACTGTTTTCTTGGGAGAGTAAATTTTCTAATTGATCGGAATCGGATACCTTCAGTGAACTAATTTCACATATTTTATGAATACCAAGATTCTTAACTGTTTCCAGGTTACGGTCTCTTAGATTAACAAGCGTCAGGGCACCGGGTTCAACCGATCTTTTGAGCTTTACAGCTACGCCCACAAGAATTCCCAAGAAGGTACTGTCAACGCTAGAGCAGTCTTGAAAATCTATAACAAAATTAAGTTGCCCCTCCTGCAGTCGATCNTCAAAGAATTTTCGTAGAGGCCCACAATTTAGGTAAGATGCCTTTTGTAACACCCGAAGGAAATCCTTATTTTGACCGATGTGAACTTGAAAGTTTGATTCTTTGTTCACAGGGCAAATTTATAAGACTGGACTCGTAAAATCAGGATGGAAATTTCACCGTCTGACGCAGAACAACGCGAAAAATTGGACCGTTAGGGCAACAATAGTCAGCTTGCATGTGGATGACCGGCTGTGTTCAAATCGATAAACATAAACAACACATGGCAAGGACGGCTAGCCAACGGGAAACCGCTTATACAAGAGCTTGCTTGATAAGCGAAAAATCCGGTAATTGCTTGGGGTCGTCCGAAGACCANGAATAAGCAATTTTTCCATNCTTGGAAATAACGAAGGCAGACCTNTTGGATACTCCCTCAAAACCAATGAAATTGTCATAAAGAACACCATATTCAGANGAAACTTTCTTNTTGAAATCGCTCAAAAGAGGAAAGTTTAAACTTTCCTTAAGAGACATGGCTTCTTGAGCGAATGGACTATCTACGCTTATGCCGTAGACTTTTGCGTCCAAATCATCGTACGCCGACAAGTCGTCTCTTACGGAACAAGCTTCTTCCGTGCAAACACCGGTGAAGGCGAATGGGAAAAAGAGTAAAACAACATTTTGTTGCCCCTTGTGTTCACTTAGACAGACATCTTCGAGTCCATCAGGCGTTTTTGTTTTGAGGGTGAAATCAGGCGCNTCAACGCCGTTTTGCAGAGTCATGGTTATGGTTTGTTTTGGGGTTGGCAAAGTAAACTTTGCTAATGCACTGAACATCGAAAGCAAGCGGAAATGTTAAAATAAACAAAAGAATGAAAATTCTTCGCTCGTAGAAAGTGCATATCCTCTTAAGATGAGTCCTCAAAATCAATGAGTGTAAAAGAGTTATTATCCAATGCCGAAATTGTCATCGGCGAAGAAGAACTGACGGAAAAACTTTCCAAAGGAAAAACCTTGAAGGTGAAGTTTGGCGTGGATCCTACGAGGCCAGACCTGACTTTTGGTCATTTGGTCGTGTTCAATAAACTCAAGCAATTCCAAGACGCCGGGCATGAAGCAATTCTTTTGATTGGGGATTACACTGCAAGAATTGGAGATCCAAGCGGTCGTTCTGAACTGAGGCCTGAATTGACCGAAGNAGAGGTCGATGAAAATGCCAAGACCTATTTGGATCAAGCGTTCAAGATTTTGAATCCCGAGCAAACAATCGTCAGGCGAAACAGCGAATGGTTCTCTGAGATGAATTTCGCGGACGCCCTTACTTTAACGAGGAAAATGACCGTTGCCCGNATGCTTGAAAGGGATGACTTCGACAAAAGNTTTAAGGAGAATCAACCCATCTCGATGGTNGAGTTCATGTATCCGCTGATTCAGGGTTATGACTCGATTATGTTGAATTCAGACATCGAATTGGGNGGGAGCGATCAATTGTTTAACATGCTCGTTGGCCGAAACTTGCAGAAGGAAAAGGGAGAGGACCCGCAGGCTGTTCTGACCCTACCCTTGCTCGTTGGTCTGGATGGTGCTCGCAAAATGTCCAAAAGCTATGACAACTACATTGCCTTTAACGACAGCCCAAAGGATATTTTTGGTAAAACAATGTCTATTTCCGATGAAGCAATGTGGGAGTACTATCGCTTGCTCTTACTTGAAAGCGAAGAAGGTTTGAAGCAGATGAAACAAGCCCANCCGATGGCGACCAAAAAGGAATTGGCCAAAAAACTAACCGCTCTTTTTTATGGCGCNGACTGTGCCGAAAAAGAATATCAATCATTTGCGANNGTATTCTCACAAGGACAAACNCCACAAGAAATGGATCAAATCATTGTAGCAGATATTGATATTGATTCTCCATCNNTNTTGGACGCACTTAGTCTATCTAATTCTTTCGGTTCGAAAGGTGAAATAAGACGNTTATTCAAACAGGGAGCAATAAAAGTAAACGGCGAAAAANTGGAGGATTGTGACTACAAANTGGATGNTATTACCAAAGATGGCATTGTTGTAAAAGCNGGCAAAAAAATATTTCTNAAGATCTTACCCTAGTTGCNCTAGCTTTNGCAGGAANGGAGCGGTCTTACTTTTTTTGTTGGTAAGCATTTGCTTAACTGTTCCTTGGTGTAGCAAACGACCGCCTTCATTTCCCCCAACCGGNCCCAACTCAATTAAGTAATCCGCTTCCGCAATAAGATCAATGTCATGCTCAATCAGAATAACCGTGTTTCCTTCATCAATTAAACGATGCAAGAGCAAAATAAGATTCATGCAGTCCTTCGTGTGCAAACCAATGGTGGGTTCCTCTAGAATATAGAGATTAGGCTTTGCTTGAGGCCTATGGGTGTATTTTCTTTTGTCGATTCCAGAGGCAAGTTCCGCACCAAGCTTAAGTCTTTGAGCTTCGCCACCGGAAAGGGTTGGAGAAACTTGACCGAGCTTGAGGTAATCCAATCCGGTTTCGATCATGATGCCAAAGGTACTTTTCAAAAAATGATCGAAGTGAAAGAAGCTCTCGGCCTCGGCAAAATTGAGATCAAGAATGTCCGCTATACTTTTACCGTTCCATTTGAGTTCCAGGATTTCACGTCTGTACCTCAAGCCCTTACATTCTTGGCAGACCACATAAGAGTCAGGCAGGAAATTCATTTCCACTTTATTTTTGCCAACTCCCTTACATGCCTCACATCTTCCACCTTTTACATTAAAGGAAAAATCACTGGCCGTTAGTCCTTTGGCTTTGGCTTCAGGTAGATTGGCCATCAGTTTTCTAATGTGGTCCCACACGCCGAGATATGTCGCTGGAGTTGAGCGGGAAGTTTTACCAATGGGACTTTGGGTCACTTCGATTACTTTGTTAAAGCAATTTCCATTTGTAAGTTTGTAGTTTTTTTGTCGAACAACCTTTGCCTTTTTCTCCGTTGCCTCACCAACTCCTTTCTTAAGTATCCCGCGTATCAGGCTCGATTTTCCCGAACCTGACACTCCGCAGACCACCACCAAACATTCGGTTGGGATAAGCACGGAAACTCCATTGAGGTTTCTGTAATGAACATCCGATAATTCCAGCCAAGTCCGGATATCTGATTTTTTTTTGCCGGTAGAAAGAATTCGGCGGCTTTTACGCAAAGGATGTGGTATGCCTTCTCGCATATATAGTCCGGTTTGGGAGCGGGCATTTTGGCAAACTTTTTCGGGTGTGCCATGGGCTACGATTTCGCCACCTTGCCTTCCCGCCAATGGGCCGACATCGATGAGGTAATCCGCCTGCAGGATGGTTTCCTGATCATGCTCGACTACGAGAAGAGAGTTTCCTCTCGATTGCAGTTCGCGTAGGGAGTCAATCAGCCTGGAATTATCCATGGGGTGCAAACCTATTGAAGGCTCATCAAGAACATAAAGAACTCCCGACAAATTGGAGCCGAGTTGGCCCGCTAATCTTATGCGTTGAGATTCTCCACCGGAAAGCGAGGAGGTTTCCCTGTCTAGGCCGAGGTAACCCAATCCCACCTTTTCCATAAAAGAAAGCCGATCAATCACTTCAGGGATTATCGCATCGATGATTGGTTGCATTTTTGATGATGTCTTGATGTTTGCAAGAAATGAGATGGCATCCTTAGGTGTGAGTTTGAGCAGTTGGGGAAGAGAACGAGATTGGCCCTTTTTGTTGTACAAGACCACATTCCTTCCAACGGGTGCGAGACGCTCACCCTTGCATTCAGTGCAAGTCTCACCATCTTCAACCTCCCACCATTTTCCACTAGCGGGTAAATGCTCTTTCATCCATTCGAAAATCCGACCGTACCCATGGCAGTAGGAGCACCAGCCTTTAGGTGAATTCCAAGACAAGAGGGAAGGTTCCAGCTCCGGGTATGCCTCTCCAGTTTCCGGATCAATGAGCCTAGTGGACAACCAAACGACTTGTTTTTCGGCGGCGACAAAAAGCCCACACCTTCCCTTACCGACCTCTAATGCTCTTTGCACAAAAGCAGTTAGGTTTTTAGGAATTGACTCCCAGCGGGCAACTACGGCCTCGATATCATGCGGGCTGTATCTGTCCAAACCATTAAAATTTTCTGTTGAACGAAATTCTTGATCACACCGTACTTCAGAAAATCCCTGTTCTCGAGCCCAGTTGATCAAAGGCTTATGGTGCCCTTTGCGATTCGAGATCAAGGGAGCAAGGAGTACGATGGGAGATTTTTTACTCAAAGAGCTCTTGGCCAACGCCTCGCGGACCTTTTTGATAACCTGAGCGGGAGTGGATGCGACCAATGGTTTTTTACTAAGAACACTTAATTGAATGCCAGCTCTTGCGAAAAGAAGTCGAAGGTGCTGAGCTACTTCTGTGATGGAACCGACCGTAGATTTTTTGGTCCCCCTAGTAACCCGTTGCTCAATGGCTACCGTTGGTGATATGCCGTGAACCTCATCAACCAAAGGTTTGCCCAGTTGCTGAACGAATTGTCTGGCATAGGATGACATAGAGTCCATAAACCGCCTCTGTCCTTCGGCAAAGATCACATCAAAGGCTAACGATGATTTTCCGGAACCTGAGGGCCCGGTTACCACAACGAACTGGTTTGCGGGCAATGTAAGACTGACATTCTTGAGGTTGTTTTCTCTCGCACCTTCCACCCGAATTGATCTTTCCTTTGGAATGCGCTTGTTTCGCTTTTCTCTTTGTCCGGGTAATAGATTCCTATCCGAATCCGCTAAGGAAAGGGCGGTGGCTGTTTTGAGCTTGGAAAACGATTTCGGTGACCCTGCCGCCACTTGCTTGCCACCTAACTTTCCGGCTCCAGGACCTAATTCAAGAATCCAATCGGCGTTTTTTAGTACCTGAGGATTGTGTTCGATAACAATCAGGGAATGACCTGCATCCCGAATTTCAAAAAGACAATTCAGGAGCCTGTCTATATCCTCGAAATGCAAGCCCGTCGTTGGTTCGTCAATAAGCAATAGGCAGGGATCGGTGCCTTTGACAAAAGAACTCATGTATTTGACTAATTTGAGCCTCTGTGATTCCCCGCCCGAGAGTGTATTAAGGGGCTGCCCCAAATTCAAATACCCTAGACCGACTTTGCATAACATCGAAAGTTTACGAAAGGTTTTGGGAAGCTGGGAAAATCGGGGCAATGATTCTTCGATGGTAAGATTTAAAATATCGTGAACGGATAATCCATCCAACTTTACTTGCAGGAGTTCGTCCTTGAACCTTTTGCCTTCACATTGCTCACACGGGATTTGAATGTCAGAAAGAAACTGCATTTCCACTTGTTCGTAGCCCAAGCCCTTACAGGTTTCGCATCTGCCGTTACCTGCATTAAAAGAAAAGTCACCCGCATGAAAGCCAAGGCGTTTCGCTTCGTCCGTTCTTCCGAACGCCTCTCTAATGGGCCCCCAGGCGTCTGCATACATAACCGGGTTGGATCGCGGGGTTCGGGCCACTGATGTCTGGTCAATGAGGGCAACATCCGAGAAAGTTTGATCCGAAAGAACTGAAGAAACCCCGTCCTTCTTACCGTACGCTTGATGGATGATCTCATTGAGCAAAGTTGATTTCCCTGAACCGGATATACCGGCAATACACACGAATTGATTGAGAGGAATTTTCTGGCTGAAGTTTCTTAGGTTGTGTCGGGATGCTTTTTGGATACGCAAGTATTTCAAACTCTTCTTCCCTTTTGTCTCAGTTGAACTTTCCGAGTGTCTTTGAGGATTCTTCGTCAACCATTTTCCCGTCAGGGAATGTTTCGATTTAAGCATTTGAGGAACGGTCCCGCGAAAAGTAATTTCTCCACCCTTTGCACCGGCGGTCGGGCCAAGTTCTACAATCTTATCGGCTGCACGAATGACTTGCTCATCGTGTTCGACCACGCAAACATAATTGCCCGCATCGGCAAGGCTTCTAAGGATTTTAATTAGTTTTCCTATGTCTTGGTCGTGTAAGCCAATGGTTGGTTCGTCGAGAGCAAAGAGCGTATCCGTGAGGGAGGCTCCCAAACAGGCGGTAAGGTTGACCCTCTGCGTTTCTCCTCCGCTTAGAGTATTGGAAGATCGGTCAAGGGCCAAATACCCTAACCCGACCATTTGCAGGTATTGTAGGCGAGTTCTGATCCCAAGTAGGGAGACATCGGATTTTGGTTTGCCGGAAAGCGGAATTTTTTCAATCAGACCGTAAAGTTCGTCAACCGGCATACGGTACAACTGAGGAAGGGTAAGCCCCTGCCAGGTCCAAAGGAGTGATTCGGGCTTCAAGCGATCCCCAGAACAGGTAGGGCAAGTGAAATAACCTCGGTATTTCGATAAAAATACCCTCACATGCATTTTATATGTTTTCTTTTCCAACCATCTGAAAAACTTATTAATGCCGTACCATTTGCCGTTCCCTTCTTTGTAGTTCGGATCACCTTCCCAAACGAAATCTCTTTCCTCTTTGGTTAAGGAAGACCATGGGGCATNCTCCCTGATTCCAANGACCTCTGAGTTTCCCAACAGGTCTTCCATGCAGTGACCATAAACATTTCCGCTAAATGGNCGNATTGCACCTTCCTTGATGGAAAGATTGGGATCGGGAATGACCAAATCCGGATTGATTTCAATNACTCGCCCAAANCCCTTACATTTNGAACAAGCCCCAATGGACGAATTGAATGAAAACATGGATGCGGATGGGCGNTCGAAAATCCTACCATCCCGTGGAGATCTTAANCCTTCGTGTAAATGACCAATGAGTTGACCTTCGGAATCACGAGCTTGCCCATTGCCATATCCGGCATTNANGGCGNNACCGATTGCTTCGTTCATGCGAGNCCGATTTGATGGTTTCGCGACTAATCGATCCACAACGACAAAAACTTCGTTTCCAAGGCTTNTNGACTTCTTGCAGTCCTCAATTCTNNGATAACCTTCGTCGGTCAAAATTCGGGCGTATCCTGTTTTAATGAGATAGCTCAGGAAGGATTCTGCAACTAGGGATGATGGTTTCCTGAAGAGAAAGCCAATGTAAATCATCTCTTTAGGTCTTTGTTGAAGCAACTTNTTTGTCTGAGAGGTTGTTGTCTCAAAAGAGATAGTTTCTCCCGAGGACGGATCAGTGAGTTCAGCAATTTGAGGGAACCAAACTTTNAAATAATCGCATAACTCCGTCATNGTCCCAACGGTTGAGCGCGAATTTCGTATCGTGTTCTTTTGCTCCACNGATATGGAGGGNCGNACATTGGAAATTGCATCGACTTTGGGTCTTGGCATAGCATCNAGNAATTGCCTGACATAGGGACTGAAAGTCTCGATGTATTTTCTCTGACCTTCCGCATGAATGACATCAAAGAGTAANGTGGTTTTTCCAGAACCGCTTAAACCGGTGAAAACCGTAATTTCCCCAGGCGACAAGTCCAAATCCAAAGACTTTAAATTATTCTGTTTTGCACCTCTTATTAGAATGTGGGAGGCAGTGTCGGACATGGATTAAGTTCTAAGATAAAAAAATCCGAACGCAAACTTGGAGAAAAAAATGGCGTCCCGTAGGGGATTCGAACCCCTGTTGCCGGGATGAAAACCCGGTGTCCTGGACCTGGCTAGACGAACGGGACAACAAAGTTTCAACTATGATAGCTTTTTGTTTTTTCGCAAGACCAAACGATTTGAAATTACAACCGCTGAATGTTTGACTTTACGCGGATGTTCTATACTTTCTTCGGTTTTTCCTATGAAACCAACGTATAACCCCTCCAAACTACGCAGAGCTCGCAAGTTTGGCTTTCGTAAACGCAATCAAACCAGTGCCGGTCGAAAAGTGCTTCAAAACCGTCGACGAAAAGGGCGAGCCAAATTGACCGCCTCGGTTGCTCGAAGATTTCGGTAAATCTCGGGAATTTCTTTTTTGACGGTTGTCTCTAATCGCTTGTCTCAACAGATGCGGTTGAGAAAATCCTTCGAATTCAAAGAAGTTAAGGAAAGAGGTATGCGTTTTCGTGACAATGCCCTGTGGGTGCAAGGTTATGTAGACGAGTCAATTGATCATTCTAAGGTGGGCATTATTGCCACCAAAAGACTTGGTGGAGCGGTTCAAAGAAACCTTGCCAAAAGGAGGATTAGGGAACTGTTTAGGCAAAGCCAATACCTCCTAAAACCAGGCTCTCATATTGTCGTTCTACCGCGAACCGACTCCTTATCTTTACCTTTTGGCGAACTTCAGAAAAGGTTTTTAAAACTTATTGGTAAGACTTTTATAAAAAGATGAAAAATTACTTGATCGGAATAGTATTTCTTTTGGCTGCCTTTTATTTGTTATGGCAACAAGGTGAAGTTGCTCGGGAGCAGTCAACGGTTGACACTGCTTGGGATCAAAACCAGTCCCTTCCCTCAAATCAGGCTTTCCAGCCAACCGAAGAAAAAAAATCTTTTACCGGTGAGGCAACGAGTTTCAATGAGGGTGAAGCACAGGAGGATGCATTTGAAGTTATCCAAGACGCGCCAGAGGAAGAGTTATTCGAAGGCATGGCCAATGAATATTCCACATTGCAATTCACCAACTATTCCGGAGGTCTTAGAAAAATTGATCTTAATGAATTCGAACGATTAAGCAGGCAGTTTTCCATGGAGCATTCGGATGAGCCTTTTCTTGCACTGGCTTTTGAGGACGATAATGGAAATTTGGTTAAAGGAGCGATGGGAAAACCAATCGCATTTGAACTTATTGAAAAAAGTCCTGACAAAGTCATTTACAGTTGGGAATCCGGAAAAAACCTTCGTATTCAAAGAACCTACACCCGAAACCCAGATAATGGGTATCAGTTCAATCATTCGATCGTAATCACTAATATCGGTTCGCAACCTCTTGGTTTAGAGCGGTTACGTTTGAATCTTGGGTCGGCAATCAAAATTGAGAGGATGTATAATCCTTTCGATTATGCATCGACTTATTTGAATGTTGGATACTACAATTCAGGTCCTGCGATCCCCGAAGGTTGTTCCTGTGCGACTTGCAGCGGAAGAATTGATGGTGAGAAGGATGAATTCATCCAGGCGAATGAAATGGGTCCAAGCGGTCGAATGGAAACCAGGTATTTGTCCCAAGCGAGATGGGCTTGCGTAAACAACCAATTCTTCGTCAATTTAATTCGCCCGAAAACCGATATGTCTGATGTTCGGGTNTCTGGTCAATCGATTCGGCTNCAAGGTGAAGAAGACCCTGTAGGCGTCAAGGGAGCCATGTCCTTTCCTGTAGGTTTATTGCAACCTGGAGCCTCCAAGGAATATGATTTTGAAGTGTATGCCGGCCCCAAGGACTACATGGGGCTGAAAAGCTTAGGTGCGGATCAAAAGAAAGTCATGCAATTCGGAATCTTTTGGTGGATATCCGAACCATTGAGTTGGGCTTTGAACTTTTTAAGCGGAATGTTAGGAAGCTATGGTCTTGGAATCATAGTGCTGACTATCATTGTGAAGTTAATTCTTTGGCCCTTGACCGCACAAGCCACCCGCTCGCAAAAGAAAATGCAGTCCTTGCAGGGTCCCATGGCAAAACTACGTGAGAAGCATAAGGGAAATTCACAGAAGCTGAATCAGGAAATGATGAAGTTTTACAAGGAAAACAAGGTAAACCCATTTGCTGGATGTTGGCCGATTTTAGTCCAAATACCCATCTTTTTGGGGATGTTTTGGATGTTGCGTTCTGCGGCCGAATTATATGGCCAGTCCTTCTTGTGGGCCGAGGACCTTTCGGAGCAGGACAATATTTCCATGCTTTACGGGTTTTCGCTTAACCTTCTTCCCATTGTAATGGTTGCGACTCAATGGTTCCAAATGAAACTAAACCCCATGCAGATGGGGCCAGAAATGAGCGAAGCACAAAGAATAAATGCAAAAATGATGCGTTTTATGCCCTTTATGTTTCTCGTTTTCCTATACTTTTTCTCCTCGGCTTTAGTGCTTTATTGGACCGTGCAGAACCTTATGACGATCTTCCAAACTCTCATTACGAAAAAAGAGCCGGTNAAGGGAGAAATCGTTTCCAAGGGAGTTNTNGATNTTGAAGGCGAAGATGACGATTCTAAACCCCGGACTGATCGTATTGAGTTGAGCGATGAAGAAAGAAAGAGTCGCAATTTATTGGGGCTCAGGATGAAAGGTGCAATTAACCCGAAGGAATTGGAAAAGAAATACAAGGAGCGAGCATCCAATTATTCAGACAAGAGGCTATCTGAAATGAACGCTGCCAAAAGGAGGCAAGCGTTAGACAAAAAAGATCGCCTAGACCAAGCTCACGAATTTTTAAAAAACTTAATCGATAAGGATTCTTGACAAGGTATTAGTTCCTTTCTTCCTTATTTACATATGTCAGGACATAGCAAATGGGCAACGACCAAGCGGCACAAGGCGGCGGTTGATGCGAAGCGTGGGAAAATATTTAGCGTAATAAGCAAGGAACTTACTTTAGCAGCACGTGACGGGGGCAAGGATCCAGAGTTCAACCCAAGACTTCGAACACTGATTACAAAGGCTAAACAGGCAAATATGCCTGCGGATAATATTGATCGTGCGATCAAAAAAGGAACGGGGGAATTGGCCGGTATCACGATTGAGGAACTTTTGTACGAAGGCTATGGTCCTGGCGGAGTCGGATTAATTGTNGAGGTTACCACGGATAATAAAAACCGATCNGCTTCCGAAGTGCGCAGTACTTTTTCGAAAGGGGGNGGAAATTTAGCGGGAGCGGGAGCGTTGGCTTTCAACTTTAAGAGAAAAGGACAAATTCTGTTGAGNCGTGAAAAAATCGATGAGGATTCATTGACGGAATTGGCTCTTGAGAATGATGCGGAGGACATTGTCACTGAAAAAGAGCATTACGAGATCATTTGTGAAACAAGTCAGTATGATCGATTGGCTGAAGCCTTTGAGAAAGCCGGAATTGAGACGGATTCTTCGGAGCTTGCGTACTTGCCCAATAATTTGGTTCCGATAAGCGATGAGGATACCGCACGAAAAATATTCAAGTTAATCGAGACCTTGGAAGATTTGGAAGACGTTAAGGCTGTTCATGGAAATTATGACATGGACGAAGCTTTGCTTGAGGAACTTTCCTCTTAGAATGAATGGCGTTGGAATCCTAAAGGATTTCCGAATGCAGTATGTCCGATAAGCAACCAAACCAGTACTTGGATGAGTCCCAACATGTTGGACTCGTAGAATCTTTAAGCTATATTCACAAAGACCTTTTTGAATTGGAGAATGGTCAACTTGACGGCTTTACACTAGCCTATGAGGCGTACGGAACCCTCAATGAGGATGGGTCAAATGCCTTGCTTGTCTGCCATGCATTGACCGGAGATCACCGTGCTGCAGGAATTCGTAAAGATCCAAGGACTGGAGACTTGGAGCAGAAGCCCGGTTGGTGGAATCATGTGATTGGGCCAGGAAAAGCGATTGATACCAATAAGTTTTATGTTGTTTGCTCCAACTGCTTGGGTGCGTGCCAAGGTTCAACGGGACCAGCTAGCCTAAAGCCTGACCAAGAGGAAGAACGGTATGGAATGGATTTTCCGGAATTCACTATTCACGATATGGTTCATGCCCAAAAGAAACTTTTAGAACACTTGGGTGTTCAAAAATTGTTTGCGGTCGTAGGAGGGAGCATGGGGGGTATGCAAACTCTTCAATGGATTGTTGATTACCCCAGTTTCGTAGAGCGGGGATTAGTAATTGCCGCAACCCCGCGGCATAGTGCTCAAACCATAGCCTTTAACGAAGTCGGTCGACAAGCAATCCGAGGTGATGAGGCCTGGAACCAGGGGGGGTATGACACCGAGAATGGGCCCACCCACGGTTTGGGAGTCGCTAGAATGATGGCTCACATCACTTACCTTTCCGACTTGGGCATGGAAAAGAAATTCCGCCAGAAACCGGATTGTAAACAAAACGAAGATCTTACCAAAGTCGTTAATAGTTATTTAGGTTACCAAGCCCAAAAGTTCATTGATCGCTTCGATGCCAACACCTATCTGAAGCTAACGCGTGCGTTGGATCGCTTCGACTTGGTTGGGAAACGGGGACTCGATGATTCCCTCAAGGGAGTATTATCCAAAGTCCTAGTGATTGCGTTTTCGAGTGACTGGCTCTACACGCCTGCACAAAATCAATTGGTTACGGAATCCTTGCACCGCTTGGGCAAGGAAGCTTCGTATCTGGAAATTGATCATACGCATGGGCACGATTCTTTTCTTATCGGTTCGGAGGATTTTCTTCGTGCGGTTCGCGTCTTTTTTTCCGGAATGGACAAAAAAGAAGAACGAGAGCAGAACCTGGGACGGTTTAGGCAAGTCAGTAGCAGGTATGACGTTAAGAAAGAGGCCGATTTCAAGGTAATTGATGAATGGGTGTCTAAGGGTCAGCGTGTTCTGGACCTTGGATGTGGAAGAGGAATCNTATTAGAATACTTGAGGGATTCTAAACAAGTGCAGGGCTTGGGAGTAGACTTTGACCGTTCCAAGGCAATTTCTTGCATCGCTCGAGGGGTTTCCGTTTATCAGCAAGATATTCGTCATGCTTTGGCAAACCTTCCTGACGATTCCTTTGATTGGGTTATTTTTTCCAGAATGGTTGAGGAATTACCCGAGCCTGGAGCAGTNATCTTGGAGGCATTAAGGGTTGGAAAAAGAGTAGCGGTCAGCTTTGTGAACCATGCATATTGGAGAAANCGCTTGAATTTTCTGCGAAGAGGAAAAAGAGTGCAAAACGAAGTTTATCCACACAGGTGGGAGCAGAGTGGGTTGAGAAACCATTTTTCCATAGAAGAGTTCGAGCAATTTTGTGCTGAGTCGCAGGGACATGGACATCCATTCGAAATTGGCCGTAAAATCTTCCACCAAGGCGATTGGGTCAAACATTGCACATTTATGCCCAATCTCCGCTCGGGGCTGGCGATTTACGAATTAATCAAAGCCTAGAGAGGCGTTAGCTCTTGCCAAGGTTCCACCTAAGGGCGGATCCATACCCCCACGCCAGCCCAACGATCAATCCACCCGCATGAGCCCAATTGGCAACACCTCCGAATACTCCTATGAAGCAAGCGATGAAAAAGCCAAACATGATTATGGCNACAAAGGAGTCGATGAAGAAGCCGTCGCCNGGGTCATATTTGCACTTTACCCACACATAGCCAAACAATCCATAGACGACACCAGACATTCCACCAAAGGCGGGTCCGGCAACTAAGAATTGAGCAAGGTTCGAAACAGCAGCTAAAATCAGAACAAAACTAATGAAGTGCTTAGAGCCCTTTTTCTTTTCGATTTGGCTGCCAAGATCATGCAACCAGAGCATATTAAAGGCAATGTGTAGGAAGTTAAAGTGAAGGAAAATNGGGGTNAAAATTCGCCAGATTTGCCCGGAGNTNAATTCGCTTAATTGACCNTCTAATTTTTCTGAAATAAAAAATTTCCCGACCAATTCCGTATTTTTGCCTAAGCCTGATAATAAAAAGACAGCGACACAAGTTATGATAAGAGACAAGGTTAGCACTCCTGGAGATCGGTCACGCGAACCCCATCTTTCTCTTAAATTGTATTCTTTGAATCCCTGACTTTTACGCTTAGTGGGATGCTTTTGCTCGTTTTCAGTATCTTTCGTTTTNGCAACCGNANTACTTGCGATGGAAATGAATTTTTTTGCTTCGGGGTCTGCTAAGAATGCCCNTAGTTCTTCAATCGATCGGTCAATCTTGTCTTCCTCCGCCACCCAAATGGACCATTTCTGGTCATCATCATCTTTCTCCAAAGTGGAGTCGATCCCCTGCCCTTTTAAGAAACTCCAAAACTTGAGGGCACTTTTTTCCTGATCAAATTCTCCTATTCTTCGCATTGTTTTAAATAATGATGACTTAAGTGATTAATTGCGAGAAAATGTGAAGGAAAAAATAGGTCAAAGATTCGATTGCCCATGANATCAATCTTTGANACGAAGAAAGNTTTACAANNANTAGAATAAGTAAAATTCCATANTTCGAGANNTTNAGGAAGGNNTCTTCNTTCATGTTGNAAAGATTTTTAAGTACATGGGAACCGTCCAGAGNANGAATCGGTAGTAANTTAAACAAAAANAGNATCGTATTAACCGTAATCATTTGGAGCATTAAGTTGAGCAGGNTTTCGGATAGAAAGACAAATNGAGCCAAAGTGGCAAACAGNAGAANCGTTANTAATGCCAAAGAAAAGTTCGATANCGGACCTGCTAGANNAATCAGAAGATCATNTCTTTTTCTTGTACTTGGANTGGGTAGGGAAATTCGAACTGGTTTTCCTCACCCCAAGATAGCAAAACCTGNANTCAANAANATCATGATGAAANNCNAAAGTAAGGTTCNTATGNGATCAATGTNGGNTCTNGGNTCCAGGNTNNNGNNCCNTTCTTTTCTTGGNAGCGGATCACCAATTTTATNANNNGCGAAAGCATGNNCCNATTCGTNAATACTNACGCTGNCCANCAAAAGAATGAATAGAATNACTTTACTTTCATNAANGCCAAGNGATNAAAAATCNGCTATCAATNGCNTGCCANNCTCAAGTCGCNCCCTTGATCAGNTCTNAGGAANNATTAGTCCACCAGAATGGATCTGCTGGAAAANTCAACTTGTATCTTNCCAGATCCATCTANGTGGGCNCGNAGTGCNTCAATTNTCAACTGNCCGAGNAGTCTCTCTTCCTTCAANCTCGAGGTTACTTCATTNAGCCGATCAAGATGAGGGTCNGGCAGNATNTGGANATGAGCACCAGGTTTGNTTTCCTGCTGNTNTTNNNGNATTTCTNGNGGCGGGGNTTTTTTCGAANGTTTNNCCTGCTCAAGAAGNGAAAGNTTNGTATTGGTCAATGCGGTGGTNGAGACGGACTCNATTAAGGCAACCGCTTCTTTATNCCGATCGAGTTCAAGAAGAATTCTTCCTTTGCAGAGCTTNAAATAATCTTTTTCTGATTTTGACCGAAGCGGGAANTTCGAAATCAGGTTATCCCAAACCTGNAGAGCTTNGTTTCTGCTTGCCTTGGGNTAGTCAAAGAAACTTTGAGCAAAGCGAAGATGATANTCAAAATTTCNGGGGCTNAGNGAAGACGCCNTNCCAAAGCAATCGNGCATGAATGATTTTAGGGCTTCNTNNTCCATGATTTCCGCTTGAACNANTTCGTCCTCGAANANAAAGAGGTAATTAGCNAANTGAAAGTGATAGGCNNGNTGTTNNGGNTCGATTTCCANGGTCAGNANAANGAAGGGNAANGCATCTACGGGNCTACCNTCCTCAATNAGGTAATTTCCGATNTGCTGNTTNACTACNGCNANNCTNGGNTTNANNGTNTCNGCTTCCAAANAATAGTTNACGGCATGANCNTGNTGNCCAACTTTATCCAAAAACTTNCCNAACAANATNANTGCATNNGTNTCNTNTGNATTNTCNCNTAGGTANGATTCGTAAGANNCNACGATTTCCTGAGCTTTTCTGGTNAGTTCTTGGTCGCTGGGTTTNNTNNCNCCNTTNGANAAGNCGAAGAATCGATNNTCNNNCTCAATGATTTTNGATANCCTTTGNCTNGANAGNGTNNNTTGNTNGTTCGCCCAAAGNANNGGNTGNACAAAANCNNANNCNANNANGAANAGCTTNAGNNAAAATGANANTTAAANNNAAGGGNTAAANANTCACANCNANCATNATCTANGAAANGAATAATATTTTCAAGCTTGGAACAAATGCNCTTTNGCCCTATTNCCATNTNNTTATGNANAGAGCCNCNTGCNTTCTNTTCGCNGNTTTCNTNANTCNCNNCTTTTCATNCAANANGNATTGTCNTGGAGANGANTGGTGGTCNNCNTCNGTNTCCTATNAAGAGGTAGTTGACCGNGCAAAACAAGGCTCTCCGTATTATCAGGGTTTGCTCGGCATTTANCTGNGNTCNGGNGANGCNGGNTGTGTNGTGAANTTGGATCTNTCNAAACAATGGTCTCAGGCATCTGCNNGNAAAGGACANCCTTTCGGAANCTANAACNTNGCAAATNTGGCNATGNTGGAAGGAGATTTNGANACNGCNACCCATTTGTANCAAGATGCCGCNCTTTTGCTTCANNGNAGGGCTTCNGACGGTGANCCGGTTTCNATGTACTGNATGGGAGAGATTGACTTTCAGGTTATNCCNACAAATGTGCCGAGAGCGTTGGATCTATTTANNAAAGCGGCGGATGCAGGCTATCCGCAAGCCCAAGCTACCATTGGTGCCCTTTATTTGAAAGGGCTTCCCGGACTGCTGGACAAAGATCACAAGAAAGGGATTACACTTTTGTCGAAAGCGGTTCATTCAAAATCATTAACAGCTCGATTCAACCTTGGCATGGCCTATTACAATGGAGATGGAGTTTCCAAGGATTCGCTAAAGGCGTCCCAGTGGTTGCGTATTGCTGAACGCCAGAACTTTTCTGAGGCTCAGTATACCTTGGGTCTTTTGCTTTTGGAGGGATCAGGCGGAATAACAAAAAACACTTCCGAAGGCCTTGCTCTTCTACGTAAGGCAGCAAGCCAAGACCATCAATTGGCTAATCTATACCTGAAAAAACGGGAAGGTCGAAGTGATCCATCTTCTTCCCAACCGAGGATTTCCAAGGAAATCACACCCAAACCTTATCCCACCGATGATCGTTCAACCTTAGAAAGGGCGAGGCAATATTATACCGGTGTGGGCAAGACCAAGGATTATGACACTGCCTATGGTCTTTTTCTCCCGCTTGCTCAAGGAGGCAATGCGGAGGCAGCTCGGTTCGTAGGCTTAATGAAACTCACAGGGAAAGGAACAGCTCGAGATACTACTTCCGCTAGGCAATGGCTCTCTATTGCCGCNCAAAAAGGCGATCGGGTGGCCATTCGACTCCTNGAGGAATACAAAGCTCTNTTTTAGAAAAAGTGACACTATGNCTCGCGTGGNTNGCGGGTTTAAANTTTGCNAGTGCCATAAAGGCGCTTTNNGGNGTGCTTNNCNCTTGAANCAAGGGTTTTATGAGATGGCNCGAATCGTGCAATTTNTTTGTAAGNCTATCAATACAAACCACATACAAGGAGCATATATAATGAAAGTAATTAAAGATTATCCTTTTGCACTAACTGTAAATTCCATCCTCGATGGCATCAACCGAGACTNCNGCTCGNTGCGTTGGTCAAGTGNGAGTNTACCGCAGGCAAACCTCCTGCGTTTGGGAGAACCGTCGCTTCGGGAGCACGAAGACCACTATCTTTTGAAATTCTTATTGCCNGGATTCANNAAGAAGGATTTATCCTTGCAGATAGAGGGGCAAACACTCGTTTTTCGCNTTGAGAACAACACACCTAACCAAGGAGGCATGTACCAAGATTCAGGACCTTGGAGCGGGAGCGTTCAGATTCCCGAGGATGCTGAAACCAAACGAACCTCAGCCAAATTTACCGATGGTGTTCTTTCCGTTACCATACCAAAGCAAAAAAAAGCAAAACCGATTGAAGTACGAATTTCTTAACCAACAAGGGGGAGTGAAGGCTCCCCCTTTTATTTGATTGAAAATTTTTTTGATCATGAAAATCCTTGGTGGATGAAAAAATTGAATGAGCTGCCAGTTGCTCAACAATTTGAACTGATTCGCCGAGAATGGGCTAACTTCGATCACTTGGCGATCCAATCGCCGACAGGATCCGGTAAGTCTCTTGCTTTGCCCGCCCTTCTTTCAAGCAATGGAATGGTCGAAGGGCAAATTCTTGTTGTACAGCCAAGAAGAGTGGCCGCACGTCTCTTGGCAAAGAGATTGGCAGCTCTACTTGGAGTCAAGGTCGGCGACGAAATTGGATATCAAGTGCGCTTTGACAGTAAGGTTTCCCATAAGACTAAGATCATTTATCTGACCGATGGCGTGCTTATGAGAAAATTGTTCGACGATCGTACCCTTTCTAGAGTGGGGCTGGTTATTTTCGATGAATTTCATGAAAGATCCATACAATCGGATTTTTCTTTGGCTTTGGTCAGGAAACTGTCTCTAACCGCTCGCCCTTCGCTTAAGTGTATTATCACTTCGGCAACTCTTGATTTGGATAAGACTCAGCAATACATGCCCAACTGCGGAAAAATCTCCTTGGAGGCCCGTTCGTATCCAGTGCGAGTCGAGCACCGTGCTCGCTCCATCCAAGAACCCATTTGGGAACAGGTAGCTCGGGAATTAAAAAAAGTAATTCTGGTAAACGAAGGCAACCTGCTAATTTTTATGGACGGAGCGTTCGAAATCAACCGGATGATTCGGAAGATTCAGGGCATGCCTCTAGCCCGTCATTTCGAGGTTTTTCCCTTATTCGGGGAAATGAGCTTAAAAGATCAAGACCGAGCGATCGAGTTTGCAGGCAGAAGAAAAATAATTGTCAGTACAAATATTGCTGAAACCTCACTTACGGTTGATGGGGTCAGTCTAATTATTGATACCGGTATGGCCAAAAAAGCTAGTTTTGATCCGACCAGAGGCATTAATGTTTTGCTTTCACAACCTATCTGTAAGAGTTCCGCTTACCAGAGAGCCGGTCGTGCTGGAAGAACTTCTGATGGATATTGCCTTCGCTTATGGACTTCTGCCGAACATCAAAGAAAAGAGGAATTCGAGCCTCCCGAAATCTCAAGACTCGATTTGGCCGAACTTTATTTAAATATATTATCCATCGACGAGCGACCGGATTCTCTTGTTTGGTTTGACGAACTACCGGAAAGTTCACTCGAAAGGGCTTCGGCCACGCTTACTTCCTTAGGGGCGATTGAGGACAATGGGATAATTTCTTCTCTGGGAATGGAGTTGGCTCAAATACCCTTGCACCCAAAATTGGGAAACGCTCTTTTGCGGGCAGTCCATTTTAACTGCCTACCGGCAGTTGCTTTAATCTTTGCCCTTTCGGAAGAGCGCTCCCCCTTGGATTCCAAGAATCTTGACAAGTTTTCAATGCCTACTCAGGCGGGTTCTTCAGTTGATTTGGGGGAATCCGAATTACTGGCTTTACTCATTGCCTACGAAAAAGCTTTGGAAGTTAGGTTCGAACCTGAAAGATGCCGACAATTGGGGATCCATGGACTTCGATTTAGAGAGGCTGAAAAAGTGGCTGAGAAATTATGTAAGCAAATCGGCCATTCCTATGAATTCGAATTTCCTAAATACGAAGATCTAATCCGTGTTCTGATCATGTCTTTCCCGGAAAATGTTGCTAGACTAAGAAACAGAGGGACCAGCATGTACGAAACCTTGCGTGGAAAAACAATACGCTTACCGAGGCATTCATTGCTGAGAAAAGCTGATTGGGTGTTTGGGATGCGTATTTTGGAAAAAACAATTAAGGGCAGCGTTGGGTTGGAGATGACTTGGGTAACGCCACTTTCCCTTCCCTTAGTGGAGGACTGTTTCGAGCATGAAATTTCACAGGAAGAGAAGGTGGTTCTTGATTTGGATACGAGGAAAGTGGTGAGGCGAAAGTTTGATCGTTTGGGTATTCTGTTTTTTAATCAGTCGGAATCGGATCAAGTTACAGCAACTGAGAGAGCAAAGGCTTATGCAAACGCGATTGATTCCGGAGACCTAAGTTTGAAAAATTGGGATTCAAAAGTGGAAGCGTATCTTGCACGGACTTTATTTCTGTCTGAAAATTTTCCGGAATATGGAATTACCGTTTTGGATAAAAGTATGAAGCTTCTGCTTCTGGAGGAGATCTGTTCCGCAAACAAAACTTGGAGGGAAATCAGGAACACNCAGGTTTTACCTTATGTGCAAGCGATTTACAGTGATGAGCAGGTAAAGTGGATNGAAGCCCTCGCTCCCATTCGCTTGGATTTGGGAAATGGAAGAAAACCCTACGCCCTCCGTTACGAGGCAAAGTCAGTTACATTNGCGGCACCCTTACAGGATTTATATGATTTGGCTAATCATCCATCGATCGGNGGAGGAGATTTCCTNGTAGCGATCGAAATCCTTGNCCCAAATGGGAGAGTCGTTCAGGTAACCAAAGACTTACCTGGTTTTTGGCAGGGATCCTACCAAAAAGTGAAAAAGGATTTGGCNGGCAGATATCCCAAGCACGAATGGAGGTAGTTGCNGGGTTTATGCGATTTTCTAAATGCGAACGCTTGCTTTGGGCATTGGGCTTTNTACCTCAAATGGGAAATAATGCGGCAAATGGAAGGTATGGCGAATGGGTAGGCGAAAAATTTCTTAAAAGGCGGGGCTTTTCGGTGATGCATAGAAATTGGCGAAGTGCCCGTGACCGAAGGTTGGAAATTGATTTGGTATGCATGGATGTTGAGGTTCTCGTTTTTGTCGAGATACGAGCNAGATCGGAAAATTCCCTTGTCGACGGATACTCATCCCTGAATCGNAAAAAACGCAATGCATTGGCCCGGTCGATCCGCAGTTTCCTGAGGGAGGAGTCCCTGAAAGCCAAAACTTACAGGCTTGATTTGCTGGAAATCGATCTTCCGCGCACTACCCTACCTAAACCTCAAGTTCTGCACCACGAAAACATTGCCATTTCCTTTTGAAGTCTGCATGTAGGTAGGGTTCAAAATGACGAGTAAAAGTCCCACTTCCAATATTTTAGAAAACGAGGCANNCAGCCCATCCACAATTCTGGTGATTTTTGGGGCATCCGGAGATCTCACCGCAAGAAAACTTGCACCTGCTATCTTTAATTTGTCANTGGACGGGCTTTTGCCTTCGGAGTGCNTTCTTATTGGGTATGGTCGCCAACAAATGAGTGACGCGGAATTCAAAGGTTACCTCAAGGACTCATTGAATGCTCATTCGAGAAGAAAGATTGA
Organism: Verrucomicrobia bacterium TMED40; assembly: GCA_002167605.1. Lineage (GTDB taxonomy): Bacteria > Verrucomicrobiota > Verrucomicrobiia > Opitutales > Seribacteraceae > Seribacter. The sequence continues at coordinate 60,161 of NHCT01000027.1, read as the reverse complement.
AGGAAAAGCNTGGGACGACCTGGAGCACAAGATTAGTTTTCACGCCGGATCCTACGATGACCTGAAAAGCTTCGAGGAACTAAAGCTAAAAATTGAGGGAATCGAAAAGCAATTGGGCCGCCCCCTTCAGTGTCTCTTTTATATTTCCACTCCACCTGGTGTCTTCAAGCCTATCCTCGAAAACCTCGGTAAGAGTGGGTTGGCTAAACGCCATGCGCGAAAAGAATTCGCGTCAAAGGTGATTATCGAAAAGCCATTCGGGAGAGACTTGGAGAGTGCCCGAGAGCTAAACGAAGTGATCAACCGACGTTTTGAGGAAACCCAAGTTTTTCGTATTGATCATTACTTGGGTAAAGAGACCGTTCAAAGTCTCCTCGTTCAAAGATTTGCCAATTCGATTTTTGAGCCTATTTGGAATCGAAATTACATTTCCTGTGTACAAATTACCGTTTCGGAAGATCTCGGTGTAGGCTCTCGAGGAGGATACTACGATCGAAGTGGGGCTCTGCGTGATATGATGCAAAACCATGTTATGCAATTGCTTGCCCTAACTGCAATGGAGCCACCCTCCTCCTTGGATCCTGAAGCCATTCGCGATGAGAAAGTCAAAGCCTTGCAGGCAATCAAACCGCTTGTTTTAGGGGGAGAAAATTCAGAGGTTGTTCGGGGCGTGTATACTCAGGGCTTGGTGAATGATGAGAAGGCTGTAGGTTACCTGAAGGAAAATGGAATACCCGAAAATTCCTTTACTGAAACTTATGCCGCACTATGCATGCAAATCGAAAATTGGCGGTGGAAGGGAGTTCCCTTTTACATTCGATCTGGAAAGCGCTTGGCGATGAAGGCCAGTGAAATCTCGGTTCAATTCAAAAGGCCACCCGAAATTTTATTCGGTTTGGACGAAAGATTTTCTCTGTCACCTAACCTTTTGGTGATTCGTATACAACCCAACGAAGGCATCACTCTTTTTCTTAATTCGAAAACGCCCGGACTGGAAACCAAGTTGCAACCCATCGAGTTGGCCTTTGGTTATGAGTATACCTTCGGGTCAAATACTCCNGAGGCTTACGANCGNCTAATCCTNGANGCGTTGAATGGTGATGGCACTCTTTTCATTCGCGGAGATGAGACAGAAACCTCTTGGGGCTTAATAACNCCAATCCTTGAATATTGGCAGGNAAGAAANTCCCGAGGATTAGAGAATTACGCCTCGGGAACNTGGGGNCCGCTCGCGGCAGACAAATTACTTCTTGCTCGCGGGCACGAATGGTTAACTGGTAAAAATTATGAATCATGAAAACACTCTCCGTTTACTTCTCCATAGCTTCACTTGTAATTCTCGGATGCTTCGCTAACAATAAANANTCTGTGAATTCCAATCAAAATACTCAGGAATCTTCGGAAAAAGGAACAGAAGCCATTCTTGGCGGTGGTTGCTTTTGGTGTACTGAAGCCGTCTTCGAAAAAATCAATGGAGTGACCGAGGTAGTTTCTGGCTATGCGGGTGGTAAAAGTGAAAACCCGACCTACAAGGAGATTTGCACGGGAAAAAGTGGCCATGCTGAAGTCATCAGGATTATCTTCGATCCCGCTAAAATTAGCTTTGCNAAAATATTGGATATTTTTGGGCTTTGTCATGATCCAACGACTTTAAACCGGCAAGGNGCTGATGTNGGCACTCAATATCGTTCCACCATTATGTATTTGAGCNNTGAGCAGAAAAAAATTGCCGAGGANTGGAAGAAAAAATTGAGTAACAAATTTNCGGATCCCGTAGTCACAGAAATTGTAAAAGCACCTATCTTTTACCNAGCNGAAGAATACCACCAGGATTACTANAGAAAAAACCCAAATCAAGGGTACTGTTCTTATGTCATCCGTCCGAAGCTGAAGAAACTTAATTTGGAGTGACACTTTCTTCGTTGGTGGAATGCACGGGTTTGTTGCCTTGATGTAAGACTTTCACTGTTTTTAGGCNTTGCCTGCCTTTTGGTGTCATTTCATCATAAAGCCTACTTGTTGGCTATATTAGCTATCAATAATGTAATAATTTAATTTTGTTACATACCTGATTTTAGTGTGTGAATCTGTTTTATTAAGCTTGTTTTCCAAACTTTAATAAATATCTCAAACTACNTAAAATCAGGGAGATACGGCAGAAAGAAACAATCAAAGCTAAATTTGGTTATCAAAGAGAAATATGCTCAATTTTTAAAAGACATTAAAATATTCTTGTTGAAAACGAACATTGATGTCAGTATTAACATAAAATGAATTTACTTGAATCGAGTCGAGTCGGAAAATGGTTTGGGGAGCAGGACTGTGATCCTATGCAAATTTTCATCCTCTTCGAAAACATTCCTGGGATCTCCTTTTTCGTTAAGGATTCGAACCACCGCCTCCTCTTTATGAATAAGCGTTTTCTCCCCCGCATTGGCCTTTCGACCAATGATGAACTTTACGGTAAGACTGATTTTGACCTGTTTCCTCCTCGTTTGGCTGAGCATTTCCGGCGTGATGACCGCGCGGTTATGGATAGCAAGCAACCGATGCTTAATATCTTGGAACTGGTCTTCAATAGCCAAGGTTTGCCCGATTGGTATCTCACCAACAAGTATCCTTTGACCAATCGTCATGGGCAAGTGGTGGGTGTCATGGGGACAGTTCGCCCCTACGGAGAGGAGAATCCTGCTATCCATGGTGACCTCAAATGGGAGCGTGATGATGAAATCGGGCGTGCCGTCAGTTTCATTCGGAACAACTTTCGTTCAAATCTTGAGATTGCCGATTTAGTAAAAGTGTCAGGTCTCAATCACCGCAAGCTCCATCGTGGCTTCATTGAACTTTTCGGAGTCGCTCCGATGCAGTTCATTACAAGGACTCGCATAGAGTCGGCTTGCGATGACTTACTTACTTCTGAAAAGAAGCTATCGCAAATTGCCAAGGACAACGGGTTTTATGATCAGAGTTCATTTACTCAGCATTTCCGCAGGCAAATGAAGGTCACGCCTTTGAAGTACAGAAAACAACGGGGCTTTGCCTAAGCCTTGGGCACTCAAACTCCGTTCGAGAAGACCTTTATTCTTCGAACAAAAACATCTGAATTTTCTTCAGCCAATTCCCACCAATAGTCTTCTGCATTCCCTGTGAAGCTTGAAGGTACTGGAAGCTTACCCTCTTCAAAAAGAGCAATGACCGATGCACCTTCGGAGGTTAGAACTCTCACCATTACATCGACAACTTGCGGGAACGAATCTGCCTTTGATGAGCAAATCAACTCGTACTCATCGGTTGATCCGTTTTCCCTGACATCAGGAAAAATCTGATTGAGATAACCAGAACCGTCGCTCCTTTTCTCGATCGTGTAGGCCCGAATGCCAAAATCTATAATATTGGCGGCCATCGAGAAAGTAGTTGGCAAATAACCATCTATTTTAACGAGGGGGTTTTTGATAAGGCTTGTCTGCCGAATTCCCGTTTGGTTAAGGGCCAACTGACCGTATTCGGAGTTTCCACTCTCATCAAATAATGGGTTTAGGTTATAACCTGCCTTGATGGTATTTTCCACTGAAACATCCGAGCGAAATAACTGATACCGAGGTTGTGCGTCTTGTGAGTCAGTGATCAATCCATGACGAATAATTTGATAGCTTACCGCTCGGGCGGCTCCGGAATTTTGGGCATCAGGGTCAACTTCGGGGGCTTGGGTAAAGAACCTTAGCCAAACTCCTCGCTTTCCAAACCTTGATTCGGTTAACGGCCCTTGTTCATTTTCTTTTAAGATCTCGTCTACCTCAAGTCCCTGTTCTTCCCAATGCCGCAAGGAAACCCTAAGCGAAGCTCCGACAGGTTTGGGATTGTCCTCCAAGTTTTCACTCCACGGGTCATCGGAGTTGTTTGTGGCTTCTTCTCCTAGCACAGTTGCCACAAACCAGTTGTTGCCATCGTTACGCAAAATAGCACATTGCAAATCCTCTTGGATGCGGTCGAGGATGAATTGGGCTACCTGATTTGTCTCCAAGTCACCGGATGATTGAGTCTGGGTTTTGATAACCTGCGAGGTGATGGTGAAAAGCATGGCTGCCAGAAGTGCCGTAACGGAAACCGCAACTAAAAGCTCTAGCACGGTAAATCCTTTTTTATCTACTCTGTTCATCACTTTTATCAGTTAATTTACCAATCGATGATCAATGAATTCAAGATGATTGTTAAAAAAGGAGATAAAAGAACTCACGCAGACCGCCCCAATTCATCCCCCATCTTCGCATAAGTTTCGATATTGGCTTCCGTATGCAGCCTAAGGTCATCAGAAATCCTTAGCCTACCCTGCTCAAAGAGAGTGACGACGGATGACCCTCCGAAAGAAAAATACCCTAACTCCTCTCCTTTTTTCAAAAGTTGGTTTCGTGAGTAAGTAAATGTCGCGGATCCGACACATGTGGCCCCGACTATGAATTGAGCCACTTTGCCGTACGATTCACTATCAATCATACACAGGTACCTTTTGTTTTCCCAAAAAATGGAAATGTTTTTACGAAGAGCAATTGGGTTTACGGAGTAAAGCGAACCGTTGATCAAACGCTCCTCGCTCATTTTTCCACTGACCGGAGCATGAAAGCGATGATAGTCCACGGGGCAAAGCCTGCTTATAATCAAGCTCCCTTTGTCGAATCTCTCGGCAAGCTCTTCCGATTGAAAAAGTTTGGGTAAATCGAATTGCTGCCCTTTAACATAAAAGCCCTCGCTTGCGCCAAGAGTTTGAATTCCCAAATGCCTGCCATCCGCAGGAAAGACCACGACCTCATTGGTTTTTGGGATTGGTCGGGCCTTCGGCTTGAGCTTTCTGCTGAAAAAGTCATTGAAGGACTTAAAGCTTTCCGGGTCAGCTGCGAATTCATTTTCATCCAACTTATATTTCTGGATAAATGGACCAATTCTTTCCTTACTGCTCGGACGGCTCATCCGCCAACCATACCAACAAGAAAACCAAGCTCTTTTTACTGCAACCCAAAGCAAAAGCTTCCCCACAGGTTTTTCGTAAATCAGTCGTAACCAATCTTCGCCATACACATCCTCAGTTTCAACAGTTCCTTTAGAACGGTTAAAAAATTGGATCATTACCAAATACTTTTTTTTAAAAATAGGGTAAACAAATTTGCCAACCCTATCTTTAAGGCAATTAAGCCTTGTTCACTTTTCCGGCCTTGATGGCCTTCGCAGCTACCCACATTCTTTTAACCTGACCTGAAGGTAGTTTTACTCGAACACGTTGCAAATTAGGGCGGAATTTTCTTTTGTTGTTCTTAACCAACTGCAAGCCAATACCGCCAGCTTTTTTGCTGACACCCTTGTGAATAATTCTTCCGCCCACAACTGGACGTTTCCCTGTGATTGCGCAAATTCTAGCCATGATTTTTTAGAGTAAATATTTACAATGTATTATAGTTCGCGTGCTGACAAGATTAAATCGCCTCCACCTAATCACTACCTATATAGGTCAAATCCACCTGACCGTCATTCCTAAGCATGAAATACGCTTCGGTTTGCCTTTGATTGCGGAGATACCTTTGGGATTTTTCTATGCCCAGAACAATACAGGCAGAAGCCAAGGAATCTGCTACAATGCCCGTAGGTGCTATGATCGTTACCTGTGCCTGTGTCGTCAAACCCAACCCTGAGAATGGATTGATTAAGTGAGAGAACCTTTTGCCGTTTAGTATTACAAATTGCTCGATGTCACCCGAGGTAGCCGCGGCACAGTTCGACAATTCCAAATAAGGTGAAGCGGAGTGTTCGAGACCACCCACTTTGATTCGCCACCCTTTTGATTTGCGGGGCGGATCTCCAATCACCAAGTCGCCTCCCGCGTCTATGATGCAACGAGACAAGCAATGCCTACGCAATGTTTTTAGCATGCGATCAGCGGTGTAGCCTTTAGCTATGCCGCCCAAATCCAATTCGATTCCTTCAAGGGTCAGTCTTGCTTCCTTTGTTTTGGGAAAAAGCTTCAAGTGTTTGTAACCGGTCATGGACATAGCCCTGGAAATCTTTGCTTGCGAAGGCATCGTTTTCTTGAAGCGTGCGATTCTCCAGAGACGGGAAAGCTGACCAATAGTCATGTCAAAGGAACCGTTGGTGTCTCGTGAAACCCCTTGCCCATGTTTAAGCACCGTAAAGAGATCATCGGAAAGCCTTTGCTTTTTCATGGTGTAGGAACTGTCAGAAAGCATGCTCAATTCGCTGTCACCCAGATAGTCACTGAAGACCAATTCAAGCCTCTTGGCCTCTTCGAATGCTGCATTGGCTCCTGTCTCTGCGCTTATTTCATCGTCATGATCAATGAGCAAGGTGAATTGTGTGCCCATGCAATTATCCTGGTACTTAAGGTAGGCGAGGCATGTGTTGGGAGATACTCCCGCATAAACCAAAGTCGAAAGTGTGAGTAACGCAACCCGACTCATTATGAATCTCGAAGTACTATTAGTCATCGTTGTTCTTGAACGCAAATAAGTGCATCCAGGTACCCTACCCCAAAACCTTGTGAAAGATAAGCATGCATTGAAAAAAATCGTAAATATTCATTACAAGCCTTGTAAATTTGAGATAGTAGTGAATTATATATTGTGTTTGTCTTCACATCGTCCCCATCCATTATCGCATACTGTTTTTGCATTAATTAGACATTTCTTAACAAATGAATAACAAAACGACAACATTCGCCATCGCTCTCACCACTTACTTTTTGTTGGCTACTCAAACATCCGCAAAGAAAAGCTCGGAGGTCATTTCCGTAGACGGGAGTGTATACCAGACAGGGTTGTACCCCAAGGAGCTTTATAAAAAATTAGGCTTCAAAGCTGGACCTGCAGACGAAGAATTCGAAAAGTACAAGCAGGATGTGCAAACATCGGAGCTTTCCTTCGACATGATGCCTGTCCCCGGAGGCACCTTTAAGATGGGTAGCTCCAAAGAAGATAATAATCGTGGAGATGATGAATTACTGGAAAGGAAAGTCCAAGTCTCCGATTTTTGGATGGGAAAGCACGAAGTCACATGGGATGAGTATGAGCTTTGGATGATCAATTTGGACAAAGACAACCGGGTGTACAACAAATTGGAGGAAACCGAGGCTGATGTTTTGGCTGATGCTATCACCAAACCTACGGCTCCTTACACGGATATGACCTTTGGCATGGGGAAAGACGGATACCCCGCAATCTGCATGACCCAACTTTCCGCAAAGATGTATTGCATGTGGCTAAGTGCCAGAACCGGAAAATTCTATCGCTTGCCCACCGAGGCAGAGTGGGAATATGCCTGCAAGGCAGGGACAAGCACCGCCTACAGTTTCGGCGATGATTCCTCTGCACTGTCCGATCATTCTTGGCATATGGATAACAGTAAGTTTCAATACCAGAAGGTTGGACAGAAAAAACCGAACCCGCTTGGTTTGTTTGACATGCACGGAAATGTTTGGGAGTGGGTGCTCGATCAGTTTGTCCCCCCAGGAGACGAATCTCCTTCCAAGACTTTGGTAGACCCCTTGGTTTTGCCCAACACCCTTTATCCTAGAATTGTCAAGGGAGGCTCTTGGGATGACGATGAAGTCATGCACCGTAGCGCGGCTAGAATGGGTTCCGAGGGATGGTGGAAAGAGCAGGATCCACAATTGCCACAAAGTGTATGGTATCACACGGATGCTCTGTTTGTTGGTTTTCGGGTTGTTCGGCCTCGGGATATCCCCTCCATCGACGACATTGAAAAATTTTGGCCATCCGAGGCTGAGATCAAAGCCATTCCAACCCGATAGCACTCATACTCAAGGAAAACTTTTTCCTTGCGAATCATCAGTCTTTGGGCTCAATTTTAAGTAGCCTGATGAACCCTTTGCGACCCATACCCACAAAATGTAAGACTCAACGGAAAAGGGGTTTTGCCTTGGTTATGGCGTTATCTTTGTTGAGCTTGGTTTTCCTGTTGGTGATCTCCCTAATTAATTTGGTTGGCACTGATCTTAGTTTGTCTGAAGTCCGCAAGGAAAGAATTCTGGCCAAGGCCCATGCACGCGTCGGCATGATGGTTGCCATAGGAGAAATCCAGAAACATTTGGGACCGGACACCCGTGTTACTGCAACGGCTGATATTCTTGACGAGAGAATCGAGTCCGGTTCACTCTATGCTTCCAGTCAGAATTACGATGAGGAAAGTGATCTATTCGGTTTCAATGATGGTGAGGACAGAAATCAAATCATTGATTTGAATGAAGATGGTAATTTAGACAAAGTCCCTTTTGGTCAAAGGCACTGGACGGGCGTCTGGAAACACCGTGCAAGAAGTCGAAACACGGATTCAGCTAAAAGAGGGGCGAAGCCATTACCTAAAAACTACGAGACTGCTCAAGGCATAAAAATTTCAGCTCAATATGACTCGGAATATGATCCTCATCCCGCAGTCGAATTGGCCTGGCTGGTAAGTGGTAACGAGGGTTATCATAAAAAGCTTTTTGTGGGCGAAGATACGGATAACTTTCAGGAATTCTTGGAAAACCCAAGCGGCCTTTGGGATGAATCCACCTTAGACAACGGAAGAAGAATGGTCAACGGAGGGGTTTATGGTAAACATCGTAATGGATGGAAGGATTATTCGGAGACTTTGGGTCTTGATGAAAATGGAAACTTTGATCAAGGACGTTCAGAACTTTATAAACATCCTGAGTTTGGTACTTATGCCCATCCGCTCATCCCTACGGAAGAAGACTATGAATGGTTACTAAAATCACCTCTGCTTTCCTCTGATTATGATCATGAGTTGCATCGGGAGCAATGGCAGGATTTTTTAAGGAGCGAGCCGGTTTTAGCACCCAAGACAAGATTGGATGTGGATGGAGTCCCCATCGAGCGAAGCGGGAGGATTATCAATAAGCCTTCATATGCCTACTGGGTTGGCGATGAAGGAGTTAAGTCTAAAGTGAATATTTCCAACCCTAATGCCGATTCGAATGAAGAAGATAAAATTAGGGATAACATCACTGTTTCTGCAGTTCCCAATCTGTCTTTGTACGATGATACAGATGACGCCTCCGAAGGCCCAGTTAAAGGTGGGTTTGGTTTTTCCATGGACGATGAAGACAGAGAAAAAATCTTGTCCGTCGAGTCCATGAAGCTTTTAGTGGGAGACAATTCCTCCGACGAAGAATTGGGAGATTTAGTTTCCGCTCATTACCACTCACTTACCACTACTTCTCATGGTGTGCTTGCGGATGTACGCACAGGGGGCCTAAGGAGAGACTTGAGTTCTGCTTTTGCCCTGGACGAAAAGATGAATGATAATCGTTGGGATGATCACATTATAGACGACAGCAAAGCATGGTCCCGTGATTTCGAAGATTATCTTTACAGGCACAAGGTTAAGCTTGAACGAACCACTCCTGCTTTCGACGATTTGAAAACGATCAACAATCTCACCTACAATGCAGTTAGATCCAACAAGTGGGCGGATGATCCTGAGGATTCCAGTTCTGGTGGGATTGGCTGGGAAGGGGCGATCTTAGCGGGTCCACGTTGGAGTGTTCTTGGAGCGTTTCACAACCTCTACGCAAACAATACGGATTCGGATTCGGAATTCAGGGATGTTCTTCCCTGTCACCCCAATTGTTCGATCCCGGGGCATAGTGAAAAGACAATGTGCGGCGTGTTTCCCCGTTCAGTCGGAGACAATTCACTTTTACTTGGGTTAACTGGTGGACTTGGGCCATTTAAGCAAATCATAAGTTTTTTCAGAGGGGGAAGAGAGGAAATTTGGGCTAGATGGAATTTTTTCAAGGAATTAAATATTCGACCGGAGCCCAAGAATCACCCATTGCAACCGATTTTAACCGAATTTAAGTTTTCTCAAACTCCAACCATCGAAGGGAGTAATTTGGCTTTGGCAATGTATCCCTCGGTAGCCCTTTGGAATCCATATAATGTATCCATTTCTATGGAAGAATTGTATGTTGAGATTCCTTTTAGAGACAATCGCTTACTGGCTGCGAATCCCAAGGATTATGATCGTTGGAGAAAATGGAGAATGTATTTTTCTCATGAATTAGATGACATAGGAACGGGAGGTCCCGGTAATCCTCCCCCTCCCTCCCCTCCCACCCTACCGCCTAACTATGGACTGAGAGGTTCTGCGGGTTTACTTGGGCCCTACGGGCCAGTGAGTGCATTTGGCAAATTGATGCTTGCTCAAAATGCTGGAGTTTATGGGCTTGTTCAAAATTATCGGTCGAACGAATTCTTCGATCGGTATCTGCAGCCTGAAAGATTGGTCTCTTTACAATTGAGCACAAACATTAATCCAGAGACAAATCAATGGATGAGGGGTGGAACGCCGCCTTTCTTACGGGAGAATGGTCAAACCCGACCCGACCCGAATAAGTTCAAAATTTTTTGCAGCCGTGATTACACAAATTATAATTCCAATCAAAAACAAGTTATATTGAGGGATTACAATTCCCATAGATTGGAGAGACACCTTTTGCTCAAACTCACCAATCTGCAATTGGGTCCCGGAGAGAAGTCGCACTTTTGCGTTGCTGGTAAGCAGTCTTGGAATTGGACCTCTATCCCCAGTCCGGGAAGTGGAAAGAAATTTTTGGTGGTCGATCTGGCAAAAGGCTTCGATAAAGATCCCTTTCTTTGCGTCACGGACTATCCGGTCTCCTCCTCACCGTTATATTTGAAATATAAGATTGGTAGAATTCGAGGTTCCAAGCCAATCGAAACCCACTTTAGAGACGGATCAGGAGCGAAAACTAAGAATCCATCCAAGCTCCCTTATCTCCGTGGCATAACACTCTACTCGCAAAAACCTTACACAGGCACCGCTATCGAAGTGGATGCTATATCCCCAGAGGAAACATCGGTCATTCAACGCATAAACAGAAGATTTGATAGTCACATATGGTTGAATGAGACTAGACAAGGTAGTCGCAATATGTGGAACACCAGAGATCAATATCTGAGCATCTTGAATCCTTTATCAGAATTAGCTTCAACCTCGGACTCGAATCAATGGGGAGATGATTTGATGCCAGGAAACGGTTTTAGGATACGGATGGAATTACCCGGGCTTGCCAAGTCCGTTGTTTTNGAGCAGTTCAANCCCCGTGCCCTCAATCACGGATANCAGGAAGGATTNGGNGANANCTGGAAACTTGAGAAATTCATTGCTCTNGGAGCAAATGNCCAAATCGTTGATGTTTTNNNCAANCCNNNNAATCCCAGATCGGCGNATATNCNATAGAAAANCAAAACNCNAATGGACNNACGATTANCTTTAATCCGGGNTNTGANATNCNNGNNNNTNNTGAGCCAAATGAATTTGTTGATTTTTATGATATGCCGACGATTATACCTGAANANAGCAACTTGGGTATTAATGACATTCTCGACTNCTACAACACCNCAGTATGACCCNAATGCTNTGAGTAAAAAACAAAATCTNATGTGGCCAGTGGTTCCTNGAATTTCACCCAATGGTGGAGAGGGGATTGGTGATTTNCACGATGAAAGCGAGTCTCACGGGCCGATGGAACTCTCTTCCAATGCGGTTATGTTCGAAATACCTGATTCTCCCATGTTATCTATTATCCAACTGCGGCACGCGAATTTGAACAACTACCTGCATGGACCCGCATATGCGTTAGGTAATTCTTATTCAACCTCTCAAGTAAGCCGGGAGAAGCCATGGTCTAGATTGAGAGGAATATCTAAACAGCCAAAGGATGTTACCACATTCAATACCCAACACAATCTAACAATGGCGGGACACTTTAATACCATTTATGGCCCCCATGGGATTAAAAATCCTTTTTACCGTTGGTTGGAGATATACGATTACGGGCCCGAATATGGAGTGAGCGTCCCGATGCGGGATGCAGCCGTTGGTAAAGATAACCAAAATACGATTTTGGATCACTCTTATTTTAACAATCTTGCCTTACTGGACGGATTTTTTATGTCAGGCTTAGGAAGTGGTGATGCCTTAGATCTGGATGAGGAATCCGAAACGGATGGGCGAATACGCCCATTTCGTAACAATCGCTTAGTTCCCTATTTCCGAGATCGTGAATGGGACGCCANGGACAGAGCGGAATCGCAAAGATACCAAACCTTGGCCGGCGATTTGTTGGCCGAGGGCATATTCAATGTTAACTCAACCTCAGTGGATGCATGGATTAGCCAGCTTTCTTCTCTGGCCGGCTTGGATATCCCAAAAATAGATGGAGGGATTCATGATATCTCTGATGATGAAGATGATCCGGAAATTCCTTTTCCGAGATTTCTGCGATATCCTGATGACGCTGATAAAACTGGACAATCTTCGAGTTCTTGGCACGAAATTCGGGTGCTTGATAAAGATGAAATTACCTTACTTGCCCACTGTCTTGTCGAGCAAATAAAATTGCGTGGCCCCTTCCTGTCTTATGCTGATTTTGCCAACCGGAGGCTCCAGGGTACTGGAAAAAGCCGGCTTTTGGATCACTTCAATGATTGGCCTCAAGCGAATTCCGAAGAAGGGGAAAATAGAGATTCCGTACTTGGTCTGCGTGGAGCGGTTCAGGCTGCTATTGCCGAAGCTGAACTCAATCAGGATGAATTCGAAAAACCCACAGGGGCACCTTCCATGCGTGGAGCCTGGGAGCACAATCCCATGATTCCAACCATACCTTCCAAAAGGTTTCAAAGTAATGGACTTATTTCCTCTTCCTATCCAACTGGAGATGAATATAGGCTGCTCGCATCTCGCTTTGGTGTCCATGCCTTTCATTCGGATTGGGAAAATTATACTGACTCTCGTGACGGTAGCACCAATAGGCAAACCCTTCTCTTTCCACCCTACCTTAATCAAGCCCGTAACTCTGACTATCAGGTTCGCAAGCAAAGCTTTTTCGGCAAAGGCAACACTTATATTTCCAATAAATTAGAAAACCTAATCTTACCTGATCCCGTTAATCTTGCATTAAACTGGAAACTGGAAACTTTTGACTATACGGAATCCTTCAAGTACGGGGAAGCACCTGAAAACCTNCTCGCNGTGGAAAATGCCGCCACGGGAGCCAACAAGCCTGGTTGGTTGATGCAGTCTGATGTGCTGAGTCCTTTGNCTCCGGTTACTTCCGTCCGCTCGGATACCTTCACNGTTCGAGTCATGGGCGAGACTTGGAGTGAATTATCCGCAGANTCCCAAAAGGTATACAAGNCCAGTTCCAAAGCGTGGATCGAACTCACCGTTCANCGAACTCCGGATTATGTCAAGGCCGACCTCGATGAACCTCATCACCGTCCTCACGAACCTTTTGAGGATCGTAACTTTAATGGNTNTTGGGATGATGATCCAAATCTTGAAGAGCATTGGTTGGATCTCAACGAAAATTCTAAGGACTTGACGGGTGCGGATGATGTTTACCAACCTGATTTACCAGGCGGGGACAGTTCGATCTATTATCGTCATGGTTTGAGCTCGGACCGGCGTTTGAACCGCGATGAGACTGAAGAAACGAGTGGTAATGGCACTTCGATACATGGAATTAACCAACGTTTCGGNAGGAAATTNAAAATCATAAGCTTTCGTTGGCTAAACGTNCAAGACGTTTGATTTTAGAAGAGGGTCGACAAGACCGGTAGATTCGAGTTAATGAGTTTGCTTTTTTATGTTACGCATTCTTATCTTTGTTTTCTTGGCATTTCCGGCTCTAGGCCAAAGGGCAGAGGTCGATTCTGCACCCCCGCCCAAAGGTCTGTTCTCAGCTGTCTTTTGGGATAAGTTTAAAAGTGCCACCTTACACTATGCTCCATGGGGAAATGCAAACGAAGAGAATGCGAGCATGGAAATGGTTCCGGTCAACTTTTTTTCCCCCTCTCGAAAATTTGCTTACTATGGTGAATCTCCTATTGAATTTTTCAGCCAAATCTATTCAGAAGATGGTACCGAGACTAATTATTCAAAGATCGGCGAATTTGCTTTTTCCTCTCAAGCAACCAAAACNNANGAATCCCTATTTTTGCTATTCTCCAAACCAGATAGCCAGACATTCAAGNTTTATCCTATTGGATTTGGCGCATCGGAAGTGCCCTTTGGCTCAATGAAGNTATTTTCNCAGGCAGGTAANACTTTGTANATGACTTTTGGGAAAGAAAAAATNGTTTTAGCCTCGGGTAAATCGAAATTGTTGCAACCNCTGGAANTGTCCGGAAAGTCCAACTCNACTTTGGTGGTTTTTGAGAATGTTGGGGGAAAGTACGAAAAAGTGTTCTCCAGGAATCTTGTCTTTGAAAGGAGTCGGCGAGGAGTCGCATTCTTTTCCATGGAAAAAAAACGGCTGCGCTTCAAGCTTTATGAGGAAACAGCCACGCCTTTGGAATCCTCAATCGGATTTAATGCCAACCCGTTACAGGTGGNGGAACCAATTACTGAACAGGAGGTGGAGAGCCCGAACTCCGGAACCGCACCTGCATCGGTTATTTCCCAGTGATCGTAAACCGATTCGAAGTCAAATTTATCTTTCGAGTAAATCGAAATTAAAGACTAAGTTGGGAAAGGCAAGTTTTCGTGTCTGAGTGTGCCATTACCCTGCAAAACGCGGTAATAGCAACCGCTGCGGGCCTGCCCGGTGGAATCCTTGGTGTGACAGGCGCCCTTGCCTTTTGGACGTACCCGGTAAAGTACGGAGTTTTGCTCGCAATTCACCCGGATCTCGTGGATTTCCAAAAAATCGCCTGAGGTTTTTCCCTTGATCCACAATTCGTTCCGACTGGTGCTCCAAAAGGTGGCCATTTTTTCGGCACGGGCGGTTTGTAAGGCAAGCTCATTGGCGTACCCGACAATGAGCACCTCCCCGGTATCGATATCCTGAGCTACGGCGGGAATCAAATCCTCGCCGCAGGAGGCAACTTTTTTAAGTTTGGTGAAATCCAAGGCGAGGGTTTCCCCTTCTTCCAATTCCTGATGATCCATACCTTTCCTTTCTCTTAAAAATTCCCCCCGAAGTCGAACGAGAAAAGAGCTAGCAGGGAAGATGAACCAGGAATCAGGCCAAGAGTTGCTCGAGGAATCCCCGAACCACTGCTTTCATCTTGGGTAAAGCAGTAGCGGACGCCTTTTCGACATCTTCGTGACTGAGAGGCTCCTCACTGATGCCAGCGGCCAAATTGCTGATGCAGGACAAGCCCACTACCTGCATGCCCAGCGCATTGCCGAGCATGGCTTCAGGCACGGTGGACATCCCCACGGCATCGGCCCCTAACCGGGCAAAGGCGGAAATTTCGGCGGGGGTTTCAAAGGCAGGGCCGGAAAGAGCTAGGTAGTTCCCTTGGTGGATTTGAACCCCTTGCTTTTCACCTACCTCAGAAAGAAGCCTGCGAAGCTCGGGGTCATAGACCTGAGACTGATCAGGGAAGCGCGGAGAACCGGGATAGGGAACGGGTCCAACGAGAGGATTTCCTGGCATAAAGTTTAGGTGATCCTTGAGAACCATCAGATCCGCTACTTCAAATTCGGGAGCCAACCCACCCGCCGCATTGGTCAGAAACAAAGTTTTCACCCCAAGTTCTTTGGCAAGTAGGATTGGGAACCGAATGGGTCCCCACCCCACTCCCTCNTAGAAATGCCTTCTTCCTTGGAAAATCAGGAATTGTTTGTTTTGGAGTTCGCGAAGATGNANCTTCCCNGCATGNCCGGNTACNGTNGTTTGGCTCATTCCGGGAATCTTTTCGTAAGGCAAACTTTCCCCGTGACCAAGGTCCTCAACCACATTNCCCCAACCTGAACCGCAGATTAAGCAGGCTACCGGATCAAGCGTTCCCCACTGTTGGNAGAGAAAGGCCGAGGCCTTTGATGCAGACTCGTANTCGTCCTCTACAATCGGTTCAGTCTCAGCCATANCGAAGAGTTTGNTTAGCAAGTTGGATNGTCAGGTGATTGGAGNNATCCNCNTTTNGAGAACTTTCGGTTCTTCCNATGACCTGAGCTTGGATTCCAAATTGGTTGGCGATCCCAATCAAATCCTCNGCNACCTNGGGTTTGCAGTAGGCTTCGAGCCGGTGTCCCATGTTATAGACCTGATGCATCTCCTCGTCNGAGGTTTCTGATACTTTCTGAATTTCCTTAAAAAGAGGGGGNGGAGCGAAAAGGTTGTCCTTGATNTGATGAACCTGTGTGCCAAAGCGCATGCATTTGGTCTGGCCTCCACCCGAGCAATGNACCAAGCCGAGCACCTGACTCTTCANTTCCTCCATAACTTTCTTAACCACGGGTAAATAGGTGCGNGTCGGGCTTAGCAGGGCTTCTCCCACGGAAAGNGAGGAGTCCGGNAGTGGGTCCGTCATACGATGAGGCCCGCAGTACAAATATTGGGGGTCGGTTCGAGAGTCGAAGGTTTCAGGGTAGGTTTCCCGGTAGTGAGAAGAAAGCAATTCATGCCTNGCACTGGTNAAGCCGTTNCTGCCCACCCCNCTGTTTTCAAAGGCTTCATAGGNNGCTTGTCCGAAGGAGGCCAGTCCCACGATGGATAAGCCTGGGCNAATCCGGGCATTGTCGATGATGCGATCCCTCGGGCTTACGGCCACGGCACAGGAATCCACCGCCACNGTTCCGGTCAGGTCACCCACATCCGCAGTCTCTCCGCCTCCNCTTTTTACCTTGATNCCCTGATCGGACAGCGTCTGNAGAAAGTCCTCGGTCCCCTGAATCAAAGCGGCCAAGGCCTCTCCGGGGAAGTTTCGGGCATTTCGATTAACCGTACTTGAAAGCACCACTTGATCCCATATGCCCACGCAGGCCAAGTCATCCAAATTCATTACGATGCTATCTTGAGCAATACCCTTAAAGATACTCGGGTCTCCAGTTTCTCGATACCACAGGTAGCCAAGGATCGACTTCGTCCCGGCCCCGTCCGAATGGATTATATTACAGAAGTCGGGATTCTTGGTTAGTAAGTCTTCGGTTACTTTACAAAAGGCACCCGGGAAGAGACCGCGATCCATCTTGTCAACGACCTTATGGACTTCGCTTTTGTCGGAAGAAACCCCGCGTTGGTTGTATCGGTTTTGTGTAAGATTGCTAGGCATTGGAAATATCTTGCTTGATTGTCTGTTCATACGGAAGCACTTTCTTTGTTCCAAGAAAAATGTCGAAGAAAGCAAAGGGAAAAGTACAAAGCTATCCGAACCTTCAATCCTTTTTTGAAAAGGCGGAGGAATTCCTCCTGAAAAAAGAATTCCAAAACAACCTTTTTTGGGAAGTGAACCGACTGGCCCGAAAGAAGGGAATGAGAAGATGGGCTGGAAATGTCTTTATGCAGGGAAGAATTGCGCTTAGTGCCATGATTACCCCTTCAAGCTACCTGTTGCTCTCAACGGGCAGGCAGGAAGCCCTGCTTCGGCTCCTTGCCTACGGACGCTCGAAGGGTTGGAAAATCAANGGAGTGACTGGTCCGGAGGAATCCGTAGGCTTATTTTATGAAAATTGGAAAGGCATTTCGAATTCCATGGATCGGTCGGGGAAGGAATTTACGGTGTATTCCGCTTCTTCCCGACACTTTTCCTCAGACCCCGCTGCCCCTGTAATCGAAACCGTTCAGCCTACGAGCTGGCCGAGAATTCAGGTTTGGGCGATGCAATTCGCGCGGGAATCNAATCCACCCATCCAACCCAATGCCCTGCTTGCAGTTTCTCGGGAGATGATGCTGTGCGGTAATCTGTTTCTTTTGCGTAAGGATGGCGATCCCTNTGGTATGGCTGGTTTTGGAAGGTCCACTCCTAACAGTCTCGTAATCAACGAAGTCTTTGTTCCCAGGGAAATGCGCAGGCGAGGCTATGGGGCCAAATTGATCGCCGGCTTGATGGTGGAGGCTAGGAAAAGAAAAGTACGCAATTGCATCCTCTTCAGCGATTACAAGGGCTCAAGGAACTTATATGAGTCCCTCGGGTTTCGGAAGGTAGGAAGATTTTCGGAAAAAGGATTTTGTTAGGGCAAAGCATCCTCACTTCTCAACTCTAACCTGTTTACTGCCATCTTTGAGAGTCACTGAAAGGAGCGACCCCTCCTTGAGGGACTTCGCTTGGTCAAGGATGGTGCCCTCCTCATCCTGAAGATAGGCGAAGCCTTTCCCGAGTGCCGCTTGCAAGCTGGATCCTTCGAGCCGTTTGTCCAAGGACGCCAACCGGTCAGCGGTTCTTTCCATGCGGTGGGTCAAGGTAGCACTCATTCTTGTTTCCAGCTCATCCAATAACTGTGCTTGTCTCTGCAGGGAGGACTCGGGTGAGTAAGCAGCCAAACGGGCCTGCCATAAAGATACGGCACTAGATTTTCTTTCGAGGGATTTCCGGGGAATTTCCAGAAAGCGGTGTACCAAATCACCGAGTTGCTTAGTTAGACGAATATATTCGGAACTAATCCATTCGGCAGCCGCAGATGGAGTCTCTGCCCGGAAATCAGCGATGAAATCCGTCAAAACAAAATCAGTCTGGTGCCCGATTGCGGAAATTGTCGGAAGCGAACATTGTCCCACGGCTCTCACCAATTCCTCGTCATTAAAGGCCCAGAGATCTTCGATGGAACCCCCTCCGCGGGCCAACACGATAAGATCCAATCCAGGATGGCGTTGGGCTTGCCCAAGTGCCTGAAGCAATTGTTGAGGAGCCTCGCGGCCCTGAACCATGGAACCAAAGATGAGAATTTCTCCAGCCCAACCCCGACGCTTCAGAATGCTTATAAAGTCCTGTAGAGCGGCTCCTTTCAAGGAGGTCACGATGGCGACTTTTCTGGGCAAGGAGGGCAAAGGCTTCTTACGCTCCTCCTCAAAAAGGCCTTCCTTGAAGAGCTTTTCCTTGAGTAANTCGAATTGCTGNCGGAGATTGCCCAAACCATCCTGCATCATGTGCTTCACTCGCAGTTGATATTCTCCTCGCGGTTCATAAACNGNNATGTCTCCAAATNCCAGNCATTCGTCNCCTTCATTGGGTAAGTAGGTTGACCCGAGNGCATCTCTTTGAAAAAAGACGGCTTTCAATTGAGCGGAGGAATCCTTGAGCAGAAAATAGCGATGACCGCTGGAATGGGCCAGCAGGTTGGAAACCTCTCCCCGCACCCAAACCTGTGAAAAGGTTTTCTCCAAGGACTTTCTTACTTGTCTGGTGATTTTAGAAACACTCAGGACCGGAGTGTCTTCCTCATGCTGTTCAAACAATTCAACCTGCATGGCTTTTCTTTTTTATGAGCATTCGCCCCACCAGAAACATGATTGCAATAAGGCACACGCCGGTCCACAGGTACTTCCATTGTCCACCGAAAATTCCTGCAAAAGCCAAAACATATCCGCTTGCCGTGACTCCAAGAATGGGAATGGAAACGATCAGGTAAGGCAAAAAGGGCATCTTTACCAAACCCAATCCGTAATTCGAGAAAATGAAAGGTACTCCGGGAGTAAGCCTAACGATTAGAGCCCATTGCATGAGGTTAGAAGGTGGTTTTGTGGGGAGTTCGTATTGGAAGCGTTTGAGGAACCGTTCAATCAAAGACCGGGCGGGCCCGCGGGCAATCCAATAGGTCCAGGAGAGGTTGACGGTCAAGGCGACCAAGGAATATAGTGAAGAAAGCCACGGACCATGCTCTTGGCCCCAGAGACCAGCTAGGGTCAGTAAGGGGGCAACCGGCAAGACTAACCCGGGTAAGACTGCGATGGAAGTGAAAAGCCAGATCCCGTTGCCCACCAATAAGTTGCGGAAGGAAAGCCAAGTTTGCTCCAGTTCCCTCACCCCTTCAGGCCCGGCGAAGTGGGAGTAGAGCAAATAGATCAGGTAAAGGCCGACAAATAGAAAAACCACCAATCCGAGTAGCCCAAGGAAGCCTTTTCGAGGAGTGATCATCCGTATGCCTGGCCGGCGTTATTCAGTGGGTAAGATCAGAGGTTCGGATTCAGTGCCGTTCTCGTCTTTTCCGGTATTCCAATCATTGAGATTTTCCGGCTCAGTTAGGGGCGTTGGAATTGGTTGCCTTTCGGAGGACCACGAATTGTAAATCGGAATGGCGAGAAAAAAGACGACCACTGCTATGCATAGAAGAAGAATCAGTTCAACCCGTGTGTATCCCTTTTTCAATGTACCTGAATTGTCCATATTCATCGAGTATGCCTTGAGTTCAGGTTCGCGACAAGAACAGAACCCACCCATGCCCTACCCGCGAAAGAGCCAAAACATCACTCCAGGCAAAGCGATCCCAATCAGGGAGACGATTCCAATAATCAATTGGGCGCGAAAGGCTTTCCGGCGATTTTCCGGAGTATCGGGGGAAGGCGGGTTGCCCCAATCCGAATCGTTTGGGTCTTGCTCTTTGAAGCTCTTTTCCATGAATGAATAGTTAACTTAGTACATTCATATAATCAAAACCAAATCCAACCCAATCGTATCCATGCCAATCTTCGAACAAGTCGCGATTTTGGGGCCGGGACTTCTCGGCGCCTCACTTGCAATGGCAGTTCGGGAAAGACAAATCTGTGAAAGAATCTTTATCTGGGGTAGGAAGGAGCAAAGGCTGGAAAACTGCCGGGCCATGGAATGGTGTGATTTTGCGGACCGCGATCTCGAAAAAGTTCTTGCGGGAAGTGATTTGATCGTTTGCTGCACCCCGGTTGAGAGTATTCAGGAAATGCTGAGGGAAATGATGCCTAAGACCGGAAAAGATATTCTGGTCACGGATGTGGGCAGTGTGAAGGAAAGCATTTGTACGGAAGCAAAGCAGGCTTCGAACGAAGAGAGCGGAACCTTCATTGGTTCCCACCCCATGGCTGGTTCTGAGAAATCGGGCATGGAGTTTGCCTCTGGCGATCTCTTCGCTGAGCGAACTTGCATCCTTACCCCTATGGAGGATTGCCCGCCCGACAGGACCGCGAAGTTGGTGGAATTTTGGGAACTCTTGGGTATGCAAACGCTTATCGAATCCCCTCAAACGCACGATAAAATCGTTGCCAATGTCAGTCATTTGCCGCACTTGCTTGCCTCTTCGCTCGCTCGCTACCTCAGCCAATGCTCCAAGGGTTGGATGGCAGCCTCCGGCCAGGGATTACGCGATACCACCCGGGTTGCGGAGGGGGATTCCGGTCTTTGGTTGGAAATCATGAAAGCCAACCAATCTAAATTGAATGAATCCCTCGACCAGTGGATGAAATCGTTGGAAGAGGCGAAAGAGTTTCTTCGGCAGGGCGACTGGGAAAATCTCGAGAAATTTCTCTCAGAAGCAGCGGACTGGCGGGAGAGCTTGGGTTCTGGCAAATGAATGTGTTGGACATCACTCCTTTTTCTGGGGAATGTGCCGGCAGCCTTGATGTTCCCGGATCCAAGAGTATTTCCAACCGGGCTCTGATCTTGGCGGTGCTTTGCGACACCGAGGTTCAACTCCAAGGAATGCTTGATAGCGAAGATGTTTCCCTGATGAAAGAGGCACTGGTTTCACTGGGAGTTTCAATTCAACAAGGAGAGCAACCGAATTCACTTAAAGTAAGCGGTTGCGGGGGATCCTTCCCTATCAAAAAACAAAAGATAGAAGTTGGGAATGCGGGCACCGTGGCAAGATTCCTTACCGCCTTGCTGGCTCTGCAGAAAGATGGAACTTACCATTTGGATGGTTCTGAGGCTATGAGGCTTCGACCCATGAAGGAATTGCTCTCATCACTGGAACGAGCAGGATGCCGATTTGAATTTCATGGGGAAGAAGGTTTCTTTCCTTTCACGATGAGGACCAATGGTCTTCGACCTGGCGATTTCGAAGTCGACGCGACCCAAAGCAGTCAGGTGCTTTCGGCTCTGCTAATGGTTGCCCCATTGGTTTTCGAAGACACCACAGTCCGTTATCCGGGGGGTACGGTGTCCGAACCCTTTGTGGAGATTACTCTGAGAATGATGAGTAGCTTTTCTCCGGAACAGGATTATTCCTACGACTTTCAGAAAAGTGAAGTACGGATCCGTTCGAAGGGATATAGCAGAGAAACGATCCATTATCTAGTCGAACCGGACGCCACCGCCGCCAGTTACTTTATGACCTTACCGGTCAGTATCGGAGGCAGTTGTGAGGTCGAAGGAATTTCCGCCACTATGCTGCAGGGAGACGCCGACTATGGTACAGTGTTGAAAAACATCGGCTTGAAAGTTGAATTCAATGAAAGAGGAGTGAAAACCTTAAAAAACGGAGGACTTGAGGGGGGTAGTTACGACTTCAACGCCATTTCGGATACCTTTCTCTCTCTTGCCGCAGTCAGCCCATTGCTTGAACAACCGATTGCCATCAGTGGGATCGCTCACACCCGGAAACAGGAAACCGATCGTGTCGGCGCGATGGCTACGGAGTTGCGCCGTCTTGGCCAAGCCGTAGAGGAATCTCACGATCAATTGAAGATCACCCAGAATCTGAAGCAGCTTAAGCAGTTGGCCTCAGATGGGATTGAGATTGAAACCTATCATGATCACCGGTTTGCCATGAGTTTCGCGATTTTAGGTTGCCACGATTTGCTCGGCGACGGAAGGCCCTGGTTACGCATCAGGAACCCCAACTGCTGCTCTAAGACTTTCCCCAACTTCTTCCAGAAACTTGATCAGCTTCGTAAGCAATCCCAGTAATGAAGCGGTCATTTTACCTAATTGCAATCGACGGAGGAGCAGGAACCGGTAAATCCACCACTGCATCCATTCTGTCCGAAAGACTAAATTTTCTTCATGTGGACACCGGTTCTCATTACCGTTCCATTACCCGTCACTTGTTAAACCTAGGTGTTGGGCCTGAAGAGGCAGAAAAATATATAAATATAAATAAATTAATCCTTTCCTCGGAGATTGAGGAGAGGAAATCCAAACTTTCCTTGGACGGAAAATCCTTTGGGAAAGACCAACTCAGGTCGAAGGAAGTCAACGATATGGTCTCCAAATTCGCCTGTCTTCCTGCTTTGCGCAATACCTTGTTCAACTACCAGAGGGAACAGGTTGATCTTGCCCAATCACATAATTTCGTGGGATTGGTGATGGAGGGGCGGGACATTGGAACCGTAATTTTCCCGAANGCCGACCTTAAGGTTTTTCTTCACGCNGACCCTTCTGTNCGCGAAAATCGTAGAAAAAGGGATGGCGAATCCGACGAAATCGCCTCCAGAGACCGCCAGGACAAGCAAAGGCAAGTGGCTCCGCTCAAAGAAAGTTCCGGTTCTCTCCGAATTGACACCAGTGCTTTGGGGATTGAAGAGGTGTATGAAACCATCGTCACTCATCTCAAGAGATAATGTCCAACTTTTATAAATTCGCTCAATTCGCATCCTTTCTTTATTTCAAATTATTNCATCGTTTTGAAGTGGGNGGNCTTCAAAATGTTCCCAAGGAAGGTGCCTTCATTTTGGCATCCAACCATCTCAGNTTTTTTGATCCTCCNGCACTCGGATGCAGGCTTCCCCGGAACNTGCATTACTTCGCAAGAAATTCATTATTTTCNGGACCTTTNGGAATCCTCATATCCAATTTAAATTCTATTCCNGTGAACCGNGATCAACTTGATTTNAAAACTCTTAAAACNGTTTTGNGAGTTTTGAATATGGGGCANCCGCTGCTGGTTTTTCCTGAAGGGACAAGAAGCGTGAATGGGCAACTATCTGACGGNCAANGAGGGGTGGGGTTGCTCGTNGCAAAATCCANGGTGCCGGTTTTNCCNGCTAAAATAGAGGGCGCTTTTGANATACTGGGCAAGGGGAAGACGNTTCCCCGANTGGGCAGAAAGCTNAAGGTGANCTANGGNNCNCNNTTAGNTTTCAATNANTTGGATNCAGGNAANAGNACCGATAANCGCTACGATTTNATTTCGCAGCGAATTATGNNCGCGATATCAGAAATTAAATAAAAATATTTAAACTTTAAATATCCTGCTGATCGCCGTGGCACAATTGCCTGGGTCGAGCACGGTCAGGACGGGGGTCTTGCTGGGCATNTGNAAGGTCGAATTGATGTTGACCATCATATCGGTTTTGTCGGTGAANGGAGGGCAGGCAATNGTGGGGAANTCTGAGTTGGCACCGACAAACCCGGACAGGGCGTTGGATCNTCCGGCAATAGTTACATAGACCAGGGATTCCTCATTGGCATTGTCTTCTAAAATCTTTAAAACTTCCANAGGTTGCTTGTGGGCCGAAGCCACGAATTGCTCCCAGTTTATGTTTAAATTGTCCAAGTTATCGGTGATTTTTTTGGCGTGCGACTCATCGCTCGCCGATCCCATAATGATTACTACTTTCATTTTATAAATACTTTTGTAGGTTATTGTTGAGTCTATCCTGAATGGATTGGTTGGTGTCAGGGAATTCGAAGTTTTCCCCNGTAATGGTTTCGTACAGGTGAATATAGCGAGCGGAGAGTTCGACGATCAGCTCCTTGGGAGCCGTGGGCAACTCTTCATCCTTNTAGGGNTCGCAGCGATCTTTGAACCAGAGGCGTAGAAATTCTTTGTCGATATTCTCGGGTTCCATCCCCTGGCCCGTTCTCTCTTCAAAACTGTCCTTGATCCAGTATCTGCTCGAATCTGGAGTGTGAATTTCATCAATCAGAGTGATTTCTCCNGTTGAGGAAAGCCCCATCTCATATTTCGTATCCACAAGAATCAGGCCATGCTCGGCCGATACCTTTTGTCCAAAGTTAAAAAGCTCGAGGGCTTTTTGGGAGGCCACTTCCCAATGCTCTTCCGTCATCCATCCCTCGGCGATGATGTCTTTTGCAGAAATTGGACGGTCATGATCCTCTTCCTTGGTGGTGGGAGTCAGTACCGGTGCGTCGAGGGCCTGGTTCTTAACTAGCCCGTCAGGAAACTGAATCCCGCAATACTCTCTGTCTCCGCGATTGTAAATGGTCCAAAGAGAAGTGCTTGAACTTCCAGTAACATAGCCNCGCACCACGAATTCGATGGGGAACGGTTTGCAGTTCTTGGCAATGGTGACATTCGGGTCGGGCAATTCGATGACATGATTGGGGATAATGTGTTGGGTCTTTTCGAACCACCAGGCTCCGGTTTGGTTAAGNACCTGTCCCTTGAAGGGTATGGTTGCAAGCACNCGGTCAAAGGCGGATTGTCGGTCCGTGGTGATCAGGGCAAGAATATCCCCTAGATCGTAGCGGTCTCGGACTTTTCCCTTGTAGTAATCGTCAGTACCCAGGGAAGTCGTGGTCAGGCAGTAGTCTATGCTTTTCTCGATGGAAGAGCGGTAGTCGTTTTTGGTTGTAAGAGCTTCTATCATTTTCAAAAGGANTATAAGCTAGGAGCATCTGCAAAANATTCAAGCCCAACTCGAAAAACTTTCCTTGCATTGACGCCTCNCCGATTTGCGGTTAAAAAAAAGGCTAATTTCATACAAGAAGCAAACTATGAATTCAGACACTGTTTATGACCTTTTGGTTTTGGGGGGAGGGCCTGCCGGATACGCCGCGGCCATACGGGCCGGTCAATTAGGCAAGAAAGCCATTGTGGTTGAAAGGGAGCGAGCTGGAGGAACCTGCCTAAACTGGGGCTGTATCCCTTCGAAAGCGCTTCTAAAAAGTGCCGAGACTTACCAGGCCGCTCTTCATGCCGACACCTTTGGTATCGATTGCGGGGAAGTAAGTTTTGATTTTAAGAAAATCATGGGACGTTCCCGTAAGGTTTCCGATCAAATGGGCGGCGGTATCGAATTTCTCTTCAAAAAGAACAAGGTGGATTATGTGGTTGGAATGGGTATGGTCCATGCCACAGGAATGGTGGAGGTCACNGATGGCGAGGCCAAGGGAACCTTTTTGAAGGCAGAAAAGATCCTCATTGCCACCGGCTGCAAACCAAGAAGGCTCGAAGGGGTCGAAGTAGACGGCACGAGAGTGATGACCTCACGGGAAGCCTTGGCCATGACCGAGCAACCCAAAAGCATTGCCATCATGGGTGCAGGAGCGATCGGNGCTGAGTTTGCCTATTTCCTGAATGCCTTTGGCACCCAAGTCACCCTCATCGAAATGTTGCCAGAAGTTCTGCCGGTGGAAGATCATGAGGTTTCCGCAGCCATTNCCAAATCTTTCTCTGAGCAGGGTATAGACTGTCGGGTCGAGACCAGAGTGGATGGCATTGAGGTGGGAGAGGATTCTGTTTCCCTCACCCTTACCAAAGGCGAAGAGAACGAAACCCTGAAGGCAGAAAGTCTTCTTTTGGCCATTGGGGTTATTCCGAACCTGGATGGGGCCCTTTCCNACAAACTTANGCTCGAACTGGATCGTGGATACCTCAAGGTGGACGAGAATTACCAGACTTCCGAAAAGAACATTTATGCAGCCGGTGACATCGTGGGTCCGCCTTGGCTTGCCCATGTCGCCACATACCGTGCCATTCAGGCGGTCAACGGCATGTTCGGGCATTCCANCCCCGTTCCCTTTGATGCTTTTCCCGGCTGTACCTATTGTCAGCCTCAGGTTGCCAGTATCGGATTGACCGAGCAGAAGGCAAAGGAGGAAGGGATTGCCTACAAGGTAGGAAAATTTCCTTTTGCGGCTTCNGGAAAAGCCGTNGCGGCCAACCACTCCGAGGGATTCGTCAAGGTATTGGTTGGTGAAAAGTACGGAGAGATTCTCGGGGCTCACATCATCGGGTCNGACGCCACCGAATTGATTGCGGAATATGGATTGGGAATGAAGCTNGAAGCCACAGTGGAGGACATACACCAAACCATTCACGCACACCCCACNATGAGTGAAGCCTTGGCTGAGGCAGCTGCTGCCACTCACAACGAGGCTATTCATATTTAAATAAATTCGTCTTTTTTTTAATCCGCCTCGTTGAGCTCTNGNGTTANGATTTGNGTATTAAACGAATATCCTTGTGCTCAGTCTCTTTTGGCTGANGATTNNCNGGGCGTTTTTCAAAGACACCCGCTTCAACCTTCTGNCCACCCTATCCGACGNCTCTAGTTTTANGCATNTTGGNNCCTNTGGGNCGAACAACTGTAGCAAGATTGNCCTGACCTAATCCTAAACGCGTTTACCCGTGAAGGCATGCGTTTTAACCGTGCATACACTGGAGCTCCCCAATGTGCTCCATCTCGCACCGCAATGTTCGGAGGGCGTTTACTCGGTGGGTCTTTCCTCAACGCGCTTTTAGCAACCTGCCCCTGCCCTCCTCTGCCCTGCAGCAACTAGTTGGGGAGGAAGAGCGTAAAAAGTAGGGTAAAATTTACCTTAGCAGGAACTAAAAACGGACCTTAAGTATTTGTTTCGAAGCCTTTGCGTTGTTCGCGGGCTTGCCACTGGTTGGCGTCGGAATCGCCCACGATCTGTTCCTTCATTGGATCCCATGTCAGCTTGCGACCTAGGCGGATGGAAATGTTGGCCAAGTGGCA
Source organism: Verrucomicrobia bacterium TMED40 (assembly GCA_002167605.1). Taxonomy (GTDB): domain Bacteria; phylum Verrucomicrobiota; class Verrucomicrobiia; order Opitutales; family Seribacteraceae; genus Seribacter. Next base: position 32,746 of record NHCT01000027.1, on the reverse strand, counting down.
GGTGGTCATTGCCCGGTGGTGAGTGTAGACATCTGAGATTGGATCGGTCCGGTCCTTCATGCAGGCAAAGAAGTTTTCCATATGGTTGGTGGTTTTCTTGCCTTTGTAAACCGCCGACACCGTTTCTGAAGACAGGGGTTTTTCCTTGAGTTCGTCAACTGCAGCACCGGTCAGTTTTCCGCGTGTTACGAAGAAATTTCCTTTCTCTCCCTCGAATAAGATACCGTTTCCTTCTTCCGATTTACTTACGATGTTCATTTCCACCTCATTGGGGAATTTACATTTAATGTGAAAATTATGGGAGGTGTTAAAGTAGTTGTCTTTGGTGGGTATGCCGTTCTTAAAAGGAATCTGATGTTCTCCCACGATCGGATCCAATTCGAGGACTCCCTGCCCTTCCCCATTCTGATCCAAGGCCCACTGGGCAATGTCGACATGGTGAGCACCCCAATCGGTCAACTTACCACCGGAGTATTCGTACCACCAGCGAAAGAGGTAATGAGCCCTCTCCTTCATGTAATCGACCTTGGGAGCTTGTCCCAACCACTGGTTCCAATCGAGGTTGGCCGGTGGATCCGATTTAGTGAAGGGACCGCCCATGGGAGAGCTTCCGATGTTGCAGGTTACTTTTTGAATGGCTCCGATCCGTCCCTCACGGACGATTCCAACTGCTGTCAGAAACCGTTGGGACATTTCGCTTCTTTGCTGGGTACCGACTTGAAAGACCCGCCCAGTTTCCTTGGCGACCTTACAAATTTGTTTACCTTCCTCAATGGTAAGGGTTAGGGGTTTTTCGCAGTAGACATCCTTCCCCGCCTGCATGGCCTGAATGGCGATGCGGGTGTGCCAATGATCGGTGGTGCCGATGGTGACGAAATCAATGTCCTTGCGTTCGAGAATCTTTCGGTAGTCCTGATAACCTTTCGCTTTTCCCTTGGCCATGGCTTTGTTGACCCGGTCGATGCGTTGGGTGTCCAAGTCGCAAATCGCCACAATGTCAGATAGCCTGCGGGCACTGTTGGCGACCCCTGCCCCCCGTCCTCCCACTCCAATGGCGGCAAACCTTAAGCGTTCGTTCGGAGATTCCGAATCCGCTTTGGCAAGGTAGGGAAAGTAAGAGGAAGAAAGAATCCCGGCGGTGCCGAGTTTCGCGGATTGGTTGAGAAAGGTGCGACGTGAGAGGCTTCGATTTTTCATAGATAAACATTTAATTCCAATCACCTGATTAATTTCAACAACCTTTTACCCGTTCATTGATTTTTAACATTTGATTCTGACAAGTAAGACGAACACATTAGGCTGCACTCCGGAGTCGCATCTTGGGTCCAGACTCACTAGAAAATGGGAATGAAAGCAATGGTACTGAAAGTTCACGGTGGGACTGAGGGGTTTGCCCTGGAAGAAATTCCAGACCCCGAAATTTGTTCCGGGCATATCTTACTCAAGGTCGCAGCAACTAGTGTTAATCCCGTGGACTACAAGATTCGACAGGGCCTGCTTCCAGTAGGGCCGGAGTTGCCGGGCGTTCTGCATGGAGATGTCTCGGGTACCGTTATTGATGTGGGAAATGATATCCGGGACTTTGCGGTGGGAGACGAAGTGTACGGATGCATCGGGGGCTTTAAGGGTATGCCCGGAGTTCTCAGTGAATATGCTTTGGCGGATGCACGACTGCTTTCAAAAAAGCCCGCCAATTTGTCCATGGAGCAAGCGGCCACTCTGCCTTTGGTTGGGATTACCGCCTGGAATGCATTGGTCGACCGGGCCAAGGTAGCTCAAGGACAGAGAGTTTTGGTTCATGCCGCATGCGGAGGAGTTGGACAGCTGGGCATTCAATTGGCCAAGGCCTTGGGTGCCGAGGTTCATTCGACTGCATCGAATCAAGCCAAAATGGACCGAGGGTATGAAATGGGCGCGGACCGAATGATTAATTATAAAGAAACGCAGGTGGATGGGTATGTTTCGGGCGAGACCGATGGGCTTGGCTATGATGTGGTTTTCGATACGGTTGGCGGAACATGTCTGGATGATTCCTTTCAGGCAGCCCGCACGGGAGGGACTGTTGTCTCGATTGCCGCCCGATCGACGCATGACCTCACTCCGGTGCACCTGAAGTCCCTCACCTTGCATGTCGTCTTCATGCTTCTTCCGATGATTCGAAACCAAGGGCGAGAAAGCCATGGAGACATTCTCAGGGAAATCAAGAACTGGGCGGAATTGGAGAAGATCACGCCTTTGGTGCATAAAGAGGTGTTCGACTTTCAGGAGGTGGGTCGGGCTCACGAAGTTTTGGAATCTGGGGGGGCTATCGGCAAGGTTGCCTTGCGGGCCAATTGGTAGCCTTTGCATTTTTATGACACGACTTAGGGTTGCCTTTTATTTAGGCAGCGAGTAATTTTGACTTTCGTTCTTTTAAATTACGCCACTAGCTGCATCCATAGAAGACCCATTCGGGTTACCAACCGAGCGCGAGAGCTGCTACGGTGGAGCAAGGTTCTAATGAATCAGGATGCGCGGTTTTGGCACAACCGAAAATTGCGCTCTCTTTGCGACTATCGCAAACGAAGCGTGTTACCATCGAAAGGAAATACGCACATGAATAACCTACTGACTCACTCTGACGAAGAGATAGCTCTTCGCATAGACGAATCGAACCTCAACCACCACTTGTGGAACAACAACGGAACTTGGTGGGTTCATTACACCATATATCCGACCCCCGTTACCGTCGAACGAATCAGGCGTTCGTTGAAGACGAAAATTCTCGAAGAGGCCCGTAACAGAAGAGATAAAATTCTTAACTCTTTGCTGATTCAGGCAAGCCAGTTAGCGGCATAAATTGGTCTAAAAGCCTTTTTGGTGCTTGCTAGGTGGTCATGCTGCTTTCATCACAAAGGTTATGAAGACTCGAGTACTCAAATGCATCTTTCGCTCGCCGAAGCGGCTCGGGTTTTTCAATTATACGGATACGAATGAAGTGCTGCTGGGTTTCCTTCGGCTGATGAACCCATTACCGGACGATTGGGAGCAATACCTCCACTTTGCAGATAAGCATTTCAAGTAAACATTCTTCGCAAACCTTATATTTATTTAAATTTTAGATCAATGAATCATCTTTTTTTTACTTCCCTTATTTTTTTATCGGGGATGATCTTTTCGGTTTGTAAAGCTGAGGAACCCATTGTAGCGATTGCCTTTGGTTCCTGCCTCAAGCAAACCCGCCCTCAGCCTATTTGGAAAAGCGTCCTAGCGAGCAAACCCGATGTTTTCGTCCTTTTGGGCGATAATATTTATGGCGATACCCGCGACATGGAAAAGCTCAGGAGTAGATGGAATGCCTTTGCCGCGGTACCCGGTTTTAAAAAACTTCGGGCGGATTGCCGTTTACTCGCGATCTGGGATGACCACGATTATGGGGAGAACGATGCTGGTCGTGAGTTTCCCCAAAAAGCCGAATCCCAAAAATTATTTCTTGATTTTCTAGGTGAGCCTAAGGAGTCGGAAAGACGAAAAACTCCTGGAATCTATGATAGTGTGACGCTCGGNCCGAANGGAAAACGGGTTCAGTTCATTCTCCTAGACACCCGTTATTTCCGNTCCCCTCTCAAGCGTTCTCCCAAGCGGGAAAAAGGAAAGGGTCCCTATGGCCCNAACGACTCGGACAAGGCGGACCTTCTTGGCGAAGCACAATGGAAATGGTTNGAGGAATCTCTTCGCCAGCCAGCGGATCTTCGTATTATTGCATCGAGCATTCAGGTGGTTTCAACGACTCATGGGTGGGAAACATGGGGGAATTTCCCAACAGAACGGGAGCGTTTACTTACTTTGCTGGGCAAAGCAAAGGCCAAAGGAATTCTTGTTCTTAGCGGCGATCGGCATTCCGCCGAAATTTCCAAGCTCGATGGCGTACTCTCCTCGCCTCTCTTTGATGTTACCTCGAGTGCTATGAACCAGAAACAAAGACCACAAGCCGAAGAAAACCCAAATCGTGNAGGCGAACGCTACTTCGAGGAAAACTTTGGTCTATTGAAGATCAACTGGTCGAAACCTAAACCACTGGTAACCATGGAAATTCGCAACCTTGGGGGTAAGGTCGTCCAAGCGGCCCAAGTCACATTTTAACCCACTTGTAAGCTGAAGCTCCTGAGATGNACTTTAGTCCGTTCGGGTTGAACGGGCTTTGTTCCTGTCATTTTGTAGACGTGGCTTTAAGAGAAAAGTGTGGGATCCGTGCCCAGGCAGCCATGAATCCTTTCAATGGCTTCCTTTTCGTCGGATAACCTGNACAAGGCATCTTTGGAAAAATCCAANTTGTTGGGAATATCCAATCGTTTCGAGGCTTCGCGGTTCGCATGATCCTCCAAAAACTTTTCTAGGTAGGCAATTCTTTGCTCCCAATAGTTCTTGGTGACCGAGTGCCTCGTTTTCAAGCGCTCCTCATACCAATCGCTACCGAGGATCGATTCTGGATCAAAGAGCTTACGGAATTCTTCGTNTTGCAGGCTTTTGCCTTCGCCACTCCCTTCGCTCATAAGTTCAAGCAGGGCTCGGAGTGGCGGACAGGCCTTCTCGATCGATCCATCCTGGAAATACCGTTTGGCTACTGACTTTCCGGTTTCGACCAAATTCCTNAGGCTGTCTGCATATTGTGCCTCGTCCTGCAATTCGGGTTTGAGCATGTCCTCGGGAAAGATAGAGACCGGGTCGGTGAAGATTCGTCCGAGAAACTCATGGGCGAATCGCCTGGTGATTCGGTAACCGAGGTACTGAGTGGGCAAGGCTTCNCCGTTAANATCCATCGCAGGCACCTTTTCCAGAAGTCCCTTCGAAATCATATCCTGAGGATCGTTCTCGTAGTCACGTAATCGGCTCCAAATTTCTGGGATTAATAGACTGACATCATGTGCGACTTGGTACTTGGGACCGATACAACCAGCAGAAGTCACGAAGGCTCCTTGTCCGGTAGCAGCGTAGGAAACCAGAGCCGCATTCAAGTCGTGAATGGGTAAAAGAGCATTGAAGGGTGCTTTGGTTAGGGCCCCTTCCGAGCCGGCTCCTGTAGTGGAAGGAGATTTACCGGTGACCGAGACAATGAAATCAATAAAAAGCTCAGGGAGCTCGAGATAATGAATCGGTGCGAAGCAACANAGCGGACGAANNCCAACCTCGGGATCTGCNGGGTTGTTNCTGCGACCGGGCAGAACGGAGCGNACCGGATAGAGAACCGATTGATCGGGAGAAAGTTTNCTTCGGAGCCNTGTCCCGATCGANGCNAAATGNACNGTACGTGGGTAGTACAAATCCGGACGGGTCTGAAGATAGCGCGGATTTTTGGTGGGCTTGCCGTCCACGATCCGAGGGTTGGCAGAGGAAACGAAGAAGCTATCCGGATCCTCCTTTTCAGAGGTCTCGAGAATGAGATCCCTCATGGGATCGGTGTATTTCTCAAAGGTCAGGGTTTGCTGAACTTGGTCCTTGGCATCCTCAACGGTGAGGCATTCGAAGTTACTGATNAAGTTTCCTGGTCGGGCAAGGTCCTTTTCAGTCTGTTTGTCGAACCCACGGTGGATGGCGTCATCGGGACGCTGAAAGAGTCGGTATTCGCAATTGTGAACGAATTTAGCTGATTCCTTAAAGGTTCCTGGTCCGATTTCGTTAAGCAGACGAATCGGAGCAACGGTGGAAGCCGTGATGTCATCCTCTGCGAGAATCTTATTCGCGGGAATGAAGTCCTTTCGCAAGGCAAAAAGCCTCCAGGAACCCTTCTCATCGAAACCGACTCGAAGGAGGCGTGTGATCAGCTTATCTCCATCGAATCTCAATTCGTTGGCTGGTTGGCCATTTACGGAATCCACGCTGAAGAGATTTTCCCAGTGCTCCCCCCACTCGGGCCGATACCTGCGTTTTATGATAAGGACCAAATCCTTCACCCTTTGAGGAATGGATTCGAGCCAATTNTTNAAANTNTCNGTNTANAGNGNNTGNGAAGGGGTNAGAAGCTTGATCACGGAACCAAGNGAACGGTCNGGATCCAAGATGGAGCGGTTTCGTAAGTTATGCTTTTTCGGGTCAAGGAATCGATCTGAGTAATCCCGGTCGATCACTTCCTTGGCAATAGCGAGGTCCTTTTCCCATTCTGCGACATACACGGGTCCGCTNACGATCGCATCGGTCAGAGGCTTTGAGATTTCCGATTTTCCNCCNCCGGANACTGTGCACGGTTTGTGACAGAGAAAGCCTTCGCCGACNGTTCCCACNAGTTTCCATGGGCCATCATTTTCCGTTATCTTCATTTCCACCTTGTANCCGGATGGNAGAACATAAGCGTTGCCGGGAATGAGATGAAGNCCCTTTGCCTGACCCTTGAAATCCCAGGTAATGCTNTGGTCGCGAAGACTGAAGGTTGCGTTCTCTGGCAGAAAGACGACCGANGGAAATTCCTCATCGATNACATACCCTTNGNCAGAAGCCTCCTNAGAAACATTGAGAGCNGCCAAAGTNTCNTCGAAGGTGTGAGGGGTCGGAGGCAGAATGGCCTTNGGGTCGAATTCCTCTCCCAANTCATAGCTTGGAAAGACCACCGCTCCACCGGCGTGNTCCTCTTCNCCAAGACCCGAAAGATTAGCGGAAAAACTNANCTGGGTCTTGACCTCCTTTTTNCAGTAACCGAAGTANTTGTCNGCCAGCACCGTGACCACCATACCGCTGGAGTCCCGGAAGGTAAGNTTGAAGGCGTTGCCGTCGTTGTAAAGCTCGTCNGGATCTTCNTAGTACATCCCATCCCTAATNTGCCTCTCGGTNGCNTTGTCTTTGGNNGGAAGATTGAGCACCTGTTTGGGGGTGCCGGCNAGGTGAGGGGCAACAATCACNCATCCGGTGTGNCCGGTCCANTTTTCGATGTCGAGGCCGGCGTCGTTTTCCGCNAGGAANGGATCGCCTGCATTTCCGAANATGCTTTCGACAAAATCGAGGTTGGCCACGCATCCCCCGGGAGCAAAAAAGCGCACCTCCATGGATTTCTCCCGAATNTATCCTTGTACAGCCGGGCAAACCACTGGCCGTAGAAGAAGAGAGACCCAACANTTCGCCGGATCCTCCTGTTTGTANGAAAAAGGAAAGATCATATCCTCCTGAGGAGGNTTTAAGGCAATCCGCAGCAATTCCTTGGCCGCGGCCAAAGGGACCACTTTCTTATCGTCGGCCGCGGGTAGGCCCACATCCGCGACATGAAAAACGCCTGCGGTGGTTCTGCGGTCACTTGAGGGGTTATGCAGGACTCCCTGTGCCACCCTCTTGGATTCAATGATTTTAGAGGCAAAGACATTNCCATCTCTGGGCAAGGAGGTGGTTCGGGCNAGACCATGCCTGTCCAAGACAAAGGATTCNGTGGGNAGACTCGGACGNTCGGCACCNAAAATTCGNGACAAAAAATCCTGAATTCTNCGGTCGGCCGGGCAGAGGTAGCCTCGGAGGAGACGAACCTTTTCACGGTATTCCTTGACCAGGGAACCACCCAGCTTAAGAGCNGGATTGTTGGATTGATCGCCCACNGTCGGAAGGCCGAGAGTGGCGAGTTTGAGGTTGGTGTANTTNACCAACTCTTCGTATTCGTTNGAACCCGGGGCATANCTAATGCCANTTCCCAGGGAACTCTGTTTTTGTTGAACGGGTACGACTTTCATAAGATGGATATGCCACAGTAATGAACAATTCGCGCCCAACCATCCTAAAATGTAAAATTGGATAAATTATTACCAAATTCAACAAAAGATGGTGGGCCCGCTCGGATTCGAACCGAGGACCAAGGGATTATGAGTCCCCTGCTCTAACCGCTGAGCTACGGGCCCGCAGAATGNTNAANTACTAAAGGAAAAGGAGGTCNTGTTCAAGACCTCAAATTAGGGGAGAGCCTAGCGGGCTTTGCTTTTGGCAATCTTCTGGGCGTGGGCAAAGCGGGCGGCGGCTTCAAGCTTTTGCATTTNAGCCGCATTAAAGTTGCTCGACTTTCCTTCTTCCAGGGCTTCCTGTGCCCGTTTGATCGCCTCCTCAATTTCGGTTTCATCCCGATCGCTGATCTGTATGGCCTCGTCAGTCAGCACCGAAACTTTCTCGGAGTACACCTCAACAAATCCCGAACCAACGGCGAGGTATTCAGTTTGNCCGTCNTTGATCACCTTCAAATCACCGGCCACCAACTTGTCAATCACAGGAACNTGGTGNGGCAAAACCCCAATCTTNCCATTGGAAGTGGGAACAATCACTTGATCCACTTCTTCGGAGTANACTTTCGCGTCCGGAGTAACGATCTCGAGTGTGATGGGCATTAGGATCCTCTTAGGAGCTTTGCTCACCAATGACGGCGTCAATGCCGCCCTTCATGTAGAAATCGTTTTCCTCAACCTCGTCGAGCTCACCATCGAGAATCATCTTGAATCCTCGAATGGTGTCCTTGACTGGTACATACTCTCCAGAGACTCCAGTGAATACTTCCGCAACATGGAAGGGTTGAGATAGGAACTTTTGAATCTTACGTGCTCTAAACACAACCTGTTTTTGGTCAGGAGANAGTTCNTCGAGCCCNAGAATGGCGATGATGTCCTGCAAATCCTTGTAGGATTGAAGAACCTCTTGCACTCTTCTGGCCACCTGAAAATGTTCTTCACCAACGATTTCCGGAGCAAGAGCGTTGGATACTGAAGCCAAGGGATCCACCGCAGGGTAGATCCCCAACTCAGCAATGGAACGCTCCAATACGATAGTCGAGTCAAGGTGAGCGAAGGTGTTNGCGGGNGCCGGGTCGGTTAAGTCGTCGGCNGGAACATAGACCGCTTGGAAGGAGGTGATTGATCCTTTTTTCGTGGAAGTGATGCGTTCCTGAAGAATGCCCATTTCCTCGGACAGTGTGGGTTGGTACCCAACCGCGGAAGGCGAGCGTCCAAGCAGAGCTGAAACTTCGGAACCGGCTTGGGAAAAACGGAAGATGTTGTCCACGAAGAGCAATACGTCCTGCCCCATTTCATCCCGGAAATATTCTGCCATGGAAAGTCCGGAAAGAGCGACACGCATCCGAGCTCCGGGGGGCTCATTCATTTGCCCATAGACCAGGGCGACTTTTGATTTGGAAATNTCTTCCTGGTTAATGACCCCTGCTTCGGACATTTCCTGATACAAGTCATTGCCTTCGCGGGAACGCTCCCCTACCCCGGCGAATACCGAATATCCGCCGTGAGCTTTGGCGATGTTGTTGATCAATTCCATGATCACAACCGTTTTTCCTACGCCTGCTCCACCGAAGGCTCCAACCTTACCGCCTTTGATGAAAGGACAGATTAAATCGATCACCTTGATTCCGGTTTCAAGTATGTTTGCCTCGGTGTCCTGATCCATCAGGGTGGGAGCCTGGCGGTGAATGGGACGAGTCTCTTCGTTTCCGCAGGGTCCTTTGTTGTCCACGGTCTCGCCAATCACATTAAAGATTCGTCCAAGAACCTTTTCCCCGACCGGAACGGATATGGGTGCACCGGTGTTTAGGACTTCCATGCCACGAACCAACCCCTCGGTGGAGGACATAGCCACGGTCCTGACCCGGTTGTCTCCCAGATGCTGCTGGGTTTCCAAAACCAATTTCGCATCGGAGCCGGAGTCGGCAAGCTTGTAACTGACTTCAAGGGCGTCATAGATTTCCGGAGTGCTTCCTTCGGGAAATTCGGCATCCACAACGGCACCGATGACTTGAATGATTTTTCCTTGTTTTGAGATTTTGATATCCTCTGCCATGATAAGATTTATTTAAAATTAATTGGAAAGTGTGGAGGCGGAAATTTCGAGAATTTCCTGAGTAATGGCGGCTTGGCGAGCCCGGTTGTATTGAAGAGTTAGATCATTGATGAGGTTGCCCGCATTATCAGTTGCAGTTTTCATGGCAACCATCCGGGCGCTGTGTTCGGACGCCTGAGCCTCAAGAACGAGCTGATGAATTTCCTGTTTGAGGTAGAGGGTTGCTAATTCTGAAAGAACGGCATCTCGATCTTCGATAATGATTTCCCGATCGTCCTTGGGAACTTCGTGGTCTTCAATGCCAAAACGTTCGTGCAACTTGGCCGACATTTCATCCAAGTCGTTTAGAGGGAAAAGCGGAATAAGCTCGGGTTCCTGTCTGAGAGTGTTGATGAATCCGGTGTAGAGAACTTCAATAGTGTCGATGTTTCCATCGTTGTAATTTCTCAAGAGGAATTCGACCACCTTTTTGACATCAGAGAAAGTGGGTTTGTCAGGCAAACTAAAATCCGCAAGCAAATCCCGATGGGTTCGGGAAAGGTATTGGGTGGCCCGTTTTCCAATGGAAACGAACTTGGCGGAGGAATCGACTTCGGAAAGCATCCGAAATAGATTGGCGTTCAAGGCTCCGCAGAGCCCCTTGTCGGTCCCGATTACTAAGATTCCCCTATGCTTGACCGGTCTTTCCATGAAATAATCATTGGTGACCTCAAGAAATTCATCCGCAATGGATACGATAATATCAGCGAGAAGCAGGGCATATGGTCGTCCAGATTTGGCACTGTCCTGAGCCTTTTTCATCTTCGAGGTCGCAACCATTTGCATGGCCCGGGTGATCTGCCGGGTGCTTTTTACGCCCTTGATTCGGATTCGAATGTCTCTGGTGTTGGCCATTGAGCTTAAAACTTATGAGAGAATCAAAACCGAGTNGCTCAGGAGAAGGTTCTCTTCCAATCCTCGACCACNGTTTTTAGTTTTTGTTCGGTTTCCTCCTCGAGTTTTCCGGTGCTGTAAATGAGATCGCACACTTCTTTTCCTTGTGCGGACATGTGTTCCTGGAGGCTGGTCACCGCAGAATTGATTTTNGCAACCTCAATTGAATCGAAAAAGTTGTTTTGCATAGCCCACATAAGAGCCGTTTGGATTTCAACGGGAATGGGATTATAGGCAACCTGCTTGAACATCTCCACAATCCGAGCACCGCGGTCTAGGCGGGCTTTGGTGGAAGCATCCAAATCAGATTCAAATTGCGAGAATGCGGCCAATTCCCTGAATTGAGCAAGCTCAAGCTTTACTTTTCCAGCCACTTTTTTGTAGGCCTTGATCTGAGCGGCGGAACCCACACGGGAAACGGAAAGTCCCACCGAGACGGCGGGACGAATGCCTTTGTTGAAAAGATCGGTCTCAAGAAAGATTTGTCCATCGGTAATGGAAATAACATTGGTGGGGATGTAGCCCGAAACATCTCCCATCTGTGTCTCAATGATGGGCAGTGCTGTCAGGGAACCATTTCCACTTTCTTCATTCAAGCGGGCCGAGCGTTCCAATAACCTGGAGTGGAGATAAAAGACATCTCCGGGATAAGCCTCTCTTCCTGAAGGACGCTTCAAAATGAGTGAAATTTGGCGGTAGGCTACTGCGTGCTTGGAAAGGTCGTCATAAACGATGAGGGCATCCATACCGTTTTCCATGAACCACTCGCCCATGGCACAACCCGAATACGGAGCGATGTATTGGTTGGCTGGATTATCGGCAGCGGGTGCGGATACAATGATTACATACTGTAAGGCTCCTTTTTCTTCGAGGACTTTTATGGTCCGTGCAACATTGGAATTCTTTTGCCCAACCGCAACATAGATACAGTACACTGGACGAAAGTCGGGGTTTCCTGATTCTTCGCCTTGTTTGTTGATCTTAGCTTGGTTGATGATCGTATCGATGGCGATGGTGGTCTTACCGGTTGAGCGGTCTCCGATAATCAATTCTCTTTGTCCCCGCCCGATGGGTACCATTGAATCGACTGCCATGATTCCAGTTTGCAAGGGCTGATCAACGGACTTTCTCGGGATGATGCCCGGAGCGATCCTCTCAACCGCAAATGATTGCTTGGCGTCGATGGGACCTTTGTCATCGATGGGTCGCCCTACCCCATCAACGACACGGCCTAAGAGCTCCTTGCCCACGGGAACGGAAAGAAGCTTGCCGGTGGTTCGAGCCTCGTCCCCCTCCTTGAGGGAACTGGTGTCACCCAAAAGGACGCAACCAACGGAATCCTCTTCCAAATTAAGAGCAATACCCAAAACATTGTTAGGGAACTCGATCATTTCATTAAACATGACCTTGGAGAGCCCGGATACCCGAGCGACCCCATCAGCCAAAGTTGTAATGACACCAACGTTGGTGCGCGTTGCATCAGTGGAAAGGTTTTCTATTTCCTTGCGGATAATATCGGTAATGGTGCTCATCTTGGGTGGATTTTATAAAAAGGATTTCTTCAAGTTCTCTAACCTGCTGGCAACCGAGTCTTCGTACACATCATCTCCAATGCGAATCCTGTACCCGGCAAGCAGTTGGTCGTTGCTTTTAATTGATAGTTCTATTTTGCGGCCCATAAGGGAGCCGATTTTTGTCCTGAGGGTTTTCTCAATTTCTTGGTAGTTTTCACAACCAATTTCGATCTGAGCCTGGTAGAGGCGAAGATGGTTTTTCACTTCGGTCAGAAAATGGCGCAAAATGTCCTTGGTTGAGGATAAGCCCAATTCCTTGAGGCCATTGATTGATTCGACCACCTTGTTTTCATCGATCAGACCATCCTCATTCAAGGAATACTCGAGAAGAGTTTGAGCCAATCTTTTGTTTTTGGAAGTGGAAGCCATTATAAATAGCGTCAATTAGCTGAGCTCAAGCTTTTCAACCGCACTGGAGGAAAATCTTTGCTTTTCTTCATCATTCAGCTCTTTTTGTAGAACCTTAGAAGTCGTCAGGATGACAAGCGAGGCAATTTCNTCCCTCGCATCATTGAGAACTCGCTGCCTCTCCTGTTCCATGGCAACTTTTGCTTTCTCAACAATTTCCTCAGCTTGNTTACGAGCATCCTCCTTCTGGGATTCGATGAATGCTTTGGCTTGCTCCTGAGCCGAATTGACGGTCTTCTTGGCTTCTAGAGAAGCTTCTTGGAGAGTCTGCTGCTGCTGCTTCTCGGTTTCCTCCAATTCCAGTTTAATGCGTTCAGCATTTTTCAAAGAGTCGGCTATTTGCTTTTCCCTTTCCTTAATGGTGGAGAGAATGTTCTTGAAGGCAAAGCGGTAAATGACATAGGCGACAATGATAAAGTTAATGCCTTGAGCGATCAGCATAGGAACATCTATGCCGAATTGTTCGACNATGCCTGANGCAGTCTCTTGAAGGGATGCTAGGACAATCATTTCGTTGAATCAGAAACCGTTGTAAGTCTTGGTATTAGAGGAAAAGGGCGTAGAAGGCGACCGCTTCGGCAAGAGCCATACCGAGGATAGATTGNATCAGGATGGCAGTGGACGCATCTGGATTTCTGCCAACTGCTTCGGCAGCTTTCATGCCCACGATTCCGACGCCGATAGCTGCTCCGAGGCAACCGAGTCCTCCTTGAATGCTTCCGGTTATGCCTTCTGCAGCAACTTGTGCGGTTTCAGGAGATTGTGCAACTTCTTGAGCTTGTGCTAATATTTCGATCATTTTATAATGTGTTGATTGATTAACGGATTGTGTGATCGCCTACGCTTTGAGTATAGTCACGATCAGAAAATTAATGATGTTCGCCCTCATCGTGGTTGCAGATTAAGCCGATGTAAATGGACACGAGAAGCATAAAGACCAACGCTTGAACCAGTCCGATTAAAACCTCCATAAAGTAAAAGGGAACAGGCAAAAGCCAGTTTATTTGAGGGACGAGATGGAGCATACTATGAAGGAGGCTTTCTCCACCAAATACATTTCCGAAAAGACGGAAGGTTAGCGATACCGGGCGAAACAAAATGGAGAGAATTTCAATGAAGCCGACGGCAATAAAAATAACTCCCAGTAGTAAAAACATAATGGTTGGGACTTCACTCTTATTTGCTTTGTTGCCGAAGAAATCTTTGATAATTACTTTAACACCTGCGTATTTCAAAATCAGGTAAAGCCAAGCGATATTGGCGACTAAGGCAAGGGCAAGAGTCATATTCAAGTCCGCGTTAGCTGGACGAATGATAGGTTTACTTACTGTAAAGTGATCATTGACAACAGTTCCGTAACCGATGGTGCCAACTCCTGGTAAAAGTCCGCTCCAATTATGAATCAGGATGAAGAAGAAAAGACCACTAAGTAAACCGAAAGAAGCAAAAAAAACTTTTTTNCCAACGATGGGTTCAATGATTGTGCGAATCCCACCGATTACTGATTCAGCAACTAATTGTCCTTTTGTCGGAATCATTTGAGGTTTACCGACTAGGTATCGAACTAACAAAATCAGAAATAANGAAATGACCCAACTCGTGATCATTGAATTAGTGATAGGAAAGGATCCCACACTGAATAAAACATCCGCTGACAAATGCACTTCGCCACCCGCGGCGTAAGAAGAATAAGGTAACAGAAAAAGGAGTAGTGTGAATGTGCGTTTCAACTTTATCAAAAAGTGAGTTACGATAAGTAGAAGTTAAGGGTAGGTCAACTTGGATTTTGAGAAAATTCCAAAAGACATCCTAGCTCCTTGGAATTACTGCAGCCTGTGGATTAATTTAATTAGAGCAGTAATAAATTAATAAGTCATTAGCAGGGGTTATGGATAACATGCGCTACTATTGACTGATGGGAAGGAAGAAGATCTTGAAAGTAACTTGAATGCTCAAAAGGTAGTTGTTGGTCAACGATTTCCCAATTTTCGGACTGCTGGATCTTTTCTCTGGTCCATTCGACATAGGGAAGATGATCCGAACGGAAAAAGAGTAGTGACTCTGGGGAGGAGACCTTGGCCAGCAATTGGAGAAAGTCATCTTGAATGAGTCTACGCTTAAAGTGCCTATTTTTGGGCCACGGATCTGGAAACATTATGTAAATTTGATCGATTATGAAATCGGAGGGAAGATACTCAATGAATTCGCTTGCTTCTACTTTCAGAAAAAAAAGGTTTTCCAAGAAACGTTTTGTTGCCTTCGCTTGAGCCTTTTCAATTCGCTTGGTGATCAAATCAACACCAACATAAGTAGAAGTTTGGTTTTGTTGGGCGTAATCCGTTAGCCAATGACCATGACCACAACCAATTTCAAGATTTATTGGAATTGGATTTCGAATGCCTTGCAGGGTTTGTTTCTTTTGAAGAATCTTGGCCATCAAGTCCCCTACCCTATCGCGCCGCTGTTTGACTGTGGAAAACTGACTCAGAAATTCATCAGACATAAGTGGTCTTGGTCACTTGTTCATTTGGGATTTGGATAGCAGGACCATAAGCACACTTATATCCGATGGATTAACCCCTGAAATTCGAGATGCTTGGGCTAGTGATTCCGGACGGATTCGAGCCAGTTTCTCAGCACTTTCAGATCGTAAGCCTGGTAATCCATGATANGAAAAATCNNNGGGAATCCTAATCTTCTCTGCTTCTTTGAGTTTNCGAATATTATTGAGTTCACGCTTGAGATAGCCTTGGTACTTCACTTTGTACAACACTTCGGATTGAGTAGCTGCTGATAAGCCAATGAATTCTTTTGGTAAACCAGTTGGCTCTTCCCCCTGACGAATTAAGTCGCCGAAAGTCTTATCGCCGGATGCCTTGGATTGATTTAATTTCTTAANCCATTCCTCAACATTCTGGAATTTTTTTCGAATTAAATTCAAGCGATTCTTGGACACTAGATTATGATGTTCAAGAATGGGCAGGTAGCGCAATTCCGAGCTGCCATGGTTAAAGAGAAGTCGGAATTCCGCACGACTGGTGAACATGCGATAGGGCTCGGTTACGCCTTTAGTGACAAGATCATCAATTAAGACTCCAATGTATCCGTGATCGCGAGGAACAACCAGAGCATTAAGGCCGTGAACCTTATTGGATGCATTAATGCCTGCAATGAGACCTTGAGCTGCGGCTTCTTCATAACCCGATGTTCCATTGATTTGACCGGCGAAGAAAAGATTTTCAACATGTAGAGATTGTAAGGTTCGATCTAATTGAGTTGGTGGTGCATAATCGTATTCAACTGCATAGGCTGGACGTATTATAATTGAATTTTCTAACCCCGATATGGTTGATAATACTTGCTTTTGCACATCAAAAGGAAGTGAAGTAGAAAGGCCATTAACATACCATTCATCTGTATTTCTACCTTCTGGCTCGAGATGTATCAGGTGACTCGGGTGATCCTTAAAGCGTACCACCTTATCCTCAATGCTCGGACAATATCGGGGACCCGTGCCAACGATGTCACCTTTGTAAAGAGGCGATAGATGGAGGTTTGCATTAATGATATCTGATGTCTGAGTAGAGGTTCGAGTTNTATAGCAAGCAACCTGCTTCTTTTTACCAGAAGATGGATGTTCCATGTGGAACCATCGCCCATGATGTTCTACGTGGAACGTTTCTTCATCGGTTCTCGTGTCGTAAAACGCAAACTTTGTTGGGTGCTCATCNCCATCTTGCACTTTCATTTTTTGAAAGTCTATACTTTTGCCGAGTAGTCTTGGCGGTGTTCCAGTTTTAAATCTTTCGAGTACTATTCCGCATTTCTCAAAATCATATGAAAGTCCTTTGGAAACATGATCTCCTAATCTTCCGCCTTCTGATTGGTTTTTCCCTACATGCATGAGTGCTCTCAAAAAGGTCCCTGTTGTTACTATAACAGATTTACCGAAAAAGGATAATTCCAAAGATGTCCTCACACCTATGCAGGTATCGTTTTCGATGATTAACCCATTCACCAAAGTCTGAAAAGCTGTAATGTTAGGAGCCTGTTCTAAAACATGCTTTATCCGTTGTTGGTACATTTTTTTGTCGCACTGGGCTCGTGGAGCTTGTACGGCAGGTCCTTTTGAGGAGTTGAGAAGTTTGAACTGAATGGCTGTATGGTCGGTGTTGAGAGCCATTTCTCCGCCTAGAGCGTCTATTTCTCTCACGATCTGTCCCTTGGCTTGACCTCCGATAGCTGGGTTACAGCTCATTTGAGCAATGGTATCTAGGTTTCCGGTAAGCAAGAGAACATTTGAGCCAATGCGAGAGGCTGCTAATGCAGCTTCACAACCGGCATGACCCGCCCCACAAACAATTACATCATAGGGATACTTTTGAGAATCATGGAAACTTTTCATTTTCCGATGCAAAATTGATTGAACAATGAATCAAGCATATCTTCATTGTCCTTTCTTCCAATAATTTCGCCTATTGAATGGAGTCCAGTTTCTAATTCGTAAGCCATCAATTCGAAATCTACACTTGCTTCCAATATTCGTGCGGTTTCCATTAAACTATTATCAATTTCACTCAAATGTTTTTTGTGTCTTGATTCAACAGCAACGCTATTCATAGGGTCATAATCTATATTGCTCTTTAATACTTCCAAGATCATTTGTTTTAGTTCTTCGATATTCGATTGGTTGGTGGCACTGATTTTTATACGATGATCATAAGCATCTTCTTTAACATCAAGAACATGACCTAGATCGCTTTTATTTTCGATTAAAAGAACACTAATATTTTCAAAATCAACTAATGAGAAAAAATCATTGGGGTAGGGGAGTGATGAATCCAATACGCAAAGTATAAGGTTAACCTCTTGCATCAAACCCAGTGTTTTGGATATTCCAGCTTTCTCAAGATCATCTTTGCCACTGTGAATCCCTGCGGCATCAATGAGTTCGATCTTAAAATCATCCAGAAAAAGATCTTCNTTAATGTAATCTCTAGTCGTACCTTGAATGTCGCTGACTAACGCACGATCCGAACCGATTAATTCGTTAAANATAGTACTTTTTCCTGCATTTGGTGGACCTAGAAGAAGAACCTTTATTCTTCCTTTAAATGCATAGGTCTCTTTTGCTGACTGTATGAGTTTGGTAATACCATTATGTATAGCTTCAATCTTAGTTCTAAGTATCTTTTTCTCTTGTAGTGGGATATCGTCTTCAGGGAAATCAAGGTACGCTTCGAACTTTGCTTTTAAATCGATCATTTCTTCCTGATATTTTACAAGAATATTAGATAATTTCCCTCTTAAATTATTATTGGCTATCTTAAGCTCAGCTTCGCTGCTTGCATTAATAATTTTAGCAACCGCTTCTGCTTGCGTTAGATCGATTTTGCCCGCGAAAAAGGCATTTCTTGTGAATTCTCCAGCATGAGCGATTCGACAGCCCCTATCAATTAAATCCTTTAGTATTAGCTCAACGATTAATGGGTTTCCATGAGGACAAATCTCAAGGGTATCGCTACCAGTGTAGGAGCGACCCTGATCAAAATAGGTAATGATTACNTGATCGATGCAATCGTTCAAATGGTTGTGATAATTGGCTAATTTTGCACATCGTGGGGTAGGGGAGTCAATCTTGCAAGCTTCTCTTGCAATGGTGAGGGAAAGTGGACCACTAACCCGGATGACTGCAATCGCTGAAGAACCGTGCGGCGTTGCCTGAGCAATAATGGTTTCTGACATGGAGCATGTGGTGTCTAGGCACGATTTAGGAATCCTGTTCCGTACCTTGTGCGAGAACGGCACCAACTGTTACTTGGACTTTTTCCATGATAGCTTTGGTTATCTTTTCCATTAATGCAGTATCTTCTGCCAAAGCTTGCTTAGCGGCCTCACGACCTTGACCGACTAGGTTACCCTCGAAGGAGATCCACGCCCCTTTTTTGGTAAGAATATTATGTTCGATACCCAAATCCAACAATGAGCCTGTTCTCGATATTCCTTCATCATACATGATGTCGAATTCACAAGCGGTGAATGGAGGAGCAACCTTATTTTTTACGACCTTAAGTCTTGTCCTAGAACCGGTAACGGTTCCATTTGCCTCTTTGATTTGACCAATTCTTCTGATGTCCATCCTGATTGAGCAAAAGAATTTCAGTGCTCTTCCTCCCGGTGTAGTTTCTGGACTACCAAACATCACCCCGATTTTTTCCCGAATTTGATTCGTAAAAATACAAACGCAATTGGTTCTTGCAATAGCAGCAGTGAGACGGCGCATTGCCTGACTCATCATTCTTGCCTGCAATCCGACCGTTGTATCTCCCATTTGACCGTCCAATTCCTGCCGAGAAACTAGTGCGGCGACTGAATCAAGCACAATTACATCAATTGCACCGGACCGGATCAAAGTCTCGGTTATGTTCAGGGCATCTTCCCCGCTCTCGGGTTGAGATACCATTAGGTTGTCCAATTGCACCCCTACTGTTTTTGCGTACCTTGGATCTAATGCGTGTTCCACGTCAACGAACACAGCATTTCCTCCATTCCGTTGGGCTTCTGCGATTACACTGAGGCAGAATGTGGTTTTTCCTGATGCTTCAGGACCGTAAATTTCGACGATCCTTCCACGCGGTAGTCCGCCAGCACCTAATGCCAAATCAATGGCCAGAGATCCTGTTGAGATCACAGAGACATTCATCTTGGTCGCATCACCAAGACGCATTAATGCCCCATCACCAAATTTTTTGTTTATACCTTGAACTGCGAGTTCGAGGTCTTGGTTACCCTTTTGTTCAGAATCTGTAGTTTTCTTTGCCATATTTAAAATCTATTATCTACATTGCAATCAATGTATATCTTATCAAGCAGTTTTCATTAAAATTGCACGATTCGAAACAAATTCCTATGCTCAAAGACATTTTACCAACACACTGGGATCTCGATTATTCATTACTTGATTCAAAATGAAGCTTAAGCATGTCATCTGGGATTGGAACGGAACTTTAATTGATGACGCTGGATTGTGTGTGGACATCGTTAACTCAATTCTCATTGCTAATGATTTGTGCCCAGTAAATTTGGATTTTTACAGAAATAACTTTTGTTTTCCGGTATCCACTTATTATCATTTGATTGGACTGACTGAACCNCGCTATGATTTGTCTGAAATCTCAAAGACTTTCATTACAAATTATCGAAAAAGATCTTCGGAGTTATCTCTACAACCNTTTAGTGTTGATACATTGTCTTTTCTNCAGCAACTGGGGATTCAGCAATCCGTCTTGTCCGCGGGGCTACAATCCGATGTGGAAAANTTTTTGAATTCCTATGATTTAGACAGGTTTATGGTGCATGTAAGTGGTGTCGATAATGTGAATGCAGAAGGGAAGGAAGCATTGGCACTCGGTCATCTGTCGAAGACTGCCTGCGATCCGGAGGAGGTCTTACTCGTTGGAGATACCATGCTCGATGACAAAATCGCTCATTTACTATCGGTGAATGGTCTTTTGGTGACTAATGGGCACAATTCTCCNCAAGCCTTGAGCAATAGTAAATCATCCAGGATTCCCAGCTTGGCTCATTTCCCAAGCTGGCTTCACTGTTGACCACCTGCTTACACAGTATAATTTCTTACCCTTATGCAGAAAGTTTTCATCAAGACATATGGGTGTCAAATGAACGAGAGGGATTCGGAGGCGGTGGCATCCAAACTTCAGGCTCGTGGCTATCAACTTGTAAGTGATGAAACTTTGGCCGATGTCATTTTGCTCAATACCTGCAGTGTTCGAGAGCAAGCCGAGCAAAAAGCGATCGGTAAAGCGAGTCACCTCGTTGCTAATCGCAGGAAGAAAAACAAAAAATTGATCCTCGGTGTCATGGGTTGCATGGCCCAGAACAAAGGAGATCAAATTTTGAAGTCCTTGCCTGAAGTGGATCTAGTTGTTGGCACCCAACAATTTCACAGAGTTCCTCAATATTTGGATGAAATTGTCTCTTCGAAAAAAGGTGAATCATNNTCCGAGAACCTTCAAATCATACAATTACAGGAGGAAAAGGGTTCTCAAAACCAAATCCGGGATCATCTTCCACAATCCTCAAAGAAGGCTTCAGCTTTTGTTTCCATCATGCAGGGGTGCAACATGAAGTGTTCCTTTTGCATTGTGCCCAAGACTCGTGGCAGGGAAAGGTACCGNAGCATAAGTGACATCGTNGAGGAAGCGANAGGTCTTTCTTTGAAAGGGGTAAAGGAAATCACATTGTTGGGNCAAATTGTGAACGCNTACGGNAGGGGAGAGTTCCCGAGGGTCAATGGCCNCTCTCCATTCGTTCAGNTATTGGGTGCACTCCATGAGATTGATGGCATACAACGGATAAGGTTTACCTCTCCTCACCCGGNTTCTTTTGACCAAGATCTTGTCGAGGCATTTGCACGTTTGGAAAAACTTGGACACTACGCCCATTTGCCTATGCAAAGTGGTTCAAACCGGATACTTAAGTCGATGAATCGACCTTACTCCATTGAAAGGTTTCAAAATATTGTCAAAAGCTTGAGAACCATCTGTCCAAAAATTCGGTTGAGCACGGACATCATTGTTGGTTATCCCGGAGAAACTGAAGAAGACTTTAATCTTACCAAGGAAGCCTTTGAGACCGCNGGCTTCGAAATGGGATTTATTTTCAAATATAGTGAACGGGCAGGCACCCCGGCCACAATATATCCNGACAANGTCCCTCAGGAAGTAAAGGAGCAAAGGAATCAGGAGTTGCTNTCCCTACTCGAAAAGCAATCNTTGGCTTCNAACTTGAAATTAATTGGCAACAAGATGGAAATCCTAGTCGAATCTGNAGCTCGGAAGGGGAACGGAGACTTTTTGGGAAGAACTAAATGTTTTAGAAAAGTTCTTTTCCCCGGTCATGAGGAT
Organism: Verrucomicrobia bacterium TMED40; assembly: GCA_002167605.1. Lineage (GTDB taxonomy): Bacteria > Verrucomicrobiota > Verrucomicrobiia > Opitutales > Seribacteraceae > Seribacter. The sequence continues at coordinate 11,127 of NHCT01000027.1, read as the reverse complement.
CTGGTTGGCGAACTTATTGAAGTTGATATCCAAGAAGCCAACCCTGGAGGCTTAAGGGCCACGCCCAGTTCACTTTTTTAAAAATTNAANCTATGGATCTTTTTACTTANACGATCGTAACTTCTCTAGGGNTCTTATTAGCGGGCTTCACCTTTGCCTTNAACAAAGATGNCTGGAACAAATACATCCNCNCCTTTCCCCGCTCCACAAAGCTTTCTCTGCTTTTCATGGGACTAAGCTTGCTTTGGTTTTTGGTTGGGCANGTAAGCAATCTAAGTGAAGCGGATTTCGGGGAGTACAAAATACTCATAGGCACGATCGGAGTTGGCATAGCAGTCGGAGCCTTTTTCTATGTGAATGACTTCCTTGCGGTTCGTGGTTTATCGATGCTGCTACTTTTCTATTCGCGTGAAGTGCTGGATTCGGCTTTTCTGCACGAATCGCAAAGTCGTTTGCTACTCGTTTCCATTATTTACCTTATTATTGTGCTTTCGCTTTATTTAGGAGCTTGGCCTTACAGGATCAGAGATTTTTTCACCTGGATTTTTGATCAAGCGAATCGATCTCGTAACTTCGGAGTGCTACTGATTCTCTTAGGGGTAGTCCTTGGTGTTTCTACATTTGCGTACTAGCATAATAGTGCCTTGATCAGGTTTGATGAATTGTAACCTATTTATCATTTCAGGACCCGCAGGGGTAGGAAAAACTACTTTATGTGACAGGCTTCTCATAGACTATGCAGAGGATCTAAAAAGGGTAATTACTGCAACCACTCGCGAACCTAGAGTCGGTGAAGTCGATGGTGTGGATTACTATTTTTTGAGTAAGCAAGAGTTCGAGAGAAAAAAAAGTCAAAAAGCCTTTTTGGAAAATGAAATTATTCACGGGAATGAATATGGGGTTTTGAGAGAAACCGTTCTCGGAGGCTTGTCCGACGTTCCCAACCTCCTCTTGAATATTGATGTCAAGGGTGCCAGAACCATCCAAAAAGCCTTTGGCAGGAATTCGAGTAATACAGGAAACTTGATTTCCATATTTATCTCCCCAGCATCGATTGAGGTACTTCAGGAAAGATTAAGAATCCGAGGGACTGACTCTGGTGAGGAGATTAGAAAACGGATGGAAACCGCAAGGCAGGAATTGCGATCGGTCGGATTCTTCAACTATAACATTCGTTCTCAGGACCGGGAGAATGATTACAGCCAAATTCGTCAAATTTTTCTAGATAAAAGAAAATTAAAGAAGCCTGCCCGCTAATTCATTCGAGATTCCGGGCGATTTTCGTTTAACCAGTCCAAGTGAAAGAAGGTTCCTCGAGGTTCGTCCAATCTCTCATAGGTGTGGGCACCAAAATAATCGCGTTGGGCTTGTAGCAAATTTTGCGGTAATCTTGCATTTCTGTATCCATCATAGTAAGCGACTGCAGAGGAGAATGTAGGGCATGGGATTCCTGAGTTTACGGCAATAGAAACCACCTCACGCCAATTTCTCTGATATTTTGAGATGGATTCCTTAAAGTAATCATCGAGCAACAAATTTGATAATGCCGGGTCACGTTCAAAAGCCTCGGTGATTTTTTGCAGAAAGGCAGCCCGAATGATGCATCCGCCTCTCCAAATTTGAGCAATCTCGCCAAAATTCAGCTCCCANGAATATTCATTTTGAGCTTCCCTCATCAGTTGAAAGCCCTGAGCGTATGAGCAAATCTTCGAGCAATACAATGCATCCCGAATGGCTTCAATCAAGTGATCGATTGAACATTCAAGGGGCTGGACTGCTACACCACTAAGGATGTTCGCTGCTTTGGTTCTCTCCTCCTTTACTGCACTCAAGCATCTTGCGAAAACGGCTTCGGCAACGGTGGGTGCGGGCACTCCCATATCAAGCGCATTGACTGAAGTCCATTTCCCTGTGCCCTTTTGTCCAGCGGTATCCAAAACCACATCCACAAAGGGNNCCCCGCTNCGAGGGTCCTTCTGGCAAAGGATATCACCAGTAATTTCTATCAGAAAGGAGTCGAGAATGCCTTCATTCCATGATTTGAAAATCTCACCTATNTGATTGGCTGAAAGNTTTCCAACAGAGGATAACATGTGGTACGCCTCNCAAATCATTTGCATGTCNGCNTATTCGATACCGTTATGAACCATTTTGACATAATGACCCGAACCATCTGCCCCNATGTAAGCCGCACAGGGGACTCCTCCNTCCACAGGTTTACCGGGCTTGGCACCGGACAAGGGTTTTCCAGTGCTTGCATTTACTTTTGCAGATATGGATAACCATATGTCCTTGATTTGATTCCATGCTTCGCTGGATCCTCCGGGCATCAGAGAGGGACCAAAGCGAGCACCCTCCTCGCCGCCACTTACTCCTGAACCCACGAAGTGTATTCCAAGATCAGCTAATTTCCTTTCCCTACGAATCGTATCCGTCCACTTTGCGTTTCCTCCATCAATGATAACATCATTCTTTTGCAATAGTGGGATNAGNGATTCGATGACTAGATCCGTTGGTTTGCCGGCTTGAACCATAATAATGATTTTACANGGTCTTTTGAGGGAGGATACAAAAGCNTCGAGTNTNTCATAGCCCGAGAGGGTGGGGGTAGATGAATTGCGATCAAGAAAATCAACAGTCTTTGAATAAGTTCTATTGAACACGCTAATCTGAAAGCCATGATCCGCAATGTTCAATGCCAGGTTTTGACCCATAACGGCCAATCCAATCAATCCAATCTCTTTATGGGTATCATTCATGAGCTCAGACCATAAAACGCTCATTCATTATATCGAGCTTAATAGTTTATATCAGCGAAATAAAAGTTGGTTAAGATTAGATTTCCCAGACCATGGGTTAACCGAGAAGGAAAGATCGAGAATCTTTTATCTAAATGGGAGAAGCGACCGGAAATTGNTCCNNNAANGGGAAATCNNNTCCAANNTTTTGNTTNTTATTACCTTGGAAAATTCTAGTCGGGTTGGTAAATCGAGGGCTAATATTAAATTTTTGTATCAGCCTAATCATATCCTGAGCACTTGTCTTTATGGACTTAGTCGCAAGCTTAGTACTTGCGTCGACTGCGGCTTGTGCATTTACAGTTGATATAGCATCGATGATACTTTTTTTAGAAGACAACGCAACGGAATCATAACTACCAGAAGCCTGCCCCGCTGTGTTTGTTTCTCCATTGGCACCTCCAAAATTGGCTTCATTATTGAAGTATTCCTCATCGTAAAGAGTGGCTAATCCTGATCCTGCCAGTGCACCTTCTGTTGCTCCTTGTTTTGCAGCTTGCTTCAATACTACAGAATCTGATTCACCGCCGTCAGTTGCTCCAAGAACAACGCCATAAGTGGAACCGTAAGAAGCTGCCTGCATAGCTAATATCGAATCTTTATCATAAGACTTATCTGCAGGATTTGCATTTGTGAGAGCGATGATCTCAAAAGATGCTCCAAGGGCGGCACCATGAGAACTAGCTCTAGCTACTTCAACAGTTGGTGACTCCGTTTCGTTCTCTGGGTCTTCAGGGCGTAGAGAAGCTAGAGGCAAAACGGTTGTGCTTCCAAATGAAGAACCTTGAGCTGAATAGTTGATTATTGGAAGTAAGTCTTTGGGAGTGGGATAGTAGATAGACATAGCTGTATGCCCTAAGATTGATCCCATTGCTGCATGACTGGCAATTTCCTTCATATCTTGAGTTTCAATGATAGGTTCGCCGTTTTCATCGTCGATTGTCGCAGACTCGGAAGAGGCCATGATTGCACCAGCAGAAGTGCCTTTGGAGGATGCCATCGCTAAATTTTTCCTACTGTATGCTTGAAAACCAGGTTCATAGTCCATTATTTGATCATCGACCGCGGCAAGTTGAACCCCCATCGAAGTTCCAACGCCTACTGACTCGGCTAGCTGACCTAAATTTCGGCCAAACTCAGTAAGAGATGTGCGATTATCTATTCCTGATTGAACAGCAGCGTCTGCAAGATCCTTGGAAATAGTCTGAGCAAAACTATCAACTTCATCTGATCCGACACCTTGATTTGTAATGACTTGGGTGACACTAGAAGAGATGACTTTGGCAACTTCAAAGGCAAAAAGGCGATTGTCTCCGGTTCTAGACAATATGTTGTCAAGAACAGGTTTAAGAATAGACTTTGCTAGGTTTGGTTCTAATGTCTTTTCGCCCTCAACTCTTTGATCTTTTAAGTCAAGGTCAACCAAGTTGAAAGAACCAATACCTTGAGCCAAACCTTCTGCAGCCATACTCAAAATACGTGTTTTTGCGGGATCAAATTGATAATGTGATGGAAAACCCCCATCAAACTTCATATCGTCATTGGCTTCATCTGCAGTGTAAGGAATGGGTACAATGCCTGGATAAAAATCCGTAAGCGGAATGTTATCCTCAGGGTAGTTGTCCATTATTGATAGCACCTCCATGATAAAGCTTGTGGAAGCAAGCTCAGCATTTTCAGGAATTTTTTCTTCAGTACTTTCCTGAATAACAGACTCCATAAAAATTTGCCCGAGGTTATTAAGCAGTCGAGGTACACTTTCTCCGCCATCAGATTTGAGAGAAGACAATTGCGGGTCTAGAAAAAAGTTCTCAATCAATCTGTTGGGAATATTCGAGATATTTAGTGAATTTTCGATATCACTTCTGAGGATAGAAAGCACGGATGAACCCACCATAGATATTAGTTCGCTATAGGAAAGTTTTTGGTTGTTAGCCAATTCAATCATGTAGTGAATCGAATGGTCAAAACCATCAATTTTATCTTCATTCATGCTTGTGTATATGGATTGCAACTTATCCACTAAATCTTCGTTTCCGGAATTTATCTCTGATGTAATGCTCGCGTTGTCCTCATTTGAAACATAAGAAGAGGAGTATCTCCTCGAAATCCCAGAAGAAGTTGATTTTACTTTGATTTCGTTCAAGTTAACCAAAATCGAACTTTCAATCAACGAATCAGAAAACTCTATGGCAAAAAGGGGACATGCGGATGCGAAAACAGAAATAAATTTAAGAAAATTTAATCTAAATATCGCAAAACGAAAGGGCATGCAAATAATAATCAACCAAAGTGGACCACTGAAGCAACATAAATTTTCACATTAGTTACTCGAAAGTTTGGAATATTTGAGTGCGACACCGAAAATCCCGCAAAAGATAATAAAGCAGGCAGGAGTCCGAATTGGGAAATCTATAAGAGAAAATAGGCAATAAGAAAAACAACCAAGGAACAAAGATTTGGCAAATAAAGATTCAGTTGAAATCATTTCCCGAATTATTAATAAAAGTGCCGGAAGCAAAACGAATGAGAACCCTATCCATCCAATTTCACTAAACAACTCTAACCAATCATTATGGCCGTGACCGATCAGGGGAGTGTATAAATTATGAGCATACTGCAAGCCAATTGATCGTATATTTAATACTTCATTTGATTGATGAATTGGATTAATAGAACGGTAAGAATTTATACCGTATCCCCAAAAAGTCCTCAGAGATATTTGTTGATACAAATCATGCCAAAGATGTAACCTGAGTGGAAGCCCACCAAGCTTAAATTGTACAATTTGCTGCTTGGTATTATTATGCATTTCAGTTATAGATTTATTATCTTTAAAGGAAAAAAAGAAAATAGAAAAAGATAAAGATAAAATTACAAATAAAACTTTAGATTTAAATATTTTAATGTAAGGAAAAAGTATAGAGACAAAAAGTAGAGAAATGATCACGCCAGATCTTGATGCTGAATATACTGTACTTATAAATAAAATAAAACAGAATAGAGATATAAATGGAATTATTTTTGATCTTAAAAAGTTATCTGTATGTATGTGTATATTTCTAATCAAAAAGGCAAAACCAACAGAGAGACTGATTACTGCGAAACATGACCAATGATTTTTATATGTGAATGACGCAAAGAAATACCTTGGCTCAGGTGTATCCCATATTCCAAATATCTCTGGTGTGTTATTGTTCGGTGTATAATTATATTTCTGATAAATGCCTACTAAAGCCAATATTCCTGATGAAATAAAAAAGGTCATTAGTAATTTGCGTATGCTCTTTTTGTTGTGAAACGAAAGATAACATAGATAAAAAAATAAAATTGAACATATTATATACAAATAGTCTGGGATTATTGAGTGAGAAGCAATTATCGAACTAGGAATAAAATGAGAAGTACCCAGAGTAATTAAATTTTCATATTTTGAAATAGTTGATAATGCTGGAGTTGGTTTATTTCCAAATGTTTTTAGGTATGTATTCTTTAAATTAAAAAAAATAGCTATTGCGAGTTTAGGATCCTGTTTTTCCATTAAATAAATGTTTCGAAAATGATTATTGATCATCTTAATCTTCTCCGGATCAGTTTCTTTCACGATTGCATTATCCAAGTCTAAGGACTTCCATTTTAGCTCATCTAATTTTTGGAAGGTCACATTAAACGATGAGATAAATAATAGGAGGAAGAAAAAATATAGCGGTAAGAAAATATACCAAATCCTCTTTATTTCTTTTCTGTTAAAGTAGATTGTCTTAGCAAGTAATACAATAACTATTATGGCGAAAAGACTTGAAAGCCATTCTCCTGCCAAACCAGCGTTTAGCCATGGCATGGCAACCAACACTCCAGCGATACATTTATGTAGGATTGTCAAGATCAGTAAAAATTCTTTTGTAACGAGCAGTTGACAATGACCATTTCAATAAATTCAATAGAGCATGTCCATGATTAAAACAATGAGGTTTCTTACACTAGCATTGCTATTATCAAATTTCTTATGTTTTCTATACTCAGCTAAGGACACTCCGTTAGGTCAAATAGGGGTATCTGCAAGTTTGTCGGGCTCTTATGACTCTCGAGTATTCGGGGTATCAAGTAGTTTGTTTAATGAATCTCGATCAGGTTCTAATCCCTACATTCTAAGTGAGGAACTAGAAAGTGAAGATGATTTTATTTTGAAATTCTCACCCGCAGTGTATTTTAACAAAAAAATTAGTCTGTTAAAGCTTTCTGGTTCCGCAGGTGTTGAAATTGCTCAGTTCGTGAAAAATAGCAATAAAAGTTATGTCATTCCAATAACGACACTCGTGATTGATTTCGATGATACATTATCAAAAAATAAGAGATTTTCAAATAATGCCAAAATAAGATTTGATGCCACTTTTGATGTCGGTCAGCAAGTTGGTGCTAGTATCTTAGAGCAAGATTTGGTATCTTACACATATTTTACATCAGGTTTGAACTTTAGGTATAATCATAGCACAAAGTTTGGTATTGGTGCAGGCACGGACTACACTTACAGGCATTATCAATCAGGGTCAACCGGCCCAAGACCATACAGTGATTTATCTAGTCTTCCTCTTCGCGCACGTGCTTTTTATATTTATTCCGAAAAACTTGATCTCTTCACGGAGTACAGTTACACCGTCTCAAAATCGCACAACAACTCGACAGGCCAAAGTCTTGCAGATTCTTCGAGCCATACCATTTCCTTTGGCGTTAATGGAGATATTTCATCAAAACTAAGTGGAATTGCCTCGGTGGGTTACTCCCACTTGAACTTTGACAATGCGATGACAGCATCACAACAAACAATTATTTCTTCACTTACATTAAACTGGAAGTATAACCAAAAAACTTCATCTAATTTCTCATTAAGTCGGAGTTTTATTCCCTCTGCTCAAGGTTTTTCCAATTTGAGCACATCTGCCCAATTTGGAGTGAACCATCGATTTATTGAAAATCTTACCGGTTCAGGATATGTTACCGCAGGATTCTCTGAATATACATATCCAGCTTCTGACACACTGGAAGATGTCAGTTCATTCAGTAATTATGGATTTGGGTTTAGTATTAGAAAATTAATAAATAAGTTCTTTTCTATTAGAGGTGGTTATGACTTTAGTTACATAGACAGAGGTAGTGAAGATTTTGACAGACATGTCTTACAAATCCAAATGACCGGTAAATTCTGATTTCTTTACTTATTGAAATATTCACAAGATGATAATGAGTTGTCAGAAATTGTTTTCTTTTATTTACTACAAGAAATTATATCTCCTATTTATATTTTTTTTAAATACTGAATTTGCATATGGACAATCCATGTTCAAAGATCCATCTGTGTTGCTTGATCCTACTGGGTATAAATTTCGAGTTGGCGACACTGTAAAAATTCTTGTTCGAGGTGAACCTGATTGTACAGTTGATTCAAAAATCAATAACGATGGTAACTTGAGATTAGTTTACCTTGGAGAAGTTTCTCTTGTTGGAATGACTGCAAAACAAGCAGAAACAAAAATAGCTAAAGCCTATCAAACTAAACTTATTTTTAGGCAACCAATTGTTAGTGTCGCAGTTTCAAAATACATTGATCGATCAGTTTTTCTTACAGGTGCTCTTAACAAAAAGGGTCCTTATGTCTTCCCACCTGAAGTTGAAGCTATGAATATTGTTGAAGTGATTGCCCGAAGTGGTGGTTTTAATGATATCGCACGCAAAAATAAAGTCTATGTAACAAGAACATTTTTCGATGAAAAAGGGTTCGCCCGTGAAACCAAGACTTACGAAGTTGATGTTGAGGGTTTAAGCACAGGAAACATCCGCGGCTCATCGAAAAGATTTTGGATTTACCCTAATGACAGGATTGAAGTGCCAGAAAGACTTTTGTAAATGGATGATGAAATAGATACAACCGAAATACACTCAGGTGGCAGGTCCAAAAGTAACATAAAAGGAGTCTCCGATTTTATTCTTATCATCAGAGACCGGTGGTTACTTGCTCTTACGGTTGCCTTGCCTATTTCACTTGGTTTTGTCTACAATAAGCTTCAAAGTCCAGAGTTTTACAAGTCATCATCATCATTTCGCTTAATACCACCTCCAGCGATCTTAAACCTTCAGAAAGTTGAACGAGACCAGCATGTCCAAGGATTGGTAGCAAAACACCTTGATGGTCTTAATAGCCAAGAATTACGAGTTAATGTTATACAAAAGGTGAAGGACAACCCTGAATACAAGTCTGCTCTTCTAGAACCTTATCTAAAGGAGGGTATTTCGATGGATGTGGGAGCTACAGTTTCCTACGGTGTTTCAGTTTCACCTCCTAGTGAAGGAAGGCCACGCTTTACCATCAACTCAAATTCAAGAAGCGGCAAGGGGGCAATGATCGTGGCGGATATAGTACAAAGTGAGTACGAAAAACTGCATAGGAGTAAGAAGAGTCAGCAGGTCGAATCAGTTAGAAATGTGCTAGAAGTACTCCTTCAAAAAAGCATTGATGAAGAATCGAGGATATCAGGAGAAATGTCAGGGTATAAAAAGAATAACCAGTTACCGTTCTTGGAAGATGAGAAAAAGGACACTGCGGACAGGAAAAGCCGGTACCAAGCTGAGATCACCAAATGTAAACTAGAACAAATTCGAATCAACTCTTTGCTAAGGCAAATTTTGCAAATACAAATGCGTATTGGTAATGAAACCTCTTCTCTTCAATCTGCCGATGTTGCTGGTGATATTGCTGTTATTAAGGAATTTTTTGAACTCGATGCTATCGAGTCTTATGGGAATATTCCTAGCCTTCGACAAACCTTGTACAATCTTGAGTTAACCAGAAAGAATTATCAAGAAACGGGTACCGGATACTTAGAAAGACATCCTAAAATGATGGAAAACGCAAGACAAGTTCTAGAGGTTAAGCAATCCTTGAATCTTGCGGTTAAATCAGCGATTGAGGATCTAAGAGATAAGTATATTCATCTTGTTGCACAGGAAAATGAGTTCGCAAAAGCAATGCAAAAGGTACAGGAGGATTCTCGAAAACTCAGTGAAATCGAAGAGAAACTAATAAATTTTGAGAGACAACTTGCTGTTGTTAGGAAAAGTACGGATCAAATACATGATCGATTAAACGATGTGAGAATTGAGCAAGCATTGCCATCTGAGCAGGAAGAACCACTCCACAAGGAACAATTTGCGACTCAACCATCAGCGCCATACACGCCAGATAAAAATCAAATTCGACAAAGCGGGTTTATGATTTTCTTCTCAGTATTCTTCGCATTGCCTATTCTTTTGGAATTCGTTGATAATCGAGTCAAGTCCCCTTGGGATGTAGAGGTCTTTGTAGGTCATGATTTGATTGGCGGTATTCCAAAGATTTCAGAAGTTGATGAGAGGGAACGCCCTCTAATTGTAGGAAATGATTTAGACGATGGTCTTACAGAATCATTCAGAAGCATGTATAGTCGAATACAGATGAATTCTAATGCAGACTATCCTAAGGTTCTATTGGTCACTTCTGCTATTCCAAGCGAGGGAAAGAGTCTCATCTCCGCTAATTTAGCATTTAGTTGCGCAAATCACGGCCGAAAAACAATTCTCATTGATTTTGATCTTCGAAGACCTGGACTGCATAATCTTTGTAATATAACGAACGAAAAGGGAATCGTCACTCTCGTAAACGAAGTAGTCAAGGGAAGTAAAGACATTGACACTCACATTCAGGAGTCTTTACACGAAACCCATCCCAACCTTCATGTTTTGCCCTCTGGTGGAAAGACACGAGCGGCTACTGAAATGCTCGAAAGAACTGAATTTGACCTTGTCATGAACAAGTTACGTCAAATCGCAGATGTCATTATTGTGGATAGCCCACCTATTGGCCTGTTTCCAGACTCGCTTGCAATTGCTCGCAAAGTAGACGAAGTTCTTTTTGTCACAAGATACGGAAAGGTTTCTCGAAAAGTTGCTAAAAGCCTTCTGGAAAATATCGAGGAGACTGGTGCAAATGTATTGGGGGTAGTTTTGAATGATCTCCCCCAGAAAAAGACACCCGGGTATTACTATTCCGGATATTACGGTTACGGTTATTTTAGGTATAAGTACTACAATAAGTATTATGGTAAGGAAAAGGATGAAAAGGCTCCTGTTGAGAAATTAACATCTTAACATTTTGCAATTACCTACTCTTTCAATTTTGCAGGTTTCAAGATAGAAATCTAATTAGCTAAAGTTTTTAATCATGACCTTTGAATATAAGACAGTCGTGGTCTCACCAAGTGGTTTACGAGTGAAGGGCGACGATCATTCCAAAGAATTG
>NHCT01000026.1 GCA_002167605.1 Verrucomicrobia bacterium TMED40 | reverse complement strand
AAGCTTTTACGGCATGAAACAGGTTTCCGGCAAACCCAGTTCAGATGGACAGGTTTACAATGGAGGCGTGGCTTTGCGGGTCAATCAAGATGGGACCAGAATGCGTCCCATTGGGCATAATTTTAGAAATTCCTATGAACAGGCAGTCAGTTCCCTCGGAGATGTCTTTCAAAACGACAATGATGATCCACAAGCCTGCCGAACCACTTGGCTAATGGAATATGGAAACCTCGGTTTCACCTCCAAAAATGGGTTGCGAAATTGGAGGGTGGATCAAATGCCCGATCAGACCACNGCGGTCGCTGAATGGAGGCAGGAGGATCCCGGGGTGATTCCCGCAGGTGATGTCTATGGAGGCGGCTCGCCCACNGGCATCGCNTTTTANGAAAACGGAATCATGGAAGACCNGTTCGGTGGATATGTCATCAGTTGCGAACCNGCCCGNAATGTTCTNTTNGGNTACCACCCTCANGNNACAGGGNGCNGGNTGGGCCCTTCCTCAAAGAGATACCTTTCTGACCAGTAACCCGAAGAANAACTTTGCGGGGGCCGACTTCGCCCGCGGGGGCTCGATCAACGGACTGATGAATTTGTTTCGGCCCAGTGATGTAACGATCGGGCCGGACGGAGCAATTTATATAGCCGACTGGTTCGATGCCCGCGTGGGCGGACACGGAACCCGAGATGCCGGGCAAACCGGANCGATTTACCGGATTACTCCGAAAGGTGCCAAGCTTTCCATACCCAGCTTCGACCTCTCCACCACCGAAGGTCAAATCGAGGCTCTGAAGAACCCCTCCCCCAATGTCAGGGAGTTGGGACGGTCCCGTCTGGTGGCCTCCGGAGAGAAAGTAATACCAGCCATAAAAACTCTTCTTCAGGATCCCAACCGCTTTATCAAGGGACGGGCCATTTGGGTTCTTGCCAAATTAGGGCCCAAAGGTCTGAGGATCGTAGAGAGGCAACTGACTGACCCAAATCCACAAATCCGAATCTGTGCCTTCCGGGCTCTCCGGCACGAGGAGCACCGGATGCTTGAACACGCCCATAAACTNGCNTNGGACCCTTCTCCCTTCGTGCGTCGAGAAGTTNCCCTGGCGATGCGCTACCTACCTTTCGAAANCTCCAGGGANATACTTNTTGAAATTGCCGATCGNTACGATGGTAAAGACCGCTATTACCTCGAAGCCTTCGGGATTGGATGCACCGACAAGGAAGCCAAGACCTATCAAGTGCTGAAACAACGACGCCAAAGCTCGGACTATGACCCAGTCTACAGTGGGCTTGTCTGGCGCCTGCACCCCGCTTCCTCGATCCGCGAACTCAAGGAATGGGCGTTGGATGANAAGCTCGAAGATTCCATCCGTCGCTCTATGCTTTTTGCCCTCAGCCTGATCGATGCTCCTCAGGCGGCACAGGCCATGGTCGAAGTCGCCCGCTCGGGCACCGATCAAACCGCTTCCCTCGCCAANGTGTTCATCGATAAACGGGATCAGGGAATTTGGAACACCTATAAAGCCAAGGACATACTGCACGGAAAGAAAGCAAACGAAACCGCCTACATCGACCGGCTCGCTCCNACTTCCTTCGGTCCGGAAACCAAGCTTCCGAATTCAGCAGAAATCCTTGCCCTCAAGGGAGATGCCCAAAACGGCAAGCAACAGGTGGGACGCTGCTACATCTGCCATAAGGTTGGGTCAGTCGGTGTGGAATTCGGCCCCACCCTTGCGGGTTGGGGAAGTGGACAGGACCGTGAGACCATCCTCAAGGCCATCCTTGATCCATCTGCCGACTTGGCACACGGATATGAAGGTACGGAATTGCTTGTGAAAGGAGACAAACGAATTCAGGGATTCGTTCAGGCGGAGGGCGATCCTCTGGTCATCCGGGTATTCGGCGGTGAGGATATGGTCATCGCGGCAAAGGATGTCAAATCCCGCAAAAAGATGGGTTCCTCCCTGATGGCACCCGCCTCCCAACTGGGACTTGACGCTCAGCAACTCCGCGATGTGGTCGAGTATCTCAAACTAAACTGATTGCCCCAATCCTTCACCGTAACCAAAGGGATGACTGAATCAATGTTTCAACTCGAAAACACTTATTGCAACCTGCCGGGAGTGTTTTTCTCGAAACTTTCCCCAACGCCGGTGTCCAGTCCGGAGCTCCTGGTCTTCAATGAAAAACTAGCCGAAGAAATTGGCTTGGAGCTTTCCCTGTTCAGCACCGAAGAACGGACTCAACTCCTTTCCGGAAACCTTGTTCCTGAAGGAATCGAACCCTTTGCCCAAGCCTATGCGGGTCATCAATTCGGAAACTTCACGATGCTGGGGGATGGACGGNCCCTCATGCTCGGCGAACACCTCACTCCTTCCGGTCAGCGCNTTGATTTACAATTTAAAGGCTCGGGACGAACGCCCTACTCTCGAGGAGGAGACGGACGGGCCGCCCTCGGGCCGATGCTTCGTGAATACCTCATCAGTGAAGCCATGCATGGCCTGGGTATTCCAACAACCCGCAGTTTGGCTGTGGTCGCAACCGGTGAAACCGTCTACCGAGAAAACGAGTTACCCGGAGCCATCCTGACCCGTATCGCCGGTTCCCATATCCGCGTGGGCACTTTCGAGTTTGCCTCCCTCCATGAGGACAAGACAATCACGCAAGCTCTCCTCGACCAACTGACCGCCCGGCACTTTCCATCGGTAAAAGAAAAGGAAAACCAACCGCTTGCCTTGCTGGAAGCGGCCATCGAACAACAGGCGGATCTGATCACTCATTGGATGAGGGTGGGCTTTATCCACGGAGTGATGAACACCGACAACATGGCCCTATCCGGAGAAACCATCGATTACGGCCCCTGTGCCTTCATGGATATTTTCGCACCCGACACGGTCTTCAGTTCCATCGATCACAAGGGACGCTACGCCTACGCCAACCAACCCTACATTGCCCAGTGGAACCTTGCCCGGTTGGCNGAGAGTCTCCTGCCCCTCATGGACGATGAAAGGGAAAACGCAATCGAAATGGCCGAAGAGGCCTTGAATGCATTCGAGGATATTTACAAAAGCAAGTGGCTNTCCATGATGGGCTCTAAGCTCGGACTCCACCAGTCAGACCAGAAGGATGAAGCATTGGTCACCGAGCTACTCGATTGGATGCATCANCAAAAAGCGGACTACACGAATACCTTTCGCNACTTNTCTAAACNGGAGCTTNNCAGGGAATCAGCCTACACCACCGAAAGCTTCCAAGCCTGGCANACCCGTTGGCAGAACCGNCTGGNANAANAAGNNCAAGGTTGGGACTCCTCTGTCACCCTNATGGACTCGGTCAACCCCGCAATCATTCCCCGCAACCATAAGGTGGAGGAAGCCCTGCAAGCAGGCGAAGAAGGTGACCTCAATCCCTTCCACAATCTGTTGCAGGCACTCGAGAACCCCTACCAAGATGGAGATCACCTCACCCCCTACCAAGCACCTGCGGAACCATCTGAAAAACTCTACCAGACCTTCTGCGGAACCTGAATGAATCCTCCCAAGCTTGACCGACTGCTTTGCACCAATACTTTCATGTAATCATGTTCATAGGAATTTCGGGAATCATCGGGGCAGGTAAATCCACCCTCGCACAAGACCTTGCCGGGCGTTTGGGATATAGAGCCTACAACGAACCGGTAAAGGACAACCCTTACTTGGAGGATTTCTACTCGGACATGAATCGTTGGGGGGCGATGATGCAAATCCATCTGCTTTTCCGAAGGTTCGAACAGCATCAGCAAATCGTCTGGAATTCAGAAAACGGAGCGGTGCAGGACCGAACCATTTACGAGGATACCATTTTTGCCCGTATGCTCAACGAAGCGGGTTTCATCGACCAACGGGATTATGATACCTATCTGGGGCACTTTAACCTGATGAAACGCTACCTGGTTTATCCGGATTTGCTTCTTTACCTTAGGGTCGAACCTGAAACCAGCCTGCAAAGAATTGCCGAACGGGGGCGAAAGGCGGAATCAGGCATCACGCTCGACTACATGCAAAAGCTTCATGATGGGTACGAGAGCTTCATTGAGGAGATGAGCCGTTACACTCGAGTTCTAACCTTGGATTGGAATCAATTTTTGGAACTGGACGAAGTAGTGGACCGAATCACGGAAAAGGCCGGGGAAAAGCGTGCCTTCCTGCGTGACCTGACCAAGCGGTGATCCGCCTTATGCCTTTCCCTCCATCCCAAAGCTGAGGGTTCAGGCGGTTGAGCGCTTGACCAAGCGGTTGCGTTCCGTAGGTTCAAAACCATGAAACTCATCCCCCTCGTCCTCGCTTCGACGTCACTTACCCTGTTCGGAGCACAAAAGCCCAACATTCTTTTCATCTTCACCGATGACCACGCCTATCAGGCGGTCGGTGCGTATGACTCCTGGCTGAAGGAGCACTGCCCCACCCCGAACATTGATTCGCTTGCCAGAGACGGCATGCTTTTCGAGCAGTGCTATGTCACCAACTCGATCTGCGGGCCGATGCGTGCTGCCATCCAGACCGGTAAGTATTCCCACGCCAACGGGTTTCTGGTGAATGGAAACAAATTCGACGGAACCCAGCAAACCTTCCCCAAGCTTCTCCAAAAGGCAGGCTACACCACCGCGGTGGTGGGCAAATGGCATCTCGGCACGCACATGTCCCCGCAAGGATACGACTACTCGGAAGTTCTNATCGGCCAGGGTCCCTATTACAACCCACCGATGCGTTTGGATNCGGANGGNGACGGCAAGCANGATGAGGTGATCAAGCACNTCGGATACACNACCGATGTGATCACTGACCTCGCTCTTGACTGGATGAAATCCAAACGGAACAAGGACAAGCCTTTCATGCTGATGTATCAGCACAAAGCCCCCCATCGAAATTGGCAACCCGGNCCCAAGTACCTCAATAAGTACGATGATATCACNCTGCCTGAACCAGANACTCTGTTCGACGACTACAAGGGGCGCACTCTTGCTGCTTATCAGCAGGACATGACCATTGCCGAAACCATGAGCCGGGGGGATCTGAAACTCGACGCCCCGGGNAACCTGACCCCGGAACAGAAACAACTCTGGGACGCCGCTTACAACCCCAAGAATGAGGCTCTTACAAAAGCCAACCTGAGTGGAAAAGACTTAGTGCGTTGGAAATACCAGCGCTATGTCAAAGACTACCTGCGATGCATCGCTTCGGTGGACGACGGGGTCGGACGTATGCTCGGCTACCTCAAGGAAGCCGGACTCGAAAAGAACACCATTGTGATCTACTGCTCCGACCAGGGCTTTTACCTCGGAGAACACGGCTGGTTCGATAAACGTTGGATGTACGAGGAATCCCTGCGCACCCCCCTGCTTGTCCGCTGGCCCGGTGTAATCAAACCGGGAAGCCGGAACGGGGATATCGTGTCTCCGGTTGATTTTGCGGGCACCTTTTGCGAAATCGCAGGAATTGATGCCCCAACCGATCTGCATGGTGACTCGATGGCCTCCATCCTAAAAGGAAAGACGCCCAAGGACTGGCGTAAAAGCTTTTATTATCATTACTATGAATATCCCGGTTACCATTGGGTCCGCCGACATTACGGGGTGGCGGACGGTCGCTACAAATTGATCCGGTTTTACGAAAAGGATGTGGATCAATGGGAACTCTTCGATCTGAAGACCGATCCAAACGAAATGACCAGTGTATATAACAACGCCGAATATGCAGTGGTGCAGAATCGGCTTTCCCGCCAGCTTGCCCTGCACCGACAAGAGCTTGCAGTTCCTGAAGAGGACCCGCCACAATCCGTGGTCAAACGCATGCCTCCCCGAACCCGCAAACCGACTGCTCCAAAGTGAGAACCCTGTCCTTTTTTATCTTGGCAAGTCTTCTTGTCATACCGGGTTTTTCTGANAACGAAGTACTCTTTTCCGGAAAGGATCTTGATGCCTTTGAACTGAAAACGGGATCCTGGGAAATCGAGTCCGATGGATCCGTGGTCTGCCGGATGGAAAGGGCGAAAGATAAGAAGGGGGTCGAACGACTCGTTGGGATGGGCTTCCTTTGGACCAAACGCGAATTCGGTGATTTCGCCCTTTCGCTGGAGTACAAATTGTCCGAGGGGGCCAATTCGGGAATCTTCTACCGGACCGACAAAAACGATCCGGTTCAGGGCGGGTTCGAAATTCAATTGATGGACAACGAGGGCTTTCAGAAAAAGGCGAAGAAGGCTCTCCCTCCGCGCAAGCTGAACGCCTCCTTTTATGACGGAGTCGCACCTAAGGGAGACTATGCGAAACCGGTCGGTCAATGGAACCGAGCCAAACTCGTTTGTAAAGGACCCAGGGTTTCCTTTTTCCTCAACGGCCAGGCTGCCTTTTCGATCAACCTGAACGATTGGAAGGAAGCGGGAAAGAATCCCGACGGAACGGAAAACAAATTCAAGACCGCTCTAAAGGACTTGCCGAGAAGCGGGCGGATCGGTTTCCAAAACCATGGGCAAGTGGTTTGGTTCAGAAACATCCGCATCAACGAGCTTTGAGGTGAAGGCAATTTTTGCACTCACCGGTCTGCTTCTCGCTCAGGCTCTCGCCTCNGCNACGGAAAACTGGCCGCGCTTTCGCGGAAACAATGGGGACGGCTCGGCGGACTGCCAAATCCCATCCGAGTGGANAAACCAGCATTACCGATGGAGCCTCCCACTTATGGGAAACGGTCATGGCAGCCCCGCGGTCTGGGGGAACCGCGTCTTTCTCAATGCCTCCGCAGACAAAGGGAAGACCCGGACAATTCTCTGCGTAGATGCCAGGAGTGGAGAAATCAAATGGACCCGTTCCTATGAGTCCCAAACCCATAAGACTCACCGCTACAACAGCTTTGCCTCCAGCACTCCGGCTCTCGACGACAAGCGGGTGTACTCGGTCTGGGGTCACGCTTCGGAACTGAAGGCATCCGCACACGATCACCACGGAACACTTCTTTGGGAAAAAGATTTGGGAGGCGTAACCGGTGGGCATGGCTTTGGCGTTTCTCCGATCGTTCATCAGGATCTGCTCATCGTACCCAACGATCAGGAAAAAGGAGGCGGATCCCACTACGCGTTGGATTGCGCAACCGGTGAGATCCGCTGGCAAGTTCCCCGGGNNAGCAAAAGACTGACTTACTCCACCCCCTGCGTATTCACCTCTCCGAAGGGCGGGCATGAGTTGATCTTCACCAATTGGTGGCTTGGTTTCACCAGCCTTTCTCCCCAAACGGGCAAACGACTTTGGGAGCTTTCCGTGTTTGGGCGCCCCCATTCGGAACGGGCGATTTCCTCTCCTATCGTGGCCGGGGATCTGGTCTTGGGGGTTTGCGGATTCACCACCCTCGACAAACACTTGGTCGCCATCCGGCCGGCNTCAGCTTCCCAGGATGGCCAAGCCANGGAAATTTGGAGAATGGAGGAAACCATGCCCCACATNCCGACTCCCCTGCTTTCCGGGAACAGGCTTTATCTNTGGGCGGATAGCGGAGTGATTACCTGCCTGCGTCCGCAAACCGGAGAAAAGGTCTGGAAAGCGAGGGTCCAGGGAGTGCAGGATACTTTCTTTGGCTCTCCCGTCCGGGCAGGCAATAAAATCATTTGCGTCTCCGCCTATGGACAGGTGGTGATCATCGAGGATGGAGAAGCTTTCAAGCAACTGGGGGTGACCAACCTGAAAAGCGTCTGCCGTTCCACGCCGGCTCTCGCCAATGGAGACCTTTATCTACGTACCTCCGATACTCTCCTTTGCGTCCGCGGAGATCAAANCTCAGCTCGATAGAATAAAGCCATCGGTCTGTGAGCAAAGACTCACCTCATTTATTGAAAACCTTTTGCCTTGGAACAGGAATCTAGAGAGAGCCAATTACGGACCTTGGCTTCGGTTATCGATTCCATTTCCCTCCCCCACCCCGCACGCGTCGGAATCGACGGGATGAGTGCATCAGGCAAGACCCGTCTGGCAGACGAGTTGGCGAAGACTCTCCGCATCATGAAAAGATCCGTTTTCCGGGCCGGATTGGATGGATTCCACAACCCACCGGAAATCCGGCACCGCCGGGGACCGCTCTCGGTTGAAGGATATATGGAGGATTCCTTCGATTACCGCAGCGTCCGGGAAGAAGTCCTCGTTCCCCTGGGACCCGAGGGGAATGGTCAGTTTAGAGAAAAGATTTTTGATTACAGGACCGAGCATCAGNAGCAAACTTCACCNACTCNGGCTCGCCCGGATTCGATCCTGCTCTTCGAAGGNGTGATGCTGTTCAACGAGGCGTTGGTGAACTGCTTCGANTACCGAATTTTGGTGGAGTGCTCCGAAGAGGAAATCATGAAACGGGCAAGGATCCGTGACCTCGAACACTTCGAAAGCATGAATCTTCTCGAGGAGAAATATTCCCAACGCTTCTTGCCCGGACAGANGATGTATCTGGCCAAAAACAAACCGGAGCAAAGAGCGGATGCNATCCTTNTTAATNATGACTGGAACGCTCCCGACTTANGCTTCCTCTCCAGAAGGTNTTGAAGGATTTCCTTTCTTTCTGGAGAACACACTGACTAAGAGAACGAAAAAGCATAGGGTGAGGTTAAACAGGGGAATCTGCAGGGGCAANGGGAGCGAATAAACGATGGCAGTCGCGGGAATCCAGACGATCCAGGTCGAGACCATAAAGACGATAATTTTATCAACCAGGCTGGAGGAGTTCCATTGCCTGCGCCATTTCGAAAAGGAGAAGTCCGCTTCTTTCCACTCGTAAAAGAATGCGGTCACTGGACTCGCCCAAAGCACGCAGTACACGAATTGNTCNACAAGGACCTTCTTGGCGATGGTCTGCCAATGGTTGTCCGACCCGAACAACCAGGCCTGCAACCGGTAAAATGCATCCACATCCAGTCCGCGCAAAGCCCAGTAAGCGATGAACAGAACCCCGTGCCCCCAGTGCAGTCCAATGCGTTCGACCCCACTCCATCGCAAATAAAAATAGGGAATGACTCCTCCGAAAAAAGCGGTGGANAAAGCGGAATAGGCATATCCGTATTGCACCTTCCATTGAATGACCTTCTCAAACGCGGGGCGCGTTTCNGTCCAGAAATAGTAACTGCACACCAANGCCAGTCCGATGCACCAGAGAATCAAACCAGGNAGAAGATTCTGCNGCATCGCCGCAAGAATCCGACCACTCAGTGATTTACTCAAAGATTTTACCTTTCATGGAACCATGAATAATCAAAAAAAAGAATTCTGCAGTTCTTTATTTTAGAAAATGGAACACGATTTCCACCATTGCACATGCGACAAAATTACTGATAGAAAGTGTTTTCAAGCCTACTTATCTCCCACACCCATGAATATTTACATACACAAAGACGGAACCCAATACGGTCCTTACACCCTGGAACAACTTCAGCAATATGTTCAACAGGGATCCTTTTCCTTGCAAGACCAGGCCTGCCATGACGGGCAAAACTGGGTAAGCGTCGGGCAAGTGCCCGGAATCGCACAACCCGCCGCTTCTGCTGCACCAACGGCACCATCTGGTCCGAGCAAAAGGACGCGACCTGCACAAAAGAAATCCATACCCCAACAAGGCCAGGCTCAAAGCCAATCAATCGCAAAGTCCCCCAAGGGAGGTTCCAGGAAAATCATCCTTTGGGGAGGCATTGGTGGAATTCTTACTGTAATCATCGCAGTGGTCTGCTTCCTTATCTTTTCCGGTAATGACGAAGCGGAAAAAACGGGGGAAATCGCGGAAGAGCAGAAAGAAAGCTCATCCGAAGTATCCCCTTCCGAGACCGAAGCGGAAGAAACCGCTCCGTCTTCCTCTTCGGCGAAGATACTTTCTGTTCCCATGATTGACCGAATCCCCTCCGATGCGGGTGCGGTCATTTTAGTGCAAATCAACGATCTCTTGGCTAAGGGCGAAAAGGATATCCTAGCCCTTTTGCCCCCGGGATTACCGCCCATGGTGGGTAAGGCACTCAAAGATCCATCATCCCTGGGACTCGATGTTTCCGCCCCCCTGCAAATCCACCTGATCCCTCATGAAGATGTGGAGATGGCACCAACCGGTGGCCTTGCTGGAAAACTATCAGACAAAGAAAAATTCATGACCACCATCGAACTGCTCGCAGGCCTTGATTCTCCTGCTCAAAAAGATGGCTATCTTCTCTACCAACNNATTGATGGCACCAAGGGCTCTGAACCTCAAATCGCCATCGGTGCGGATTTCTTTTTTATTGGAGGTGCCNGCAAGCCNNCGGAAAGAGAACCATCGATNGAGAAATTTATGATCTCGGATGGCGAAAACGGACTGCTNGCCACTGACGAATCTTTTGCCGAATTCACCAAGGAAAAAAGCGACCTCAGTATGTGGTTCGGGGGTGATTCCATTCTGCAATCCATCGGTTCGCAACTGGATGGAGCGGACTTGTCCATGCTCAAGGGGGGAAACGGTAACCTGACCCTGAATTTCGAAGATGGAGAAATGGTGGCTGAGATGAATTTCCAGACTCCGAATGATGAAATGAGCTATGGAAAAGGCTCATTCTCCGATGCCATTCTTTCCTTCGCCCCCGCCGATGCCATCTTGGCTCTGGGCTTTGCCATGGACCTTGGGAAATTCATGGAATTTGCGGAAAAGGAAGTCCTCCCCGAAGTGGGAGACGAGGTTCAAATGGACGAACCTGTGGACGAACTTGGAGGCTTGACCATGAGAGATGCAATCAGTTCCTTCACCGGAGAGTTTCTCCTTTCCCTGACTGATATTAAAATGCCTGCCCCAAGCTCGATGGGCGGGTTACCCGGAGGTCCCATGGATGGTCCAGTTATGGATTCTGTCGGGAACGGTGGACCTCCTCCCGGTCAAGCGGATCCCTTCGGTGCCCCAGGTATGCAAGCAGGCGGAGGACCTCCTGGCGGAATGGATCCGGGAGCCATGATGATGGCCTCCATGCCCAAGCCTGAATTCATTGTGGCTGCTTCCATCGACACGGGAAAATGGCTGAAACTCAAGTCCGCCCCCCCACTTGCAATGGGATTGGGCCTGGCCATGATGCAAGGAATTTCAATCACGGAAAAAAACGGTTTTCTTCTGATTGCCAGTAAGGATCATATCGAAGCTACCCAGTCCGGGCTCGTCAAGGATCCAGTAAGTGGTTCAGGTAAGGAAGTATTCGAGAGTAATGATTTTTTCTTCAAAATAAATGTCGCCCCGATTTTGAAGATGGATCTCCCCATACCACCCGGTGGCCCGATGGCAATGCTTGAGGAAATCTCTCATTTGGAAATGGTTTCCAACAACGAAAAACCCAATGGCACCGGCACCCTACGTTTGGTGCTTAACGACTCTAAAGAAAATTCCCTCAGCGTACTTCTGCAAATGATCAAAACCATGCAGACGATGCAAATCGGTGGTGGAATGGGTGGTGATCTTGAGTTGGAGGGAGATTTTCAAGTCGAATAATCAAATGGAGGAAGAAGTCGAAGAGATTGAATCACTCGACCCTCCCGATATTCAAGAGGAACCCTGGTGCTCGACCTGCCAAGGATTCACCGATTACCGAAGAAAATGGGACAGCGTTAGCCGCGGAGACCTCGATGGAGGTGCCTATCCGGATCTGGTGGAATCGCCCTATTGCATCGAATGCGGTAGTCCGATGCTTTTGCTCTCCAACTGCAAACGGCTTGTCCGTTGGACTAACTTGCTGACAAGCACTGCATTTGCCTTGGCCATACTCTCAGTTTGGGTGCTCTTCGGTATCAACCCAGCCTCTTTGTTTGGATTGAGCGTATTTGGCCTGCTTTGCTTCCTGACTAGCCGGATGCCTCACAAATCGAGACTCGCGCTGACGACTTGGAAAAAAGCTCAAAAGGAAGAAAACCTTAAACAATTGCTCCAAAAACTCTAGCCGTGAACATGAGCAGAAGGATCAGGATGTGAAAACAGACGGGCATGTTCATTTTGTGGGGGATGGATCCAATGGAAGCGGGTGCTGGTTGCGGAGGAATTCTCTGTTGGATCGGCTTATGGAACCAATCCTCAAAAAACAGGCGGGCATCTTTAAAACGAGCCGGACTCTGGGTTTGGACAAGGCTTACCAACAAAAACTTATTCAATTGATTGATCAATCGGGCCTCGATGCAGTGCTCCTTCTGGCGATGGATTATCCCTATGACAAGAAAGGGAACTGCTTGAAAAAGCGGGCGAAGTTCTTCGTACCCAATGAACATGTGCTTGCATTGGGAAAGAAAAATCCGCAAATCATTCCAGCCTGTTCCATTCATCCGGCAAGAAAAGATGCGATCGAGGAACTCGAACGCTGTGCCGAGCAGGAGGCCAAAGTACTCAAACTTCTTCCCAACTGCCACAACCTGGACTGCTCCGATCTTCGCTATCGCCCCTTTTGGGAAAAACTGGCCCAACTCGGACTTCCTTTTCTGGCTCACACCGGAGGAGAGTTTTCCGTACCGGTACTCAACGCAAAATTCGCGGACCCACGCATTCTCCGTCAACCCCTTGCATGCGGCGTCACTGTAATCGCTGCTCACGGAGCTGGAAAATCAGGCCTATTTGACCCCGACTACACCAAGGATCTCCTGCGTATGATGGAAGAGTTTCCCCGACTTTTTACCGACAACAGTGCCCTGGCCAGTCCCAACCGTTGGCGCACGATTAAGCCTTTACTCGAGCCCAGCATTCAAGACCGGGTGATTCATGGCAGTGACTTCCCGATCCCATCCGGCGGTTTTGGCCCATGGNTGGGAGGGTTGCTGAGCNGCGAAAACTACCGGGAAGCACGGAACATCTCCAACCCCTTGGAAAGAGACTGTTTCATCAAGCGGGCCGTGGGTTTCGGTGAATCGACATTCTCCAGGCTTTCGGACTTACTGCCCTAAAAGAAATCCCCACCGGTTAAATCGTTTTGGGGAGATGGAGGTTGACCAAAACCACGCCAATCACAATCAGAACCAACCCGGCAACTGCCTGCCATGGCAGACTTTGCCGATAAAGGAAAAGGCCAAAAAATGATACAAGGGCGATACCCAGACCGCTCCATGTCGCATAAACCACCGCCAACGGTAGATCCTTCACCGCATGTGTCAGCAGGTAAAAAGAAACCAGGTAACAAAGTACCATCCCCCCACTGGGAANAGCTTTTTTGAAGTTTTCGCTAAGCGGTAAAAGCAAGGTACCGGAAACTTCGAAGAAAATGGCCCCGAAAAGAAAAAGATATGCGTTCATTTACCTACCCTAGCAGGATGCACCGGTTTGGCAATCCACCCCCCATAAGAAATTCGATCTCAACCCTATCCCACTCTTGATGAGCGAACCGGTTTGAGGTATGAATCATTGATCATGCCTGCTCATACCTTCCCCCCCACCCTATTAAAACTCCTGCTTTTGGTGCTTTTTTCCATGCATGGAGCCCAAGCAATCGCCCAAAAGGAATCAGATGCTCCGAATGTAATTCTGGTTCTTGTCGATGATATGGGTTGGATGGACCTCAGTTGTCAGGGTTCGGACTTTTACCGGACTCCCAACATCGACCGGCTCGCGAAGGAAGGGGTCCTATTCACGAACGGATACGCGGCATGCGCCGTATGTTCCCCGACCCGGGCAGCAGTCCAAACTGGACGCTACCCCCATCGTCTGGGAGTGACCGACTGGATACGCTCTCTTTTCCAGAGGGGAGGATTGGGAACACCTGAGAAGAACCCGACGGAGTATGTCGGAGGAAAAAACCGAAAACTCCTATGCCCACCCAATCCCTATTGGATGGAAAGTTCAGAAATCACCCTTGCGGAAGCTCTCGGGGGAAATGGATACAAGACCGCATACATTGGGAAATGGCATTTGGGCGATGAAGCGTGGTATCCGGAAAACCAGGGATACCATCAGAATTTTGGCGGTTGCGACTATGGACAACCCCCGTCTTATTTTGATCCTTTCAACAAACCGAGTCATCGACATCCAACGATTCGTGCGGGCATCCATAAATTACCCGGAAGAAAAAAAGGAGAATACCTCACTCATCGGGAAGCGGACGAAGCAGTTGGACTAATCAGGAAGTGGAAAGACCAGCCCTTTTTTATTCAACTCGGACATTACGCGGTGCATACCCCAATACAGGCAATTCCGGAGGTGGCAGAAAAATACAAAGGGAAGGAGGGAAAGAACCAAAAAAATAAAAACTATGCCGCGATGGTAGAGTCGGTCGACGATTGCATGCGCGACCTACTCGCCGAGCTGAAGAAGCAAAAAATTGACCGCAACACCTTGATTATTTTCACCAGTGATAACGGTGGACTCGACAACAACAATAATCCAACCAACAATGCTCCGCTGCGCAGCGGGAAGGGATATTGTTATGAGGGTGGAATTCGAGTCCCCTTTCTGGTTCGATGGCCTGCTGCTATTCCCCCAGGTGTGGTTTCAGACGCGCCGGTCTCTTCGATCGATTTGTTCCCCAGCATTCTCGAAGCGACTGGCACCCAACTCCCCAGGGACCGACCCATCGACGGCTTGTCTTTGATCCAGCATCTTCGTTCGGAAGCTACCAAATCCCTCGGACGGGAAAGTCTTTTTTGGCATTTCCCCCATTATCGTCACGCACCCGGACCCTACTCCATCATTCGCAAAAGGAATTGGAAACTGATCAAATTCTGGGAAGGAATCTACGAGTTGTATGACCTCGACAAAGACTTGGGAGAGACCAAGAACCTGGCCGACCTGATGCCGGAGGTCGTCCGTGAACTTGACCAGGAACTTATCGCCCGACTCCGTAAGGATGAAGCCAAGTTGCCCCGTCCCAATCCCGAGTTTCAAAAGTAGGAAGTGTGAGCGATAAATTTGCAAGTTATAAGCTTTAAAACTACAAATGATTGAACCAGCCCCCAACCGCGTAAAGGACCTCGGCTTACTTTCTCAAAGGGACAACGAACTGTTTCCCTATCCCTCTTCACCCGAAGAGTGGATGAGCTTTGCCCTTTCAGTGGAACAGGTGGCGCACTTCAAGGAACACGGCTACCTCAAGGGCGTACGCATTCTCAATGATCGTCAAATCGGCCAACTGGGCGAAGAACTGGGGGAAATGGTGGACCCCAATCACACGGGTAAAGAATTCTTCTACGAATACCATAGCAATGAGTCGGAAAACTCCGAGGAGGTTCTCTTTCATGCCCTGGGTGCCTGGCGAGTCCGACCGGCTTTCCATGACTTGCTTTGGAACCCTGCCTTCCTTATGCCTGCCTATCAGTTGCTCGGTTCCGATTTCAGGCTCTTTCACGATCAGCTATTCAGTAAACCGGCTAAACATGGAGGGGTGGTGGCCTGGCATCAGGACTACTCCTATTGGACCTGGACCACTCCGATGTCCCACCTGACCTGTTGGATCGGACTGGATGACGCCACCACCGAAAACGGCTGCATGTATTATGTTCCCGGAAGCCACAACTGGGGGCTCCTGGATAAGAAACCAATCGCTGGGGATATGGATGCGATTCGGGATTCGTTGACTTCGGAACAGGTCAAGCAATTTGACAATAAGATCCCCGTCGAAGTGAAGCGGGGAGAAGCCAGTTTCCATCACCCCTTGCTGATGCACGGATCCTACGAGAATCGCTCAGAAAGACGGAGACGAGCCACCTTGATCAATGTCTTTGCCGATGGAGTGGTCAGTAACCGTAAGGATGGAGGAACCCATGCTCCCGGGGCCAAAGGCTATCCATCTATTCCTGCGGGCGAAGCCATGGGAGGCACCTATTACCCTCTGCTGTTCGAAGCCCAAAGGGAGTTGCGTGAATTGACCTCACAACTTCCGCTTATTAATTGAGACTACATGGGTTTAGGCTTGTCCTAAAGAGAGGCTTTGCATCTATTAGAAGAGGTACTCCCAT
Source organism: Verrucomicrobia bacterium TMED40 (assembly GCA_002167605.1). Classification (GTDB taxonomy): domain Bacteria; phylum Verrucomicrobiota; class Verrucomicrobiia; order Opitutales; family Seribacteraceae; genus Seribacter. The sequence goes on along the minus strand of NHCT01000026.1, from coordinate 6,876 downwards.
GCGTCCTGCCTTCCATAGAAAAATCTCCTGCGTACAACCTTTTCTTTTGGTCATTGGGCTGAATATTCTCTCCTTTTCATTCTCCTTTGGAAAGGTGGACTTCAATGCGGTAATTCGGCCCATTCTTTCGGATAAATGCTACAAGTGCCATGGTCCGGATGCGAAGAATCAAAAATCTGATTTTCGACTCGATTCTTTCGAGGAAGCCACCAAAGAACATGACGGGTTTGTCGGTTTGACTCCGGGAAACTTGGAGGATTCCGAAATTCATTGGCGTATTCGCAGTGAGGACCCGATTGATGTGATGCCTCCTCCCGAAAGTAAAATGCCCTTATCCCCCGAGGAGAAGGAACTGATTGATCAGTGGATCAAGGAAGGGGCTGAATATGCAGGTCATTGGTCCTTTCAGCTTCTCCCCACCTCCATTGAAGTACCTCCCACTAAACATCCTGAGCCAAGAAACGAAATTGATCACTTCATTGCCCAAGGATTGAATCACTCCCCGCTCCAACCCAGTCCTGAGACTGACAAAACGACCTGGATACGCAGGGTTACTTATGATTTGACCGGTCTTCCACCGTCCCTGGCAGAGGTGGATGCCTTTTTGAGCGACGGGTCCCAGGCATCCTACGAAAAGGTGGTCAACCGTCTGCTCGATACCGACGAGTATGCCGAACGGATGACCTCTGAATGGCTGGATGTGGCCCGCTACTCAGATACTTATGGTTATCAGGTGGATCGGAACCGAAATGTTTGGCCCTGGCGGGACTGGGTCATTCGATCCTTTCGCAGAAATCAACCCTATGACCGTTTCGTGACCGAACAAATCGCAGGGGACCTCATCCCCAACGCAACGCGCGATCAGATCCTCGCAACCTGCTTCAACCGCCTGCATCCCCAAAAAGTCGAGGGGGGTAGCGTGCCCGAGGAATTCCGTATCGAATATGTGGCGGACCGGGTGCATACCTTCGGCACCGCCTTTCTCGGACTGACTATGGAATGCACCCGTTGCCATGACCACAAGTACGATCCGGTCACCCAGAAGGATTACTTCTCACTCTCCGCGTTCTTTAACAACATCGATGAATCCGGGCTTTATTCCTTTTTCACCCAATCCGTGCCCACTCCAACCTTGGAACTGGGCGATCTTCCCAGTGATGAAAAAATTAAATCTGCGGAACAGAGGTTGAAGGATGTCCGTAAATCAGCCGATGCTCAGAATGCGTTTGCCAACTGGATTAAGGAAGTAAAACAAGAAGCAGTCGGCCGTGCCGATTATTTTTCCAAACCAGTCAAAAATTCTGAGCCTAAAGAGGTAGATCCCGACTTCAGTCCGCTTTCCCTCAAGCCGGTCCTGTGGTTCGATGCCGAGGAGTACAATAGCACTTCCGGGACTTGGGCAGACTTGAGTGGCAAACGAAACCATGCCGCCCGGCATGCTTCCCCCAAAGTGAAGACTCATAAACCAAGCGGTTTGCAGGTGGTGAGATATCACTCCCAATCGAATGATTATCATGAATTTAAGGAAATCAAAAATATCCGTACCGTATTTTGGGTAATGAGTAAGACATCCGGCAACTCAGGCTCGCTTCTATGCCACCCGTCCGCTCACCACTTCTATTCAAACGGAGACAAGTTTTGGCATCCAAAACATACTCACGAACACATCCGGAACGGGAACCTGCGGATCAATGGAACGAAAGCGAATGCAGAATCAATCTATCCAAACAAACTGTCCGTGGTCTCCCTCCGAACCACGGGAGATGTTATCGCAAGTCGATTTGGAAGAGACCGTAACCACGGTGGCAAATACAACTGGAACGGTGAAATCGGAGAGCTGATTATATTTTCAGAAGCACTCAAAGATGAGCAGATCGAACAAATCGAAAATCACTTAATTTCTAAATGGAAAGTGATGAACGGGAATGAGAACACCTACGGCATGCCTATGGCCTATCTTTCGTTCGATGATCGTGAAGGAAACCGCTATCCGAACACAGCGGATACTACAAAAGGCACTAGAACCAACGAAAATAATAAGGAAGTGGAGGGGAAATATGGTAAGGCCATCCATTTCACCGGGGACGACGCCCTTACTTTCCCTTCCGGATTCGGAGACTTCAACCGACACCAGACTTTCACGATGGCATTTTGGCTAAAGCCAACCATAGAACACGACCGGGCCGTGGTTGTTCGCCGTTCCAAGGCGTGGACGGATGCAGCCAGTCGTGGGATCGAGCTAGTAATCGAAAATGGACGACTGTCCCCTGCCCTGATTCATTTCTGGCCCGGAAATGCCATCCGTATCCAATCAAAAAGAGTGCTTCCCCTTAACCAATGGACCCATGTCGGACTGACCTACGACGGATCGAGCCGGGCAAGTGGCATACAGCTTTTTGAAAATGGGAAACTGGCAATCACTGAAGTAATCAGGGATCACCTGACCCGGGAGATCACTGGTGGTGGGGATCCATTTATTGGATTTGCCCAGAGGATGCGGGACCGTGGGTTCAAGAACGGAGTCCTGGATGAATTCTATCTGTTTGACCGGGTAATTTCGGGTTCTGAAATCGAGAAACTAGCAGGAATTCGTGATCAGATTGATGATTCCGCTGTTCGAGGCATCTTTTTTCATTCTGCACACAATCCAAGCGTGTCTGCTAATAACGAGTTGTACAAAGAGAGAAAAAGATTTGGGGACCAACGTCAGCGACTATCCGAAATTATGGTGATGAAAGAAATGCCGATAGTCCGCGAAACTCATATCCTGGAGCGTGGTCACTATGAAAACCGTGGAGAGTTGGTCGATCGGGCGACCCCGGAAGTTCTGCCCCCCTTCCCAGAGAAGGCTCCCGGTGACCGCTTGGGGCTCGCCCAGTGGCTGACCTCGGATGACCACCCCCTGCTCGCCAGGGTAACTGTCAACCGCTATTGGCAGATGGTCTTCGGACGGGGTCTTGTTGCCACATCTGAGGATTTCGGATTGCAGGGGAAACCACCCACCCACCCGGACTTGCTTGACTGGTTGGCTCGGGATTTCGTCGATGCAAATTGGAATCTTCATCACTTACTCAAGAAGATGGTACTCTCTCATACCTACAGGCAGGAAAGTAAAATTCTTCCCCTGACGCAGAAAAAGGATCCCGAGAATCTCCTGCTTAGCCGATCGCCCAGCTACCGTATGCCTGCAGAAATGATTCGGGACGGCTTGCTCGCCCAAAGTCAGTTGCTGCACCGGAAGGTCGGAGGAGCCGGATCCAAGCCTTATGATTTAAAAGTGTCCTTCAAACCGATCAACCCCGACGGAGCCCCAAATGTGTACCGACGCAGCCTCTACACCTTTTGGAAAAGAACCGGGCCGACCCCAGTTATGATGGCTTTGGACGCTTCCAAAAGAGATGTTTGCACCGTCCGCAGAGAGCGGACCGATTCCCCTGCCCAGTCCTTGATTCTTTTAAACGGCACTCAATTTGTGGAAGCAGCCCGGGCCTTTGCTGACCACCTCATTCTGAGCCAAAAGACCGATGAACCACAGTCATTAATCAGGAGTGCCTTCCACCAATTGACCAGTCGACCTCCCGGCGAAAAGGAGTTGGCCATCCTGACTCGCCTTTTGAGCGAGCAAATCGAGCATTTTTCCGATCCTGTAGAAGCCGAAAAGTTTCTCAAAGTCGGTTACTTTAAAGCCAAATCCAAGGATTCCGCTCAATTGGCGGCGGTCACCTCTCTGGTCTCCGTGCTGATGAATTTTGACGAAACCCTTTCCAAAAGATAATGAACTCAATCCACTCACCGAACCTTTGTACGGGCCACGAGCTCACTTTCGGAATGGATCGCAGAAACTTCCTGCAACGCTTTGGAGGCGGGCTCGGTGGACTCGCCCTGGCCAACCTGCTTCACGCGGAATCCGGACAGTCTTTGCACCATCCCGCGAAGGCCAAACGGGTCATTTATCTTTTTCAATCCGGTGGTCCCTCCCAAATCGACTTATTCGACCATAAGCCACGGCTCAAAGAGGAAACCGGCAGGGAACTCCCTGATTCCGTCCGAAAAGGGCAAAGACTCACTGGAATGTCTGGAAATCAGGCAAGCCTGCCCCTGGTCGGTTCGCCTTTTGCATTCTCTCAACACGGACAGAGTGGGCAATGGATCAGCGAGCTTTTGCCCAATACCGCAAAAGTAGCGGATGATATGTGCATCGTGAATTCGATGTACACNGAGGCCATCAACCACGGACCGGGTGTCACCTTTATGCAAACGGGGTCGCAATTTCCCGGGCGCCCNAGCATGGGAGCCTGGTTATCCTACGGTCTTGGTTCGTCGAATGAAAATTTACCAAGTTTCGTGGTTCTCAAAACGAAAGGAAAAGGTGGTCAGCCTTTGGTATCNAGGCTTTGGGGAAGCGGATTCCTCCCCGGAAAACATGCGGGCACCCGTTTCCGGGCCGATAAGGATGCCATCCTCTACCTCAACAGTCCGGACGGTGTCACCAGCAGGGGAAGGCGGAACATGCTCGACCGCCTCAGGGAATTGCACGAACTACAGCTGGCAAAAACTGGNGANCCAAACCTCGAGACCCGNATCGCCCAATACGAAATGGGCTTTCGGATGCAAAGTTCGATTCCTGAGGTGACTGCAATCGACCGCGAACCCGAATCCACCTTCAAACTCTACGGCGAGGAAGCCCGAACCCCGGGAACCTTTGCCGCTAANTGNCTGCTCGCNCGCAGGTTGGCGGAGAAAAANGTTCGATTNATTCAACTCTACCANCCCGGCTGGGACCAGCACGGCGGGTTACCCGGAGGAATAAAAAAACAATGCAAGGAAACCGACCGGGCATCCTATGCCTTGGTTCAGGANCTNAAGCAACGGGGACTNCTTGAGGATACNCTGGTNATTTGGGGAGGAGAATTCGGAAGAACCAACTATTGCCAGGGAAAATTCAACGGGACCAATTTTGGCAGGGATCATCATCCCCGGAATTTCTCAACCTGGTTNGCCGGTGGNGGGATTCAACCNGGTTCGACCTACGGTCAATCGGACGAGTACTCTTACAGTGTCGCGGAAGGCGGGGTTCATGTTCATGATTTTCACGCGACNATCCTCCACCTTTTGGGGATCGATCACGAACGATTGACCTTCCAGTATCAGGGTCGCCATTTCCGCCTGACCGATGTGCATGGCCATGTGGTCAAACCAATCCTGTCCTAAACGCTCAACCAAAAGCGACTCAAAAATCTGATACCTGCCTTCTACAGNTTTACCTGAAGAGGAGGAGATTTCATTTGTGATAGAAGAAAAAAAACACATCATATATTCTTTGCCTTTTCACATTCTTTACACCATGACCCACTTACTCATTCTTCTTGCTGGAATTCTCTCTTTGCTCCTTGCCCAAGCTTCCCACGCCCAGTCCAAGATAACTTTAAACAAAGNGGACGATGTTGTCCTGGTCGGNTCCGGNATGGGATCGCGAATGATTCATTACGGTCATTTTGAGACCGAAATCTTTCTCAGGCACATAACNCATGACCTTACCATCCGAAACCTTTGCGACGAAGGAAACACCCCGGGCTTTCGACCCCATCCCAGTCGGGAACAGGAAGAACAGTACGCGTTCCCTGGAGCCAAAGACCTGATCCACGAAGACCTCAAGGCTCAGTCTAAGCCAAAGGGCCATTTCCCCAGTCCAAGTCAATGGTTGTCAGACTTGCACGCGGAGGTTGTTCTTTGCTTCTTCGGATTCAATTCCTCCTTCGACGGTCCTGCACAGGTCGGAAGGTTCAAGAAAGAACTCGACGCCTACCTCAAGCATCTGAATTCCATGCCTTTTGGCGTATCCACACCCCAAGTCGCTCTCCTTTCTCCCACTGCCGTGGAAGCCATCCCGGGAATCACCGACGGACGAAGGCAAAACCGCAACCTCAGCCTCTATGTTGAGGCTATGAAACAAACCGCTCAGGCCAACAAGGTTCTGTTCGTTGACTGCTTCACTCCTTCCCAGAAATGGTATGAGGACGGGAAAAGACACAGCGTGGACGGTGCTCTTTACAATGACTACGGGTACCGTAAGCTCGCCAAATTTCTCAGCGATTCAATTTTCACAGCCTCCAAGCCGAAGNATTCAGTCCGCACCTCCGTGCACAAGGCGGTCATGGACAAGAATTACTTTTGGCTGAATGATTATAAAATACCCAATGGTGTNCATGTCTATGGGCGTAGATACAACCCATACGGCCCGCAAAATTATCCCTTTGAAATTGAAAAAACCAGAGAGTATACGGTCAATCGGGATCAAGCGATTTGGGCGACCCTGCAAGGAAAACCTTTCGACCTNGCTGAAGCCGATGCCAAAACTTCNGATCTTCCCGAGGTTCCCACCAATTACCTGCCCCCGACCAAAAACAGCAAAAACGGACTTGTGGAGTACACCCCCGGTCCCCAGGCGCAAACCAAAATCGAAGTCGCCAAGGGCTACAAGATTGAACTGTTTGCGGATGAAAAAACTTTTCCTGATTTAGCCAACCCTGTACAACTCGCTTTTGATAACAAAGGTAGACTCTGGGTCGCCACCATGGCCAGTTATCCGCATTACCGGATCGGAGATCCTCTTCCCAAAGATAAGNTGATCATTTTCGAAGACACGGACAACGATGGCAAGGCGGACANACAGATCAACTTTGCGGACGATCTTCACATTCCCATCGGTTTCGAAATCGCACATGATGGTGTTTATGTTTCCCAAAGTGGGAGCTTAGTTTTTCTGCAAGACACGGATGGGGACGACAAATACGACCAGCGTGAAGTTTTACTCTCCGGATTCGACGATCACGATACTCACCACGCGATTTCCTCCTTCTGCGCCGATCCATCCGG
>NHCT01000025.1 GCA_002167605.1 Verrucomicrobia bacterium TMED40 | reverse complement strand
GTCTTATCAATGGTCCAACCCGAGAACTCATAGTTTTCGTTAGGTTGAGCAGTTAAGGTAGTTTGCTGGTTGGAAGCGAAATTGGTACCTGAACCACTCACCGTGCCTTGGCTCGGATCATGTTCGACTTCCACTTTGTGAACAGTAGGCAGGAAATTTGCCGTAAGAATCGAGTTCTCGGAAGGTAAGGTTTCAATGATTGATGATTTCCAACTGGGAGAATAATTTAGGATTGGTGTACTGCTCCAACCAATGAATGAATAACCAGTTTTGGGAGAAGCAGAAATGGTTCTTTGGTAAAGATCTGTGGGAAGGTCCCAGATCCGCTTGTCTGGATCATCATAGAGAATACCTGATCCGGTTGGGTCGGACACAAGTGAAAAAGTAACTTCATTTGGAGGGATTGCAGAAAAGTAGGCAATCACAGTATAGTTGTCGTCTGCAGTGAAGGATAGCGGATTCTGGGAGCTTTGCCCAGTTGATCCATTTCCTTTCGTCCATGACCACTTTTCAAGTTTGTATCCACGTGGTGCGTTTGTATCACCAGTATCTCCCGTACCAAGGAGGGAAACAGTAGATCCCGGTGTGTAATCCCCAGTCCCGGATATGGTTCCAGGATCTGAGGTTGTGGCTGAAATATAAAAGGGAATGGGCTTAAAAGTTGGAGTAATCGAGATGTTGCTTGAGGGAATAGTTACGATCGTTTGCGGTGATATGGGGTCGGAAAGGTAGGATGTATCCCCGGTCCACTCATCGAAAAGGTATCCTGATATAGGAGTGGCGGAAATGGGGACTTGATTTTCGAAATCATAAATCCCGGAGCCATTAGCATCTCCGTTTTCGGTGAGGTTTACTGTAAGCGTGTACTGATTTCGACGGAACTGTGGAGTAATAGAGACATTTCCGGCGGGAATCGTAACGATCGTTTGCGGTGATGTAAGGTTGGAAAGGTAGGATGTATCCCCGGTCCACTCATCGAAAAGGTATCCTGATTCAGGAGTAGCGGAAATGGAGACTTGATCCTCGAAATCATAACTCCCGGAACCATTTGCATCTCCGTTTTGGGTTTGGTTAATCGTAAGTGTGTACTGGCTTCGGCGAAACTTTGGAGTAATCGAGACATTTCCGGCGGGAATCGTGACGATCGTTTGCGGGGATATAGGGTCGGAAAGGTAGGATGTATCCCCGGTCCACTCATCGAAAAGGTATCCTGATATAGGAGTGGCGGAAATGGGGACTTGATCTTCGAAATCATAACTCCCGGAGCCATTAGCATCTCCGTTTTCGGTGGGGTTTACTGTAAGCGTGTACTGATTTCTACGGAACTGTGGAGTAATCGAGACATTTCCGGCGGGAATCGTAACGATTGTCTGCGGTGATGTAAGTTCGGAAAGGTAGGATGTATCCCCGGTCCACTCCTCGAAAAGGTATCCTGATACAGGATTGGCGGAAATGGGGACTTGATCCTCGAAATCATAAGTCCCGGAGCCATTTGACTCTCCGTTTTCGGTGGGGTTTACTGTAAGCGTGTACTGATTTTTACGGAACTGTGGAGTAATCGAGATATTTCCGGCGGGAATCGTGACGGTCGTTTGCGGTGATGTAAGGTTGGAAAGGTAGGATGTATCCCCGGTCCACTCATCGAAAAGGTATCCTGTTATTGGAGTGGCGGAAATGGGGACTTGATCCTCGAAATCATAAGTCCCGGAGCCATTCGCATCTCCGTTTTCAGTTTGATTAACTGTAAGGTCGTATTTATTTCGGTTGAATATTGCTCGAATTTCAGAACTTTCAAGTGGTATGAAGGATATATAAGGGTCGGTATTGCCGGAAACAGGGGATCCAAACCACTGAGTGAATGCCCAACCTGTAGTAGGTTCAGCTAAAAGTTGCACCGTCGAGTTGGAATCTAGCGTTTGATTCAATAGGTTTGACCCATTGAAGGTAACACTGCCATTACCTTCCACGCTGATGTTGTGATCATAAGTCTCGCGAACAAAAATAGCATCGAATTGAAGGTAGGAAGGAGCTAGGGACAAAGAGACAAGGGTGATCGATGAGTTTGGGTCACTTAGAAATTCTAAATTAGATCCCGTCCATTCGCTGAAATCCCAACCAATGCTTTCATTGGCTTCTAGAATCGGAGTGTCATTGATGGTGTAATTTCCTGCTCCACTTACTACTCCACCTTCTGATTCTCCAGTATCGATCAGATATGTACTTTGAGAAAAATTTGCCGTTAGGGTGACTGGGTTCAAAAGCCAAATTTGGTTATCCGGATTAGAAAAATTGGAATCAACCAAACAATCGGTTGACTCAGTAGTGCCAGTCCACCCAGTGAAAAAATAACCTGGATATGGCGTTGCATTTACATCATAAACTCCAAAATGATCCCATGGACCTTGCGATGGAGAAACTTGGGCATTTCCCCCTTCTCCCTCAATAATTATGATGTCATGGGTTTGAGTGGAAAACTTGGCTGTAATGCTAACATCTCCGCTGGCTCGACTCATGTTGGCATCAGTGTTCGGCGAGTTGGGGTTGATCAGTATTCCATAAGGATCCTCCCATTTTGTGAATTCGTAACCATCGATTGGTTGGGCTGTGACGGGCACGAGTGCAATGGAAGACTGTTGTCCAGTTCCCGGGGATACTGATTGGCCGCCAGGACCCATGAGTACTTCAAGCTGATATGTAGTGAGCGAAAAGTGACCTTCGAACACCGCGTCATTGGAAAGAATCAAGTTGGTGGTTTGTGAGGAATTTGATTCTAGCATACCCAGAGAATTTGAGGAACTTGTCCAATGCGAAAAAGCGTAACCTGGATTCGGACTCGCATTGATAGTATAATTTCCGTCGTAAATGTAAGGACCGCTTTGCACAACTTCGACCAGACCGTGCGAAGAATCTGCAGAACTGACATTTAAGTCAAATGACTGAGCTGTGAAAACTCCAACAAGTGCATGGTCTTGGGAGACCGAAAGTGTAGTGGAAGCACTTATATTGGAATCCGGACCGAATCCATTCCAATGAGAAAAAAGATAGCCTGGGTCGGGTGTTGCGTTCAGATTCACAATAGTACCAAAAGTGTAGTTCCCGTCGCCACTCAAACTCACAGAACCATTCCCCAGTGGATTAACTAACACAGAATAAATCGTGTCCTGAAAAACTGCAGTTATATTACGATCCTGATTTAAGGTAATGGAGGTAATTTCCAAGGTTGGGTCAGCTACGCCATCTCCCAACCATCCAACAAAATCCATATGGTCGTCTGCAGTGGCATTCAATTCAACGACAGTCCCGTATTCGTAACTACCGGATACAGATGTAACAGATCCACTTCCGGAAATATTTACTGATAGATTGAATTCGGATATCTTAGCAGCGGAAAACTCATGATCAGAGTCTTCGAAGATACTTCCATATTCCCAATCTGATCCACTTGGAGCAGTGCCTCTGGCGACTTTAAAGTAGTAATTTTGAGGAATTCCGTCTCCAACAGGGAAACCAGGCCATAGCCAACCTGACCCAGTCACCGTGTTGTAGCGAGCGGTTAGTCCAGCGTCCGTTCCATCATAAAAGCGTATGCACAACGGCGTACCAGGTTCAGGTAAATCATCCGTTAAAATTTCTTGGGTGGTTAAGGTGAAAGATGCTGGGCGGTAGGGATAAACTATTACCGAGTCGCTCGATTTTGTGAAAACGGTAGTGAACAGAAACATACCATCTTCATAGCCATATCCACTGCTCGAATCTCCCATTCGAGTACCGTATGTCAAGGGTTTCCAAGTGCCCGCGAAAGGGTCTGAGGTGGTGCCATCTTCAAAATAACCCAAGGTCACCAAGCATCCATCACCATTGCCTGCCCCACCTGCATTTAATAGATTCCCGTTGGAATCTTTAAGGAGATCAGCATGCCCACTTAAAGTTTCAGAAGCCCAGTGGATGACCACCTGTGATTCCGAACCATGAATGGAAACACACAAAATATTTGACAAAATAAAGAGCAAAAACAAAACACATTTATGAGTCTGCCTAGGGAGATAAGATTTGGAGCAGGTGTACAAGCCTTTGGTGATATTACACACGATGGATGTATAAGATATCATCTGAGATCTTCGAAAGGGCTTGTTTGTATGAGCAGGGCTTAAATGGATACTCAAATTTACAACTTCGTTGTAAGGAAACGCAAGAAATATATTCTAAAATGTAATCGTAAAGTTTTATGAAAATGTCATCGAAAATTAGTTTATTCTGGGAACGCCTAAACAAATAAGCAATGATACTTAAACATTTTTTATGCCATTAAAATGTTTTTTATAAATCTTATAAGTTATTTTTTAAATATTATAAACTAATTTATTTATCTATTTAAATACATATTGTGGTCTGTGCCAAGCAGTAAGGCTTGCCATTACAGTTAGTTTTAACAATTGGTAGTGAATAAAGCGAAAAAACTCATTGACTCCAAATATCATTACATGCAGATTTAGAATGCCCACTTATCATGCCCAAAACAAATCAAAAGAAGATTTTATACTTTATTATAGTATTGGTTGCTTCTACTTTTAAGGTCAGTCTTTTGGGAGATACCTACAGAATTTTTTGGGGCACTCATAAGGGATTAACTTCTCCCATTTATGATAGTGCACCCTTCAGTAATGTTTATCTCAATGACTCTGTATCAGATCCCTACGAACTTAGAGGATTCGATCTCGCTGGCACTTCCTTAAATGATTTAGCGAACGATAGCGACGGAACCAATACCACTTACAATGGCGATCTTGTTGAATTAGGTTTCTTTGCATCTGCGTTGGGCTCTGACAGTGCGGTTGATGGCACAGGAGGAAATGCGGACACAGTTGCGACTAACCTTTTTCAGGGTACTTGGGTCCCTTTGACCTCGAAAACTGTGATTGGTCACGACTTTGGTGCATCCAAAGATGTGGTTGCCGGTCAATTCTACTTTGAGTCTGTTTTTGATGATACATTATCATACAGTAACCATAACGAAAATGCAGACTCTGGATATACCTTAACTGGAAGCGATCGCGATGATACGATAACTACCTTGGATGACAGGATTGCTTTGATGACCGGAACTACGCCCATAGGGATGAGATTTTACGATATTGATGTAAGTAACTCGAGCGCTGGAGGCGGAGGAACCACCAAGGACACAGACGGTACGACTCGATACAACACCATTATGAACCCCAACTGGTTGTGGCCAGACTCCTCGGATGGTTTAGTAGAAAATTTCTTCCTCCATGACGCATCCACACCTGCTAACTTAGACAGTAATTTAGTCTATGAGTTTGATAATACGACCTACGGCTCGGGTGGAACTAATGTTTCATTTATTGGCACAAGCAATGCGAGTGTTGGAACAGACGACTTGGTTGCCACCATCGCTTATCATGATGGATCGTCGAATCTTGATGTCAGTGATTCCGGAATTGGTTCAACAGTGGTAAGTGCGTTCGACGGGTCAGGAACAATTTACGGTGCGAATGATGACAATGTTTTAACCATTAATTCCTACGCTAACAATTCAGGTGCCAATGCATACGAGTTTACTGGAGATTTTTACAATGCTTCATCCGGAACTGCCTCTACCGACCTGACCATTGTCAAAACCGGGACTGGTGACCAAACCTTATCCGGAAACATAAATTTAGCGGGGGACAAAGGATTTCTCAATGTTCAGGAAGGTACGCTCACCTTGAAACCTGGCACTGCAGACAGTCAATCCGTTGAGTACCTAACCGGAAGTGCGAGTGGAACTCGCATTTTAGCCTTGGATAATACGAGTGTAAACGATGGTACAATCGTGGAATTTGGACTTGCCAATACAACGAGTGGAGACTTCGGAGGTACGATTTCTCTCACTGGCAGCGGTGCCGCGAATGAATCAAAAATAAAAGTTTCTTCCGGAACCGCAACTGCGGACTATGCGAAAGAGCAGACTTTTTCTGGTGCGATTGACGGAGGTGACACTTTGGTTAAAGATGGTGTGGGTCGATTGGTTCTTACCGGAGACAGCACTACTTCTTTCACTGGCAATATAACCGTTGAGGATGGAACGCTTGTGATTGGGGATGGTTCAAGTGATGGAACGAACTTGGATAACGACAACACTATAACGATAAACAAAGGTAAACTGGAGATAGCTGATAATGAGAGCGTTACATTGACTGCTCAAGGAAGTAGCGGTAGCGGAAAAAGCATGATCGGTGGAAAAGGAACGATTAGCACTGTTACCATTGGCGATGCTTCGGGTGAAGTTGACTACATTTCCCCTGGTAGAGGAATTTCTTCTTCTCTCACTCCATCTCAAAAAGGTGTCAATATCGACGCAAGCACTGATTCCATTGGTGCTCTTACAGTTACAACTCTAAACTGGAATAGTGGGGGGGTGTTTGATTGGCAAATCAAGGACTTTGATCCTTCCGGAGGTACGGCTGGCACTGATTGGGATAAGTTGAATTTCACTACCTTGAACTTTGAATCCGGACAGACTTTCGACATTAATATCCTTGCAGTCCAAAATGATGGCACAGCTGGTAATGTCAGTAATAATTCTAATACTTGGAATGAGTATGCAACGAATAATGGTTTTTTGTTTTTACAAGGAACTACCGTGAATAACTTATCCGATGGAGATGTAACCAGCAGTTTCAATATTCGTTCCGATGATTTCAATTACCAAATAGGTCACTACTATGGGGATTGGGGAGTTTACAAAGATGGTGGTAATTTCTACCTTACATATTCAGCGGTACCAGAACCATCCACTTATATAATGGTTACGGGGTTGTTTCTGCTGCCCGGATGGCGTTGGATCAGGCGATTGCGAGCTACGGCAAAAGGGGACGAACAATCGGAAGTTTAAGCTCTTTTTGGGTAAGCTTCGGTTGCTAATCCTTAAGTTCGATAAGTTCTTTGAGCGTTTTGAAATGATCGGTTAAGCCAGTAGCAGTGTTCAACTCCCCGATTATTTGGTTGAAAGTGTCCTTTTTTTCCAACTGAAGTTGCCGGACTCGATCTTCAATCGTTCCTTTCGTGATTAAGCGATAAATAAAAGTCGGTTTAATGCGTCCAATTCGGTGTGCTCGGTCGATAGCCTGTTCTTCCACCGCTGGATTCCACCAAGGGTCCATTAGAAAAACATAATCTGCGGATTTTAGAGTCACGCCCAATCCTGCTGCCTTGAGAGAGGCAAGCATAACGACCGAGTCGTTTGCGTTTTCGAATTTATCAACAGGTTGGGTACGATTCCTAGTCGAGCCATTAAGCTCGACAATGCTGAGTTCAGGTAATTCCAAGGTGATTCTTTTACGAATTATGGATAAGAAGGAAGTGAACTGACTAAAAACCAGTACCTTTGCTCCACTGGACGATAAGTCGGTCAGTTTCTCAAGCAATACATCACTTTTAGCCCCTTGCGAGGGCAAGTGCTCTCTTCCTGGAAGTAAAGCTAGGTCACAGCAGGCTTGCCTGAGTCTGGTGAGCAGAGCGAAAATGTGAGTGGGAGCAGTTTTAAAGGCCTTTTTAAGGTTTTCACCATGTTCATGCATGGCACCTTCAGTGAGCTTTCTGTACTCTTTTTTCTGCTCGTCGGTCAACTGGCAAGGCAGTTCGGTTTCGAGTTTTGGGGGAAGTTCCGTGGCGACTTCTTTCTTCAGCCTTCGCAAAACGAATGGAGAAACTTGCTTGCGAATACGAAGATAAGCCTTTTCCGTATCATCTATAAGGTTTTGTTCAAATTCTTTTCTCCCACCCAGTAGACCGGGCATAAGAAAGCGAAAAATAGTCCAAAGATCGATCGCAGAATTTTCAATTGGAGTTCCGGAAAGTGCGATTCTGAACTTCGATTCGATCGAAAGACAAGTTTGGGTTATTTTAGCTTTTGGATTTTTAATCAATTGAGCTTCGTCCAAAATTGCATAGCGAAAGGAATGACTATCGAGCAAATGACGATGTCTTCTAAGTTGAGTATAACTGGCCACCCAAAGACAAGGGGAGTTTTCCGCTCCAAAAATTTTGTCTTTGGTAAGAATTTTTACCTCCAAGCCAGGAAAACGCTCTTTGGCTTCCTTCACCCAAACGGGCACGACGGAAGCAGGACAAATCACAAGATCAGAAAACTCTCTTTTTTTGTTTCCCTCGAGCAAAGCAAGGGTTTGTACGGTTTTCCCTAAGCCCATCTCATCCGCGAGCAGTCCGTGGCATCCAAGGGCATGAAGAGCATGAAGGTGGGCAACACCTTTCTTTTGATAGGGTCGAAGAAAAGAAAACTTTTTCGCTACACCGTTGGTCTCAAGTTTGCGNATGGCGGATTCCCAATTNGCAAGTTTTCCGTCCGAGCGTGTGCGCAGGTACTTGCGGGCAAAGAGAGAGAAGAGCATGTACCTGGGCCAATTGGCTCGTTTAATGTCTCCTCGGTTCCTCTGCCACCATTCGAAATCGTCCACTTGTTTTTGGTCCAATCGAACCAAACCATGACCTCTTATGAAAGTGGCACCATTNCGAGCCTTACCGATTTTACGAGTATGCTCCCTACCGAGCCGATGCGAACCAAGTTGAAAGTTTTCGCGTAAAGACATAANCGAATCATCCTTGCTCCTAGCTTCAATTTCCCATTGCAGGGTTCTTTGCCCATGTTTTAAAAGATGGGCTTCCCCATCGTATCGTACAGAGAATGAACTTTCCCATTTGGGTAAGGAATCTTGAGAAAGGTGTGCCACTTTATTCCAATCCAAAAGTTTGAAGCATCCCTTGGCTTTTTCGAAAATGAATCCTTGTTCGCTCGCTTCAGCAACAAAACGCATGAGTGCGGGACGGTCGGCATTGGTGGTCTCAACTTTAGCACCATAAGCGGGAATTTCATTCCCATCCGCTGCTTGCCAACAAGGGGTAGCNGTAAGGCCTCGGTTTTGAGATACTTCTATGCAGATTACCAGTTTTAGTGAAGATTCATCTGATCTTGTTTCTTCGACCACGCTTTCTTCTTCAATTGAATCATCACTATTTTTCTGCTGATCCTCNATTGCTTCTCCCAAGAGNGGGTCTTCCTCATGAATCTCCGCAATCAACTCTTCGATTTCATACAGACCAGCAGTGGCAAGAANTGTCCCAAAATCTTCATCTTCCAGGGAAGTTCGAATGATAGGAGCGTTTTCTTTCCATTCCAATACAGAGTAAGATTCCTCACGGTTGACTTTTTTAACCATGATTGCCTGNTCGCTCTGCAAGTCAATTGCAGTGAGTTGACCTTCCCTGTAANATTGCCGGGCTTTGTTAAGCAAANCTTCNGGAATATTCTTCTCCCAATCACATTCGGACAGCTTGAGTAACCAAGCCTCTACAGCTTCTCGTGTAAAAGTGCGGGAAGGTCCGTTGGATATCATTTGGGAAAAGAAGTTAGTTTGATACTTCCAAAGTTAGCTTTTCCCATTTACTTGGTGCAAGGGGAAAGCGTTTTTTTCGGCTTAAAGTTATCAACGTCGCCCTATTCAAAGGATCGATAATTAAGAGTCAGCTAGTGCCCAACTGTATACTTTCTGATAGTCTTCTGCGGCAAATTCCCAAGAGCAAGGCAAGTTAAGTGCGTTTTTTTGGATTTGATCGTAGCAAGATCTGTCTTCAAAAAGCTCTATTGCTTTGTTAATAACTTTGAGCAAAGGTTCCGGTTCAGCCTTATCGAAAAGAAATCCGTTTCCTGTTTTTTGAGATTCCTCAATGGGCTGGATCGTATCAGCCAATCCCCCAGTCTTTCTGCCGATGGGAATCGAACCATATCTCATGGCGTATTGTTGAGCTAATCCGCAAGGTTCGAACCGACTGGGCATAAGAAAGAAATCTGTCCCAGCAAAAATTCTTCTAGCTAATCCGTCATCGAAACCTATGTATGCGGCCAATCGATTGGGGAATTCATTGCCAATTTTAAGGAAAGCGGCTTCTTCGGTTTTCGATCCACTTCCCAAAATGACGAATTGTGCATTGGATTGGTTCAGCAGAAAGGGAAGGTTTTCCAAAAGCAAATCTAGACCTTTTTGTCTATATAATCTGGAAACTACCCCAAAGAGTGGTGCGTCATTTCCTTGAGGAAGATTCATTTCCTTAAGCAGTGCGGTCTTACATTTTGTTTTTCCTTCGGAAGGATTCTTCGGGTCAATGGAGCTTGCCAGTGACTGGTCAAAAAGGGGGTTCCAGCTTTCTTGATCAATACCATTTAAGATTCCGATGATATCGGCTCCACGGTATTTTAATGATTCTTCTAACCCATGCCCGAACTCCGCATTCCTTATTTCTTGAGCGTAAGTAGGGCTGACCGTGGTGATTTTATCTGCATGCTGAATTCCAGACTTGAGCAGGTTCATGGACCCGAATCGATCGAAACTCGAACTCCAATAGTCGAGAGGTAAACCGGAATCGGTAAAATCCTCATAGCTTCCATTACCCTGGTGTTCGAGGTTATGAATAGTCAGAACGGACGCTTGCTTACCTTCGCTTGCCCCCTTTGTTTTACTGTTATTCAAAAAGGCGCAGATAGGGGCGGCCATCCAGTCATGGGCATGAAAGACATCGGGTCTCCACCCTGTAATCGCTTCAATTTGCATGGCACTTTTGCAGAGCCCAAAGACTCGTTGGGGGTTATCCTTATAGTCCCCCCGATCATCCGAATAGATTCCTGGACGATCGTACAGAAACTCATTTTCCACAAAGTAGACCGGCACATCACTTTCTCCGAGTCTGGTCTCAGCTAATTTNGCCTTACGCTCTTGCTTTTTCCCTCCTATTTCGAAAGNTTTATCGAAGTAATTGAATNGGATGGTTTTACAAGAGCGATGTAGGGGGCAAATAATTCTTACATCCAAGCCCAAGTTTTTTAATGCGATCGGCAGACTCCCCACGACATCACCGAGACCACCGGTTCGNACGAGCGGGCTTACTTCTGGGCTTACGAATAGGATTTTCACTTCAGTCTTGGCTGATNAATCACGAGATTCCNTAAATTGCACATTAGGGGGACNTGGTAAACGGAAATAAAAGTTTGTAACGGATTCCTTGCTTGCGAAGATTGAGGCTTCTGCTTAACAGAAANGAATTCTTTTTTCCAAAAGTTAAGGATTCCCAACAAACCACTAAATATTTTTCCAATCATTTAAAAATGGCAGAAAAAACCATAGCATTCGAAACGGAGAGACAGTTGCATAAGTTGTACCTGGAGATTCCTGATAATTTGCTATTGGCAGAGAAGAAATTGGGTGTGCACATACTTGCTCGTGGTAACTCTTTGAAAATCTCCGGTGATAACGAGAAATTGGATATTGCGGAGGAATTCTTTGAACTTCTCAGACTTGGCAGAGATCAGGGTTTCTTGACCAACAGCATGGACTTCACGAGATTTTTGAATAAGACCTCCAAAGGAAAACACCTCGAGTTAAGAGATCTTTTGGAAAATCCCCTAGTGCTTAACATACGAAAAAAATCTGTGGTTCCCAGAAATNTNGGCCAACGTCGTTTTTTGGATTTAATCCTAGGCAATGACCTTGTGTTCGGGATTGGTCCTGCGGGAACNGGTAAGACTTTTTTGGCCATGATTGCCGCCCTCCATGCCTTGTTGGAGGGAGAAGTCCAGAAAATTGTTCTTGCCCGACCTGCTGTTGAAGCGGGAGAGGCTTTGGGTTTTCTACCCGGTGATTTGGAAGAAAAGCTATTACCCTATCTTCGCCCCTTGTATGACGCGATGGACGAAGTTCTCGGACCCGTGGAAGCCCGCAAGCTGGTTGAGACTGGGGTAGTTGAAATTGCTCCTCTTGCCTACATGCGCGGAAGAACACTCGGTAAATGTTTTGCCCTATTGGACGAAGCCCAGAATACAACTAAGTCGCAAATGATGATGTTTCTCACTCGATTGGGTGAGGGGAGCAAAATGGTCGTTACGGGAGATGTTACCCAAGTGGATCTTCCACCTAAGCAAAGGTCGGGCTTGGTTGAAGCAAAAGAAATACTATCTCCAGTGGATGGCATTCATTTTCATGAATTCGATCATCAGGATGTGGTCCGCCATCCTTTAGTTAGTGCGATCATTTCAGCTTATCAGCAACCTGCTAGCTAGTTCTTGACCCTAAGGCCATACTTTTGAGATAATTAACCTCTTCATGGTTTCAGAAGAAAGCAGAAATACGCGTCGTAAAAACGGTCGGTCTCGGATACGTCGTCGTAGGGATGAGGACGCAATGGACATCGATGAGTCTCAACTCTCACGATGGCGCAGGTTCTGGGAGAAAGGAGCAAAGCAAGCCATTCTTACGCTCTTATTTGCCATTTCGGTCGTATTCATATGCTTTGTTGGACAAGANCCCCCTGGGTTAAGGACTCTCGGAGAAGTCGCCCCTGAAAACATTTACTCGGATCGGACATTTAACTACTTGAGCGAAGTTCGAAGACGAGAGGCCGAAGAATGGATCAGGAGCAGCACACCAAGAGAATTTTCTAGAAATTTCTCTGGAGAGGAAAGTTTTTCAAAAGCACTGATCAGATTAGAGGAAGGCTTGTTGGCGATCGAATCCATGCAGGAATCTGCTGCAGAATCTGCCCGGCTTTCCTTGATTGAGGAATTGGAAAAGAACTTTCAACTTCCATTGACGGCAGAGGACTTACTGAATTTCACCCGTTGGCGTGATTTCCCAAATGGTGAAAATTTGTTCTCTGAAATCAGTCGAATGCTTGGGCATCTGCATCTGGTGGGGGTGGTTAAGTTTCCTTCTACGGATCAGAAATTTGTAGCTGAAGCGAATGCAACCGCTCAGATTGATAATTTGATGATCAGATTGACGGGGCGCTTGGTCATTCTAAGTGGACTGGAAGATGGCTTTCGTCTTTTTCTTAATCCGGAAGAAGTTTCGGAACAATATTCTGCTTTATCCAATCACCTTGGGGACTTGAGAAATCACCTCGAAGAGGGAGGACCCTTTTTAGAAGAAGGTCTTTTGCTCAAAGATCTCATTGAATCTACCGATGCAAATGCCTCTTTTTCGGCTCAGGAGTTCCGTAATGATCTTGCTTCAAATTTTGCTAACTTGGCGAAAATGGGGTTGTATTTGCGTACCATTGACCGGGTTGCTACCACTGCGGCTCAGGATAGGGCGATTTCGGAAATGGATCAACCGATCGTTTCGGTGCAGGAAGGAGACTTAATTCTCAAGAAAGGGATTAAGGTTACGGAAGCGGATCTCGAAAAGTATAGCAAGTACCTAAACCTAACAACAGAAGATAGAAACCTTCTCCCCAAGAGAATATTTGTAACTTTCGGCACATTTGTCTTCGCATTCGTATACATCAGTCTGATTCTTCCGAACTTCTGGAGAGACACCGCTCGTGCGAGCATTGTCTCGGTTGTAATTTTAGTGAACTTATTGATTTCCCGCGTTGTCCTTGAGCTTGGCGGCACGGAATTATTTGGAGGAAATGCCTTGCTGGTCGGCTTATTGCCTTATCTTTTGCCGGTTTCTTTTGCTGCTATGGTGGTCATGATAACGGTCGGTCCGCGTATGGCTACGCTTACCGCATTGATGACGAGCATTTTTCATTCGACCATGCAAAATGCTGGAATCGAATCTCTTTCCGTTGCCTTGAGCTCGGCCTTGGTCGGTGCATTTTTCTGCCGGGAGGTACGGCTTCGCGGAAGTGCACTCAAGGCAGGTGCGTACGCTGGGTTGACGGGAGCTGTCATGGCTCTGGGTATAGGTGTTGCATCCGGGAGTGGAGGAGTGGCTGCGGCCAATCATGCGCTCGCTTCACTTATGGTTGGCGTATTTACGGGAGCTTTGGTCTTGGGTGCAATGCCTTTGATTGAGAATGGATTCAAGGTTGCCACCGACGCAACCTTGTTCGAGTTGACCGATTTCAATCACCCTTTGCTCAGGCAAATGCAGGTAGATGCGCCCGGAACTTACCATCACAGTCTGATGGTAGCCAATTTGTCCGAGAACGCTGCCGTAGCGGTTGGTGCGAACCCGATCATGTGCAGAGCCTGCTCGTTGTTTCACGACATCGGGAAAATGGCTCAGCCCAATTATTTCACTGAAAACCAAGGGGAATTCGGAAATCCTCATAACCGGAGGGATCCGGCCATGAGTGCTCTAATCATTAAAAGTCATGTCAAGGAAGGGATTGAGATGGCCCGTGAGCAACGATTACCTAAAGTCATTCGAGATGTGATCAGGCAACACCATGGAACGACCTTGGTAAAATATTTTTATCACGAAGCTAAAAAAAGGAGTAAGCAGGATACCTTGCCTTATGGAGAAAGCGAAGACAAGGGTCCGGACGAATCGACATATCGATACGATGGTCCCAAACCTCGCTTTAAGGAAAGCGCAATTATTTTCTTTGCCGATTCGGTGGAAGCNGCCGCTCGTAGTTTGNCTAANGTCACNCAACATAGCGTGGAGGAGTTGCTAGAGGGGATTTTTCAGGACCGGCTTGAGGATGGTCAACTTGATGAATGCCCATTGACTCTTGAGGAAGTTGCTAAAATCAAGAAAAGCTTTATCAAAACGACCTTAAATATGTTGCACACTCGCATTGAATATCCAGATGATGAGAAGAAAGTCAAAGCGTCGAGTGACTCCTATGCACCTTTCAAAAGCTAGTTTTTCCCTGAGCTAAGATGGTTTCGACAATCACGATCGAAATATCCAACCTTTATCCTCAGTTGGAATTTGATGAAAAGAAGCTCAAGGATTTCTTCGAATGTGTGTTCTCTTTACACAAGCATGATGCTTCCGGATTTTTGTCCGTAGTTTTTCTTGATAGAGAGCACCATTCTAACATTCACGGTGAATTTCTTAAGGATTTTCGTCCGACGGATGTCATTACTTTCCCCGCTGATGAAACCAATGACTTGGCCGGTGAAATTTGTGTGTCCGTCGATCAGGCCCTTGAAGAGGCAAATCGGCGTGAAATCCCTTGGGCAGAGGAGTTGAGCCTTTATCTGATACATGGATGGCTGCACTTGGTGGGATTTGATGATGTTGAAGANGTGGACCGAAAAATCATGAGACGCGAAGAGGCTCGGGNCATGGAAGTAATCAGCCAATCGAATGGNTGGCCGGATTTTCTTCTCGCTAGTAATCCTTCGTAAGAATAGCCAAGAGATTGTGTCATCCGCTAAACCAACAAGTTTTTCACGAAAGTTCCGTAACGCCTTTCTTACGGGGTTACTTATTTTCCTNCCTCTTGGAACTACGATCTTCGTATTGAACTTTCTTTTGGACCTGTTCAAAGCCCCGGCGACTCGTTTGGCATTTGAATTGGGATTACAGGAGGATCGTTTGTTTTTTGGTCTAGAAACCCTCTTGGCCGTGGTCGGTTTATTTGTCGGGGTCCTTTCCCTCACTGTTTTGGGTTTTCTTTCGAATTATGTTTTAGGCAAATTCTTTATTTCCACCACCGAAAAAATTCTTGGAAAAGTGCCTTTTCTCAGCACCGTTTATCGGTCCGTTAAACAGATTGTAGAAACCTTTGGAAAGGAAAATAGAGCTGTTTTTAAGGAGGTTGTACTCATCGAATACCCTCGGCCGGACTGTTATGTTCTTGGATTTCTGACCAATGATGCATCCGGGGAAACCGAGGCCGTAATTGGTAAAAAGCTCACTAATGTTTTTGTTCCCACTACGCCTAACCCTACAAGTGGATTCTTGCTCTTGCTTCCTCGTGAAGACATTTTCCGGCTCGATATGTCAGTGGGCGACGGTATGAAAATGTTGATTTCGGGCGGGGCTGTGATTCCACCCAAGTCAGCCAAGAGAAGAAAGCAAAATGTCGACACAGGAGCTTCTTCCTCCGAATCTAGGCCCAAGCGACCTGTCGACCCATCCCAGAGTTCCGATAGGGCAGGTTCAAGGGATCGTTCGTCCGGATAGCCTCGTTTCTTCAGACTATTGGGATTAACCGTGGCTTTTCCTCCTCAAGAAATCGCGGGAACTCTCCTAAACCGTATTGAAACCGGTGAAAATCATCTGAGATTAATGGTTTTTTCTTCGGCTCAAGGTTTGCAACCGGCTTTGCTGCGAAAAATTCGCAAAAAAGGCAGTCCTTCCCACCCCGATCTTTTTGATGAAGTCGAACTGGCTTTGCAGGTTACCAAGACCAGTGGAATGCCCTTTGTAAAAGAACATCGGGTATTAAATAAGCGGACCGAACTTTCCTCAAGTCACACGCGTTTTTCAGCAGCCTCCGGAATAGCCAGGTTTTATCTTGATAATGGAGCCCACCTTTTGGAGTCGGAGAAATTTTCTTTTCTTTTAGACTCATCTCTCCATGCATTGATGAAAGGGGGGGAGCCCTTGGTGGTCAGGTTTAAGATGCTTTATGTTTTTGCAAAGGCAGAAGGCTATCCCGTAAAACAATCCTGGCTTGTTGGCTTGTCGAAAAAGGAGCTCGAGTTTGCTCAAAGTGTTCTTTTTCAGAGGGTTTCCGAACAGTCTCCTGAGATGGAGAAATTGGAATCTTCCCTGAATTCGCTGGAGAATTGGTTGGAATCAGAAACGGAGCTTGTTTGCAGAACCTCTTAAGCATACTTGCTCAACCCTTGCCAAAACCAAATAACTCTTTTATTCAGTTGGCTAGAAGTAGGTTATGGGAGTGTTTAATCAAGAATTGAAAATCAATACGAAAGGGAAGGGGACCTATGAAATTACTGATCCTCTTGAAAATGCTTTGATGGATTCAGGTCTTTCCGATGGCTTAGCTACGATTTTCGTAAGGCATACAAGTTGCAGTCTAGTCCTCATGGAAAATGCGGACCCTTCGGCTCGCCTTGACTTGGAAAGGTTTATGGACGACTTGGTTCCAGATGACTACCCTCATTTCATTCATACCATGGAAGGCCCCGATGATATGCCCTCTCATATTAAGATGGCACTTACCCGATCGAGTGAAAATATCCCCTTCACCAACGCAAGGTTACATCTGGGCACTTGGCAGGGACTCTTTTTATGGGAGCATCGTGTTTCTCCCCATACCCGTAAGTTAACTTTTTCCTTTCAAGGCGAATGAAGAAGCCGTTTTGTTTCACCTATCTGTCGCTTGTGTTGGCGATCTTCTTACAATCGTGTCAACCAAACGCAAAGCTGATAGAGGAGGAGGAAGACCCAGCCTTCGGTAAAGGACGCTCCTTGCTAAAAGTTGGTAAGGAAGACGAGGCCTTGGATCAATTCTTATCCATAACCCGTCGAATGGTGCAATGTCCCAAATCTCACCTCGAATGCGGGCGATTGCTTCTNACTTTNGAATCTCGCAAGGATCCCATCGCCGCCATCTANCACTTTCGGCGGTTTCTCTTGCTNTCTCCCGAATCTCGCGAATCTTCCAAAGTGAAACAACTTGTCGTCACTGCCGAGCGAGAGATCATCCGAAAGTTACCCGGAGAGCCTTACGGAGATTATTTGGATGTGCTTGTTNTTAAGGAGGAAAACGACAAACTTCGAAGGCAAGTGGCTGACCTAAAGGCAAGGTTAGGTGTTCCATTAAATGCCAAGGATTCACCTGAATCGCCTTCGGTTCCAGTCCAAGCGAAACCCGTACTGACCGCTCCCATCTCTGCGACCCCTGTACCCCAACCGGTTCAGCCAAGAATTCGCACCTATGTTGTTCGTGCGGGAGACAGTCTTTACGCGATCAGCAGAAAGATTTATGGAGACTCGTCCCACATNGAGCGAATCTTTCAAGCCAACCGAGATGTAATGAGCAGCAAGAACAGTCTGAGGGTCGGTCAGACCCTTCGCATCCCGGCTATCCCAGGGAGTCGCTAATCTTTTATATGGCGTATTTCGATAACAACGCCACCACTCCTTTGGCTGCATCGGCTTTGGATTCCTTGCACAAAGCCCTGGAAGAGGAATGGTCAAACCCATCTTCTCCGTATCGCAAGGCGGCTCGGGTTCGTGCCGGAATCAATCGAAGCCGGGAGCAAATTGCTGAGACTCTAGGTGTGGAGCCTTCCTTTCTGACTTTTACTTCTGGTGCCACGGAGGCAAATAATGCGGTTTTTTCCTATTTTTCGCACCAATCTTCGAGCGACTCTAAGGTACTGATTTCTTCCATTGAGCATCCGAGCGTAAGTTCTCCGGCAAAGTGGTACTTTCCCGATCGAGTTGATTTTCTGGAGACAAATGGGGAGGGAACCATCTGCCTGGAAGGCCTTGAGGCAGCCCTTCATTCCCAAAGCAGACCAATTTTGGTTTCGCTTATGGCGGCCAGTAATGAGACTGGAGTTCTTCAACCTTGGAAGGAAGCCGCTAAAATGTGCAAGGGTTTCGGCGTTCATTTTCATTGTGATTCCACACAATGGTTGGGAAAACTTCCGGCAGACGACTTTTCGCTTTGTTCGACTTTTGTTTCCAGTGGACACAAGTTTGGCTCACCTAAGGGGATAGGCTGGATGGTTGGTCAGGATTCTATTCCTTTTTTTCATGGAGGTAGTCAGGAGGGAGGGCGAAGGGGAGGGACCGAAAACTATCCAGCAATCGAGGCGTTGTGCTCGGCGTGGCAACGATCCCAGGCAACTCTTGCTGAATTGCCAGCAAGATCCCAATGGAGAGATTCTTTTGAAAGCACTCTGCTCACTGCAATACCCGGGTTGAGGGTTTTGGGTGGAAAATCTCCCAGGCTTTGGAATACATCCTGTTTCGTTGTTCCTGAATTTGAAAACCTCCGCTGGGTTGGCAAACTTGATAGACATGGCTTCGAAGTTTCGACTGGTTCCGCATGCTCGAGCGGTAAAGACGAATTGTCTCCATCTGCTTTGGCTTTTTCGCTNTCTTCAGACGAAACCCGCCGTATCATTCGAGTCAGTTCATATATTGAACAAGAGCAAAAGGATTGGAAAGAATTGGCCAATGCCTTTATTCAGGCTTTTGAAGAGTTGAGCAGGGAAGCATCCACCTCCACCGTAATTTCCATCTGACCTCGTGCGTTTGCTCAGCCTGAACCTTGAGGATTTTCGTAATCTGAAAACGGCCAATCTCTCTTTTTCGGGTGATAGGATATTCTTTCTGGGACCCAACGGTCAGGGGAAGACCAACTTGCTTGAGGCCATCGGTTTGTCCGCAAATCTACGTTCCTTCCGGAAAAGCGGGATGGATGGCTTGGTTAGAGAAAATGCCGAACGCAGCCAATTGTTCTTTCGTTTTTCTGAAGATGATGGGGAGGAGCATGAAGTTNTNCTGAGTTTTCGTTCAAAAGCTGAGAAAGTTTTGCAGGTGGATGGTGAGAAAATNAACCGGTTTGGAGATTATTTGGGGAGGTTTCCCGCAGTCACCTTATCTTCCAGAGATTTTCGATTGATTCGTGAGGGACCTTCTGATCGTCGGAAATGGCTCGACCTTCTCCTTTCTTCTTCCAATAGGCAATATTTCGAAAACCTTCAGTCTTTTCATCGTGCCTTGCGTGGTCGCAATGCTTTGTTGAAAAAAGGAAGTGGAGATTCAGAACTTGCCGCTTTCGAGATCATTTTATCCGAGGCGGCGGTTCGTCTTCAATCTGACCGTCTGAAAAGTATGCCTCTTCTTGCTCGTTCTCTAGAGAAGCATTATTCGTCTTTGTGCGGCGGGGTTGAGCGTGCAAGCCTGCGTTATCAACCTGATTGGCCAGAAATGAGTTCGGATCAAATGCTTGATCGTTTGGCTGAAGGGCGTGAGCGGGATCGGATTATGGGAATGACCAGAAGGGGGCCTCATCGAGATGATTTCGTATTCCTTCTCGACGACCGCGATGCCCGGAATTACTCCTCGGAAGGGCAGCAGCGAGGAATGGTCCTGGCCATCCGCTTGGCGGAATACTTTTACCTCAAGGATGCTCTTGGGCGCATCCCAATCTTGCTGGCGGATGATGTTTTGGGAGAACTCGATCAGGAGAGGAAGGCCAATTTCCGCAAGTTGCTGCCNCCACAGGCTCAGGTCTTTGCGACCGGTACCGAATATCCCTCNAAGGATGAAGTTGAAATGTGGGAAACCTTTTGCGTATCCGAAGGAACTTTTACAAAAGCCTTGGGCGACTCTGATTAATATGGAAATCGCTTTCTTGATCATGGGGGTCCATTGTCGCTTACCTCAAATATGGAAGTCTTAAGTCCGATGCATTGGACCCTCTTGGGTCTTGGCTCCTTTATCATGGGGATGAGTAAAGGGGGGGTTCCGGGTGCTGGAAACCTCACCGTTGCGATTTTTGCCCTTGTTTTGGAGGATGCTCTGGGACCGATGGGGGTACCCTTGTCGGTAGGGTTACTNCTTCCTGTGCTGATTTCCGCTGACCTAACCGCAACCATAGTTTACCGGAGGCATGCCGACTGGAAGTATATTGTGCGTTTACTTCCTTTCTTTCTAATCGGGACCACATTAGGTTGGTGGGTCTTCGACTACTTTCAGGGCGGTGACGACCGAGTGCACTTGTTAAAGGTTTTGATTGGAGGCATTTTATTGAGTATGACCGTGCTTCATTTCTTTGTTAAGTTTAGAAAGAAAAACAAAGCAAGTAATCGAACGGTGGATGAAAAAAATGAGGAGACACCGAAGGGCTCCATTGGATTGGGTATTCTGTTTGGCTCTTTGGGAGGAGTTGCCACCATGTTAGCCAATGCCGCAGGTCCAGTCGCTCAGCTTTATTTACTGGTCATGGGTTTGCCAAAGTATGCATTTATCGGNACCTCGGCCTGGCTCTTTCTTATCGTGAATGTCTGTAAGGTTCCATTTATGATAGAGCTGGAGATCATAACCTTGGATTCCATGACGGTCAGTGGATGGATGTTCATTCCTGCAATCATAGGAGCTGCCACCGCTCCGCTTTTGGTCAAGTATTTGAATCAAGCTCTTTTCGAACGACTGATTTGGATCTTTATCGTCATCGCAGGGTTACGCATGATTTACTAAACTTTTTTTAGAGCATGAGTAACAGTCGTTCCAGAAAACTATGGGCCAAACACTTGGCCGGTCAGGGAAAGAAGCCCCCCCTTTCTGACCCTAAAGCTCTTTTGCGTAAAACACCCTATGCCGGAAGAATTCTGGGAATCGATCCAAGTTTAAGAGGAACGGGTCTCGCCATTCTTGAATGCCAAGGTTCAAACCAAAAGCTCTTGCATTCGGAGACCCTTAAGTTGCCACCCAAAATTCCATCGATCGAATGTCTGGGGCAAATCCACCAGTGCGTTGCCCATCTTATCGATCTTTGGAAACCCAGACACATTTCATGCGAAGAAACGATCTATGTGCAAAATTTCAAAACCGCACAGATCATGGGGGCGGCTCGGGGAGCGGCTCTTTCCGCGGCTGCCATTCGTAGCACGCCAGTCTTCGAATATGCCCCCCTTCGAGTCAAACAAGCAGTAGTCGGTTTCGGGCGGGCTAGCAAGGAGCAGATGTCTCAAACTTTGGCTCAGATGCTTGGTCTGCGATCTGCCTTACCCTACGATCAGGCCGATGCTTTGGGGTTGGCTCTTTGCCACGCTCTTACTTGGATGCCTGATTGATCATTCGTGGAAACCCTAGTTTCGATTGAACAACGCCGAGGGAAGAAGAGGACGCACCTGATCAGAGCATCCGAATAGGGTGAAGTTGACGGAAATTTTCTCCATGATCTCACTAAGCATATTCCCCTCATTCAATCCGAAATCCCCACGGTCAAAGGACAAAGTTCCTTCAATGAGNAAGATATCTCCGTACTTCCCATCGAATTTCCTTCTCTCCTTCCTTAGATAACGAATCTGTACCGGAAAAGAAATTTCGACAGCCCTGCCTTTCAGTGACAACGACCCATAAGCTTCGGCCATCAACTCTTTACCCGCCCACTTGGTCTTTTTTAGTCCTTCCAACCTAAAGGCAACTTTTGGATGGCGAGTAGAATCAAGCCAATCCATTTTGTGGGCATCGTAGTTGATCTTTCCATAGCCAAACCGGAGACTGCGAGCGTCCATGAGAGTTTTCCCGCTTGTTTGATTGGGAGATTCGACAGAAAAATCAAGATCACCATAAATCTTCGAGAACGAACCCCTCAAAGACCCTCCACCAAACCCAGTGGCAACTTTGATCTCCACCCGACTTTGGGTGCCAAGGGAGGTTAGATCAAATTGCATTCCCAAAGCTGAGCTTGAAAAACTCATTCCCCAAAAAAGCCAAGTGATTTTACGATTCATAAAATTACAACAGTGAGTAATCATAGATAGGAGAATGACCCTCCTGTCGAGTGTCGTTCAATCGATACCTTCTCCTAAGGTTATTTTTGTTTTTAATTTCGAGCATTTCATTCGAATAGCTTGCCTAAAAATGAGAATCAATTATCAATAAGGATGTGCTAAATTCACATGTCAACTCTCTTGCATTTAAATGTATTCTGTGTGCAATTATATCGATTGCGGCAACAGCGGAACCCGAAAATTTGGAGCCAATGGTGATCATTGAAACGAAATCGCCTGTGCCTTTAAGCGAAACTTCGCCCTGGGTTACCAGAATTTCCGCTTATGACCTCGAGGAAAGACAGATCGATAACTTGGCAGATGCGTTGCACTCAGTACCTGGGATGGCAGTTTTTCGTTCTGGTCAAGCAGGTTCCCAAACTTCTCTTTTCAGTCGAGGTGCAAATAGTGACCACACTACCTTTCTCTACGAGGGACGAAAATTAAATGGTGGGTTTTCTGGGACCTACAATTTAGGTCAAATCCCTCTTACTGGTGCTTCGAGCTTAGAGGTTTTACGAGGTTTTTCTTCTGTTCAATATGGCGCAGAGGGGATAGGCGGAGCAATCATGCTTCGAAATGAACCGTTGAAGAAAAAGGTTTCTTGGAAGATGGAAGTTGGATCCAATCATTCTGTCAATGGAGGGATTGACTATGGATTTAGTGAATCCGGATGGAAAGGCCGAATTGGCACCGCAATAAAAACGACTGAGAATGAACAACCGTACTCTCAATTTGATAGTCAGTCGGCTTCCTTCACTTTTTCAAAAAAATTATCTGATAACTTGGAAATCGATCTAGTGGGGACTGGTTTTAAAAGTGAAGTTAATTATCCAGGCAATACAAAGAGCACCTCATATCCCAACAAAGATCAGTATCTGGAGGTACAAGACATCCTTGTTTCACCCGGTATAAAACTGAAACTTGGAGAGTGGAAACTATCGGGTTTTTATTCCTATTCCGATGATGAACTGGTTAATAAAAACAGCTCTTTAGATGATACTTATCATGCTTACACAAATCAGTTCGAACTTCTCATCAATGGAGAAATTTATGAGGGAATTACACTCACTGCAGGTGGATCCTACGAAGAAGACAATTTTTTCAAAAAAAGCAATGCAACGCACTTGACGGAGGTCGATGTAAACCCGGATACACAAAGCGTCTTTGCTTTGACTTCTATTTCTTTGGGAGAAAATACAAGTATTTCCTTGGGCGGTCGAGCGGACAAATTTTCCGCTTATGGTAGCGAGTCGACATTTTCGACTAGTTTCGATCATCGAATTATAGATGGGGTTACATTCTTAGCACGATTCGCTACAAGCTTTTCTCCCCCCCAGGCAAATGATCTGTATGGGAATTGGGGAGAACCCAGTCTTAATCCTGAAAAAGCAGAGTCATGGGAGACTGGGTTAAATTTACAACCGAATGAGTGGCTAAATCTTCGAATTACTTATTTTGAAACGGATTTTGAAGACCTTATTGACTGGGATAATACTGCTTTCTCGATGTCAAATATTGATTCGGCTTCCTCAAAAGGATTCGAGTCTTCAATAGAAGCGGAGATGAGAAATTTTACATCTAATTTATCTTTTACTTACCTGGATGCACAGGATTCGGTTTCATTTGAGAGATTGGTCCGCCGACCAAGATTCTTTGGGAACTTAATTCTAGAACACTCATCGCAATCCAATTCTTTGGGAGCTGGACTTACTTGGTCGAATGATGTGATTGATGTCGATGGAGGGAATTTTTCAAATATTAAGGGAGACGATTACCTAGTACTTCGTCTTTTCGGCAAGCATCAAATCAATGATGGAATCAATGTTTTTGGAAGAATTGAAAATCTTTTGGACAAGGAGTACGAGGAAGTGGATGGATATCCTGCTCTTGGTCGTGGGTTTTACGCCGGGCTAAAGTTTTCTTTTTAAGAATTTTCTTTATCCGCACTCCGGACAGGTTCCGTAAAGCATGACCTCGAAGCCTTGGACTTTGAAACCTTTAGGTGCTTGAGCGGGTGGGATGTCTTCGGTTGTATCGTCTAAAGCGAACAATTTATCGCAGGACCGGCAGGCAAAGTGTACTTTGTCCTGTCCATCTGCCCACTCGTACCGGGGAGGTTGCCCGGGGTAGTCAACTCCAACAACTTGATTGCTTTCTGAAAGTGCTTTGAGATGGCGGTAGGTGGTGGCGATTCCTAATCGGGGAATTTCTTGAGTAGCCAGTTGATGAATTTCCAAAGGTGTCAAGGGGCGACCAGCAGAGCGCATGACTTCGAGCACGACCTCGCCCTGCTTGGTGTTNCGTTTCATTCCCTAGGTGGGATCGATGGTTTCTTACCCGATTTGATAGAGTCGAGTGTACGCTTTTTCAATGCCTTCACTTCCCCTTTGATTTCGGCAAACTCTTTCTTTTCCATTCGGTCGATAAAAAGAATGCCATTCAGGTGATCGACTTCGTGTTGGATGCAACGGGCAAGCAAACCGTCACAGTCAAGTTGATGGCTGACTCCGTCTAAATCCTGATAAGTGACTCGAATGCACTCCGGTCTGGCTATATCTCCGCGGATTTCTGGAAATGATAAGCACCCTTCCTCATAAAAGTATTCTTCGGAAGGCAGGAATTCAACTACTGGATTGGCCAACGCCATAGGCATTAGAAGGGAAGGGGATAGACTCTTACCATCAAGCCTGCAAGAAATAGGGTAGTCCGGGTGGTCTGGTACGTCTACAATGCAAAAGCGAGTCGCCTGTCCAATTTGCTGTGCTGCCAGTCCGATGCCATCGGCTTCTTGCATCGCTTCCAGCATCTCTTGGGCAAGGTTGGATAGATTTATGTCGAATGATATGACATCTTCTCCCTTTTGTTGAAGAATGGCTTCTCCGTATTGGGTGATTCGTAAAGGCATGGTCAACGGATGATCTTTTAGGTCAAGCAGCCTGAAGTGTGCTTGATTTAGGTTAGTAAGTTAATAAATATCGGTTGCGTATGGGTGAAACTTTATCAATAACGAGATTATGATTT
This sequence comes from Verrucomicrobia bacterium TMED40, assembly GCA_002167605.1. Classification (GTDB taxonomy): domain Bacteria; phylum Verrucomicrobiota; class Verrucomicrobiia; order Opitutales; family Seribacteraceae; genus Seribacter. The sequence continues at coordinate 9,278 of NHCT01000025.1, read as the reverse complement.
TGTCGAATTTGAAGTCATTAAACAAGAGAAAGTCGGCTCTTACAATTTATTTACCGGCTGCCTTGGTTTTGGCGATCTTGGGATTTGGTTTTCCGGTTTACTTTTCCAGCGTTTCAGAAAACGCATTGCGGGATGTCGGAGACGGGTCAAAATCGATAGAGGAAGAAATTGTTCGTCAATTTAGGCAAAATAATTTGGGACCAGCAGAAATGCTTTTGCCTTTGGCCTCAATTACCAAAAGGGAAGAGTTTTCCGAAGTTATCCGTTCCAAAAAGCAGGAGCATCCCGAATTGGCGATTTCGGGGGGCGGTAGCATTTTTGACATGCTTACTTTCAGCGAATATTTCGGTGGGTTGGACAGGTATAATTTGGATCGTGGCCGTTTTGAGGCATTTTTTGTTTACAACCGTGCCACGACTCGAGGTGATTTGCGTGAACGATTGCAGGAAAATAGCTCAAACGACAATGTTTTGGCGGTTTTGAATGCAATTCCACGCGAAGGTCGCCCCGGTAACTTTTGGGCTCGGTTGTTATCCGAACCTAGAATTAGTGCGTTTCCCGGAGTTAAGGTTGCCAAGCTCGAGGGTTTCCCATTTTTCCCTGAACGATCCGTGCTTCTTTCAGTAGGTATCAAGTCCCCCAACGAATTCGATAAAAATGCTTCTGAAGCTGAGATTCGTGATTCCTGCCTAGAGGAAGCCCGCTCGAACCTTGCCCGTTTTTCTTCCAAAGCGGAGTGGTTTAAAGTAACGAAGTCCGGATCCGATGCAGTTGTTGCCCAATGGGATGGTAATCATTCGCTTCCGGTGATGGATTTTGAGAATATTTCCTTAAGAAGCGGGATGCTCAAGATAGGGCGTTCGCAAGATGGCGGTTATTTGGCAATTGTTGGCGGAATTATCAACAAGATGGGTGAGGTGGAAAGGCATGGACGCTGGCTTCCTCACCCAATCCTTGTACCCATGATGGTCGGAACTGCGATGTCTTTGGAAAAGGAATATTATTCCGCAGATGCCACTTTTGAAATCGGTCGCTTGTCCCAGAAAGCTCTTTCCGGAGATTTACCGGCGAAGGAAAGAATTCGATCCTTTTATTGGGCGGCCCATCAATTGGCGAGAAAGATGAACTTAATGCAAATGGCCGAACTTACCCAGTCATGCCCTGACCTTCAGGGAGTCTTTGATTTGGCAGCGTTGATCAGGATGCGTAACCGGCCTCTTTCCGAATCAATTGGCAGAATAAAATCTGCCGAACGAGAATTGGGCTTCCTGCCTTTGGGAGAACGCGAATCCGCAGTTAAAAAACTAAAATTCCTGATTGATGAAAAGAAAGTTGCTCAGAATGATTTCGAGAGGGAACTACAGGTCATATATGCAGGAACTCTTTTGTCGGGAGACCCTGATGGGATTTACCGCTTTGTAAAAAGTTATCCTGTGTATGTGAAAGATGGTGATGAAGACGCAGCAGTTGCCGCCCTGCGGGATCTTAAGATTGCCATGTCCTACGGACAGGGATCCGTTCAGCACCTACTTAAGCTCAACAAACCTATCCATGATGAAGGGCCTTTTGAATCTCTTGTGGCTCCAGTATTTCCACTTTTGGGTGGTGATCTTTTGACTCATTTGTCTCACAGTCATCGGGATTTCGCTCTTTTTCTTAAAAACTTTTTAATTATTTCCTCTTTTTTCTTTGTGATCCTCTTTTTTGCGAAAATTCTGCCTAAACCGACCTACCAAAGATCCGAGAGTCATTTCTTTTTACGTTGGTCTAGAAGAGTTTCGGGCGCGGCTTTACTCGGTCTGCTTTCAATTTTATTTCTCGAACCAACGCTTTTGCAATCCCCGAGGGGACAAGTTTCGGTTGCGGGATTTGATTTTGCGCTTGCGAATCTTCTCGCCTACGCCAATGAGGAATCTATGGCGGAACAAAATCTNACAATAGTAACTGCAATCATAGCNGGCGTCTTCCTGCTCATACAAATAGTGATTTTCATGGTTTGCTATTCACGGGTTTCTCAAATCAAAAATGAGGAACTTAAAGCAGGTCTCAAGCTAGGGCTCTTAGATAACGAGGAAAACCTGTTTGATTTAGGTCTTTATATAGGGCTGGGTGGTACGGTTTTATCTCTCATCTTGCTCCTCGTTTTGGATGTCAAGCAAGATGCTCTGATTGGAGCTTACACTTCTACTTTATTTGGTATCTTGTTTGTGGCTGCGCTCAAGATTACTATAGTCCGCCCCTATCGTAATCACTTGCTTGTCAAACAAGCTGGTGAAAAGAGGTATGAATCGTAGCCTGCTGCTCGTAGTTTGCGATTTCCTTCTTCTTAGCATCCTCGCATTGGCGCGTTTCGATGTGCCTGAAGGAGCGGTTATTGCAAAAGATGGCCAAAAAGTCGTTTCTAAAGAGGTCGTCGAAAGAATTTCCGATGGAGAAAATTATGATGATGTAGTTGCTGAACTCGAGGCAACGAACGAAACATTGCTTGAAAACTTAAGCAGCGACAAGGACACCCTTTTACAGCAGAAGCTCGAATTGGAGGAGCAAATTGCTCAACGAAAGAAAGAATTAGAGGATAAGGAAAAGGCAATCGAATCAAGGGATGCCGTGATTGCCGGTAACGAAGAGGCGATCAAACAGGCAAAACAAGAGGCGGAGGAACTCGAATCGCAGCGTGAGGAAATTGAGCGCAAGCGGGAGGAACTCATGAAAAATAACGCCGCTTCACAAAAAGAACTTGAGTTATTGGCAAAGAATTTAGCTGAAGCCAAAAGAAAATCGGATGAGTTGGCAGCGTTGAAAGAGAAGACTCAAAGGGAAGCGGAGTCGGTTAAAGTCGAATTGGCCGCATCGCAAGAAAAGGCCAAGGCTGAAGGGAAGGCTGCTGCAGAAGCAAAAGCCATGTTAATTGCTGAGAAAAAGAGATCAGATGCATTGGTCGAGTCTACTTCCAAGATAGACCAAAAGATTGATTCCCTAAATCAAGGCTTAGAAGGGGTTGGAAAAGACCTGAAGGTGGTAGGACAAGGCCTTGCAGGCGTTGGGGAAAAGATTTCTTCCGTCACCCAAGAAGTGAGTAGTGTCAAAGAAGATGTTTCGAGGGTAGGAAAGGAAATGGCCGGTGTAAAAGAGACCGTTGTTGGGGTCAGTGAGGAAGTTGCTGGAGTGGGCAATCAAGTCGAATCCATAAAGAATGAGGTCGCAGAAACTGCGGCCGTACAGCGGGAAAACTTCAGGGAACTCAACGAAAGGCAAGTTCGCTCGGTCAACGAAATTTTCACTCGCTATGACGAGAATAAGATTAAATTGAATTTATCCTTCGTCCATAAGGGTGGCTTTCTCGGAGGTGATAAGACAGAGACTTTTTCTATGGATTCCATCATCATGGTGGACGGTTCCTTCGCTTACTCTCTCGTTCATGCCAAGGAAAGCCCCTTTAGGCTCACTCCACGTCCTCGCAAATTGGTTAGCGTCACGGGGGAAATCACCAGCCCCAAGCTAAAAGCCCCGATACCGGTTAAGGAGATCGCTTTTATGGATGACCCGCGAATTTTAATTGTACCGCTGTACCTCAACCCAGCTACTTTGAAAAAGGAATCATCCATAGAAATTTTCGAGGCACCAAACAACCCCTACCTTTTTGCTGAAGCGGTGGTTGTGGATGCAACACAAGGGCNTTTTGGACAGACCGATTTTATCCGTGATGAAAAAGATTCGAGGTACATTAAAGTGAAACACAACCATTTTTCATTTATCACTGGATCTTTTGATCCAGGGAAAGGTGATTTGGTTTTTTCCCAAAAGGGAGAACTCTTGGGGATCATGGTCAATAACGATTATGCCTTTCATGTGAAAAACCTTGGTGCTCGTATTCATGGAGGTTCGCGTACAATACTAGGTAATTCGTTTGTTTCCGAGAAGACCAATGGTTTGCTTTCTTCTCTTTCTAAAAAGTTATTTGGCTTAAGTAATAAATTCAGATAAGGATTACGGCTAGTTTCAACTCAAGCCCTGCCTTATTAAAATGAAAAAAAAGTCCGATTCTATTNCCAGTGATAATGATGATCGGAAATTTGGGCATAGTCTGACTGGGATTGTTAAAGAACGCGGTTTTTTCAAAGGATTGGTTGAGGTGCCCAAAGACCGAGCACCCTGGTGGATTACTTTCTTGTTTATTGTTCTAGCTTACCTTTTCAGCTTTACGGTTCGATTGGAGTGGATTGATTTTGCTCAAGAGCAGTATCTCAATGAGGACGGTCAGCTCGTTTATGCTAGAGAGGGAATGGTTAAGGACGGCGTTGCCCTACCTAATACACATGACAGTTTCTACTTCGGAAGTATCTTACAGAAAGGGCATCTTGGTATGCATCAGAACAATAATCTTGTCCCCAGTGTCTTAAACAACGGGATGATTACTGTTTTACCTTATTTGTTACTCGAGATTTTTCCCTCTCTAACCATAGAGTACTTGCTGCTATGGTTGCCCGTCTACATATCTGGACTTGTATGCATTCCAATTGTCTTGATAGGACGACTATACGGTTCCTCAATATGGGGTTTTTTGGCGGCATGCCTTGCTGGCGTTACCCATAGTTATTACAATCGTACACTTGCTGGTTATTATGACACGGACATGTTTTCGATTACAATACCGGCTTTCGCTCTTTTTGCCCTTCTTGCAGCATGTAGAAAAGAGTCAGTTTCTTATGTTTTTGCGGCGGCTTTGATATTATATCTCTATCGTTTTTTCTATGTTTCTGGACAGGCAATCACTGGTGCACTTATTGGTGCGTTCATAGCCTATCGACTTATATTGTTTCTGGTCGACCTTGGTCTCAATTATCGCTGTTCATTAGGGAAGGCATTCCTTCAAAAGAGTTCGGTTTTTACTTTCAAAGCTATTATTTTAATGTCTCTTGCCGGATATGGCGAGTCTTGGTCCTGGGGTTATTTAATCGAGCAAAACCCTTATAAGTTTTTCTTAGGAATAGGTATGCTTGTGGTAAGTTATCTCCTTTTAAAATTATTCAACTCCGAATCTCACCACGAATCTGAAATTCGAATATCCCGAATCTTGGATTCAAACAAAAGGCCGTTACTACTTCCATTGTTTTGTTTTGCTACTTTTTGTTTTTCGGCTTTGAGCGGAGATTTGAAGTCTCAGTTTTTGGATAAGTTCGAGCGCTATGTATCGGCTGGGGAGGGCGTTGCAATGAAGAGTGCTTCCAAAGATAAAGGCTACAGTTTGAAATATCTAGATGTTTTTTCTACTGTAAGGGAAGCAAGTGAGGTTCCTCCAAAGGTCGTGAGAAATCGTATTTTATCTGATCTGCCTACCTGTTCCTGTCCTCGATGTCTCCCTGCAAATGAATCTCAAGGTGCTTTTCTTATTCCAACCGCACTTATCGGATTGCTAGGTTTGGGTTTGTTGGTTGTTAGATTTTGGGAGTTTTCTCTTTGCTTACCATTTGTTGCTATAGCTTATCTTTGCTTTAAAGGAGTAGTAGGACTTAGGTTTACGGTGCATGTCGGAAATGTCGCCTCCTTAGGTATTTGCTTTCTACTAATCATAATATTGTGGCTTACAGTGAGAAAGATCATCGAATCTTTACCTAAGAAAAAGATATCAGAGGAGCAAAGTCGTTTCATTACTCATGTACTTGCTGTTTTACTGGTTGCTTTCATGGTTTGGCCAAATGTTCAGCACGCCAAAAACTACAACTCACATGTGGTTTATCCCGATAAGACTATCGAAGTTTTGGAAGCTTTGGGCGAAGCATCTAATCCCGACGATTTTGTAGTCACTTGGTGGGACTATGGCTCTGGCTGCTGGTTTTATGGTAACACCAGAACCTTTACCTCACCGGCACATCAAACTTTTGATAATTTTTTGACATCCGAAATACTACGATCCACATCCCCCGTTCGTGCAAAAAACTTATCCTGTTTAAAGACAGAAACCTATCTCCGTCTTCAAGAAGAACGTGAAGCAGGCTCCACTTCATACACGACAGCGGTTCAAGCCATTTTTAAGGACGGAACCCCAAACTTAATTCATTACCAAGCGTTGTTAGACGATTTGACTGAACCGACCTTTAGCAGTCCTCCTAGAGCTAGAGATATTTTTTTATTCATGCCTTACGAAATTATGAGAATTTTTCCCACCATCCTCAGCTTTAGTTCTAGGAATTTATATTTTGATAAGAATTTTTATGAAAAATCTTATTCTTCAGGCGAACCTCCATTGACGATTTTACGAAATGGTAGAAGAGAGGGTAGTTCGATTGCATTTGATGGGGGCTATCGAATAGACCGTAGAGGAAACCTTCGCTTCCAAGGAGAAAAATCTGGAATTATAAATTATGGGCAACTTTGGAGTATTTCCAATGACTCCAAACCGGCTACTATCGCAAGTTCACTTTCAATTGATGGGTTGGAAATTGCAGCCAACGGAAACAGCCTTTCCTCTAGACGCTTACTTTTTATTAAGGACCGCAACGATCTTATAATTTTAAGCGCGAGCACTTTCCATTCGACCTTTGCAAAAAGATTTTTGTTGGACCGTTTCGACTCAGACGCTTATTCTCACTCTTCGTTTTATAAAGGTGCGTTACCCATTCGACAGCCATATATGGCTCAAGCTGATTGGGTTACGAGTCAAGGCTCAAAAATCATACTCAACATGAGAGGCGGTTACAAAATTGAAGGTGACTTGAGAACCAACTTGGCAACTGTTCCTGGCTTAAAAGATCAAGTCCCTTTTGCCTTTCATCGAAATATGCACGATGAAAAGACAGGCAAGATGGTAAAATTACCAGTTCAGGGCAAAAAAGACGCCCGTTTTCATCTTGTGCAAACAAACATGCCTTATTTTACGAGTGGCACTAAGTATAATATTCCTGAAGGAGGTCTTAAGTTGTCTAATGTTGCGTCTCAATTCGGAGTGCCTCTTGGTCTTTTGGCTAAAAGGACAGGTCTTGATCCGGAAGATTTCATCGGAGCAGGGGAAAACATAGAAATTCCTTCTAAGGGTTATGGTCTGAGGCAAGCATGGTTTTTCATGGATCAGGAAATATTTGATAGTACCCTGGTTAAAGGGTTTCTTCGGGAAGACTTGTCTACTGAAATCTTTGATATGGTTTATTCTTCCCCTTGGGGAAAGGTTTACAAAATTATTCAATAAACATATTATATGTATTTTTTGTCGACTTTCCGCTAATTATCTTTTGAAGTGAANAATTCAAAAAGATATTACCCAACACATAATCTATCATGAGTAAAGGCACCCTTCTTTTCATACTCCCCTTTTTATTTATCTCGCACTTGATGGGGCAAGGGGAAATTCAGACTCTCGAACCTAAAGGTGCTATCATAATAGCTGGTCTAGAGGGGCAAGTTAGCGTCATCAACAATGCCACTAAAGTTGTCTTACCTGAGGGTAGCGTCAAGGCGGGAGGTATTCTTTTCGACGGTCACACCGTAAAAACGGGTCCTGCATCTAAAATTATTTTGCTCTTATCAAATGGAACCGTAACTACGGTTAAGGGCGATTCGGCACTTAATATCAAAAAGTTTACCCAAGCTAAATTCGATCCAGGTGCAAAAAAGCTTTCCGAATTGGAGGGAGAACCGAGTTCTTCGGATACTTTGATCGATCTTGAGATTGGCGACATGGTCGTCGATATTAAGAAATTGGATAAAAAATCCAGTTTCAACATTGAATCGCCGGTTGGTACTGCTGGAATTCGTGGCACGCGTGTCGGAATGAATATCAGACCTGCTCCTGGAGGAGGTTTTGTGAGTAAAATTGTTGTTCCCAAAGGTCTAATTGCCTTTACGCCCCCGCCACCTCCGCCNCCCCCACCAGGTGTTCCNCCTCCCCCTCCGCCAGAGCCAGTTCCGGTTGCCGCGGGTCAAACTGTGGCACCTTCCGTTTCTTCCACTGGTGCGGTTTCCGCACCTCCAGTGCCTGCTCCTGCTCCCGCGGCCGATCTAGCCTCTGTCAACGCAGATCTGGATACTGCAGTTGAATCCACTGCAGATGTTTCTGTTGCTGAGGTTGCCACAGCCGTTACCGAAGTTGCTGAAACGGCTCCTGCAGAAGCTCCTGCTGAAACTGCCCCCGCTGANGAGCCAGCAGAAGAACCTTCCGATGAACCTTCGGATGAGCCTGCTCCCGCGGATGAACCTTCGGATGAGCCTGCTCCCGCCGACGAACCAAGTGATGAGCCTGCCCCAGCCGACGAGCCTGCCCCAGCGGACGANCCTGCCCCAGCCGACGAGCCTGCCCCAGCCGACGAGCCTGCCCCAGCGGACGAACCTGCCCCAGCCGATGAGCCTGCCCCAGCGGACGAAGCAGCTGCTCCGGCCGACGAACCTGCTCCTGCTGCGGAAGCTACTCCGGCCGACGAACCTGCTCCTGCTGCGGAAGCTGCTCCTGCGGATGAAACTGCACCAGTTGCCGAGGTGGCTCCAACTGAAGCACCTGCGTCAGAGTCTTCTGCAGACAGTGCCGCCCCTGTGGATGCTCCTGCAGTCGACGAGACTGCAATCATGGAGTCCGATCCTGAGAAAAAACTTGCCCAACAAGGCAAAGATGGTGGTGATAAAGCAGCCGAGAAAGAAGCTCTTGAAGACGCTGGCATCATTGATTTGAAAACTGATGACGAATCAGGTGCATCTATTGACGATATCGTCAATGTTGTTGAAACCGCTGCGGAAAGCGGTGGGTTGGAAGGCATCACTTCTGATAGCTTGGAAACCTTCATTGAAGTTGTGGAAGTTGCTGCCGAGTCCGTTGCGGAGCAAGGTGTCGAAGGTAGTGGTGACCTGCTTGAAAATGTTGGTAAAAACATGAAAACATTGGTGGAAATCAAGGAAGTCGCTGGTGACAGTGCAAGCGNCGACGGATTGAAATCAATCGTAGCGAACGCCGACAAAGCAGCCGACATTAAGGTAGTTGTCGACAAAGCTGATGCAGCCGGCNCAACCGAGTCTCTTGGCACTGTTTTTGAGAATGCCGACCAAGCAACCGAACTCAAGGAAATGGTCGTCATGGCAGAAAACACTGAAGGTGCTGAAAATACCTTGGGGAGTTTGCTGCAAAATGCCGCTCAGGCCAGTGATTTGAAAGAAATGGTTGAAAAAGCTGAAAACACTGTTGGAGCAGAAGATTCAGTAAGTAATCTTTTTCTCAACGCTGCTCAGGCCAGTGATTTGAAAGAAATGGTTGAAAAAGCTGAAAACACTGTTGGAGCAGAAGATTCAGTGAGTGATCT
>NHCT01000024.1 GCA_002167605.1 Verrucomicrobia bacterium TMED40 | reverse complement strand
GGATCCCCTTCCATGGCTAGGATAAACATTTAATCCAAACTGCATCGCCCGCAATTGCTGGGCATTCCCGAACAGGGCGGTAGCTCAGGNANNGGTCCGNCNGAACTGTCNGAGGAGGAAGCAGAAAACACCGACAAGTTNTTNTGGAGTTCCTTAGACCCGCATTTTGGGCATTGGGCGTNNCCTTCCCAAGCCGACGAACGGACCAGGATTTCGGAGTCCTTCGAGCATGAGCGGCAAGTGAACTCGTAAATGGGCATCGATGTCAGTAATTCCCAAGGAGTTCGACAAAGCGAAGCAGCATGTAAAAAAGCGAAACAACAATGCCGACTCCAAACATCCCACCAAATCCCCACAGCAATGCTTTTTTAGCCATGGGAACTTCGAGAAACTTCGGTTGCTTTTCCATGGAACCAACCATGACGATCGCAAAGACGACCAAGGCGAAAATAGGCATGGTGATCATGAACCAATCGAATTCTGAACTCATAATTTCCATAATGAACATGATGTTCAGCAAGTCAAGGAAGGGATAGCGATGAAAGGGCTTTCTTCTAGAAAATGATGACTATTGGGATATTCGGGTTGTCTTTGTGGATGCATTCTGAATTTTGCTGATTGATGCACCACCCAAACTTTCCTCTTCTTGGTTTCTCATTTGCCTGGCTTGTGCTATGCTTCGGGATGCCTTCTTCCACTTTTGCAAACGATCATTCGGAATCAATCCGACATGTNGTGTGCTTTAAATTCAAAAAGGAAGCCAAGCCGGAAGACATTCAAAAGGTGGAAAACGCTTTTTCTGCCTTGAAGAATAAAATCGATGGCATCCTTTCCCTGGAGTGGGGAAAGAACAACAGCCCCGAAGGCTTAAACAAGGAATTCACTCACTGCTTCATCGTGACCTTCGAAAATGCCAAGGCCCGTGAAGTGTATCTCCCCCACCCCGACCACAAGGCATTCGTAGCTATTCTTAAACCCATTCTCGATGATGTCTTCGTAATCGACTTCACACCTTGAAGACTCCCAACNCCCAAAACTTTATGAAACTCAAACGCCTCCTTCCTCTTGTTCTTATCTACGCCCTAGCCTCCACTTTGCTGTGGGGAGACTTACGGACCCCTGCGGTCATCGGGTCGAACATGGTCCTGCAGCAAAACCATCGCAACCCCATCTGGGGATGGGGAAACCCGGGTGAAACCGTCCGCGTCTCCCTTGGAAAACAAATGCATCAGACCAAGGCCGATGACCAAGGATACTGGAAGGTCACGCTGAATCCAATGAAGGCTTCCTCTTCCCCTGCGACTATGACCATCAAAGGAAGTTCGGAACTGAAATACGAAAACATTCTNGTCGGTGAGGTCTGGCTATGCTCCGGGCAATCCAATATGGGNTGGGCTCTGGGTAATTCCGATGATTCAGATCTTGAGATCATGACTGCAAACTACCCCAACCTGCGCCTGATCAGCGTGCCTCAAGTGGGTACTCAGGAACCGCAAATCTACTTCAACGGGCAATGGGAAGCCACCACTCCTGATATCGCTAAAAACTTCTCCGCGGTGGGCTACCTGTTTGGTCGCCGATTGCATTTGGCCTTGGGAGTTCCTGTTGGTCTGATCGACAATGCCTGGGGTGGATCAGCCTGCGAGGCTTGGATNCCCCGTGACCGCCTCAACAAGCTTGCAGTCGCAAAGCCCTACATGGATCAATGGAGGGAAACCGANAAAACCTTCGATTACGACAAGNTACTCGTAAGTTACGAAGAAAAACTCAAGAAGTGGCAGGAAAAGGCCCAGGCTGCCCGCAAGGCAGGCAAACCCCAACCGGGTGNCCGCCCCCGCNCACCCCGCAACCAACTGACCGGCCAACATCGCCCGGCCAACCTTTACAACGGAGTTTTGACTCCCATCATCAGTTATGGAATCAAGGGGGCGATTTGGTACCAAGGAGAAAGTAACGGAAGGCGCGGACATGCGTACCGCGAGGTTTTTCCCCTGATGATTCAATCCTGGAGAGACGCCTGGAAACAGGGNGANTTNTCNTTTTANTGGGTNCAGTTGGCGGATTTNATGAGTGANGTNNCNGANCCTCCNACNGAACAGACCTGGCCNGAATTACGAGAAGCCCAGACCTTCACGCTGGACAAGCTTAANAATGTCGGAGAAGCGGTGATCATCGATGTGGGAGAAGGTCGGGACATCCATCCCCGTAACAAGCAAATGGTGGCCAACCGTTTGGTCCGCAACGCTCTGGCCAAGGACTATGGAATGGACCTACCTCACCAAAGCCCCCGCTACCAATCCATGGAGACCCATGGAAATAAAATCATTCTCAGTTTCCAACATGTTGGACAGGGCTTGTACTGCTTTGATGTGCGGGATCCAGTGGGCTTTGCGATTTGTGGGGAGGACCAAAAATTCGTCTGGGCACAGGCCAGACTGATCGGTAAAGACAAGGTCGAGGTGTGGGCGGATGGCATCGAAAAACCGGTTGCCGCACGCTACGCTTGGGCGGATAACCCGGTTTGCAACCTGTACCGCAAAGACGGATCGGTCACCCTGCCGGTTACTCCCTTCCGCACCGATGACTTCCCTGCGATTACAAAGGGAATGTAAGAACCTTTATCTTCACAATCCAATGAAGTCCCTTGCCCTGACCTTGGCGATGCTCCTTCCATTAGGAATCCTTGCGAAGCCTCAGCTCGAAGAGGTTCTCGGACCCTCAAGCGGGCTGACCAGTCCATTTGGGGTCNCTTTTGACANGCAGGGCAATGCCTATATAGCGGAGTACGAGGGTGGACGGATCCTTCAACTCGATAAGAACGGCAAACTCCTCACACTCTCCGGTGACGGATCCAAAGGCTATGCGGGAGACGGCCTTAACGCGGAACAAGGGGTATTTCATAGCATGCACAATGTGGCCTGGGCTTCNAACGGTGTGCTTTATGTGTCNGACACTCACAACAATCTGGTGCGTNAAATCGACCGAAAAAACATCNTGTCCACTCTTGCGGGGGTTCCCGGAGAAAAAGGCTTTTCCGGAGATGGAGCACTNGCGANTAAAGCAAAGCTGGACACACCGATTTCCATCAGCCTGACTCCNGATGAGAAAACCCTTCTGATTNCGGACATTCGGAACCGTCGAATTCGGGCNGTCGACCTTGCCTCTGGAATNATTCGCACGGTCGCGGGCAACGGAAAGAGGGGAAAACCCATAGACGGCAAGTTCACCCTCAAGCAACCCCTGATGGATCCGAGAGCCGCAGTGATGGATGATGCCGGGAACCTGTATGTTCTCGAACGAAACGGTCANGCCCTGCGTGTGGTCCGTCCGAACGGTAAGATTTACACCCTGGCGGGTACCGNGAAAAANGGACAGAAAGACGGGCCTGCCATGCAAGCGACTTTCAACGGGCCCAAGCACCTCTGCCTCGATGAAAAGGGACGAATCATCATCGCCGATGANAACAACCACCTGATCCGCCTTTATGATCCGAAATCCCAATCCGTTTCAACGATTCTCGGAGGCAAGGCCAAGCCCAAGGCTATACTCGGCCGCCCTCACGGGGTGGCTCTTGCCCCGGACGGTAGCCTTTGGGTCTGCGACAGTTGGAATAACCGAATTCTCACCCTCAGAAATTACTAATCATGAAAACGATCTGCCAAANCCTTATCCTCTTGTTACTCGGAGCCTCGCTTGTCCAAGGTGCTGACTTGCCTAACATTCTTTGGATCACCAGCGAGGATAACGGTCCTCANCTCGGATGCTATGGCGATGACTATGCCACCACTCCTAACCTTGATGCCCTCGCCCAAAAGGGAATGATCTATACCCGGGCCATCTCCAATGCACCGGTTTGTGCCCCGGCCCGGACCACCATCATTTCCGGCTTGTATCCGCCTTCCACCGGAGCCGAGCACATGCGCAGCATGACCCGCCTGCCCGCCNACTTTAAGATGTACCCCGCCTATCTCCGNGAACTCGGGTACTACTGCACCAATAATTCCAAGGAAGACTACAACCTGATGAAAGAGGGAGAGGTCTGGCATGAAAGCGGACGAAAAGGGCATTGGAGAAANCGCCCCAAGGGAAGCCCGTTCTTCGCNATCTTTAATTTCACCATCTCTCACGAAAGCAAGATTCGCAAGCGCCCGCACCAGCAGGTCCATGATCCCGCCAAGGTGCGCATCCCCGCCTACCATCCCGATCATCCTGAGGTCCGCAAAGATTGGGCCCAGTATTATGACATGATCACCGAGATGGACAAGATGGTCGGTGACAAGCTTAAGGAACTCAAAGAGGACGGTCTCGAACAAGACACCATCGTATTCTATTACGGTGACCATGGCTCGGGTATGCCCAGGAGTAAGCGTTGGCCTTTCTTTTCAGGATTAAATATTCCCCTGATCGTGCATTTGCCGGAAAAATGGAAACATCTTGCCTCCCCGGACTTCAAAGTCGGTGGGAGCAGCGACCGACGGGTCGGGTTCGTTGACCTCGCCCCCACCCTGCTCAGCCTAGTCGGACAAAAACCACCCGCTCACCTTCAGGGGCACGCCTTTCTGGGAGAACATCAGGCCCCACCTCAGGAATACGGATATGGGTTTCGTGGAAGAATGGATGAACGGTACGACATGGTCCGCTCCGTGGTTGGAAAACGCTATGTCTACATCCGAAACTATATGCCCCACAAACTCTATGGCCAGCATGTGGGGTACATGTTCGTAACCACCACCACTCAAGTCTGGAAACAACTCTTTGACGAAGGAAAACTCAACGAGGCTCAAAGTCACTTTTGGAAAACCAAACCACCCGAAGAACTCTATGATCTCGAAAACGATCCCGATGAGGTCAGCAACCTGGTCAAGTCCAAGGATCATGTAGAGGTTTTGAAAAAGATGCGCCAGGCTCACTTGAATCATCTGAAGACAATCATCGATGTCGGATTCCTTCCCGAAGGTGAAATTCACGAAAGGTCCAAGGGAACCACACCCTATGAAATGGCCCGTTCAGACAAGTATCCCTTTCAGAGAATCATGCTGGCTGCCGACATGGCATCCGGTCTCTCTCCCTGGGCCACCAAACCCTTGATCGGTTATCTCAATGACAAGGATTCCGCCGTCCGTTATTGGGGAGCTATGGGGCTTCTGATGCGAGGAAAACAAGGAGTAAAGGTAGCTGGTAAACAACTGGAAAACGCCCTGAAAGACGAATCGGCTTATGTCCGGGTAATCGCCGCCGAAGCTTTGGGTAAGTACGGTTCCAAGCAACAAATCGACAGGGCGGTGGAGACTTTGGGCAAGATCGCCGACCCCGTAAAGAATGGATGCTTCCCTTCGATGCTCGCGATGAATGCAATCGATCATCTGGACGACAAGGCCCAATCCCTCCTTCCCAAAATTCAATCCATGCCCCGAACCCCGAACGAAGTGGACAAGCGTTTCCAGGGCTATGTCGGTCGCCTGGTCGACACCACCGTGAAGGAGCTTACTCAGGAAAACTAAGATGCAAAAACAACTCGGATTCTTTCTCACATTTTTGCTCGCACTGGCCTTTCCTAAGACGGGACAGGCCAAGCCCAATCTGATTTTCATTCTTGCCGATGATCTGGGCTATGGGGATCTCGGGTGTTACGGACAAAAGCTAATTAAGACGCCCCGTCTGGACAAGATGGCGGCGGAGGGAATGAAATTCACCCGCTTTTATTCAGGTTCCACGGTATGTGCCCCGTCCCGGAGCGTGCTCATGACCGGACAACACATGGGACACACTCATGTTCGGGGTAACGCGGGTGGCGATATGACCCGCCAAAGCCTGAGAGACATTGATTTGACCGTAGCTGAGAAGTTGAAGGATGCGAACTACGCCACCGCCCTGATCGGTAAGTGGGGCCTCGGAGAAGTTGGTCAGGAAGGACATCCTTTAAACCAGGGCTTTGACTACCTCTACGGATACCTGAATCAGGTTCATGCCCATAATTTTTATCCCGAGTTTCTTTGGAGAAACCATAAGAAACACTTGCTGTCTAATGTGGTCCAACGGGTGGAAAAGAAAAAGTACGCCGGATTTGTTGGCGGAGCGGCCACCAAACGGGTTGAATACACCCACGATCTGTTTGCCGATGAAGCACTGGCCTGGATCAGGAAAAACCAAAGCAAGCCCTTCTTTCTCTATCTGCCCTTGACCATTCCCCATGCCAACAACGAAGGGACCCGCCTGTTCGGAGACGGTGCGGAGGTTCCGGATTACGGAATCTATGAAAAAGAGGATTGGCCCAAACAGGACAAGGGACAAGCTGCCATGATCACCCGGATGGATCGGGATGTGGGACGGATTCTCGACTTACTCGAAAAACTGAAGATCGCCGAGAACACCTTGGTTATGTTTACTTCGGATAACGGTCCGCACAACGAGGCCGGTCATAACCCTGAGCGTTTCACTCCGGCCGGTCCGCTGCGGGGGATGAAGAGAACCTTGACCGAGGGGGGAATTCGCGTACCCACCCTTGCCTGGTGGCCCAAAACCGTTGAGAAAGGATCGGAGTGCGACCAACCTCTTTATTTCGGTGACCTGATGAGCACCGCTTGCGAAATGGCCAAGGTGGATCGACCACAAAATTTGGATAGTGTTTCTTTTCTCCCGACCCTAAAGGGAAAAACCAGAAAGCAAGACCGTCACGAATACCTGTACTGGGAATTCTATGAGCGCATATTCCGGCAGGCCGTGGTTCGGGAAAACTGGAAACTCATCCGTTCAGGTATGGATGACAATCAAGTTGAACTCTATGATTTGGATCAGGACATCCACGAGGACCAGAACCTCGCCAAGGAACAACCGGCTCTGGTTCAGAGCCTCCTTGCCCAGATGGAAGAGGCCCACCAACCCCATCCGAGCTGGCCGACCCCCCGATCGAAGAAAAAATAACCCTAGGGAGTACAGGGCATCAAGGCCCCGTCCTTCATTCCGTGAATGATCTTCTTGTCCGCGGGACAGAAAGTGGCCAACGCACCCACTCTTTGTGCTTTCCCGNCNGCCACAAAATAGTAAGGGGACAAACGCAACCTTCCCTTCATCGGCTCNATTTGATCNCCCTCGCCAAAAACCGGATGCTCCCATTGTCTCGGCTTNCGAAATTCCTGAAGCACCGAAACCGGCCTTGGATNCCCTTCNAGTGCGGATTTCAGAGAAGCGGACCANTCCTCGGCGGATAAGTCGTCCCCTACCCGCACGCTCCTCGCCCCCCATGCGGTTTCGTGAAAACCACTGGCCTTAAGCACAAGACTCCGTTCTTTTTTCGAAGCCTTGCCCAAGTCCATCCATTCCGCCAGTCGCCGTCCATTGACAANTGGGCCATCCAGGGAAGCCCCCGGAGGAAGTTTCGCCGGATCCAACACCCAGGTGGGGGGAATCATAGCACGGAGAAGCACTAAGTCTCTCTCGTCCAATACTTCCTCCCAAAAGGGCTGCAGACGATGGTGATGAAAGAGAGCCAGGGAAAGCTTTTCCTCCTGAGTATGTTTCATGGGTGGAGTCACCACCAACTGCCCCGACTCAACCAAAGGAATCAATTCTCTCATCAAGGGAATGTTTTCATAATCGAATAACTCCCAAAACCGGTAGACCAATTGAATGCGATCGTTACCCAGAAGAAGTTCCTCCCCCTGGACAGCCAAGTCCTCGGGAGAGCAAACTTGGATGGAAAAGGAACGCTGCCTCAACTCTTCCGCTAACCATTCCATTTCGGGTCGGTAGGTCGCAGATTCCTCACTGACTACAATCGCCATCTTTGCCTGTCTGCCACCCAACTCTCGAGCGGCATATACAAGGGCTTCTCCAAAAGACTCAACCATCCGCCCTTCTTTCGAAAGTCCGTACAAGGCCTCGAGATGGGCGGTTAATCCAATTCCTCCGGGAACCGAATCCCANTCAGTGAGNGCGAATCCCTCTGCGGTCGGAAGGAGGTCNGGGCGTAGAACCGCTGGAGAAATCCCTTGAAGCACNCCCGAACGGGCATGATTGATTAACCANTCTGGTTTTCCGGCATCATAGTACTCTGCAACCCAGGAAGTAAGTAACGAATGGTTTCTAAGAATGGATTTCCCGGAGTATGACTTTCGGTAAAGCAAATCGATCGCCTGGTAAAAGGCTAATGCCGCCTGCCCCACCTGATCCAGTAGCCCAACTTGATCCGGATCCAATGCCCAGGGCTCCGGGGAACCGACCCAAATCTTTCCGGCAAANAACGGATTGTTCGCTTGGTTTGCGAGATCGCTGGCCGTCAGGCTTGGTTGCATCAGACCTCAGTTCAGTCGTCGACTTGAATATCCTTATTCCTCTGCCTCGGACAACCGGCCCGCAACCATCCATTGACAAACCGGTCCAATTCTCCGTCCATCACCGCCTGAACNCCGGAGGTCTCTACCCCGGTGCGCAAATCCTTGACCATCTGGTAAGGCTGAAAAACATAACTGCGGATTTGATTNCCCCAGCCCATCTCACCTTTGTCTCCGTAAAATTTTTCCATTTCCGCCCGTTTCTCATCCTGCTGTTTTTCATAAATACGAGATTTCAGGACTTTCATCGCCGTCTGCTTATTTTTCAACTGAGAGCGCTGATTTTGGCATTGAACCACGATGTTGGTAGGTAAGTGAGTCAACCGAACCGCGGAGTCCGTCTTATTGACATGCTGCCCTCCTTTTCCGCTTGAGCGATAGGTATCAATACGCAAATCATCTTCGGGAATATCCATATCCAAATCGTCATCTTCCACCTCCGCGATGACATCCACCGAACAGAAGGAGGTGTGCCTTCGCTTATTTGAATCAAAGGGACTGATGCGGACCAACCGGTGCACTCCGCGCTCCGCCTTGGCGTATCCGTAGGCATTCAAACCATCGATACGGATGGAACAGCGGCTAATGCCTGCTTCCTCTCCGGCTTGCAGATCCTGCATCTCCACCTCAAAGCCTCGCCTCTCCGCCCATCGAATGTACATGCGCATGAGCATATCAGCCCAGTCACAGGACTCCGTACCCCCGGCACCAGCGTGAATGCTGAGCAAGGCAGGTCGGGCATCAAAGGGTTCGTTTAGAAAACTGGCGACCTCCAAATCATCAATTTGAGTAACTAAAGTTTCGAGGCTTTCCGCAAATTCCTTAGCCATTTCCTGGTCATCTTCATCTTCTTCGCACAACTCGCACAAGGCTTCCTGATCCTCTACTTGAGAACGAAATTCCTCCACTTTTGAAACCGTTTGCTTCAGCCGGTTGTTTTCAGAACCAATCTTTCTTGCATTATCCTGATCATCCCAAAAGGAGGGAGCGGACATCTGTTCTTCCAATTCAAGAATCTTCCTCTTCTTCTCATCGCACTCCAAAAACTTCCACAGGTGATTGGTCCGCTTTATCAACTCCTGCAACCGGGTCTTGTCTTCGGGTAAAATCATGATTCGGACTAAATATTGAAATCAATCACATCAGGACAGTCCAAATGCAAACCACATTCTCGTCCAAACCCACCGTGTCTAGTTTCTTCGGGATTATCCACTTCGGAAAGTTTTTTGGTACTATGCCAATCACCTAATGAAACATAGCCAACACCCTCCAAGGGGTGATAGGGCAATCCGTTTGCAGGTAAGTAGCGGTAAGTTTTTTGGTTATCCCAATCAATAATCGGGTATAATTTAAATTTTTCATCACGATTTTCAATAACAGGAAGTTCGCTCCGACTCTCTGATTGATCACGACGCAAACCTGCCACCCAGCAAGTGGCTCCAACTTCCCGTAAAGCCCTCTCCATCGGCTCCTTCTTGTTGATTAGATTGTACTTATTCATACCTTCCTGACCTTGTTCCCACAATTTCCCGTACTTCGCCTCCTGATAGGATGGAGACATGTGTGAAGAGTAGACCTTGGCCGCAAACCCAAGTTTTTCCTGCAAAGTCAGGGCGTATTCATAAGTACCCGGAAACAAATAACCCGTGTCAGCAAAAACAATGGGGATTTCATCACTCACTTGGCGAACCAAGTGAATCATCACCGCACTTTGCAAACCAAANCTNGTCGACAAGACCAAGCCCGANCCAAAACGCTCCCANGCCCAAGCNATCCGNTNCANGGCNTNNAANCNCTCNAGNTCNTNGCTCCAAAGCTNNAATTCGTCTAAACTTGCNTTCATTTCTTAATCAAAGGGTTATNTATGCCAAAAATTAGNCGAAGAGTAAAGGGTTTGCTCATACTATGACATAATGAGAATTGGGGTTGGCTCGCTATCAACCTTTCTTTACTTTGATGAAATGGATGAATTGCAAAAGCTTGCGTTGAGATCTCCTGAGCTCTCGCACTGCCTCAGTGAAATTGAGGCAGGAGCAAAACAGCTGATATCCTGCTTTCAGCAAAATCACAAATTACTTTTGTGCGGAAACGGCGGAAGTTGCGCCGACTGTGAACACATTGCCGGTGAACTGGTTAAGCAATTTTCCCGAACCCGCCCCCTTTCAGCTGAGCTTGTGGAAAAACTGGGCCCTGAACTGTCACAGGAACTTCATGGCGGACTGCCCGCACTCTCCCTTCCCTCTATGATCGGGTTTCACACCGCATTCAACAACGACGACAAGCCCGAATACGCTTTTGCTCAGCAAGTGGTCGCCTTTGGCCAACCCGGAGATGTGCTGATGGGAATCAGTACATCCGGGAATTCCAAAAATATCATAAAGGCTGCCGAAGCCGCCCGGGCACTGGGTCTTAAAGTTCTCAGCCTCACCGGTCAGGACGGCGGAGTATTGGCCACACTCGCGGATATAGCCATCAAGGCTCCTGCCACGGAAGTGGCCAGAGTCCAGGAACTGCATCTTCCTATCTATCACTCTCTCTGCCAGATGGTGGAGGACACCCTTTTTCCCTAAGACCCGTGTCGGGGCCATCCGACCATCTTTCCCTTCTCCAACCCGAACTTTTGGAACTGGGACGGGGCCTTGCCCGTTCGTTCAAGAAAGCGAATGGAAATCTCCTGATTGTCGGCGGTTCCGTACGAGACCTCCTCTTGGGACATTCNCCCGAGGAATTGGATCTCGAAGTGAGAGGACTCAGCTTAGATGAGGTGAAGACTCTACTCCAAGCACACTATGCCTTTGACGAAGTCGGCAAAGCCTTTGGCGTTCTTCGTCTAAANGGTCACCCGGTGGAAATCGCCCTACCCCGAACCGAAATCAAGTCTGGTACCGGACACAAAGGATTCAGCGTGGAAGTCGATCCTCATCTACCCTTCGAGCAAGCGGCCGCACGAAGGGATTTCACCTTCAATGCCCTTGGNCTTGATCCACTAACCGGNCAACTGCTCGATCCCTTCGGNGGCTTTGAAGATTTACACCAGCGGGTTTTACGACATGTCGGACCCGCCTTCGTCGAAGATCCACTCCGGGTTCTACGGGGCATGCAATTCATAGCCAGATTGGACCTGCAAGCAGATCCTGAAACCATTCGNCTCTGCCAAAGCGTGACGATGGAAGAACTCCCTCCAGAGAGAGTTTATGGGGAATGGAAAAAACTCATCCTCCAAGGCAGTAATCTGTCTGCAGGACTGAATTTCCTGAAGGAGGTAGGATGGCTTTCCTATTTTCCTGAGCTNGAAGCTCTGGTTGATTGCCCCCAGGATCCGGAATGGCATCCAGAGGGAGATGTCTGGGTCCATACCCTCCACTGCCTAGATGCCTTTGCCCGCGAACGGACCGGAGATGGATGGGAAGATTTGGTGGTTGGGTTTGGGGTGCTCTGCCATGACCTCGGCAAACCGCTCACCACTCATGTGGCAGAGGACGGACGCATCCGTTCCCCCATGCATGAACCCAAAGGCGAGAAACCCACCCGGTCCTTTCTCTCCCGACTGACCAACCAGGTGGATCTGCATGAGGAAGTGGTCCCTCTGGTGCGCCGACACCTCACTCCGAGAATCTTTTACCAGGACCAAGCCGGAGACGGAGCCATCCGCAGGTTGGCTCGGAAAGTCAAACGCATCGACCGGTTGGTTCGGGTCGCCTCAGCCGATATTGCCGGACGGCCACCCAGGCAGGACGATTTCCCCGAGGGNCCCTGGTTGCTGAAACGGGCCGAGGAGCTCAAAGTAAAGGATTCCGAACCNAAACCGATTATCCTTGGGCGCCACCTCATCGAACGCGGACTCCAACCGGGCCCCGAATTCGGTCCCATCCTCGAGCAATGCTTCGAAGCACAACTCGACGGCGTCTTCGAATCCGAACCGGACGGCTTCACATTCCTCCAGGATTTTCTTTCGAATCGGGAATAAACCTCCAGCCAGCGAAACCCAACTTACTGATTACGCAGGATTCTTTGCTGGGAAGCTTCGCTCAGCCCACTCTGNGGAAGCCAATTCCGAATACTTTCGGGGTTCTTCTTATAGATTTTCTTGGCCACATGCACCGCAACCTTTTCTCTTCCCAAAGCATCCGTCATGAGTAGGGCCTGCTCGATGGCATCATAGGGATCAACCTCCGCCATCCGCATTGCATAGGCAGCACGAACCCCATCATTGGCACTTTCAGCAGGGCTTTCCTTGATCCAGGATGCNTTTTCCTGCAACTGTTCTCTCGACATGTTTCCAACGATGCTCGCGGAGGCAGGACGCCAAAGATCAGTCTCCAATCCCTTGGCCCACTGAAAGGCCGCCTCAGGGTCTTTCCTGGCCCACGCACCCCCAAGCCTTTTGGCCAACTCCTTATCATAAACCCGAGTGCCCTTCAAACTATCCACCCAGGAAGATGCAGCCTNAGGGTCCGACTCCACCCATCTCGAAGCCACCTCTCCGACCACCTGCCCGTTGACCTTCTTGTTGGTAAGGTGGGATTCCAGCCAACTCGCTGCCAGTCCNGGGTCCTGGGATGCAATCCTTTTTGCTGTTTCACTGTACATCCACGGTTGGATATGGTTGTTGCCTGGATTGCGGTTGATCCACTCGGCCAAAGAGCTTGAACTCCTGGGAATCGCACGCTTAANCACAGAATTATAGGCGGACTGAACATAACCCTTGCTCTTATCAAGCTGCCCCAGCCAGTCGAGAGCTCCCTGAATGCCCCGTTGCTCGACAACGGACTCCCCCACCACATCGGTCATCCTTGCCCGTAATCTAGGTTCCTCAATCGAGGATACAAATTGATGAGCTCCCTCAAGATCGATTCTCCCCCATCCGCGGACGAGGCCATGATAAAGTCCAGGATCCACCTTGTCCCTGGACATAACGAAGTCATATGCAGCCTGCGGATCGGTTGCGGTCCAACCGGACATGGCCCAGATGTGCCCGCCCTCAACGCGATGGGAATTCGGGTTATCCATCAGGTAGTTGAGAGCCGAAGCTCCATCGACTTTGGCCCAAGCATGAAGAAAAAGACGGTAATTGTTATCGGTGTGATAAGAGGATGGCATTTCCTCAAAGACCCGCAGAGCATCGCCGGCATTTTCCGGAGTGAGCCGGGCAAGCATGTCAGCAATGACCGCATTTCTGCCTACCAGATCATCACTGACCAAAGCGGGAGCCAGCACCTCGCGAATGCGGTCGCCGGTAAGGAGATCTTTGCCAACTCGCTCCAATTCCGGTGGCAGAAAATTAAGTTCAATCGGTTGGGCCTCCACTTCCCCGACAATCACCATATCCTCCTCACCAGACCTCAGTTGCTCTCTGCCTTTACTCAGCTTTTCCAAAAGAGCATCGAGTTCCTCGTCCTGAATTTCCCGTCGCAGGCTGTCTTCCAAAACCTTTTTTTGGATAGGATCGAAGGGGTCTCTCGAAAGAAAGCCGAAATAAAAGGACAAGCTTATGGTCAGCGTCCAAAGCACGCCGTAGGTGATCTTTCTATTCACTTCTCGAAGCTAGGAAAAGATCAGCTGGCGAACAAGCAGGAAGAAAGCGTATACAGAAAGTAATTTTCAATGAACAGACTCGACCTAAGCAAAAAATATAAGCAGAATATATGGTAATTTCTTCCTCTCGATTATCCATGGAGAGAACCAAGCTCCTAGTTAACCCATGAAATACAACTTCCTTCTTGTTCTCCTGCCGCTTTGCTTAGACGCAGAGAATTTTCTCTCCCTACAGGTTTCCGACTTATCTTTCCGAAATGGAGAAACTCTATCTAAACGAATCGACTCAAGCCAGCCTTACGCTTTGCAGTTTTCTCGAAACCTGCGGGTGTTTCTCCCTAGCAATCTACCCTACCTGAGAACCGAGGACGCTTCCGAAGCATTTCTTTCCTTTCGAAAAGAAATCATTTCCTCCCGAAGGCACCCTGGTTTTTCTTACGATGATATCATTCTGTGCTTTCGCGAACCCAAGTCAAAGATTCAAGGATCGCTTATTTTATACGACAAAGAAGACGGTTGGAAACCATTCCGATTCACTTTCGAACTCAAAGACATAAACAACCTGCTAACCGAGCAAAGAAGCGAGGAAGAATACCTCAAGCATCGGATCACTCGCTATCAATGGCTTCAGGATTTGCAAGTTCCAGGTACAGCTTGGTTCAGGCATCAAGTGAGCAAAGACCAAACGAAGTTAGCTAACCTANAANGTGAAGTCATTTTAAAACCAAACAGTCTGGGAAGGAATNCAACCCGTCCAAGCCGAAAGGTGGGACTGGAAGCTAAGATGGATTTGTTTTCCGGAGGACGAGCCATCAGTGAAAATCTTCAACTTGACCGCGAGCTACGCCTTTCCAGCGATGAGCAAAACCGAACGATTCCACTCTCCTCGATCCAAGGGATCACCATTGAAGAAATGCCCTGGAAAGAATGGATTGGAAATGCCAAACCTAAACTCGACCCAAGTGCATCGGTTCTTCCGCATGATCAACACGCCGTTCTCTTCCCTTCCTACTCAAGCATGCTCGAAGTCATGGACGAANNNACCACCCAAGGAACCCCNNTNCTCAGATTAGCNGAAGAACGATCAGAAAGTGCCCGGTCTAAGGAAAAATACTCTCAACAACTTTGCCTGCCGGTGGATAAGCTTTCCCGAACATTGGGACCGAAACTGATTTCATCGGTTGCAATCACCGGNAGCGATCCCTTTCTGCGAACGGGCACCTCGCTCACCTTCGTCTTTGAGGCCAAAGGAAAGCNGGCCTTGCTCGCNGCCCTCGCCGNTCGTCGCATGGAGACTGAAAGAAACTTCGNGGANGCGAAGCCTGTGGACGGAAAGATTCCCAACTTTGAAAAATTCAGCTACCAAGGCCTTGCCTCACCCGACCGTTCCATCCGAAGTTTNGTCGCTTCCTTTGGCGACTTTGTGGTGGTCACAAATTCCCTCGATCAACTCACTCGGATCGCTCAGGTATTCGAAGGGAAATCAGACAGCCTCTCCTCTCTGGAAGAATATCNATTCTTCCGTCAGCGTTACNCCATTANGGAAAAAAACCGGGAAGACGCTTTTCTGATGATNACCGATGCCACGATCCGCAGGTGGTGTGGACCGAAATGGCGGATCGGTGCATCGAGACGGACTCGTGCCGCCTCCTCCCTTGCCGAATTGCAAGCCAGACACGAAAGCGGAACTCCACTTCAAGCAAAAGAATTCTCCGAACTGGGTAAAGTGTCNGTGATCAAGGGACAAGTCCAGAGCTCCNGNTTCGGAAACCTTGCCTTTCTCAAATCGGTGGATGAACTGAAAATTGGCAAAATTACTCCCGAAGAAAANAAAGCCTATGAATTCTTCCGCAACCGCTACCAAAGTCATTGGTCCACCTACTTTGATCCCATTGCCGGCCAGTTAATCATTGAAGATGATAACATCGAAGGCGACTTATCCGTTCTTCCCCTGATCGGAGGCAGCGATTACCGGCAAATGGTTCAAACCGTGGGACAGGTCAAANTGAAGNCGGACTCGGGCGACCCTCACCCCGAAGCCCTTTTGCACTGGGTGAGTGCACTGGATATGGAATCGCCNAGGTTCAAGCAGGCAAGTAATTTTGCCGCCATCATGGCTCCCTCTCTTGGGGCAACCGCCTTTGGTTGGATCGGGGAATCCTTCTCATTTTACCTGGATGACTCTCCCTTTGTCGATGACATGCAAAAAGAGTTTCGNAAGGGNGGAAATCGGGCAGGAGAGGAATTCTTGGAAAAAAACCTNGGGCGGATACCNATCGGGTTCAATGTCGAAGTCCGTAATCCCTTCAANCTNACTGCCTTTCTCGCGGGACTGCGTGCATGGGTAGAACAAACCGCACCGGATATGACCCGATGGACAAGTAAATCTCACAAGGGACAGGGATATGTTAAAATAGCCCCGGGTAAAGGCTTGGAGGACGACTTGGTCAAGGAAGGTTCCGCCCCCATCGCCCTCTACTATGTTCCATCACCCAAAATGCTTACGGTCAGTCTAAACGAAGAAGTGATCAGAAGAACGATCAACCGAACGCTTCTTAGCCGTGAAGAAAACGCCTCCATGCCGCAAGCAAACTGGGCTGGAATGAGTGCGGCCTTTCGGGCATCAAAACCAATCCCATCGATGATCGATCTTACCATGGGGCAAAATGTCATGAATGGATTGCAAAGAAAATCATGGAAGAATTTGCACGCACTGAACGAATGGCGAATCCATTTAAAAAAGAAAGATTCNCTGNNCTACCATCAAAGAGTNTGGCAAACCGATTTACTTTGCCCGGGTGGAGGCNNNTACTTATGGAACGAAGAATTTCAAACTTTTGAATCGACNGCNTTCGGGCACCCGGCAAACCCAAAACTCCNTAAAAAAATAAGTCCACTTGGGCGATGGGCAGGGATCGACTTCAGAATCAACTTTGAAAACGACGGATTACGAGCAAAGGCAAGGCTCGAACGGAACTAAAGACAACCGTAGATCACTCAGATTGCCCCGATACCGCATCCTCCAGGGTATCGAACACTTCCGCTTCCTCACATCCGTCAAGGTTCTTCCACATATCCGAGTCTTCGCCCTGAGAAATGAACGCAATATCGAAAGGATTACCCATGCCTTCAATCTCTTCGGCAAAATCCCCCACAAGCTCAACGGAGTCTTCTCCCACTTCCTCCAGCTTGGAGACATCGATAATGACCTTATCGACGCCGTCATTAATGGTGTCCCGGATTCTCGCCCGAAAACTGCTTTTGATTTCATCAACGAGGCTTGCAGTCAACTCAGCGGGGACGGAGAATAAAAGAGAACCCTTGACCACCTGGAAATATTGATCGGATGGATCCAATTCCAAAACTTGGTAAAGGGTAGTCAGGGCGGTATTCTTCTCAATCGGCTTGTAAATAAAATGGGAAAAACCCGCATCCGCAGCTGTTTTTAANGCNGAATCATCGATCTTCACCAACATTCCAACCACGGGTGTCCGNGAAGACAACGGNTTGGTTTTGAGTTTCCTCCTCAGNTCGATGGCGGAATCATCGGGAAGGGAACAACTGATNACAATCGCTGAAAAGGACTCCGATTCGCAAATATCCAANGCNTCNTCCGCNTCTAAAGCTCCAAGAGCTTCCCATCCCGTATCCGCTATGCAATCCTTCAGTTGATCAAAGATCATCTTCTTATCATCCACCACCAGCAAACGGGGCACCAACTCAAGGTTTCCGTCTTCGGCAATGGGTTCGACGCTGCGCAGGTAATCGTTTCGGGTATTTCCTCTAATCGCCATTTCATTCATCCAGCATAGCCGGCGGCCGAGGTTACGAATAATCTTCACCGCAAACTTTGGATTTTTCACCACAAATTCCTGCAAACCCATATCGAAGAACTTCACCACTGCCGAAGTTTTGGCCCGGATGGAAGCGTCCCGTTTGTGGTTCAGGAGGTCACTCAGCTCACCAAACATAGCCCCCTGCAGGGTTATTTCGTTCAGCACTTTTTCATTCCGAGTGACTTCCAATTCTCCTTCATCCAAAATGTAAAAACCGTTCCCTAATTCCCCTTCACGAACGATGTACTCTCCGGGACTGAAACTTTTGGTTTGATAAATCATACTTTCGAAGGGTTGTTGGAGTAATTTTTGACTGGCTGAAACAAAGANTTAACCACTTCAATCTCTAAAAGCAAAGAAAACCCCCTCTTTTTTCGTTNGGAGGAATCAAGGATCCCTACTTACCCTCCTTACCCTCCTTAAACTTTTTGATTTTATCAGCCACCCTTTTTTCTTCCTCAAGTGAAAGTGCTTGGTAACCCCGACCGATCGGCCAACCGTATCCCCAACGATACCAAGTCGGGAAATAGGGTTCTCCCCCGGCACGCACTGCTTGGTACATCAACTCGGCAAGCTCAGGATTTCCCGTCTTTTTTTCCACACATGCNTTGAAAGCAANNTCAGCCTGCTCTCTCTCCGCTTCGGTNCCTCCCCTCCAGTAGGCTAAATCATGCAAAGTGCAGCACTCCTTCCATAACTCCGGATTATCAAAAGTACCGTTGATGAAAAGACTACATCCGTCACTGGTGAAATCAGCCAACTCCATTTNGGATTCTCTNCATGCAAGGAGACAGATAATGGCTCCANAGAGGGTTGCATTGGCTAAGAATACTCTCATTCCTGAAGAGCCAACCGAGCAAGACTGGAATCACTTGGCAACTGAAAGGCACGCAAACCAAAAACAGGCAGAGAAGCCAATAAATGATCGAAAATATCGGATTGTATCCCCTCGTAATGGACCCAGCGTACATCATTGACAAAAACATAAATCTCAATCGGCAACCCTTTCTCCGTCGGAGCCAATTGCCGAACAAGAAATGTCATGCCTTGTTGATGAATCGCAGGGTGAGCCCGAAGGTACTCGATGCAATANGCCCGAAANGTTCCTGAGTTGGTCAGGTTTCGACCGTTCANCAAAGGGGCGGCCAGTCCGTGTTCTTCAACTTGCATACCCTCTTCTCCAATTTCAGTACGTTTTTCAGAAAGGTACTTTTTCAGAAGGTCAATGCTTTCAAGTTCCGCAATTTCACTCTCCTTGAGAAAACGAACACTGGAAAGATCCAGGTTGATGCTTCGCTTAATTCTCCGGCCTCCCGATTCGCTCATTCCCCTCCAATTCTTGAACGCATCACTCACCAAGGCATGGGCGGGAATGGTGGTAATGGTTTTATCCCAGTTCTGAATCTTGACCGTGGTCAAAGCAACATCGATGACGTCTCCGTCCGCCCCGTACTTGGGCATCTCCACCCAGTCACCTTTGCGGACCATGTTGTTCGCCGCTAATTGGATCCCTGCAACTAATCCAAGAATCACATCCTTAAAGACCAACAATAGCACCGCGGTCAGAGCCCCCAGACCCGAGAAAAAATACAAGGGGGATTTATCCAGGAGAATCGAGAGAATGAAAATGACCCCCGTTACATTGACCACAATCTTAATAGCCTGGCAGATGCCCTTAAGGGGAAGCTTGGTGGAAAACGCACTCTCCTCGTAGAGCATGTAGAAAGTGTCAATGATCGCATCCAGCACCCAGAGGGCGATCGCCACAAGATACAGGTTGATCAAAACCTCGATCAATCCGGCCACCACTGGGTATGAGGAAAAGACAAGGTCAGACAATGCCCCAATCACAAAAGCCGGAGCCAAATGCGAAAGGCGCAGAAAGAAGCTTTCCTCGAGCAGGTATTCGCTCAGTTTGGTCTTGGTTTTCTTCGCGATTGAGCGAACCACCCCGAGCAGGAAACGCTTGACCAACAAATTGGCCAACCAACCGATCATTAAAATAGCCAGGAGAGCCAAACCCACATAGGCGTATTCTGCGTAAAGGGTTTCCACCCCAAGACTCTTTTGGATCGTCTGGATGACCAAGGATTCGAATTGGGAGAAGATTTCCATAGGGGATGATCAAAGCCTTTGTGCCCTGGGCTGACAATTCAATTTCGTTCATGGATGGGAGTGACCCATGCAAAGAAAAATTTTATCCGACTTTGATTTTTCGTTGTTAGAAAAACCAAACGCCATACAAAGTTTAACATGAAAACATTGCCCCCGGTCTACCGATTGATTCTGTTTCCCTTGCTTGCCTTCTGCCTGCAAGCCTTTCAGGCGATGGCCAAACCCATTAAGGTGAAGGACGCCCTCTTTGCAAGCAAGCTCATCACCACACAAACCAAAGGCCATGCGGTAGAGATCAAAGCGAATATCAAAGGTGTACAAAATCTCTACCTGACCGTATCGGATGGAGGAGACTCCTACGCCTGCGACTGGGCCGATTGGGCTTACCCTCGACTGCTCCAGGCCAACGGTGAGGAAACTAAATTGACCGATTTGAATTGGAAATCCGCCAAAACCGCTTGGGGTAAGGTGAATCTCCATAAGAATTGCGGTGGTGGTTCGTTAACAATAAACGGTAAGACTATCAGCTACGGGATTGGGACACATGCGAATAGTGTGATTCACTACGAACTGCCCAAGGATCATGAATTCGTTGAATTCCGGACTCTCGCCGGAATTGACAAGGGAGGAAGCGACCAAAAAGCAGGGAAAGCAAGCAGCATGGTCTTTATTGTATCCGATCGACCGATCGACATGCCCAAACTCGCAAAAGCCCAGCAAAACTTACCGGATATCGACCATTATCCGGCCAATGAATTCGTGCTTCCGGAAGGTTTGGAAGTCAAGCTTTGGGCCAAGTCTCCCTTTTTTTACAACCCCACCAACATAGACATCGACTACAAGGGACGCATCTGGGTAGCGGAAGGCAGGAACTACCGGGGCAAACGCACCCAACCGGAGGGGGACCGCATAGTCGTGGTAGAGGACAAAAATGGAGACGGAATCGCCGAGAGTTCGCATGTCTTCGTACAGGAAAAAACCTTCATTTCCCCCCTTGGCGTTGCGGTGGTCGACAACAAAGTCATCGTCTCCCAACCGCCCGACCTGATTGTCTACACCGATGTCAACCGGAACGCCCGTTTTGAGGAAGACATTGACCAAAGGGAGGTTTTGCTCACCGGATTCAGCGGAGCCAACCACGACCACAGTTTGCATTCCGTGACCGTTGGACCGAACGGACAGTATTATTTCAATCACGGCAATAAAGGCTCGCAAGTCACCGACAAGGATGGGTGGCAACTGAATGCCGGTAGTTGTTACGGGATGAAACAAGTTTCCGGAAAACGCAGTTCAGACGGACAGACCTACACGGGAGGCGTGGCTTTGCGGGTCAATCAAGATGGGACCGGAATGCGTCCCATTGGGCATAATTTTAGAAATTCCTATGAACAGGCGGTGAGTTCGCTAGGGGATGTCTTTCAAAACGATAATGATGACCCCCAAGCCTGCCGAACCACTTGGCTAATGGAATATGGAAACCTCGGTTTCACCTCCAAAAACGGTTTGCGTAATTGGCGTGTTGATCAAATGCCTGAGCAGAACACCGCGGTCGCCGAATGGAGGCAGGAGGATCCAGGAGTGATTCCCGCAGGTGATGTCTATGGAGGCGGCTCGCCCACCGGTATTGCTTTTTATGAAAACGGTATCATGGAAGACCGCTTCGGAGGATATGTCATCAGTTGCGAACCCGCACGCAATGTTCTTTTTGGATACCACCCCAAAGCCCAGGGAGCCGGTTGGGCCCTGCCCCAAAGAGATATTTTTCTGACTAGTAATCCGAAAAAGAATTTTGCCGGAGCGGACTTTGCAAGAGGAGCAAGGATTACAGGATTGATCAACCTGTTCCGGCCCAGTGATGTCTGTATCGGGCCGGACGGTGCCATTTATGTTGCCGATTGGTTCGATGCTAAGGTTGGTGGTCATGGGACTAAGGACGAGGCCCAAACCGGGGCCATTTACAGGATTGCTCCCCAGGGAGCCGAACTTTCAATCCCTCGCTTCGACCTCACCACCACCGAAGGTCAAATACAAGCACTGAAGAACCCCTCCCCGAATGTAAGGGAATTGGGCCGGGCTCGCTTGGTGGCCTCGGGAGAAAAAGGAATTCCGGCAATAAAAACCCTTCTTCAAGACCCCAACCTTTTCATCCGGGGACGGGCTATTTGGGCCTTGGCAAAGATGGGTCCAAAGGGGCTCAAAATGGTGGAACGGCAACTGGCTGATCCAAATCCAAAAATCCGAATCTGTGCCTTCCGTGCCCTCCGGCATGAAGAGCACAATATCCTCACACATGCTGCCAACTTAGCCAAGGACCCCTCGCCCATGGTCCGAAGGGAAATCGCCTTGGCGATGCGTTACCTACCCCTTGAAAAGTCCAAGGATATTCTACTCAATATTGCCCAAGGATATGATGGGAAAGACCGATTTTATCTCGAAGCTTTTGGAATTGGTTGCACCGACAAGGAAGCCAAAATGTATCCACTCTTGAAAAAACGAAGTCAGGGTTCAAATTTTGACCCGATCTACAGCGGATTAGTCTGGCGCCTGCACCCCGCTTCCTCCATCCGCGAACTAAAGAAGTGGGCAATAAATGAAAAGCTGGACCATTCCATCCGCAGGTCGATGCTCTTTGCACTCAGTTTGATTGAGGCCCCTCAGGCTGCTGAAGCCATGGTGGATATCGCCCGATCAAGCTCCGAAAAAATCTCCTCTTTGGCAAAAGTTTTTATCGAAAAAAGGGACCAGGGAATTTGGAATGCTTTTAAGCCAAAAGACTTATTGCATGGAAAGGAAGCAACTGAAACCATTTATGTCGACCGTCTTGCCCCCTCTTCTTTTGGACCCACAACCGAGCTACCCAGCTCAAAAGAAATTCTGAAACTCAAGGGCAATCCGAAGAAGGGAAAGGAACAGATCGGGCGTTGTTATATTTGTCACAAAGTTGGATCCGTAGGCGTGGAATTTGGACCTAGCTTAGCCGGTTGGGGAAGCGGACAAAACCGGGAAACCATCCTGATGTCCATCCTGCATCCATCTGCTGACTTGGCTCATGGATACGAAGGAACAGAACTTTTAGTTAAAGGCGACAAGCGAGTGCAAGGATTTGTTCAAGCAGAGGGTGATCCACTGGTAATAAGGGTCTTCGGAGGCGATGACCTGGTAATCGCAGCAACCGATATCAAATCCCGCAAAAAAATGAATTCCTCCCTGATGGCTCCCGCCTCCCAACTTGGACTTGATGCCCAACAGGTTCGTGACATTGTAGAGTATCTAAAGCTAAACTGATCACGAACGGTTACAAAGCACTTAAAAACGGATGACTTCATTTCACTTAGACCTCGAAAATAGCTACACGGAACTTCCTGATGTATTTTTTAGCAAACAATCCCCAACTCCGGTTCATAAACCAGAGATCATTATCTTCAATGAGAAACTTGCGGATCAAGTAGGCCTCAATTTCTCGAAAAGGAGTAAGGAAGAGATAGCCAAACTTCTTTCCGGGAACCTGGTTCCCAAAGGAATCGAACCCTTTGCTCAGGCCTATGCCGGTCATCAATTTGGAAACTTCACCATGCTCGGGGATGGACGGGCCCTAATGCTGGGTGAGTATCTGACTCCATCGGGCCAAAGGCTTGATTTGCAATTCAAAGGCTCGGGAAGAACTCCCTTCTCTCGGGGTGGAGATGGGCGGGCTGCCCTGGGCCCGATGCTTCGTGAATATATTATCAGTGAAGCCATGCATTACCTTGGCATTCCCACCACCCGTAGTTTGGCCGTGGTCGCGACCGGTGAAACCGTATACCGTGAGAACGAGTTACCCGGTGCCATCCTAACTCGTATTGCCGGTTCGCACATTCGGGTTGGAACTTTCGAGTTCGCCTCCCTTCATGAAGATAAGTCCATAACCCAAGCACTCCTCGACTACCTCATTGATCGGCATTTCCCTGAGATTAAGGAAATGAAGAACCAACCGCTGGCCTTGCTCGAAGCCATGATCGCACAACAGGCAGAATTGATTACCCAATGGATGCGGGTCGGTTTTATTCACGGAGTGATGAATACCGATAACATGGCCCTTTCCGGCGAAACCATCGATTATGGACCCTGTGCCTTTATGGACAGCTTTGATCCTGCCACGGTCTTTAGTTCGATCGATCGTAATGGACGCTATTCATACTCCAACCAACCTTATATCGCCCAATGGAACCTAGCCCGTCTGGCCGAGAGTCTTATTCCCCTGATTCATCAAGAAAGAGAAGAAGCCATTGGAATGGCAGAAAATGCATTAAACTCATTTGAGGAAGTTTATAAAAGTAAATGGCTTGCTATGATGGGCTCCAAGCTTGGGCTCCTTGAGGCAAAGAAGGAGGATGAAAAGTTGATCACCGAACTGCTCGACTGGATGCATCAAAGTTCAGCGGATTTCACCAACACNTTTCGNGANTTCTGCAAACCGGANCTTCCCNATGGAAGAAGCNTACAAGAGCGAAAACTTTCGAAATTGGNATACCCGNTGGCAGCTTCGCCTGAAAACANAAGAGCAAGNATTNGATNCATCNCTCNNCCTGATGNGGTCGGTGAATCCCNCGGTCATTCCCCGAAACCACAAAGTCGAGGAAGCCTTACAAGCTGGAGAAAAAGGAGATTTTGAACCCCTTCATAATCTCCTGCATGCGGTCGAGATGCCCTATCAGAGCGGAGATCACATCACGCCCTACCAAGCACCTCCGGAACCTTCGGAAAAAGTCTACCAAACCTTCTGCGGAACCTGAACAAGTTTCCCCAAGCTTGACCGACCTTCACCGGACAATAGTGTAAACTCAATCATGTTTATAGGAATTGCTGGAATTATTGGTGCTGGAAAATCAACGATGTCAGAAAAATTAGCTGAAAAGCTTACTTTCAAGGCATACAAGGAACCCGTGGACGACAACCCCTACCTGCAAGACTTTTACAAAGACATGAAACAATGGGGTGCAATGATGCAGGTCCACCTACTCTTTCGAAGGTTTGAGCAGCACCAGCAAATTGTATGGAACATGGAAAAAGGTGCGGTCCAGGACCGCACCATCTATGAGGACACCATCTTCGCCCGTATGCTTCACGAAGCAGGTTATATCGATCAGCGAGACTATGAAACCTACCTTGGGCATTTTAATATCATGAAACGGTTCTTAGTCTATCCTGATATCCTGATCTATCTACGGGTATCCCCCGAGGTCTCGATGCAACGGATTCAAGAGCGCGGAAGGGATGCGGAGAGTGGAATCGAGCTCGCATATATGGAAAAACTTCATCAAGGATATGAAAGTTTTATCAAAGAGATGAAAGATTACACCCGCGTCCTCACTCTTGACTGGAACCAATATCAGGAAATGGATGAGGTGGTTAATCTAATCTCAGAAAAGGCAGGGGAGAAACGTCCATTTCTACGCGACCTTGGAAATAAATAATGGACCCTCACTCTGCTTGCTTCCAATAGGAATTCATCCGAGTGAGAAGTTGAGCACTTGACCAAGCACAAGGCTTCCGTAGTTTTATTGCAATGAAACTATTTCCCCTCTTTCTTATTTTGCTGTCCTTTTCCCTGAGTGCACAGAAAAAGCCCAATATTCTTTTCATCTTTACGGATGACCACGCTTATCAAGCCGTCGGTGCCTATAATTCTTGGTTAAAAAAGCACTGCCCCACCCCGCACATCGATTCGCTTGCCCGGGACGGTATGCTTTTCGAGCAGTGCTATGTCACCAACTCGATCTGCGGGCCGATGCGTGCAGCGATTCAGACCGGCAAGTATTCCCACGCCAACGGGTTTCTGGTTAATGGAAACAAGTTCGACGGAACCCAGCAAACCTTCCCCAAGCTTCTCCAAAAGGCAGGCTACACCACCGCCGTAGTTGGCAAATGGCACCTGGGTACCCACATGTCTCCGCAGGGATATGATTACTCCGAGGTACTGATCGGACAGGGACCCTATTACAACCCACCGATGCGTTTGGATAAGGATGGGGATGGCAAGCATGATGAAGTAATTAAGCATATCGGGTACACCACTGATGTGATCACCGACCTCGCCCTGGACTGGATGAAAACCAAACGGAATAAGGACAAACCTTTCATGCTGATGTATCAGCACAAAGCTCCCCATCGAAACTGGCAACCCGGACCCAAGTACCTAAATAAGTACGATGATATCACCCTGCCTGAACCAGACACTCTGTTCGACGAGTACAAGGGGCGAACTCTTGCTGCCTATCAGCAGGACATGACCATTGCCGAGACCATGTCCCGGGGAGATTTGAAACTAGACGCCCCGGGCAACCTGACCCCGGAACAGAAAAAACTCTGGGACGCCGCTTATAACCCGAAGAATGAAGCCCTGAAAAAAGCCAACCTGAGTGGAAAGGACTTGGTGCGTTGGAAATACCAGCGCTATGTTAAAGACTACTTACGCTGTATCGCATCCGTCGATGATGGAGTCGGACGCATGCTTTCCTACCTCAAGGAAGCCGGACTCGAAAAGAACACCATTGTAATCTACTGTTCCGACCAAGGATTCTACCTGGGTGAACATGGATGGTTTGATAAGCGCTGGATGTATGAGGAATCCTTGCGTACTCCCTTGCTCGTTCGCTGGCCCGGCGTGATCAAACCCGGAAGCAGAAATGGGGACATTGTTTCCCCGATTGATTTTGCTGGTACTTTTTGCGACTTGGCAAAAGTGGAAAAGCCAAAAGATCTACATGGGGCATCGATGCTATCGTTGTTCAAGGGAAAGACGCCCAAAAATTGGAGAAAAAGCTTTTATTATCATTATTACGAATTCCCCGGCTATCATTATGTGAGAAGACACTACGGCGTTGCCGATGGAAGATATAAATTAATCCGATTTTATGAGGATGATGTCGATCAGTGGGAGCTCTTTGACCTCAAGTCTGACCCGAATGAAATGACCAGCGTTTACGGAACCGCTGAATATGCCGTGGTCCAAAATAAAATGACAAGGCAGCTTGCAATGCATCGGAAAAAACTTCAAGTCCCTGAAAAAGACCCACCCCATTCGATTATCCAACGCCCTCCCCCTAGGACCCGAAAACCAACCTTCCCATCCCGATGATTCGATTTTATCCATTCTTTTTTGCTGCTCTCCTCTCCTTGTCGTCTTACGGCAAA
>NHCT01000023.1:1270-19216 GCA_002167605.1 Verrucomicrobia bacterium TMED40 | reverse complement strand
GCATACGCTATGGACCGTATTGACTCTGTCCTGAGCCGCCTTGATTGGCGGCTCAGGACTCTTTTCTCTAAGGACCCAATCCTTTCGGAGTTTCTTGAGGAGGATTACTTTTGGTCAGGACAGGGAATTCGTGGCAAAATTTGTTTGGAAGTTGGGCAGGGCTTCGATGTTGAAGAAAACCTGCTTCTGGATATTGC
Organism: Verrucomicrobia bacterium TMED40; assembly: GCA_002167605.1. Lineage (GTDB taxonomy): Bacteria > Verrucomicrobiota > Verrucomicrobiia > Opitutales > Seribacteraceae > Seribacter. The sequence goes on along the minus strand of NHCT01000023.1, from coordinate 19,019 downwards.
GGTTTTTACCGAACTGCTGCACAACGCAAGCCTCATCCATGACGATCTCATCGATGGGGATACTCAAAGAAGGGGACACCCGGCGGTTTGGTCGAAATACGGCAAACCCAAAGCTTTACTCGTAGGTGATTTGTTAATCGCCAAGGCTTTTGAGGTTGGATCACTTTCAAGCTTGGACTCATCAAGGAAAGTCCAATGGGTAACCGAACTTTCAAAAACAGTTGCGACTGCTGTTCGAGGAGCCGCCCACGAACTTAATTTTACCGTCGAAGACCGGTCCCTGGTTTTAGAGCAATACCATACTATTGCCGCCGACAAAACTGGAGTTCTCTTTTCTCTTCCTGTCCGCTGTATTGGCATCGCCTCGAATTTAGAGGATACTGCCGCCCATTCCCTTTCTCAGATTTTTTCGAATTTAGCTGTAGCCTACCAAATCAAGGATGATCAGGCCGACTTCCTGGGATTCAAAGTGGGAAGGGAAAATAGTTCAGATATTCTGAATGGCCGTCCGAATATTTACCATCTCTTGTCGTCCTCTGAGCAACCATTAGAGGAAATATTTACCCTTGTATCCGATTACCAAAACGACCTTATTGCATCGTCTTTGCAAGCAGCAAAGGTTTTGCCTAAATCTGTGGAGACTACTTTGAAGAATCTTCTATTGCCTTTTGTTTGCCTTAAGCCTTTGTCGCCGACCCGTACCGAAATCCAAATGATGGGTTGAGACTTGTAAGGGGACAAACCCTCAATAGGGTTACCCTTATATGATTAGCTAGTTTATGGAAGCTCGAAGAGCATTGGTTGTTGGGGCAGGTTTTGGTGGAATCGCAATGTGTCTGCGTCTCAAAAGACTTGGTTACCAAGTCACCGTCGTCGACAACAACCCCAAGGCAGGAGGTCGAGCTCAAGTTTACGAATTAGGTAATTACAAATTTGACGGAGGCCCAACTGTAATCACCGCCCCTTTTCTCTTTGATGAACTCTTCGCTCTCTTTGGGAAAAAGCGATCCGACTATGTTGAGTTTTTGCCGGTCGAACCTTGGTACCGTTTCGAATTTGCAGATGGCTCACGATTGGATTACGGCGGAAAACTCGATGACACCATTTCCGAAATCAATCGACTTTCTCCCGGAGAAGGAGCTGGCTATGAAAGGCTGGTTGCCTTTTCTAAGAGAATTTTTTCAGTCGGTTTTGAAAAACTGGCGGATCAGCCTTTTCACAGATTCGGAACCATGCTTATGCAGGTGCCCGCTTTACTTGTACTGAAAAGCTACCTCTCGGTGTATTCACTGGTGGGAAAATTTCTCAAGGACGATCGTTTACGCAGAGCCTTTAGCATTCATCCGCTTTTGGTTGGGGGGAACCCCATGCAAACCACATCCATTTACTGTTTGATTCATTACTTGGAGAGAAAGTGGGGCGTCTGGTTTCCCAAAGGTGGAACGGGAGCCCTGGTGCAAGCATTGGTGAAACTCATGCACGAGGTGGGAGTGACTCTAGAGCTTAACCGGCAGGTAAGCAAAGTCATGGTGGAGGGTAAAAAAGCCATTGGCATAGAATTAGAAAACGGTGAGGAGATGTTGGCGGACCTCGTTGTCTTTGACGCCGATCCTCCCAAGGTCTACCGCGACCTGATCGATGCCCGGCACCGATCGAAATGGACCGACCGAAGGTTGAAGCGCCTGTCTTTCTCGATGGGCTTGTTTGTCTGGTATTTTGGGACTAACCGCAGGTACCCAGATGTCGANCATCATACGATCATCATGGGTAAAGTTTTCAAGGAATTGCTTGANGATATCTATGACCGTAAGATCCTATCCGATGACCTAAGCCTTTACCTGCATCGACCGGCAGCGACCGATTCTTCGATGGCACCCGAGGGCGGGGATGCTTTTTATGTATTGGCTCCGGTGCCCAACAAACTGGCCAAAGTGGACTGGGTGGAAGCGGGTGAACGGATACGTTTGCAGGTGCAAAAACAACTGGAGGATACTTTGCTGCCTGGTCTTGGAGACTGCCTGGANGTTTCGCATTTCGTGACTCCTGATGATTTCGAAAGTAAGTTCAATACTCTCTGGGGTAGTGGTTTTTCAATTGCTCCACTCTTTCGGCAATCCGCATGGTTTCGGTTTCATAACCAATCGGAGGAACTTGAGAATCTTTATTTTTGTGGAGCAGGCACCCATCCGGGAGCGGGCGTTCCCGGTGTGGTCTCCTCGGCCCGTGTGGTTGAAAAGTTGGTGCCTCCTTCCCGGGTGGGAGATGAGGATGCCTTTCAAAAAATCTTTCGTTCCAAGAGCCGGACCTTTTCCTTGGCATCCTTACTTCTGCCCAAAGAGAGGGCCGAAGCTATTTTTAGGCTCTATTATGTCTGCCGGACTTTGGATGATTGGGCGGATGAAGGGCACGGAGAAAAGTTGAGAGAAGCCAGGCAATACTGGTCGGAACACCGACCGCACGAATTGTTGGATCACTATCGCTTTTTGCAAGCCCAGTGGGGCTTGGATTCACGTCCTTTGACCGAGTTAATGGATGCGATGCTCAGGGAACTGGATGGGGTCAGGATCAAGTCCGAAGCGGAACTTCTCGAGTATTGTCATGGTGTGGCCGGTACCATCGGCCTGATGACCTGTCCGATCTTCGGGGTCACGGACCCCGATGCTCTTCAACATGCTGACGACCTTGGCATTGCCATGCAACTCACCAACATCTGTCGCGATGTTCGGGAGGATGCCGAGAACGACAGGATTTATCTACCTGCCGACTTTTTTGGCACCTCGCCTTCCGTTTCCGATTTACTTTCCAAGGATTCGAAGTGGATCGAAGAGACTGTATCGGTGAAGCGTCGTTTGCTCAGCTTGGCTGAAGCACGCTATGCGAGCGGAGAGGCAGGTATTGGCTATCTTCCCTTCAGAATGCGAATCGTGGTGCGCTGGGCGGGTAGAATGTACCGTGAAATAGGTGAGCTCATTCGAAATGATCCAGCCATTTATCATTCTGAAAGGGCGGTGGTGAAGAGCGGAAAGAAACTAAGAATTCTTTTACCGAGTTTGGGTCGAGCGTTCCTTCCTCGATCATCATGACCTACCTGGAATTCCTTTTGCTCTTTGTGGGTATTCCTTTGGTCGGATTGTTCCTGGTGGCTCATAGAAAAAAGAGATTGGATCGACTTAACCTCACTGGGATTGTTCTGATGGGAGCTGTTGCTCTGATCTACACCACGCCATGGGATAATTATCTCATCATGCGTGGGGTTTGGAGTTACCCCGAGGGCGTGGTCTTGGGAACCCTTGGCTATGTGCCTATTGAGGAGTACGGTTTTATGATCATGCAAACTCTGCTTGCCGGAACACTTTGGTCAATGAACTTGCCAAAAAATAACCAGGAGGGCCTGAGCTTTTCTGCAAAGGGATTGCTTCTCGCATTGGCCATCGGAATCTTCGGTTCTTACTGCCTGACTCTGGAGTCAGGGACCTATGCCGGACTTATTTTAGTATGGGCGTTTCCTCCTCTTGCTCTCCAGTGGAGCCTGGGTGCCCGAGCCCTTAGGCAGTCTCTTAAGAGCTGGGCACCTCTATGGGTTGGGTTTACCCTCTATCTTTGCCTCGCTGATTCTTTTGCGATTTCCCAGGGGATTTGGTCCCTGACCCTTTCCACGAGAAGTGGGTGGGAACTGGGGAACCTACCCGTGGAAGAAGCGCTTTTCTTTGCCTTGACTAACCTTTTTGTTTTGCAGGGACTCAGTCTCTGGCGGGCTTGGAAGATTTCCTCAGTATGAAGCTCATCGAATGGAACCCCATGCCTTTCGAGGCAACATCGGCTGATTCCTTGCCCAAGTCCTACTCCCTGGGTTTAACCAAGCTTACTCTGGCCTTGCTGATCCCTATGAGCATCTTGGGTTACTTGAGTTCGGATTGGCCGTTGGCCTACCAACTCCTGCCCCTCTACCTGAGCCTCTTTGTCTTCGGCATGCCTCATGGGGGAGCGGATCATCTTCTCATCTGGGGAATGGTCCGGGACAGCTCCTGGACTTTCAAAATAGGCACGCTCTTGCTTTACCCGATTCTTTCTTTAATTTACTTAGCTTGTTGGCATGTTCAGCCCCTTCCTTGCGCTCTCTTCTTCCTGGGTATTACGATCTTTCACTGGGGGCAGGGTGACCGCTACCTGACGGTTAAGTTACACCGTGCCGGTTATCTCGAGCGATCCGCACTTCTCAAAGCCCTGCACATTCTTTCGCGGGGAAGTATTCCCATTTTATTACCCGGATACTTTGGCAATGAAACCTATCGGGAATTCTTGGAGTCTATGATCAGGCAAGGCGGCCAGGTCGACTACGATCTGTCTTGGATTTCACAAAACCCACTTTTCTTTCTGCTCGTGCCTCTCGTTCTGACCGTCCTGCAAATCTGTTTGTCCCTTCCTCAACTAGAAGAAGGGGAGGGAAGGGCNCTCCGCTTCGATGCCTTTGAAGCCCTCTTTNTGTTGGCTTGGTTTCTCTTTGTGCCGACCTTATGGGCACTGGGTACCTACTTCGCACTTTGGCACAGTTTGCGCCATGGGCTTCGCATTCTTTGGATGGATGAGTCAGGGAAGCGAAGCCTGCTCAAGGGGACCTACCTGAGGCTCAAGGTTCGCTGGATTCAAATNAGCGGATTGATGACGGTGCTCGCNCTGGTTGGTTTGTGGTTTCTGCTTGCTCTGCCGCTCTCCTTCCGGGGAATTCAATTGGACTGGCTGGGCAAAGCCATGCTGGGCATTTCCATCCTGACCTTACCCCACACCGTAGTGGTTTCCCTGATGGATTATTTTCAGTTGAGCCAACCAAAGGAGTCAGAACAAAGCTAGAAGCCTTTGGGGAAGCCTGCCCTTCAAGCTTGAACATGTAGCCTTACCTGAAGCTAGGCGTCTTGCTCCAAGTGGGCTCGCCAACCGCCCAGTTCGGTGATTTCCTTACAGCCATTGACTCCGCTTGCATCACAGCAGAATCCATAAACGGAGGACCCATCCCGAAGGAGAACCTGAGATATGCCCAGTGGATATAGAATCTTTTTCATGAAAGCCCCAAAGTTTCTCTCAGGCATTCGCCAAATTTCTCCTCGAATTGGCTGGGTCTTTGCTGAGCAGCGAACTAACCCAGGGCGTTCGGGTAAGCCTTGCGTAGAGGGCAGGACATACAACCGGTAGGTGGGTGCAGTGTCCGTTGTTCGGAGAAACTCAGATCCCAGATCGGCCAATTGGCGATTCAGGGGCAAGCCCTTCATGTGGGCTCCGCATACAAAAAGATCCAGGAACAAATCTGTTTCTACGGTAGTCAATGGCTCAGGCACAAAGCTTCGATCCAAACCTGCTCCGGTCTGAGCTGCCTGGTGAATCCGCCCAGCCCATTTCAGGACCGCCTGGTCGTGGAACGCAGGGGCCGCCAGGGTGAGGCCGGTTGGCAAACCGTCCTTTCTGAAAGCAGTGGGCACGGCGCATCCGCACAGATCGAGCAAGTTCATGAAATTGGTGTAGTGCCCGAGCTTGGAGTTTAAGCCAATTGGATCTTTGGCAATTTCTTCTTGGGTGAAGATCGTCCCAGTGGTGGGTAGAGCCAAAAAGTCAAAGCTTTCCCAAACGGACTCGGTTTGCCTGCGGTACTCGGCCAACTGGTACTGGGCTTCAAATGCATCCAAAGCCAAGGATTCTTTTCCTCCCTTGATCACCTCAAGGGTTTCAGGTTGAAAGGATTCGGGAGACTGCTCGATCAAGGGATTACAGGCAAGGTACCTTTCCGCCACCCAGGGACCTCCATAGAGGAGTCCGGCTGCTTCGAGAAAAGGACTCATATCAAAGACCTCAAGTTCCAAACCGGATTGGCTAAGAACTTCTAGGCTTTCTTGGTAAGCTTTTTGAGCCAATTCATCCCCAAAGAATTCAAGTTGATGGGGGGGCAGAAGAGCGACCTTAGGCACTTCCCTCTGCTGGGTAGAAGCAAACTCAGGAGCCTTGCGTGAGTAGGGATCTTTGGGGTCGGGCATCGCAAGAATTTTTTCGACGATCGAGAGGTCCTCTACCTGCAACCCAAAAATGGATACGCAATCCAGGCTCCGGCAGGCGGGCACGACACCCTGACAACTCAGTTTTCCACGGGTGGGTTTGAATCCGAGCAGATTCTGAAAGGAAGCTGGAACCCGGCCCGAACCCGCGGTGTCGGTGCCCAGAGAAAAGGCAACCAAACCCTTGGCCACGGCAACGGCCGAGCCCGAACTCGACCCTCCGGGAATGTAGGATGAATCAAAGGCATTTCCCGGAACTCCGTAAGGCGACCGGGTTCCGACCAAGCCCGTGGCAAACTGATCCATGTTGGTCTTCCCAATGAGCAAGCCTCCAGCTTCCAGCAAAAGTTTCACTACTGTGGCATGCTCTTTGGCCAGGTAAGTGAAATCGGGGCATCCCGCAGAAGTCGGACAACCGGCAATATCGATGTTGTCCTTGACCGCAAACGGAATGCCGTAAAGCGGAAGTTCCTTGGGCGAAGTCTTTTCCAAATCCCTGGCCCTTTCTAGTAAAGATTCGTGGGATATTCGATGAATCCAAATTGCCGGGTCCTCGTTGTCGAGCTTCCGCCCTATTTGCTTCACCAACTCGGTTGGGGTCAGTGTCCCCCGTTCGAATTGTTCCTTCAATTGATGAATGCCCTGTAGGTTCATGATTCAGGATCGCGTTTCGATNAGTAAGAGATTTTCGCCGGGNCTGACGCGTTCACCTTCGGGTTTGAGGAGGGAATGAACGGTGCCGTCATCCGGACAATCGAGGGAGATTTCCATTTTCATCGATTCGATGATCCCCAGACATTGTCCGCTTTCCACTTGGTCTCCTTCTTGGACCCTCCATTTCCAAAGGTTTCCGGACACCAGACTTTCCACCCCCACAGTTCCTTCGGGGATTTGGGCCGCTAAGGTCTCAGTCGNTNNTATCGTCTGNTCTTTCGCTTCNTCTTCATCTTCCTTCCACTTGGCCCGCTCTTCCTGGAAAGCCTTGGTCTGGGTGGTTTTGAATTGTGCAATTGCCCTTTCATTTTCCTTAAGAAACGCTTGGTATTCCTCGAGGTCAAAAGTGGTCTCTTCCGTTTTTAAGGTGTATCTACCCAAGGGGAAATCCCTTCGGATGACCCCCAGTTCCTCAGCGGATACCGGGTAGAATCGAATTTGATCAAAGAAGCGAAGAAGCCAGGGCTTGCCCTCAGCGAAAGCTTCCACCTTTCCATACCGGTTCCACATTTGCAGGGTCTTACCCATCAATTGATAGCCTCCGGGCCCTTCCATGCCATACACGCAGAGGTAGGCACCGCCAATGCCCACTGCGTTCTCCGGAGTCCAAGTTCGGGCTGGGTTGTACTTGGTGGTGACCAGTCGATGACGGGGGTCCAGAGGAGTCGCAACCGGGGCACCCAGGTAGACATCTCCAAGCCCAAGCACCACATAGCTTGCATCATAGGCAATGCGTTTTACCTGTTCAAGGTTCGGTAACCCGTTGACCCTTCGAATGAATTCGATGTTGTCCGGACACCAGGGTGCATCCTGGCGAACGGATTGCTGATATTTTTCCACGGCCAAGCGGGTGCTGGGATCGTCCCAGGAAAGAGGTAGCCAGACGATTCTGGACGGAACTGTATTCGGTTTTCCCTGTTCGATGCCGTTCAGGTGAGAGATAATCCATTGGAGCATTCTTTCCCGAGCACCGGGGACCGGTTCGTAATGAACCTGCAGGGAACGGATACCCGGCGTCAGGTCGAGGATACCCGAAATCCGTTCGTCTTGCATTCGCTGGTGAAGCAGGTGGACTTGGAACCGGAGTCGCAAGTCCAGAACCGGTTCGCCCCATTCGATCAGCAGGTTTTGGTCCCCCGACTGGCGGATAACCCAAGGGCCTCCTTGGGCTACTCCGGTTTCCAGAATGCATTCCTTCTCTGAAAAATTCCCTCCTGATTTTGACACGAACTGCGGAGCCTCCTTCCCACCGATTAAAAAATCTTCCTGAGCTTGCAAAGCCTCAATGGATTCATCGTGAGTAATTAATTGAAAGCGAACCGTGTCGCCCGGCTTAAGTTGTCCGAGCTTCCAAAGGTCAACCGTGGCTACGGTGGCCGGGCAAACAAAGCCTCCAAGACTGGGNCCATCGGGTCCGAGAATCACCGGCATGTCACCGGTGAAATCGACGGCCCCCACCGCATAGGGGTTGTCGTGAAGGTTGGAGGGGTGGAGTCCGGCTTCCCCACCGTCCGCTCGGGCCCATTGCGGTTTAGGTCCCATCAGCCTGATTCCGGTTCGGTCAGAATTATAATGAACCTCCCACTTCTCGGCAAAGAACAACTTCATATACGAGCCAATGAAAAAATCGGGAGACCCATGCGGGCCATAAAGAACTTTGAGGGTCCAATTGCTTGTGATCTTGGGTAGAGTTTCAAGCCGGTAAGGGAAGGGTTTTCGCTCGGAAGAGCATTCCTCCAAGGAGAGAAGATCCCCGGTCCGCAAAGCCCGTCCGCAATGTCCACCAAACTTTCCGAGGGTGAAAGTTGATTTGCTTCCCAAATAACCGGGGATCGCGAATCCGCCGGATACCGCAAGATAGGAACGCATGCCATCCGGTTGGATCCGGCCAAAATCAAGCTCGTCCCCTTCGGTCACATCGAAGACTTGGCCATGGGGTGCGGATTCGTTGTTCAGGCGGAATTCTCCCGAAGCTCCGCAGATTGCCGCTTGGCAGGAACGGTTGAACTTGAGCTTGGGGCCATTGGCGGTAATTTCCAGACCAGCTGCATTCTCCCTGTTCCCCACAATCCGATTGGCCAAGCGAAAGGAGAAACTATCCATCGGACCGGAAGGAGGCACACCCACTTCCCAATAGCCCAAGCGGCCGGGATAGTCCTGTATCGTGGTTTGTGTCCCCCCTCTGAGCACCTCGATGGTTTCGGTTCGAAAGGCAAAATTTTCCAAGCTGCTGGTGTTGACGGGCGAGGATTTCGACCAAGGCCCGCTTACCCATTGCCTCAGGTATCCGAGGTTGGTTTGGATACCGTGAATTTCAGTTTCAGACAAGGCTTGCTGAAGTTTGCGAACGGTATCCTCTCGATCTTTTCCGTGAACCAAAACCTTGCCCAGCAAGGGATCATAAAAAGGACTGACTTCGGTCCCATTTTCGATCCAGCCGTCCCAGCGAGCATTCTTGGGGAGGCAGACTTGCGTGATCAGCCCGCTACAGGGTTCAAAATTCCGTTCGGGGTTTTCCGCATAAATTCTTGCCTGGGCCGCGTGTCCGCGAATTGGGTTCAGGTCTTCTTTAAACATCCCATAGTCTCCGGCAGCCAAGCGAATCATCCATTCCACCAAATCAATTTCCCTGACCAATTCGGTCACCCCGTGCTCCACTTGTAAGCGGGTGTTGACCTCGAGAAAAAAGAAATCTCCCTCCTTCTCGTCGTAGAGAAACTCAACTGTTCCTGCGGAGCGGTATTGGACGCTTTGGGCGAGCGTGACCGCACAGTCCTCNATNGCCTTGAGGGTTTGNGGNGGNACCCCGNTNGGAGGTGTTTCTTCGATTACCTTTTGGTTGCGTCGCTGGGACGAACAGTCCCTCACACCCAGCGATCGGGCAGCCCCCTGTCCATCCCCAAAGATTTGTACTTCGAGGTGGCGGGCACGCATNAAATATTTCTCAAGGAAAACTCCAGTATTGCCAAAGTTGGACTGAGCGAGTCTCCGNACTCTTTCCATNGCTTCCTTNAGTTCGTCGCTNNCTGAGCAGAGAGCCATTCCGATTCCGCCTCCTCCTGCCGTGCTTTTNAGCATCACCGGGTATCCTGTTCTTTCCGCTTCGCGTATCGCCTGATCNGGATCCTCAAGNAAACCNGAACCCGGTGGGAGTGGGGCACCGGATTGTTGGGCGAGAGTCCGGGCTCGNTGTTTCAAGCCAAACTCCCGGAGATGATCCGCGGAGGGACCGATGAAAATCAGGTTCTGAATTTCGCATGCCTCGGCAAATGTAGGATCCTCGCTCAATAAGCCATAGCCGGGATGTATCGCTTCAGCGTGAAAATCTTTGGCAACTTGCAAGATTTTTTCCGTTACCAGATAGCTTTGATCAACCGGGGAGTCTCCGATGCAATGAGCAAAGTCGGCNAAGCGAACATGAGGAGCTCCGCGGTCGGCCTCCGAAAAAACCGNNACCGTTTCCAAACCCATTCTTTTTGCGGTNCGGATAATTCGAACCGCAATTTCTCCACGGTTTGCGATCAGGATGCGCTTNAAGAACGCCATCGATTTACCAGATAAATACCTGAACCGGGGTGGGGTTGTAGGCGTTGCAGGGGTTGTTGATTTGCGGGCAGTTGGAAATCAGGCAGAGCANGTTCGTTTCCGCNCGCATCTCCACATAACGACCCGGTGCAGAAATGCCATCCTCGAAGGTCAGTTGTCCCTCCGGAGTAACAGGTACATTCATGAAGAAATTAATGTTGCAGGGCAGGTCCCGCTTCCCCAAATCCGGACTCCAATCCTGCAAGCCTCTCAGAAAGCTGTCCCGGCAAGCATGCAAGTGCTCTTTATCGAGGGAATAGCGCATCGTGTTGCTTTCCCTGGAGCATGCTCCTCCCAGGGTGTCATGGCGTCCGCAGGTATCCGCGGTGATGGTAAGAAGATGGGTCTTGCGCTGGGAAAGCAACTTCGAACCGGTGGTCAGGTAGAGCTTCCCCTGTCCCTGAATGGTATCGCTCGCACTGTAGCGGTCGGCTGGATCATCAGCGTTGTAAAACAGGGTATCCACCGCCTGATTTCCTTCGAGATCAAGGATTCTCAAAACTTGGCCCTTTTCCAGGCAATGCATCCAATGGTCTCCCGCATCAATCACCTGGGTGTACCCGGCGGNTTGAGGATCCAGTTCGCTTTCGATCATTTCCATCATGGTTAAAATCGCAACTTATGGTAATCGTCGGTGTTGCGAAAAGCTCGTTGGTTTTCCGGGCATACCTGAAGAGAAGGGTCTTCGGGACTGGGTGGCTCTCCGGAAAATACGCTTAGCTTGACCGGCCGATTTTGGTACGTGTTGTTTGGGTTCATGGGGTGGCTGCACGTGTTCAACACAATGAGAACATCGGTTTCCATTCGCAGTTCCACATAATCTCCAGCTTGGCTGTGGTTAGGGACGAAGTGCAAGTTTCCTTCAGAATCGCTGACCACCTTGCTGAACCAGTTCAGGTTGGGGACCAAGTCCCGTTCGCCCAGCCCCCACTTGCCCAACTCGGTAAGGAAGCAGTCCCGNCCGTTTTGGTGCCAGTGATTACCCGCATCTTGAAAGGACTTGCCTCCAAATTTCTCCTTCACTTGCTCGGCATCGGAAAAGCCGCAGACCGTGTCATGCCAACCGCAACTGTCCGCGGTGATCGAGCAAAGCAGGCGTCCCATGTCGGAATGCAGGCAATAGGGCGAGCGTAAATAAAAAATTTGTTGGCCTTTGAGGGTGTCCGGCATGTTGTAGCGTTCGAGCTTTTCATGTCCATTGTAAAGCAACATNCCCACATTGGCNCCCCCCTTGAGGTCCTCGATNCGTAGAATTTTCCCACGGCTTATAATCTTGGACCACATGCCCGCCCCGGTCAGTTCGACCTCATAGAGAAGTTCACCGGGTGGAGGAGGGTTCATGGGATACTTTTTACTGGATTCATCGTTTTCATTCCACTTCATCTCCCACTTCAGTCAAGCGTATCATAGGCATTGGTTCGTTTTGTTTGGACTCCGATGGGCGAATCAATTCTTCCAGTCGCTTTTTGGTCGCGAGGAACTCAGGAGAGAGAAATTGATTTGGATCTCTGGGGCGGGGTACCGGTACTTCGATCAACTCGTCTATTTCTCCGGGATTTGCTCGTAAAACCAAAATGCGATCGGATAAATAAATGGCTTCGTCCAAGTCGTGGGTGACGAAGAAGATCGTAACGTCCACATTTCTCCAAATGCTTAGAAGATAGGCCTGCATGGATGAACGGGTCTGGGCGTCCAGGGCACCAAACGGTTCGTCGAGGAGCAAAATCTCAGGCNGGTTGGCCAAGGAGCGNGCGATCGCCACNCGCTGTTTCATGCCCCCCGAAAGTTGGCTNGGNTAGACCTCCGCGAATTTGGATAAGCCAACCATTTCCAGCCATTCGCTGGCCTCTGCCTCCGCTCTCATCCGGCCAANTCCCTTGACCTCCAATCCAAACATTANGTTTTTCTTTACCGTTAACCAGGGAAACAAGGTATAATCCTGAAANACCATACCTTGNTCGGCACTNGGNCCATCCACCTTTTTTCCTTTGAGCAGAACCTGCCCGGAGGTNGGGAAATCCAAACCCGCGAGAATGCGAATGAGGGTAGTTTTNCCGCANCCGGATGGACCGATCACGGTGATGAATTCGCGACGNTGAATGTCAAAGCTCAGCTCATGCAAAGCCNGAATCTGTCCCTTCGGAGTTTNAAAGGTTTTGCTTAAGCCCTCCACCCGGAGCTTCACCGGCCGTTGGTGAAGTTCGCGGAACCGGCTGGCGACCCTTTCGTTTTGCTCCTTGTAGGAGGGTAGCTCAACCGAGTTACTCATGATTTGGGTTGCCCGTGGTAAGCGGAATGGTCTGCGAACCAGAGGTAAGTTTTAGCAAGAAACCCTCTAGGGGAATTACGGGCTTCTTCAGTCCAGGGAAAGAGCAGGTTGCGAAGCCCGAAAAGCAAACGGTCAGTAAAAAAACCAGTCAGCCCGATAAGGATGATAATCGGAAAGACNCGATCAAAATTGTATCGGGTGCCTTGCGTATCGATAAAGCCGGTAAGTCCAGTCTTTTCTCCGATCAGTTCGGCAATGACGAGCCAGGTCCAGGCCCAGCCCAGCAGAATCCGTAAGTCATTGTAGAGTTTGGGCAGAACTCCGGGAAGAATAATCCGGCCAAGTAACTGCCTGCGGTTAGCTCCAAGGGTTTGGGCCGCTTCCAATAATGACTTTTCCAACATCCGCGTGGTATTAGCGACCACCAAGACCAACTGGAAGAAGGTGCCGACGAANACCANCATGATNTTGGGNGCGTCCGCGGTTCCCAAAAAAGCCACAAAGAGAACACTGAANGTNGGTGCAGGCATGTATCGGAAAAAATCCACGAAGGGTTCGTGGAGTTTGGCAAAGAAGTCAAAGGATCCGCACAAGATAGCCAACGGAACACCCAAAAGGCAGGAATAANCAAAGCCCCAAAATACCACACTCAGGGAGTGCCTGTATCTTTCCAACATNGTGGGCATATTGTTTTCNGGTTTGGTGGTGAAATCGCGCCACCCTGCGGCGATCACCTCGTGCGGAGCGGGAAGATAGACCGGGTTGGAGGGGANGCCCTGAGGGACCAATTTAAGCAGAGCCTCCGTAGGGTAAAGCTTNGTGTCGTACTGGGAGGTAGCAGCGGATAAGGTNCGCCAGTTTTCCTGAATCACTTCCAAGTTTTCAAGACTCAGGGANATGGCGGAAGAAGATAGGGTTCCTTCCGCCAANCCTTTCCAAATANCATAAAGCTTTTTGTCATCTTGACGNTGGTCGTTTTCAAGCCAACCGTTGGCNACCCCNAAGGGAGCAAGGTGCCTAAGCTTCTTNAGGTTATCTCGCCGTGAACCGGTCTTGGGTTGGTTACTCTNACGAGCTTCCAAAATCNCNCGGTTTTCCTCGCGTACCGCCTCTGCGAAAGTCGGGAAATATTCCTTGCTTACCCGATCTCCNGCNGTGAAGACCGTGGNTACCCCAACNCGATCGGCGGAGATCTCNAGTTTGATGTCCGGATGCCATATAAAGGGGACATAACTAACTGTGATCCATAATAGAATCGGCAGACAAAAGGAAGCTANAGTTAGCAGAGTTTGCCTTGATGGACTTAAATCCGTGCGTATGCCAAACCANCGGTTTTGGCGTTTAATCATTTCTTTCGACATCAGCGAGGAAGAGGGCAAAGCGAACTACNGGTCAAAGCAGTTCGTTCTTGCTTGCAGCCGCTGAGGCAAGCAAGGCAACTTACTTGAAAAAGTCTGCAAACGCTTCAGTNAAAGATGGGTCAAGGTATTTTTCCGTGTCCAAAGGCTCCTCGTACACCTCAAATTTCACATTAAAGTCATCCACAATGTCAGTGGATCCATAGACCGAATCCAATCCGTCCCCCTTCGCCCAGAACCCAAGGGCTTCATCTANGCTAAGNATTTTTGTACCTTGAAAGAAGGGCTCGTATTCCTCGGGNTTGAGGGATACTCGTGCAGAAAGAATTTTCAGAGCTTCGTCCATGTTTTCCTCTTCCGCAAGNTAATCTACGATNCTATACCAGACCATCACGACTTTAGCCCAATCNTCTTTGCGTGCCTCCAAACTCTCNGAAGAAACACAGAGCAAATCGTAAATGATGCCCGGAGCATCTGCGGAGGTAAAGATAGGCTTGGATCCNGGNACACTCTTCAGAGCTTGTCCGGAATTGGGTTGCCAGGCNGCGATNGCGTCNACATCTCCGGATGCTAGTACTTGTGCGGTCTCATCTGTCGGGGTGTTTACAATGGTTATATCATCNGCNGACATACCGTTNTCTTCGAGTGCCTTGAGGAGAAGGAGATGACAAACGAANCCTTCCTCAACNCCGACAGTNTTNCCTTTGAGNTCAGCGACTGATTCGATTCCGGGCTTNGCCACNACCATNTCGTTNCCGTTGGAATAATCNTTTACAATAATNCCTACNGANGGTTTTCCGGTTGCNCCGGTAACCAANGCGTCTCCATTGGTCATGCACACGGCATCNACTTGCCCGGCGACATAGGCATCCATCGAGGCCACATAATCAAACCATAAAAACTCTACATCCACACCTTCATCTTCAAACCATTTCTTTTGGATGGCGATTTCCCAGGCTACCCAACCAGGCCAATCGCTGTAGCCAATCTTGAGGGCACTGGATTCCGGTTCCGGTTCAGGTTCAGGTGCAGGTGTCGGTTCAGGTGCAGGTGTCGGTTCGGGAGCAGGTGCAGGAGCGGGTTCGGGCTCTGGTTCCGGTGCTGCAATTTCAACTGCTGAAGACTCTTCNGGTTCAGCGGTTTCGGTTTCCGCTCCTCCACATGAAAAAAAGTAAAAAGTGAGAAGGGCAAGCAAGAGGTTTGGTAAAATGCGGTAGGCTCTCATAATTTGAATAATATACTGATCAGTATTGGGGACACGAAAGCACGGTGATGTGGATCCTTGCCCTGAGTTTAGGTGATTTAATCAGAGAGTTTGCAAGTCTCGTGCCAACGAATGAGTGGGAGTTAAAAATGTACAATTACGAGAATGCTCGCTAAAAAGCTTTCAAATGTAAGGATAGTTTTGCTGAGATTCGGCACATGCGAGATGTTCATGGGTCCCAATTTAACGAAAAGCTTCAATCCAACCTGATGATTTGGATTTGCGAACTTCTTGTGGATGCCCTGTGAATTGTTTGTGAATAAGTTCGCCACCGCTNCGAAAATCAATACCCTNACCCAATGTCATTTGAATCACTTGGCCTTGGGCCTAAACTTTTGCAATCCATCAAGGAGTCCGGGTACACCGAACCCACTCCCATTCAAAAAGAAGCCATTCCCCAGATCCTCGAGGGGCATGACTTAACCGGGATTGCCCAAACCGGTACCGGAAAGACCGCTGCCTTTACCTTGCCAATGCTGCAGACCCTCGAGCGTCTGAATAGCGAAGGAGGTCGCCGCCGCCAAACCCGGGCTCTGGTGATCTCTCCAACTCGTGAACTGGTCGTTCAGATTCATGACAACGTCAGAGCCTACGCCAAGCATCTTCCCTTGAAGGTCGCCACTGTTTACGGCGGAGTCGGGGAGGGGCCGCAAAAACAGGCCCTGCGCAACGGGTACGAATTGGTCATTGCCACCCCCGGTCGCCTGATGGATTTGATGGAACAGGGTTGTGCTGATTTCTCGGGTCTCGAATTTTTAGTGCTTGATGAAGCGGANCGCATGCTCGACATGGGCTTCCTGCCCAACATCCGACGGATCGTCAAGGACTTGCCCAGAAAAAGCCGGCAAACTCTGCTTTTCTCAGCTACACTTTCCCGTCCGATCGAGAAGCTCACAAAGGAATTTCAATTCAAACCAAGAAAGGTGGAAATCGGAAGACGTTCGAATCCGGCGGATACGGTCGAGCAAAGCCTTCACGAAGTTACCAAGTCGCAGAAGATCCATCTCCTGAAGCATCTTTTACAGGACAATGCTTTGTATTCTGTACTCGTCTTCACTCGGACCAAGTACGGAGCGGACCGGGTGGCCAAACAGTTGTCCCGATCCAAAATTCCTTCCGGTGCGATTCACTCCAACCGCAGCCAAAACCAACGGGCCCGTGCCCTGCAGGATTTTAAGGACGGCAAGACCCGCGTGCTTGTGGCCACCGATATTGCCGCCCGTGGAATTGATGTCGAAGGTATNACCCATGTGATTAATTTTGATTTCCCTCCGCACGCCGAGGATTATGTTCATCGCATCGGCAGAACCGGTCGGGCCAACGCGGTTGGCAAAGCCATCAGCTTTATCACTTCTGATGACCACGGCCCCCTGAGAACTTTGGAACGTTTGATTAAGAGAAAAATTGCCTTGGTCCGCCCACAAGGGTTTGATGCGAAAGCGGAACGTCCACCGGCATCCGATCACCCCAAGCGTGGGCAGGGTTTTAATCCTCACGGACAAAGTCGTCCAGAGGGTGGAGGCGGCAGCAACCGCAACCGCCGTCGTCGCCCCGGGCAACGCCGAGTCGGAAGATAACCAGTTGGAAGAACCCTTTCAAAAGGGGATTTGCGTTTGGGATTTTAAACGCAGTACCTAGGGTAGTTGACAATTACTGCATTTTGTTATCAACCATTTGCATTCAGCTTACTATGCACAAACTAATCAACTATTCTTCAATCTGCTCGGCTTTACTGATTGGCTCGATGCTTCCGGGTGCTGATTTTTATGGACCCGCTCCTTTCGTACAGATTCTCGACCGTTCTTTTACCAAGAGTTGGACCCCGCAAGCGATTTCCGCCATCGAGAACCGGGCTCATGTGGTTATCCTTGATGCCGATACGAAACAATACTGCCTGTCCGTGACCAGCGGAACCATGGAAGGCTTGGAAGTCGTCAGCGTAAGTTCGCTGACCGATTCATCCGCCACCTACGGTAAAGTTCTCCGTTCCATGTTCCAGATGCAGGATGTCACTATCGAAACCTTATCCGCTGACTCTCTTACTGGTGAGTACACTTTGCGGCCGGAGTTGATGATTTACTATGGAATTGACAGCAACTCAAGCAACGGNNCNAGNNCNGCGANCTCCCTTCANNTNAGCCGCATCAAAGCAGTTGATCTTACTGAATNCACCGAGNCCGGTTACCTCGCCTTCAGTTTTTCNGGAACNNCTTCCTCNNNAGTGGCCCAAGCCAGCAAACGTTANATTCTNAATTCGAGTACGGGTGNCTTGGAGCANGANACNTCCTGGTCTTCGAACCAGTGGTTGAAATTTGGGGCTAGNGGAGTNGAGNTGGTCACCTCGNANTCNGANGCGACCAATATCATGCTTGCCAGTTCCNNNGATCTGATCGATGTGGCCAACAACCCNGGCGAAGACATGAACCCCACAAGCAATGCTTGGCAAACCAATGCCTTTGCGGCNTGGCCNACCAAGGANGGAGTNGTCGAGGTNNCNTCCATNAGCNANCAGNTCNCTTAA
>NHCT01000022.1 GCA_002167605.1 Verrucomicrobia bacterium TMED40 | reverse complement strand
GTCCTTCTGTTCCCTCATCCAGGCTCGCAGTTCGGTTTCCAGGGCTCTGAGTTTAGCCTGGTGCCCAGGGTCCCCGGCCAGGTCGTTCATCTCGTAAGGATCCTCACTGGTGTGATAGAGGCTCTTCGGCGGACGAACCTGGTAACGCTTGACCAGTCGGTAAATCTCGGGCTTGGTCCAGGCATCACGCACCCAGGTTGCCCAGTAGGGGTTATTCAGCACTGCATTTCCCTTCAGCCCCATCAGGTGTTTCTCAATGAACATTTCATCCGGAGAGAGGTTGAGAACCAGGCGATAAGTACCATCCGAAATTGTCCGGGTTGGATAAGGCGGTCCCTCCGGAAAGTTGTTATGCATCCCATAAACATAGGATCGGTGCACCTTGCTTTCCCCCTTCAAAACCCCGGCAAAACTCGATCCCTCGAACCCCTTGAGCGAACCACCGGCCAGATCCATCAGCGTGGGCAGGATATCCGCATACTGGACCAGGGCATTGGTTCGCCTGCCCGGCTCAACTCTCCCCGGCCAGCGGGCGATCAGGGCGGTATGCAAACCCGTGTCCCAGGTCGTCCATTTACATCCGGGGAACTGGGATCCCTGTTCCGAACTGAAGAGCACCAGCGTATCCTGACTCTTACCGGTTCCTTCCAAAACCTTGAGGATGTCTCCGATCTGTCGGTCCATGTAGGTGATCTCGGCAAGGTATTTGGAAAAGTCCTCCCGGGTACGGGGGGTGTCCGCGATGTTGGGAGGAAGCTTCAGCTTGCCCGNGGGATACTTCGAGGAGTCCCCCATCACCCAGGGAACATGAGGCTCGGTCAGAGCCACCACCAGGCAAAAGNGTTGGTCCCCCTTTCGATTCATGAAGGCACGGGCCGGTTCGAGGTCGTGCTCCTGCGTGGGGTTGCGTACGCAATTGGGGTCGAAACCGGCAACCGGCTCGAAGGGGAATACGCTCTCCGGCCGGATATGCCGCTTGCCTGCCAGTCCAACCCGGTAACCCAGTTTACCCAGTNCCTGAGGCATCCCNGTGATCTCCGGACGGCACCCGGAATGATTCCAGGCACATCCNTTGCTCATCGGATACAGACCCGAATACAGTTCTGCCCGGCAGGGTTGGCACATTGAAGAGGCGACATAAGCCCGATTAAAAACCAGACCCTCCGAAGCCAGCCTTTCGATGGCAGGCGTTCGGGCGTTTTGCCCTCCGTAAGTCGGCAGGTCGTTGTAAGTGCAGTCATCGGCAAGGAGGATGAGGATATTCGGCGCTTCCCTGGCAAAACTCCAGACAGGCAGGATTCCAAAGGCGAGAGAGAGGATGAGGATCAGCTTCATCTCCTAGGAATAAGAGATTTCTCATGCGGTGGGCAACCTTCCATTAATCAGGCGGTTCGCTTGACCAAGCCTCCCATCCTATTCTCTCTCCATACTGATTTTTCGGGTTGCTCCCAAGGCGGCTTTTCCAAAAGGATCAGCCCCTGCTACTCAAAACCCAAATGTATTCTTTCATGAAAGCAAAACTCATCCTCCTGCTTGCCCTTTTCTCGGCAGGCACCCTCGCTCACGCCGACGTCCGCTTACCCAACGTTCTCAGCAACCACATGGTTCTGCAACGCGACCTGCAAGTGCCCATCTGGGGATGGGCGGATGCGGGCGAAAAAGTCACCGTCTCCTTTGCCGGGCAGAAAAAGCAAACCACCGCGGACAAGAAGGGCAACTGGATGCTCAAGCTTGGCAAACTCAAAGCCAATGCCTCCCCCGCCACCCTCACGGTTCAGGGAAAAAACAAAATCCAACTGGAAAACATATTGGTCGGAGAAGTCTGGATTTGCTCCGGCCAGTCCAATATGGAATGGAAAGTTGCCCAGTGCGCCAACCCCAAGGAGGAAATCGCCAAGTCCAACTACCCCAAGATTCGACTTTTTGACGTGCCCGGTCACACCGTTCACCCCCTTCCCCAGCATGAAGGCAAAGGCGAATGGAAAGTCTGCTCCCCCCAGAGCGTGGCTTCCTTCAGCGCCACCGGTTACTACTTCGGACGTCGCCTGCACCTCAGCCTCGGGGTTCCCGTCGGGTTGATCGGATCGAACTGGGGAGGGACCAAAATCGAACCCTGGACCACCCTCGATGGTTTTAAGTCGGTTCCCGAACTTTCCAAACTCGCTGAGAGTGTCTCCGCCTACACCGCAGAAACCAAAGTCGGTGGGGGCACCCCCTCAGCCATTTACCGCTCCATGGTTCATCCGCTCTCGCCCTACGCAATGCGCGGAGCGATCTGGTACCAGGGAGAATCCAACGGCGGGGAAGGCGTAACCTATTACCAAAAGAAACGGGCCCTGGTCCAGGGATGGAGAAAAGCCTTCCAAAACCCCGATCTCGGATTTTACTGGGTTCAATTATGCAACTTCAGAAAAGCCAATGTGATGGAAGTCAAGGACCCGAGCAAGGAAGAGTCCAGACCCGGCGGCGGTGACGGATGGGCCAAGATCCGCGAAGCTCAGACTCAGGCTCTTGATCTCAAACACACCGGGATGGCGGTGATCATCGATCTGGCCGACGCCCATAACCCCAGTGACATACACCCCAAGAACAAGCAGGATGTCGGTGGACGCCTGGCCCAGTGGGCTCTTCACCAGACTTATGGGAAGAAAGGGATGGTCGCATCGGGTCCTCTGTACGATAGCCACAAGATCAAAGGGAATAAGATTCATCTGTCCTTCAAAAACATCGGGCAGGGCCTGATGGTGGGTAAGAAAGTCGGGTTGGACCCCACCCAACCGGTCACCGGCGGTACGCTGAAGCATTTCTCCATCGCCGGTGCCGATAAGCAGTGGCATTGGGCCAAGGCCCGGATTATGGGCGACCAAGTGGTGCTGAGTTCCAAGCAGGTGAAGAAACCGGTGGCGGCCCGCTACGCCTACACCATGAACCCGGCGGACGCTAACCTCTACAATATCGACGGCCTACCCGCCGGTCCATTCCGCACCGACGACTGGTAAAAGGGATCGGTTCGGATCGTTGAAAAACCCGCACGGGTTTTAGACATCACAGATCTCAGCAGCATGTCTGAGGGCGAGGGCCTTGTCCTTCCAGGTTGGGATGAATTCCTGGGCGACATAGCCCTCGAATCCAGTGTCGAGGATTGCCCGCATGACCCCGGGGTAATTGATTTCCTGGTTCTCATCAAGTTCAGCCCGGCCGGGATTTCCAGCGGTATGATAGTGGCCGATGACTTCCTGGTACTGCTTAATTCGGCGAATCACATCCCCGTTCATCACCTGAACATGGTAGACATCGAAGAGTAATTTAAAATGCTCCGAACCAATCCTGTTGATCATCTTCACACAATGGTCGACATCATCACCAAAGTATCCGGGGTGCCCCTTCATCGGATGACTATCGTCCCGGGAATTCAAATGCTCCAGGCAAAGGGTGACCTTGTTCTTCTCTGCGAAAGGAAGGACTTTCTTCCAACATGAAATGCAATTTTCCTCCGCCTGCTCGTCCTCAATGCCCTCCGCTTTCATACCCGTAAAGGTGATCACCCGCTTGTAACCGGCAGCGGCACACAGTTCAATGGATTCCATCAGTTTCCCTACGCATTCCTCATGATTGGCCGGATCCACCGGACCCGTTTTAAACCCATGGCTCCCCACCAGGGAAACATCCAGACCGAGGTCCCTGATCATCGGATAATGCTTCGGGGCAATGCCTTCCATCGCAACAAGTCCGACTTCCTTGCAAAGTTTGGCCAACTCCGGTGTGGGCATGGGGTTGAAGGTCCATCCCATGATGGATTGTTTGATCCGTCCATTCCTGACCCGGAATGCAGGATCGGCCTGATTCATCAGCGTCTGGGCCCGGGCAGAATTGGGGGCAGTCAGGGCGGTGGCCGCAATAGCANTGGATGCCGCAGTCTTGAGAAGGGTTCTTCTGGTAGTTTTCATAAGGGAATAAGGTCGTTGTAAAGAAGGGCTTACTGGGGCACCGCACCGGCATGGGAACAGACCNCCGCAGCCAGCTGACAGGCAGTTTCGAGAATATCGGANGGATCGTTTTGCTCCAGCAGGCCAATGGTCAGGGCGGCGGTGAAGGAATCGCCCGCCCCCACCGTGTCCACCACCTTCGCAGGTACCCCCGGTTGCCGGGCCGAGCCTCGTTCGAGAACCANGGTGGCTCCCTCTGCCCCCTGAGTCATNACCACCCAATGTAAGCCGAACTTCTCGCGGATCATCTTGATTCTTTCGAGTTCGGATTCGGAGGATGGGATCGCACAGGCCTCCGCCACCCGGTCAAGTTCCTCGTCGCTGAGTTTAAGAACGGAACACGCCGCAACCGAATCGCGGATCAAAGCATCGTCGAAGAAGGGGGGTCTGAGGTTAATGTCAAGGATCCGGGGAATCCCCCGTTCCCGGGCAATGGCCAAAGCCCGGTGGATTCCCTCTCTCGCGGATTCACCGCGCTGGCCGAGGGTACCGAAATAAAGGGCATCGGCGGAGCGTACCGCCTGCTCCACTTCTTCGTTCCACTGCCAATGGTCCCAGGCTGCGTTTTCCCCTATGGTGAAGGTGGGCAACCCTTCCTCCGCCAGCTCGACCGTGACGGTACCCGTCGGGTAGTCAGCTAGTTCCTGGACAAGATCCGTGTTCACGCCATGCTTCCGGTAAACCGCGAGAAGATCCTTCCCCCGCTCATCCTGCCCCACCCCACTGACCATGCGGACCTCTCCGCCCAGTCGGGAAGCGTGGCAGGCAAAATTTGCGGTGGCTCCGCCAAAGCGGGGGCCATCCGGAAAGAGATCCCACAACCCGTCCCCCATAGCTACGATTCGTTTGCTCATTGGGATACTTCCTTCCTGATCACCCCGGCCACATGCTGAGCGAGAAGATCCCGCCAGGCTTCGTTGTAAAGCCAGAGGCTATTCATCCGCTCAGGAAGCTTTGAGGGACTCTTCGATGAGCTTTTTCGAAGCGAGGACTCCGGGGACCGGTTCGAGGGCACTGCCCTCCCATTCGATGGCCAGAATGCCTTTGTATTTCGATTGCCTGATCATCTTCATCAGACGGGGGTAATCGAAATCGGGCTGGTTGCCCTCCTTGTCAAAACTGTGCATCTTGCAGGATACGGTGATGGTCTGCGGAAGCATAGCCTCGGTCCCCTTGTAAACATTGTCCTTGAGCTTACCGAAATCGGGCATCAATCCGAGGGCGGGGTGCTTCAGCTTGGCTGCCACCTTGGCAAGGAAGGCACCTTTTTGGCTGAGTGGAGAAGCGCCCGGCTCAATGGCGATGGTCAGCTCGCGCTTGGCGGCCTCATCAGCGAGGGGCTTGAGGGCTTCCACGCTTGCCTTGAGCCCAACCACCGGATCGGTTCCCGGAGCCTTGAGGAAAACCCGCACCATCGGAGCTCCGAGCTGTACCGCCCGGTCAAAGGAGGCCACAATCTTGGCGGTGCTTGCTTCCCGCTTCTTTTCTGAGGCGTCAAGGGCTCCCGACATCAGCAGGAACAGGTCAGTCCCCGCCTGATCGGCTTTCTTTCTCATCTTCGCGAGGTACTTGGAATCATCCANCTTATCCTTGGGCAGGCCCCCTTCCCAGAGGTCGATGGCATGCAAACCGAACTGATCAACGGTGAACCTGGGAAAGTCGAGGGCATCAAGCGAACCGTCCCGCAACAGAGCCCGCAGGGAATATTGGGACAGGCCCAGCGTGAATCGGTCGGACGAGTGATGCTTGGCGGATAACATGGGCAGGGATGCGCCGGCGAAGAGTCCGGCGGATGCGGCGTGGGTTACGAAAGTACGGCGGGAAAGGTTAGAGTTCATCCCCGACCCCTAGTNGCATCCGTCGGTCAAGAAAAGACAAATTCTCCAACCCGTTGAATTTCTTTGCCAAAATCCACCGATGCGCAACCCTGTCTGCCAACCCATGCTCACCCTTTCCCATCTNAGCAAGCGCTTCGGTCCCAAAATTCTCTTTCGGGAGGTTTCCCTGCGCATGGCCCGGGGGGAGAAGATGGGGCTGGTCGGACCCAATGGAGCGGGCAAGACCACCCTGCTCTCGATTCTGCTCGGGGAATCCGAATCGGATGAGGGAAAGATCGAATGGGAACGGGGCACCCGNATCGGCTACCTCCCCCAGGAAAGNGCCCCNACNGGGGAGGAAACCGTGCTCGAGCTCGCCACTTCGGTNAGCCCCGAGCTCAAGGAGGCTCTCGCNACCCTGCGGGCCCANCCCGACCCCGAGAGCCCGGAACGGGCCGAAGCTCAGGAAAGATTTGCNGAACTCGACGGGTTCTCACTCGAAGCCAAGGCNAAGAAGGTNCTTTCCGGACTCGCCTTCCAGCAGGATGATTTCCTCCAACCNGCCCGNACCCTCAGCGGAGGCTGGATCATGCGGGCCCACCTCGCCCGNCTNNTGGTGATGGAGCCCGACCTGCTGATGCTGGACGAACCCACCAACCACCTCGACCTCGAAACCCTGGGCTGGTTTCAGGAACAGGTCGCAAAATTTTCCGGCTCGGTCCTGACCATTTCCCACGACCGGGCCTTCCTNAATTCCATCTGCACCGGAATCCTNGAAATCAGCAACCGCCAGGTNNGNCGCTACCTTGGGAACTTCGAAAGTTACCTTACCCAAAAAGCGGAGCGGGAAGCCCANCACCTTGCCGCCTACCGCAACCAGCAAAGGGAGATCGCCCACCACGAGGATTTTATCCGCCGCTTCCGGGCCAAGGCATCCAAAGCCTCCCAGGCCCAGGCCCGGATCAAGACCCTCGAGCGCATGGAACGCATCGATCCGCCCGAGGAATCCGACGCCACCATTGCCTTCACCTTTCCCCAACCTTCCAGAAGCGGACAGCGGGTAGCTACCCTGGGTGAGGTTCGTCAGGCCTATGGGGATCATGTTGTCTATTCCGATCTCAACCTCGAAGTCGAGAAGCAGGAACGCATCGCCCTCGTCGGTCCCAATGGGGCGGGCAAATCCACCCTGCTTAAAATTCTTGCCGAGCTTGTGCCCATCGAGAGTGGAAAACGCGAGCTCGGACACAATGTCTCGGTGGGTTATTTCTCGCAGCAACGGGTGGAAGTGCTCAACCTCGAACGAAGCGTGGTGGATGAAGCCACGGTGGACACCGACCCCATGGTGCATCAGCAGGATGCCCGGACCCTGCTCGGTGCCTTTCTCTTTCGGGGAGACGATGTCTTTAAGAAGGTAAAGGTGCTCAGCGGGGGCGAAAAGAGCCGGCTCGCCCTGGTCAAGCTGCTGCTCTCCCCACCCAATTTTTTATTACTCGACGAGCCCACCACCCATTTGGACATGGCCAGCATCGACGCAGTCATTNAGGCCCTGAAGGACTACACCGGCACCCTGATCTTCGTCAGNCACGACCTGCACTTCATCCGAGCCCTGGGNAAACGNACCATCCGCATCGAGGCGGGCAGGATCACCAACTTCGCCGGGGATTACGATTATTACCTTTGGAAGTCCGGTTCCGCTTCCGCCCAGACCGGATTGATCGAAGGNTTACGGNATGCCCGACCCGATCAGGCAGGCGAGNCCGANAGNGGGGGCAAAGCCCTCAGCGCCAAGGAAAAGCGCCGGCAGCGCTCCCTGGAACGTGAAAAAAAGAAAGCCCAACGGGGTAAANTGGAGGACCGGGTTCGCAAACTGGAAAAGGAAATCATGNAACTCGAAGAGGACCAAGCATCCTGCAACACGGAACTAGCCAACCCGGATTCCTACAACGACCCGGAAAAAGGAAAGGAATTGAACGAACGGGCCGGCCGGCTCGCCCGTAAATTGCAGCAACGCAACTACGAGTGGGAGATTGAAACCGAGAAACTGTTGGAATTGGATGACTAACGCCTCAATAATAAGATCTTCTTTTCCTCCCGTTCGAAGTCGGCGGAGGCTCCGGGCCACCCACACGAAATTTGATTTCGAATTTGTTAAGCAGCCCACGGTATGTTATCATAAAATCATGAAATTTATATTCCCTCTATTTGCTCTCTTGCTCTTCACTTCCTGCGACAGCATGGAGATGAATGCCCAGGATCAACCCACGAGTTCTTCCCCATGTGCTGCCTGTGAAAATTGCGGAAGCGGAAGTAACGAAGCAAAAGAAGCTCCGAAGCCCACCTCCTGAATCCTTCCCTGATTGGGAGAGGGAGCGGAACCTATTGTTCGCCCGAGTGGGTCTTGCTCCGCATGTTGCAGGTGTGCAAGTACGGGTGGGAGATTAAAACGATAAACTTTCGGAACCTGATGACTCGCGTACCAGGTTTCTAGGCTGTCATTCGTTCGCTGGATTGGGAACAGTGGATCGCCACGGGCTTCGCCCTCGCGATGACAACACACNATTGTCATTGCGAGGAGGACGACAGGACGACGCGGCAATCCATCGTGTCTCNCACAACGCTATCGGGGAGTACGATTCGCTTACTGGTTCACAGTGGATCGCCACAGGCTTCGCCCTCGCGATGACAATACATTATGTCATTGCGAGGAGGACGACAGGACGACGCGGCAATCCATCGTGTCTCGCACAACGCTATCGGGGAGTGCGGTTCGTTTACTGATTCACAGTGGATCGCCGCGGGCTTTCAGCCCTCGCGATGACAACACATTATGTCATTGCGAGGAGGACGACAGGACGACGCGGCAATCCATCGTGTCTTGCAGTACGCTAACGGCGAGTGCGGTTCGCTCACTGATTCACAGTGGATCGCCACGGGCTTTCAGGTCTCGCGATGACAAGGCGGGAGAGGCACGCGGTGACAAGAGGGAGTAAAACGATTCGGATTCACCAATCCGCACTTAGGTCATCCCAATTCGGATTATCATTTTCGATTAACTGAATTTTCGTGGCTCGCTTACCGGCCTTTAATTGCTTTTCCCGTTTGATTGCATTTTCCACCACCTCGAACGACTCAAAATATACCAATTTCTTGAGACCGTATTTTTTGGAAAAACCTTCGTTCGTTCCATTCTTATGTTCGAGCATGCGCTTGGAAAGATTTCCACTGACACCTACATAAACCGTACCATTTTTTCGATTCGCAAGTAGGTAAGTGCAGTAGGCTTTTTTGGTCCAAGACATAGGCTGACCATAGAAAATCAAACCGTATAGTCGACCCGTTTTGATGTTGTCATTGCGAGGAGGGAGCGAAGCGACCGACGCGGCAATCCATCGTGTCTCGCTATGCATAGGCGGATTTAACTCTTCGCTTACTGGTTCACAGTGGATCGCCACGGGCTTTCAGCCCTCGCGATGACAACATGTTATGTCATTGCGAGGAGGGAGCAAAGCGACCGACGCGGCAATCCATCGTGTCTCGCAGGACGCTAACGGGGAGTGCGGTTCGCTCTCTGGGTCACAGTGGATCGCCGCGGGCTTTCAGCCCTCGCGATGACAACACATTATGTCATTGCGAGGAGGGAACGAAAGCGACCGACGCGGCAATCCATCGTGTCTCGTAAGACGCAAACGGGGAGTGCGGTTCGCTTTCTGGGAACAGTGGATCGCCACGGGCTTTCAGCCCTCGCGATGACAAGGTATGAAAACGGTACTCTAGGATGCGAACTTACGCCGGGGCTCCGCGTGCCTGGCATGGCCCTTTTGGGCTACCGCCCCTTTGGTCCAAGCCCGCCCCACTCCGCCTTCCCTTTCCGCCATGCCCGTCATCCTTCCGAACATTGCTCCCTTGCTACTGCTGTTGGAAACCTACACGGAAGCCTA
>NHCT01000021.1 GCA_002167605.1 Verrucomicrobia bacterium TMED40 | reverse complement strand
TATTTCGTTGAAACAGGCTAAACTCGCCGACGAACATGCCGACTATAAGGTTGGGCACCTTTATAGATATGCTTTCCCCCGTTAACAATGACCTGACAGGACTTGTATTCGAAACTCATCGAAACAAAGCAGAGTTAAATGATAGCCTGAGCAAACTCTCTTCTGGAAGACGGATTGTCAACCCGGGTGAGGACAGCGGGTCACACAGCCAAGTTGCTAAAATCGGTTCCAAGCACAAGCGCGACATTGCAAACCTCCAGAACTTACAAAACCTTGTTTCCTATTCCCAGACTCAGGATGGAATCCTTAGCCAAGTCGGAGAAATCCTGCACCGGATGAATGAATTGGCAACCCGGGCATTGGATGTAACCACCAACGACGGAGATCGCGAAAACTACAACAAGGAGTTTTTGGAATTAGCTCACCAATTGGACGAATTGGAAAGCGAAACTTTTAACGGGGTGGACCTATTCGGAGCCGGAGCCTTCAGTGCCGATAAAAAACAGTTCATCGAAAGCCTGACCACGCATTGGCTTAAGGCATCCGAAGATCAGATTATTCAGGATTACGGTTGGACCATCGATACATCCGACTCATGGAACCTGATTGTAAACGAAAAAGATACCGGCGGATACGCTGCGTTTGTTATGACTTCACAGTTTGCTAATGGCACTGCTGACGTAATCGAAATGCAGTTTGATCTACCCGATTTCTCAGCCCCTCATACTCAACCCACTTCTACTGCTGATCGTGTCGTTGCTCATGAGATGGTCCATGCTATGCAGGCCCAAAATTCCTATTACGGAGATATCGTGGGAGATGGGGCGAGCAGTGGAAATTGGTTTAAGGAAGGTTTGGCCGAATTCATTCACGGTGCGGACAGTGGCGTTGCATCTATTCTTGCTTCCAATGGAGATGATTATGCGACCTTGAATGGTGCCATCGGAACGGGAAATGAAACTTGGTCAACCAGTGAGCAATATGCTTCTGGCTACTTAGCCGTGAAATATTTGCACGAACGAATAAAATTAAGCACTGAACCAGGAGCTTCCACAGAAGGTATCAAGCACATGACGCAATGGATGAAAAGTCAGTTCGAAGATTCGACTCAAAATGCATCGCAAAGTGGAATTGATGCCTATTTTACTACCTTTAACATTCCTAAAGAAGGTGGCGGTAACTTCACCGGTAATACTGATTTTCTCAACGCATTCAAAGGAGCTGATGGGCAAGCCTTCGTTAAAAATCTGAATGACACAGGTTTATTAGCCAATGATGACACAGGATCGATTCGAGGAAGCGACGAAGGTGGAGCCCAGGATTTGGATGCTCAGGCAGTCATTTCAGATGCCTCAGGTGCGCCTGTATCGGCATATGTCGAAGAGCAGGACACTGGTGCCCTTACAGCAATGATCGATGGGGCTGGGCTAACTTACGATTTGCAAAGTGTGGACACCATTACCATATCCGACATTACCACTTACAACCTTGATTCGATCAGTAGTGCGGTTGCGACACTTGGAGAATTAGAGCTTCTGCTGGAAAACCTCGCCGATGAAAGATCCATGACTGGGGCCAACCTCAGTCGGTTGGAGAAGGAAATCGACAACCTGAACGGCAAGATTACCCAAGGTGAGTTGGCGGTCAGTCGAATCGAGGACACCGATGTCGCTTTGGAAAGCAACCGTTTTGCAACGCGTCAGGTGCGTATGCAATCAAGCATTGCCATTTTGGCACAGGCACAAAAGCTTAATATTGGCATACAGGATCTGATTCGTGGAATTATGATAGGCCAATCCTAGGGTTTATCCCTTCTCCATTTCTTCCTCGGCCAATTCGCGAATTTTTCGTAAATCCATCTTTCCTGTTGAAAGGGTCGGAATATCACTGACCTGCCTGATTATTTTCGGAATCCAAAGGTTCGGAAATCCCCGGACGGAAAGATTCTCCCGGAGATCTTTCGCTTCGATCGATCGAGTGGTCAATAAGACGAGTTGCTCACCCTTGGCTGGATCTTCTAACCCGACTATGGCACAAACCTGATCCTCCTCCTGCTTGGTTCCAAGAAATTCCATCACTTCCCGTTCGATCTTTTCATGGGGCACCATTTCACCTCCAATTTTAGAAAACCTGGAAAGCCTGCCTTCGACAAACAAGTACCCGTGATCGTCGACTCTACCTAAATCTCCTGTTCTCAACCATCCGTCCTCATCCAAAACCTTGCGTGTTTCATCCGGCGAATCAAGGTAACCACTAAAGATGTTTGGTCCACGAAAGCATAGGATTCCGCTTTCATGCCTTGGTAATGTGCTTTCGGTCTCCACATCCAAAGTCCTGACCTCGATTTGAGGAAGAAGCTTTCCTGCCGACCCAAGTGGTGATTTTAATCCAGGCAGGTTGAAGGAAACCACCGGGGAAGTCTCGGTCAGGCCATAGCCCTCGAGGTAGGAGCATGGGCAAAAGGATTCCCATTTTTCCTTAAATCCCGGGGGAGTCTTTTCGGCACCGGCAATAACATAACGCACACTTTTTAGGTCCTCTCCTTTTTTAGCTTTTCTCAAATATCCCTTAAGAAAAGTGGGGGTACCCAGGATAACTTGAACCATTTCGGATCGCACTGCATGCAAACTCGATTTCAAATCCAAAGGAGATGGCACACACACCATGGTCAATCGGTGGATTAAGGGCAGAATCGTAGCCACCGTAAATCCAAAGGAATGAAAAAGGGGTAAGTTAGCCAAGATCTTATCCTGGGTGGAAAAAATATTCAGGCTCGCAATTTGTTCGCAATTCGCCAGCAAGTTGCGATGAGAAAGAACCACTCCCTTGGGGTTTCCCGAACTACCTGAAGTGAAAAGCAAGGCAGCCTCGGAATCTTTTCCCTTTAAATCTTTCAAAGGCTTGAAGTTCCAACGCATTGGTAAAACCAAAAGCAAGAGAGCTTTCCAAACCAGATATATTTTCTTATGGCTCATTTTACGAAGCCAAGCTCCAATATCAAAGAAATCGGCAGGCCAAGGAAATTGGGGGAACTTCTCCTTCATAAGAGAAGCGGATAACACTTCCTTAACTCCCGCCTTATCCATCGCATATCTCAAATTGGTCGGACCGAAAGTGAAGTTCAGGTTAACCGGCGATTTATCAGCCAACAACAGAGCCAAATTGGATAACACTCCAGCAACTCCCGGTGGCAAAACCACACCAATCCGCTTTCTGGGCATTTCCTTTTCAATCTGTTCAGCTAATTCCAAAGCTAAGGCAAGGAGCATTCCGCCCTTTAAACGAATCGGCTTTGGTTGACCGTAATCAACCAAAAGGGTTTTGAAGAAGCCCCTTCGCAAGGATCGATATATTTCATAACCCAAATGGACCTGTGGATTCATCTAGGAGGAGAATCTAATGTCTTTCGTTTGCCATTGCCAAGGATCTAGGAGGAGAATCTAATGTCTTTCGTTTGCNATTGCCAAGGACAGAACGGACTTTATTTTGATCAAATGCCTTCAACCCTATTAGATTCGTTTGCCACCATCGCATACCTGAGCATTCCCTGGCGAATTTCTTAGCCCGGGATCTCTTTCTATTTTGTCTGGAGACTCGGGCTTTCCCTTCCCCTGCTTCTAACCAATGCAGTAAAGTATTGGTTTTGAACGAGAATCGACCAATGAATCTTCAAGAAATTTTATTATGACCCACAACAAAGTTCTCATTTACGACACCACCTTGAGAGATGGCTCCCAAGCCGAAGGAGTTTCCTTTACAGTTGCAGCAAAACTAAGAGTTGCCCAAAAGCTCGATCAATTTGGCATCGATTACATTGAAGGAGGATGGCCGGGCAGTAACCCAAGAGACATGGCCTTTTTCGAACAAGCGGGAGATTTAAATCTTGGCCATGCCAAAGTCGCATCCTTTGGCTCAACCCGGAGAGCATTGACTGCAGTTGAGGAAGACGCTCAGGTGAAGTTGTTGCTTGAGGCGTCCACCCCCGTAGTCACAATTTTTGGAAAAACCTGGTTGCTCCATGTCACTGATGTTCTTCGCACCACACCCGAAGAAAACCTCGCTATGATCGAAGACACTGTCCGCTACCTTAAGGAACAGGGGAAGGAAGTCGTTTACGACGCGGAACATTTTTACGACGGATATCTCGATAACCCTGACTACGCGTTATCGACCCTAGAGGCTGCCGAAAGAGGCGGAGCAGACTTTCTCACACTTTGCGAAACCAATGGCGGCAAACTGGTCAGGCCCGTTACGGAAATCACCTCCACTGTGGTCCAACGATTCACTCAATCCAAAATCGGTGTTCATTGTCACAATGACGCGGGTGTCGGTGTCGCGGTCAGTTTGGCCGGTGTCGAGACCGGTGCGGTAATGGTGCAAGGGACCATGAATGGATACGGTGAGAGAAACGGAAACGCCAACTTAACTAGTATCATTCCAAACCTTGAGATCAAGATGGGCAAGGAGACCAATTGCCGGAACCATTTAGCCAAGTTGCGGGACTTGTCCTTGTTCGTGGACGATGCAACCAACCTGAGGTCAGACATCCGGGCACCTTATGTTGGCACTGCCTCCTTCGCTCACAAAGGCGGGGTCCATGCGGATGCAGCCTCTAAGTCGACTCGAAGTTATGAGCACATCGACCCCGCAATCGTAGGTAACCGGACACGGGTCTTGGTATCGGACATGTCCGGGCGAAGTAGCATTATGATGAAAGCTAAGGAAATGGGAATGGAGGTGGACGGACGTTCGCCGGAAATGAAATCCTTCCTCGAGGAACTAAAGCAGATGGAATTCAAGGGCTATGAATACGAATCCGCGGATGCCTCCTTCGATTTATTGTTGAGAAGATTTTTAAGAGGCGAAAACTCCGCTTTTCAAGTCCTCGGTTATCATGTTGGAGTAGGCAGAGGGAAGGGCTCCGAAGGTACCTCTTCCGAGGCTACCGTAAAGTTAAATGTTCAAGATGAGGTTCGGCACACGGTGGCGGAGGGCAACGGACCCGTTTCCGCACTCGACCACGCTCTGCGAAAAGCTTTGGAAGATGACTTCCCGTTCATCCGAGAAGTTCGCTTGGTTGATTTCAAGGTTCGAATTCTTGAAAGTAATTTGGGCTCGGATGCGATCACCCGCGTCCATGTTGAATCAACCGACGGGGAAAAGACTTGGGGGACAGTTGGAGTCAGTGATAATGTAATCACCGCAAGTTGGGAAGCACTGGTCGATTCTGTCTCCTACAAGATTCTGTTGGCACCAGATTCATCCAAATAAACCCTGACCCTTGGGCCAAGCGGTTTCCAAATCATGGGATTTGTGGAACGAAAGAACACATCAGTGGGAATGCCCAACATCGCAGCCAAATGACTGGGGCCCGAGTCATTTCCAACAAAACTCCCGGCACATTCAGAAAGGGTATCCCTGAAAGCCCTTAAACTTCGGTAAGTCCTGGTTTGGACTCTGGGATCCGAACACAAGTCACTTTCAAGTACAATTATTTTCAGGGCTTGATCGGCCTCCCCAAAGGAAAAAACCACGGTGTTATCGGTTCGTCGAGCAAGCCATTCCTTTGCTCGTTTTTCGAAAATAGAAAAAGGT
Source organism: Verrucomicrobia bacterium TMED40 (assembly GCA_002167605.1). Lineage (GTDB taxonomy): Bacteria > Verrucomicrobiota > Verrucomicrobiia > Opitutales > Seribacteraceae > Seribacter. The sequence continues at coordinate 47,453 of NHCT01000021.1, read as the reverse complement.
GCGTTCTTTTGTGAACTACCGCTACCCGGATGAATCCAGAGCGTTTCGCTGGAAGGATTCCAATGATCCCCCAACCAAGCGGAGCGAAGGGTTTCAGAAGAGATTCTCCAGTCGAGTTTTTTAAACATCGCTTGGGTGACATGCGGTTCATCTGAGGGGCGAGATTCCAAAAGATGGAGTCGGCGAAGGCCATATCCCTCGACTTCCCTGACCCAACTCGAGTCTTTCCAAAAAGTAATCAGATCCCCACCTTTAGCGAAAGAAGGTAGCTTTTCCAATTCACTATCCAGATCGAATGTCCGAACCTTTTGCAGATCTTGCGGCAGCAATTCGGGGTAACTGCTTTTAGTGAAAAGAATGACCTCCCGATACCTCGAAAGACTTTCAAAAATGACCGGAAGAGTGAGAAGGAAATCCCCTACACCACCCCCACGTACTATGATAATGCGTGGCAGGAGTGTTTGATTGATATCTAACTCAGAACCTGCCTTGCCACCGATCATCCATTTTCATGAAGAGTCTGCTCTTCGATAAAGGAACGGATTGATTTCGAATCCACCGAAAGCCGGAATCTCCTGGGGGTCCGAGCAAGTAACTCCTGCAAGGATGAATGCTTAGGAATCGCCATTCCCGCTTGTTCATAAACACTGGGAAACTTTGCCGGATGAGCCGTGGCCAAGATCATGGAAGGCCGGGCGGGGTCCAAATCCTTGAAGGCACAAGCGGTATGCGGATCAACCAAATAATCGGATTGAGCCGAGACACTTTTAATAAGTGCAGGTATTTCCGTGTCCGACGCACTGGAACTTGAAAAGCCGTCGCCAAGAAACTTTTCAAAGCAATACTTACCCTCCCTGCGAAAGGCCTCCATAACCTTACGGACTTCGTGAGCATCCTTGTCCAAGATAAAATAGAGCAAGCGTTCAAAGTTGGAAGCCACTTGAATGTCCATGGATGGAGCCAAACTTGGACACACCGAACCAAGCGAATATTCACCCGTTGAAAACAAACGGTGCAGAACATCATTTTGGTTCGTTGCAACTCGGAACTCAGGAAAATCGACCCCCATTTTAGTTAATAACCAACCCGCAAAGACATTCCCAAAATTACCCGTTGGGACAACAAAGCTCGTTTCCTTACGTTCAACAGGGTCAAGCCTAAGCCATGCATATAAATAGTACACGGATTGAGCCAGAATCCTAGCTAGGTTGATGGAATTGACTGCGGACAACCCAACCAGTTCTCGAAAGTTCAAATCGGAAAAGATTTCTTTCACCGTATGCTGGGCGTCGTCAAAGGTTCCCTCTATCGCAAGAGGGAAAACATTTTCAGCTCCGGTGCAAGTCATCTGTCTTTCCTGAAGCGGAGAAACCTTACCTTCTGGATAGAGAATGAAAACCTTCAATCCCTTCTTTCCGATCAGTCCGGAAATCGCAGCAGCTCCGGTATCTCCGGATGTTGCTCCCAGAATCGTCAGTTCCTTCCCCGTTCGTGAGATTTGAGCCTCGTAAAAGTTACCAAGCAATTGAAGGGCAAAATCCTTGAAGGCAAGGGTTGGGCCATGAAAGAGCTCCATAACCTTTAGGTTTTTGGAGAGGGAGCGGATCGGTGCGATTTCTGGATGGGTGAATGTGGAATAAGCCGAATCAACGCAATGTTTCAAAACCGCGTCCTCCATATCCACCGCAAAAAGTTTGAAAAACTCATAACAGAGGCCGGGGTAGTCCAGAGCTTGCCAATGCTCCAATCGGTCCGAAAGATCGGGGAAATCACGAGGCAGGTACAAACCACCGTCTGGAGCCAACCCCTGAGCTACGGCATCAATAAAACCAACCGGTTTGCTTAATCCGCGAGTGCTTACGAATTCCATAACGAACCGGAGAAAATGGATTAACTATTTGCCCAAGCCAAAAGCCTGATGAGCCACCCGGGTGGCATCGTCCCCCTTTTCAGGGTTCACCGCGACGGAGATCTTAATTTCCGAAGTACTGATCATGAGCATGTTAATTCCAGCATTCGCCAAGGCTTCGAAAAATTTCGAAGCCACGCCTGAATGCGAACGCATTCCGACTCCAACGACGGAAATCTTTGCGATATTCGTACTCTTTCCAAGTTTACCGCCAGCACCTTCCTTCAAATGTTCACGAAGCGCTTTTTCAGCACGAAAGGCATCTTCGGAAGGAACCGTGAAAGTTAGGTTCGCCTTGCTGTTACGAGCAACATTTTGGACGATCATATCGACCACTACTCCCGCAGACGCCATCACCTTAAACACGGCTGCTGCGGCTCCAGGCCGGTCCGGCAACTCGACTATACTCACTCGTACTTGGTTCTTGTCAATGGCCACACCGCTTACCAGCGTGTCTTCTAGGGATTTTACTTTTTTCTTCACGGCAGTTCCGGATTTGGTTGAAAAGGTTGAACGTACTTCAAATGGGATGTTGTGTTTTTGAGCGAATTCCACGGCCCGGGTCTGCATAACCTTCGAGCCACTGCTTGCCAGTTCAAGCATTTCTTCGTAATTGATGGCATCAATTTTTTTGGCGTCAGGAACAATTCTGGGATCCGCGGTAAAAACTCCCTCAACATCTGTAAAAATTTGGCAATTCTTCGCTCGTAAGGCTCCGGCCAAGGCAATAGCACTCAAATCTGAACCACCACGCCCAAAGGTCGTGAGGTCACCCGAATCATTGATGCCCTGAAAACCCGCCACCACCACCACTTTCCCAGCCCGCAATTGCTTGCGTATGTCTCCCCCGGAAACCTCACGAATTCTTGATTTTGAATGCAAACCCTCGGTAAGAATTCCAGCCTGCCAACCTGTTCGAGAAACTGCGGGAACTCCAATTGCATCCAAAGCCATGCAAGTCAGGGCAATGGTTTCCTGTTCTCCGCAGGTCATCAAGACATCAAGTTCCCTGTCGGTGGGGTTCTTTTGAATGGCATAGGCCCGATCGAGCAGGGAATTAGTCACCCCAGCGCGAGCCGAGACCACAACCACCACTGAATTACCCTCCGACCAACTTCGCTTTACTCGTTTGGCCACGCGCTTGATACGGTCGACATCCCCAACCGATGTGCCACCAAATTTCTTAACAACAATTGTCATTCCGTTGCAGGGTTAGGATCGAACATGCGAAAGAGAACGGGCTTTTCTTTAACACCGTCCAAGCTTTCGAGAGATTGAATCGCTTGGGCAATGGAATGTTCGTTGGTTTCATGAGTGGTAAGGATTATACTGGCCAATTCGTTTTCTCCTTGAGGAGATTGCGAAACCGTTGCCAGGCTCACGCCGTGAGTTGAAAGGCATTCAGCAACCTTAGCCAGCTGCCCCGGCTTGTCGTAAACTGAAAGCCTCAAGTAATAACAGCCCTTGATTTCAATCGCTTGGGCAGGAAGGCATTCCTTTGGGGAAACATGAACGAGTTTCGAGCGAGCACTGATGCCCCTGACTCCCTTTACCACATCCACCAAATCACTAATCACCGAACCTGCAGTTGGGTCCTGCCCTGCCCCTCTGCCAGTAAGCACAACCGTGCCGACAACGGACCCGGTTAGGCTGATCCCATTGTACACTCCATCGGTTCGAGCAATAATTTCTGCCATCGGAACCAAAGCGGGGTAAACCCCTACGGAAACATGGTTGTTTTCAAAGTTTCTTCTGATCACACCAATCAGCTTGATTTTGCATCCCAGTTTTAGAGCGGCATTCAAATCCTCATTGGAAATCTTACTAATTCCCTCGACCGTGATATCCTTGAGGTCGACCCATAGCCCATGGGCAAGATAGGCGAGAATGACCGCCTTATGCGCCGCATCCACCCCGTCTAGATCCAAGGACTCGTCGGCTTCAACATAACCAAGTTCACGGGCGTCGTTCAATACCGATTCAAAACTCGCCCCTTCATTCTCCATTCGAGTGAGGATGTAATTGGAAGTTCCATTGAGGATTCCGTAAATCAGTGGAAATTCATTCGCAACCAGGCTTTCGCGGAGAACTTTGATAATTGGAATACCCCCAGCAACACTGGCTTCAAAAGCATAATGAACCCCCGCTTCCTCAGCGGCTTGAAAGAGCTCATCTCCATGTTCACAGATAAGGGCTTTGTTGGCGGTGACTACGGACTTGCCCAACGAAAATGCCCGAAGGGTCAGTTTTTTCGCTTCTTCAATGCCTCCAATCAGCTCACACAACAAGTCAATCTTCGGGTCATCAACGATGGATTGAGAATCCGTAGTTAGAGCATCCGTGGGAATCTTGACCTTTCTCTCCTTATCTAAAGTTCTAACCGACGCTCTCGAGGGTACTAGGCGCACCCCCAGAATTTTTTCCCAAAAATCCGCATTTTCTTCCAAATGCTTCCAAGTTCCTTGTCCTACGGTTCCAAAGCCTAGAATGCCGACTTGTATGGTGGGGGTCTCGTTCATAATAATAATTTCCTGGTTAATGCTTTCTTTTTCGCTCAAACCGGTTTTCGGTCCCCTCCCGTAAACGGACCAAGTTCGAACGATGTCTCCAAATAATCCAAGCCATGACAACTGTTGCTAAGAAGAGTTTGGCGCCCTGACCGGTGGATTCGTCACTGGACCAATAAGCCACAAAGGCACAGACCGGCAAGCTCAGGCCGAAACCGATGGATGCAACCGCAACATAACGCGTGGTGTAAAAGATAACTCCCCAGCTCACCAAACCGATGAGCAAGCATCCTGGCATCACTCCGAGCAAACCACCCATAGCGGTCGCAACTCCCTTGCCTCCACGAAATTTTGCGAAAAGTGGATAAGTATGTCCCAATACTGCTCCAGGTAATCCCCATAAGCCCAAAGTAGCATCACCGGAAACGGAAAAGATCGGAACCATAAACCAAGTTGTAGCAAGGATCCCTTTAATAAAGTCCAAAGAGAAAACCAGGTAGCCGGCAGGTTTCCCAATTTCACGAAGGACGTTAGTGGCTCCCGGGTTTCCGCTTCCAACACTGTATATATCGACACCTGATCTTTTGGCGACGATCACACCAAAGGGGATCGAACCCAAAAGGTAGCCCACAAGGGCAACCGCAATGGATTCAACTGACATCATGGGAAAGGTTCTTTAGGTTAGGGTAAAAAGTTGCTGGTGCCGGTTTGCCGGCTCACCCCTGTCGGGAAACTCGGGCCTCCCGTATATCGGGATCCTCCACCAAGGCTTGCAGGGCCGATTCGGGAGGTTCATTATCTAATTCGCAAATCGTTAAAGCCCACTCGCCTTCTTCAGCCCGACTCAGGGACATGTTGGCAATGTTGACCGAGCAATCCCCTAAGGTCGTGCCCAATTTTCCAACAATCCCAGGCTTATCCACATTTCTGATAACCAATAAGGTGTCAACTGGGCGAACCTCAATAGCCTGTCCATCAACCTCAACGATCCGAGGATCATTGGTTTTCCCTAAAACAGTACCCCGAACCATCTGCTCTTTCTTATCATTGGCAATGGTTTTGACTTCTATCAATTCATTGTAATCGACTGAAGTGGATGACTTGGTGGTCTCCACCTTAATTCCAAGATCCTTAATTTTGAAAGGAGCGTTTACATCATTGATTCCATCCTCCCCCGCAATTCCGGCAAGCCAACCCTTTTGGACTGCACGAGTAAGGGGCACACAATCGAAATCAACGACGCCCCCGTAATAGGTAATGTGAATAGCCTCCACCGAACCTTTGGCCGCTTGCCTAGCAAATGCACCCAAACGTTCGCAAAGGTCAAGATAGGGACTGAGAGACTCCAAGTCCTTCGGGTCGACCGAAGGCATATTGATCGCATTTCGAATCCGTCCCCCATTCAAAACTTCCGCAATCGCTTCCGCTATTTCGACACCCACGCTTTCTTGAGCCTCAGCCGTGGAAGCACCAAGGTGGGGAGTCAGGTTCAAATTTTCGAGTTCTCTAAATTCATGATCTTCCGGCAAAGGCTCATGCTCGTAAACATCCAAGCCGGCACTTGCGACCTTGCCGCTTTTCAAAGCTTCAGCCAAGGCACTTTCTTTAATGATTCCACCTCGGGCACAGTTAAAGATCCGAACCCCATCTTTCATTTTAGCAAACGCAGACTCATCAACAATGTTACGGGTTTCATCCGTCATCGGCATATGAACGGTCAAATAATCCGCTTTTGAAAAGGCTTCTTCCAATTCTACTTTTTCAAGATCAAGTTCCTTGGCTCGTTCAGCAGTCAAATAAGGATCATAAGCAACCACGGTCATTTCGAAAGCAAGAGCCCTCTTCGCAACTTCCGCCCCAATTCTGCCAAGACCAAGAACCGCCAGAGTCTTGCCTTTTAATTCTGCCCCTTTGAGTAGTTTGCGTTCCCATTTTCCTTCGCTCATGCCGGTTACGCCACGAACAATCGGACGGGTACTGCAAAGCATATGGGTAAATGTGAGTTCAGCGGTGGCAATCGTATTACCGCCCGGAGTATTCATCACAATCACTCCTTTCTCCGTGGCAGCTGGCACATCAATGTTATCGACACCGACTCCAGCTCGTCCGACTGCCTTCAGCTCAGATGCGATCTCAAAAACCTCTCGGGTAACTTTAGTGTCGCTCCGAACGATAATGGCGGAGGCATCCTTTGCCAATTCGAGCACTTGCTCGGGTGACGAGCCATAGGCTTCGATGACTTCAAAGTCATCCTGCTTTTGCAAGAATTCAACTCCAAGAGGAGAAATACGGTCTGCAACTAGAATCTTCATAAAATGAGAGTTTTTAATGATGGAGAATTTCATTTCAATGGCAATTGGAAAGGTAAAGGAACATTTATGGCTTCACCAAATTCCACTCTAATGTCATGGTGATTCTTGATTATGTTCGAATCCCTTACCGATAAATTGACTCGCTCTCTACGCAACCTACGCGGAGTGGGCAAACTGAGTGAAGAAAATGTCAGCGATGCGCTCGCGGAAGTACGCAAAGCCCTCTTGTCAGCAGACGTTCATTTTCGTACGGCCCGAGAATTTGTTGAGGAGGTTAAGCAAGCCTGCATGGGTCAAGAAGTTCTCAAGTCCGTTTCACCTGGTCAGCAGGTGATCAAAATCATACACGATGAATTGGTCAAATTGCTTGGTGAAGGAAGTACGCAACTTCGGGATGACCGCCCCCTACGAGTTCTTATGGTTGGCTTGCACGGAGCTGGTAAAACAACAACGAGTGCAAAGCTGGCCAAAAGAATGGCAAAGGAAGGACGCTCGCCGATGTTGGTGGCTTGCGATGTTTATCGTCCGGCTGCGATTGATCAGCTCGAGGTTCTGGCCCAACAGGAAAACTTCCCCTGCCACCTTAATCGTGAAACCAAGGATGTGCCCCAAATTGCCCGCGAGGGTTGGGAAGAGTCAAAGAAGAATGGGGCGGATCTAGTGATATTCGACACTGCAGGAAGGCTCCAAATAGACGATGATCTGGTAAGCGAGCTCGAGTTATTGAAAAGGGAAGTCAATCCACATGAAATATTGTTGGTTGCGGATGCTGCTTTAGGCCAAGAAGCGGTGAATGTTGCTAAAACCTTCCATGAACGACTCAATCTGACTGGGATTATTCTAACCAAGGTAGATGGTGATGCTCGAGGTGGAGCTGCCCTTTCTATGAAACGGGTTACCGGAACTCCCATCAAGTTTATGGGGGTTGGGGAAAAGATTGATGAATTCGAAGCGTTTCACCCCGACCGACTAGCATCGCGAATTTTGGGAATGGGCGATGTCGTGTCGCTTGTGGAAAAAGCCCAGGAAAACTTGGATCAGGAAGAATCCATGCGGATGGCTGAGAAAATGCTCAAGGCCGAATTCGATTTCGAAGATTTCCTTAGTCAAATGAGACAAATGAAAAAACTTGGATCCATGGGATCCATTGCCAAGATGCTACCTGGCATGGGGAATGTAAAAGTGGGCGATCAAGAGGAGGCGGCCTTGGGCAAACATGAATCAATCATTCTTTCTATGACCAAGGAAGAGCGCCGACTTCCCAGAATTCTCGGAGGTTCCAGAAGAAAAAGAATTGCCGATGGTGCGGGTGTTCAAATCCGAGATGTTAACCAATTGATTAAGCAGTTTTCCCAAATGCAAAAGATGATGAAGAAAATGAAGGGTGGAAAGATGAAACAAATGATGGGAGCACTTGGCGGTGCGGGGAACAGCGGAATGCCTGATCTTAGTGACATGGACCCAAAAGAATTGGCCAAACTGGCCAAACAATTTAAGTNAGACTATNAAAAGGTTAGGACACTCCTGAGCGAAAGATCTTCGATNAAGAGTGCCAAACTTCCTTTAAACTAGATCAAATCGATCCGCATTCATTACCTTGGACCAGGCTNCGACAAAGTCGGAAAGGAACTTGTCACGAGAATCCGAACAGGCGTAAACCTCAGCGTAAGCACGCAAGCGGGAATTGGAACCAAAAGCCAGATCGGTTCGAGTTGCAGTCCATCTTAATTCACCGGTGCTCCGGTCGTGGCCCTCAAATTCTTCAGCTTCCTCATCAACCGGAGTCCATTTTGTACTCATATCAAGCAAATTAACGAAGAAATCGTTGGAAAGTGTTTCCGGTTTATCAGTGAAAACGCCATGCTTGGACTGCCCGTGATTTGCCCCGAGCACTCTGAGTCCGCCCGTCAACGCAGTCATTTCAGATCCCGTCAAACCAATTAATTGAGCCCGATCAACAAACAACGCTTCAGTTGCGACGCTGTAACGCTTCTTCAAAAAATTGCGAAACCCATCAGCAACTGGTTCCATAACCCCAAAAGAATCAACATCTGTTTGCTCCTGCGAGGCATCCATACGGCCTGGTGTGAAGGGTACTTTTATACTGCTACCAGCTTTGCTCGCAGCAACTTCGACCCCAACACCACCGGCTAAAACGATCAAATCGGCCATAGATATTTTTTTGTCACCTTCGTTAAATTCACTTTGAATGATTTCAAGTCTTTCAAGGACACGGGCAAGTTGCATAGGTTGATTGACCTCCCAATCCTTTTGTGGGGCAAGACGAACGCGGCCGCCATTTGCACCTCCACGCATGTCGGTACCGCGATAGGTGGACGCCGATGCCCAAGCGGTGGATACCAATTCAGAAACCGAAATACCTGACTCCAAAATCTTGGATTTTAAAGAGTCGATCTCTTCTACAGNAACNAGTTCATGGTCACAGGGAGGGATTGGGTCTTGCCAAATAAGTTCTTCATCGGGTACATCGGGCCCGAGGTATCTAGATTTAGGACCCATGTCGCGATGGGTTAACTTGTACCATGCCCGAGCGAATGCATCGGCAAAATAATCTGGTTCATTNAGGAACTTTCTTGANATCTTTTCGTAGGACGGATCTGCCCTCAAAGCAATGTCCGAAGTCAGCATCATGGGTTTGCGCTTTTTCGAAGGATCATGGGCGTCGGGAATAATATCCGGAGCATCTTTAGCGANCCACTGCTTGGCTCCTGCCGGACTGGTGGTCANTTCCCANTCGTAGGCAAACAANTTTTCNAGATAATTGACTCCCCATTTNGTGGGGGTTTTCGACCAGGTAACTTCNAAGCCCGAAGTGATCGCATCAGGACCAGCCCCTGAATTAAAGCTGNTCGTCCAACCNAAACCCTGCTCTTCGATGGGAGCACCCTCAGGTTCNGGCCCCACATGGACAGCACTACCGGCTCCNTGTGTNTTTCCGAAAGCATGACCACCAGCAATCAGTGCCACAGTTTCCTCATCATTCATAGCCATACGTCCAAAAGTTTCACGAATNTCGTGAGCGGAGGCTTTCGCATCAGGCACACCATTNGGCCCTTCGGGGTTAACATAGATCAATCCCATTTGGACAGCCGCGAGAGGATTTTCAAGCTCACGCTCACCGGAATAACGATTGTCAGCAAGCCAAGAATCTTCCACTCCCCAGTAAATATCGTCTTCGGTTTCCCAAATGTCGGGGCGACCTCCACCGAACCCAAATGTTTTGAATCCCATCGAGTCAAGGGCGACATTACCTGTNAGAATGAACAGATCNGCCCATGAAATTTTGTTNCCGTATTTTTGCTTGATAGGCCAAAGAAGTCGGCGTGCTTTGTCAAGGTTACCATTGTCCGGCCAGCTGTTTAGNGGTGCAAATCGTTGTGCACCTGTGCCTCCTCCGCCGCGACCGTCAGCAGTTCGNTAGGTACCAGCGGCGTGCCAAGCCATGCGAACGAAAAACGGTCCATAATGACCAAAGTCAGCGGGCCACCACTCTTGAGAGTCGGTCATTAGCGCATGCAAATCATTTTTGAGAGCTTCATAATCCAATTTTTGGAATTCGACGGCGTAATCAAAATCAATCTCCATGGGATTTGACCGTGCATCGTGTTGGTGAAGAATGTCGACTTTCAGTTGGTTTGGCCACCAATCTTGCACGGTGGTTCCCTGGCCGGCTGCTTGGTGAATAGGGCACTGTTCGGCAGTTGTGGCCGGTGCTTCTTTACTGTGGTTAAAGGGGCAACCCCCTCCATTTGATTGATTGTTTTCAGAATTCATAGACAGATAAATAAGAAATATTTAATATACGCAGAACGCACTTTCTCAAAATTAATAATTGGGTAAGATTTGAATATAGATTCCCTGCCACACTTTTTGTCAATTCGTAATACTGTAAATGCTAGTGATTCTAGGAGNAANATGACATTCTCAAGCCGATATATGCTTAGATCTTATATTTTAAATTGTTCGCTGCGGAACTGTTTCTCCCTCCATTTACATGAAANCAATCGAATCCCCGGATTTTTAGTTCTTACATGACAAACAGTCNGTGCCNAGAAATCGCAGGGTNCGCTCTGTTCGACTGCGATTCTACTCCATTCAATTCGAGAAGCAGGCTGAGTCACTTTNNGAAATCAGCCAACGCAACAAACAACTGCTTCATCTTCTCCAAATTCTTCTTTCCAGGGCTATCTTCGATGCCGCTGTTGCAGTCCAACAGAAAAGGTTGGGCTTGAATCGCCGCTTCCAACAAATTTGAAGGACTTAACCCACCGGCCAGAATCCAATGCTTTTGGGGGAAAATGTTCCTCAAACGAATAAATTCATTCCAATCAGATTTGTTTCCAGTGCCTCCGAACGCGGATTCCGAATAGGCATCGATAACAAAGCCATTNGCCAAAGGAAGAAGTGNTTCGGGAAATGTTTCATNCGGCGGGATTTGAGGAGCNAGCCACAATTTTTCCGGTCCAACGATTTCAGACCATTCGCGGATCCAGTTTTGATCCATATCCAAAGGAAAATGAATTTGAAAGAAATCGATTGCTGGATGATTCCGAGACAATAATTTAGAGGGATTAGGAGCGACATCCACAAGAACCATTGAAGGCTTAGGTTGCACCAGAGAGTCAATGATATCCAATGCGGATTGAAAGGGAATGAAACGGGGAGATTTCTCGTATAAAATGAAACCCAAATGACTGGCCCCCAAATCTTGGGCTTGCTGGGCAACTTTTTTTTCTTTTACTCCGCAAATCTTAATTTTAGCAGGATGATTCATGATGAATTACCCGAACCTCTGAACCAGAGATTCTATCATTTCTTCGATACCTGGGTGCTCCAATTCCAAATCGACTGGAAGCTCATTTTCCCTAAGGGTCTTTGAGGTCTCCGGACCGAAACTGCAATGAATCGGAACTCTTGCCTCTGATTCCAAAATAAGATCCTCTTCCTGCTCGATAAAGGATAATGCTGTAGAGGAACTGCTGAAGATTATACCGTCCGCACCCTCCTTTTTATATCTTTCCAAACCGGGGGAATTTATAACCTCTGCAAAATCGGTTCCGTAAACAGGTAAAATGTCAACGATGGCATGACCCATGGTTTCCAGCATATTAACCATTACCTCTCGGTTTCTATTCCCGGAAACGACCAAGACATTCGCACTGTCCAAGGAATCCGTCGCAACCAAAGCCGTCGCGAGGTTTTCCGCAGTTGCCGTTTCAGGTACTAATTCGACTTCAAGGTTATGCTTCCTGAAAATCGAAGCGGTTGCCTCGCCCACGCACGCAATTCTCATAGGGCCGAAACTTCTTATATCCTTAAAAGCCTTAAAGAATATTCTCAGAAACTCACGGGCACCATTTGCACTAGTAAACACTCCCCACTCGTAAGTTGCAATTCCAGCAAAAACTTCCGCCACCAATTTTTTATCCTCCGTAGGCAAAATTCTGATCAAGGGAAGTTCCAAAACATCTGCACCTAAGTTCTGAAGCTTGTTCTTCATTTCTCCGTTCTGAGCAGTTGAACGCGTGACCACAAATCTCCTACCAAAAAGGGGTCGATCCTCAAACCAATTCGCTTTTGTTGCCAAGCCAATTGCATTACCGATAAAGATGACAGCTGGAGCAGCCAGACCTTCCTCTCTAGTCTTTGCAACCAGTTCTCCCAAAGAACACATGATCTTTCGTTGGGTGGGTAAAGTCCCGTTACTAACAACGATCGTAGGCTTTTCTGGAGACAGACCTCCTTGCAGCAAACGATCCACAATCTCCTCGAGTTTGCTCATGCCCATGTAAATGCAGAGCGTTCCTCCGACCTCGGCAAACTTTGCGAAATCCACCCGCAAGGATTCCTTTTTAAGATCTTCATGACCAGTCAAAAAGGAAATAGAAGAGCCAAATTCTCGGTGGGAGAGAGGAACCCCGGCATAAGCTGCACAAGCCAACGCAGCCGTTACACCGGGTACAATTTCGTATTTAATACCGGCTCGGTCCAACACCGACATTTCCTCGGCACACCGAGCGAAAACAAAGGGGTCGCCGCCTTTTAATCTCACCACCATCAAGTTTTCATTGGCTTTATCCACCAAGATTTCGGAAATTTCATCCTGCTCGATCGAATGCTTCCCCGGACTCTTACCAACATTCACATGCTCACAATCCTTCCTTGTCCACTCCCTGATTTCAGGATTGGTCAAATTATCGTAAAGCAAGACATCGCATTCATCGAGCAAAGCTTTTGCTCGCAAAGTTAACAGGAAGGGGTCCCCGGGACCCGCTCCAACAAGGTAAACTTTTCCTTTTTCTCCCATCATCGCACTCTCCTAATCAATTCATCCGTAAGTTCCTTGTCCGAACAATCCAAGCCCAACTTCAGCAAACCAGTCTTTTCGTGAAAAAATCTAAAAAGGCTCTCATCCGAATAAGCCCCAACAGCAACCTGGCAACCCCCACCCATACTCTCAAGAACCATTCTTTCCAAACATACCGCTTTTTCAGTCTCGGGATGACCCAGCACGGAGAACTTCTCCTCGTCTTCCTCTCGGGTCTGAACGGCTATTGCAGCTTGTCCCGGTGCGGGAACCATTTCGTCGACAGGTAAATGTTCGAATTTCAAGCCAGGAAAACTATCGATACCGAGCCTCTTCAATCCAGCAGCAGCAAGGATGGTTCCATCCGCCTCTCCATGAAGAGCTATCTTTTTCAATCTTGTTTCAACATTTCCACGCATTTCGTTCCATTTTGTATCGGGAAAGCGATTTAGCAATTGAGCCACTCGCCTCGGACTGCCCGAGGCTAATACCTTAGGCGTCTCAACATCGTCTCGAAGAACCAAAACGTCACGGACATCTTCTCGCTCGAGAAAGGAAGACACGCTCAAGCCATCCGGTGAATCTGTAGGCATATCTTTGGCACTGTGAACCGCTAAGTCGGCTTGACCGCCTAAAAGAGCAAGCTCAAGTTCTTTGGTGAACAAACCTTTCCCCCCCTTATCCTGCAAACTCCAATCGAGCCTTTGGTCACCTGAAGTAGTAAGTGGCAAGAGCTTTACCTCGAGATTCATTTGGGTGCGAATGAGTTCCGCAACGATTTCTGCCTGACGCAGGGCCAGGGGGCTCTTGCGCGTAGCTAATATACAAACCATATCTTTACTCACAGTTGAATATACTGGGAGTAAGACTCCTAAGCAAAAAAGGATCTTCTATCCAATGAACCTTTTTTCCGAAAATCAAGAATAGGAAGCTTGAGCCCCCTTGATGTTCTTTTTGGGAATCCAAGGCATGAGGGATCTCAATCTTTGTCCTGTTACTTCAATTGGATGCTTTTCACCATCTTCAAGTAACTGGTTGTAATTCGGTAAACCGGCTTGGTACTCCTTGACCCATTCCTTGGCAAATTTTCCACTCTGAATCTCTTTAAGAATGGATTTCATAGACTTCTTGACATTTCCGTTGATCACCCGAGGTCCACGGGTTACATCTCCATATTTTGCTGTCTCGGAAACGGAAAACCTCATGCCCGCCACTCCAGACTCAATCATTAGGTCAACGATAAGTTTGAGTTCATGCAAGCATTCGAAGTAGGCCATTTCCGGAGCATATCCTGCTTCAACCAAGGTATCGAAACCCGCTTGAACCAGTGCGGATGCTCCTCCGCACAAAACAGCTTGTTCTCCAAACAAATCAGTTTCCGTTTCTTCCTTGAAGCTGGTTTCCAGGATTCCAGATCGAGCTGCGCCAACGCCAGCCGCCCAAGCCAAAGCAATTTTCTTCGAGTCTTTACTCGATCCCTTGAGTACGGCAATCAAAGCGGGAACTCCCTTCCCTTCCTTGAACTGGGAGCGTACCACATGACCAGGTCCTTTGGGGGCTACCATGATCACACTGACTCCACGAGGAGGCTTTATGAGCCCAAAATGAATCGCAAAACCATGGGTAAACAAAAGGGTCTTTCCCTTAGACAAATTCGGCTTGATTTCAGTTTCGTAAACCTCCGCCTGCTTCATATCGGGCACACCAATCATAATTATGTCCGCCTTCTGAACGGCTTCGGCCACTTCCGTCACTTCGAAACCATGCTTCTTGGCGACACGAATAGACTTGCTTCCTTTGTAAAGGCCAATGATGACCTTGCAACCGCTATCCTTGAGATTCAAGGCGTGGGCGTGTCCTTGTGAACCGTATCCAATAACGGCGAGCGTTTTCTTTTTAATGGGCGTGATCTTCGCCTCTTTTTGAGTGTATACTTTCGCGGGCATAACCAATGGGTATCCTTATAGTGTTAGGTGGTTGAAAAAGTTAGTTTTCGAGTAAGCCTCTTCGGAGACAGGCCGTTCCGGTTCGAGCAAGTTCGGAAACGCCGAAGGATTCAAGCAAACTCAGAAAAGCCTTGATTTTATTATCGTTACCAGTGACCTCAATAATCAGGCTCTTAGGGGCAACATCGATGATCTTTCCTCGGAAAACATCGCAGATTTGAGTGATTTCGGCACGGGTTTGTGAATCTGCGTTGACCTTAACCAAAACCAACTCCCGGCCCACTGCTTCATCACCGCCAAAATTCTCCACCTTAATCACATCAATGAGTTTGTCCAATTGCTTGACGCATTGATCCAAAGCTTTCTCATCTCCGTTCAGGGTGACGGTTATTCGAGAACGACCGTCTTCGTGAGTGGGACCCACATTAAGGGTATCAATGTTAAAACCACGCCCACTGAACAAACCGGCTATCCTAGCTAAGACGCCAAACTTGTTTTCTACAAGAACGGAAATTAGGTGGCGCATGATATATTGATAAAAGAGGATGGTGGACGGCACAGGATTCGAACCTGTGACCTACTGGGTGTAAACCAGCCGCTCTAACCAACTGAGCTAGCCGTCCGGATTTTAAATAAAGGAAACGCAATATGATAGGATATCTGGCAAAGGAGGCAAGCGATAATCACTTAGGAGGCGAAACCTCCACTCGAATTTCCTTTGGCCCCAAAATAGGTTTGGGCTTGGCTTTGAAGTTCTTCTTATTAGGGACTGCGGATGACCCTTGTACATTGGGAAGCACCCGGCCTCCGGTGGAAGATTTCTTGATTTTGGTTGGCCCCATCCAATAGGAGGAAGCAGAAGGCATTCCCTTTGGTTTAAGATTACTCTGAGTGCTTCGCTGAACCGAAGAACCAATTTCCGTAACCTTTTTTTGATCCGTCGGCACGGATGCACCAGCACGCTGTACAGGGAATCCCGGTTCACTTGGGCGACCCTTTCTAAACTGAAACCTATTGATGTCACGAAGGGACAGGTTGTTGACTTTGTTCATCCAATCATCAACCCGCTTGTCCAACTTTGCATAATATGCGTCTCTGAATTCGACAACAGAAGAAGCAGGGCTTGGTTCCTGGAATGATTCCCCTGAAACACGGTCAAAGTTTTCTCTCGCAATGCTCTGGTTCAAGGGCAACTCAATTGGAATTTGCGTATACCCAAACCTTTCTTTCCCAAGACTCTTTTTTCCGGTCATGGGAAATCTCTTGGAGCCAAAAGAGGAAAATTTGCTTGGCCATTGTTCGACTCGGATTCTTTGATTCGAGAGTGCATTCAAACGAGAGCCCGAAAAAAGGAAACCGGAATGCGCACTCATTTTTCCATCTAAACGCCCCACCCGCTTGGTGAAATCATTGGCTTTTTGCTGAGCATACGCAAAAGGATAAGTGACGATCAAAGAAATCACCAATACAAAGGATTGCCTCGACTTTCCAAACTCGAACATAAATATACATCATAATGAAATTTTCACCTGACTGGCAAGTGCTATGCACGAGAACTAAATGAAGACCTACCAAGACCTCCTCAAACGCGTTTTGGAAAAGGGAACCTACCGGGATGACCGAACTGGCACGGGCACTTGGTCCGTATTCGGTGAACAGGTACGGTACAGTCTGGAGGATGACTTTCCTTTGCTCACCACAAAAAAACTGCACTTACGATCCATCATTCACGAATTACTTTGGTTTCTGAAAGGTGACACCAACATTTCCTATCTCAAGGAAAACAAAGTTTCTATCTGGGACGAATGGGCCGATGAAAAAGGGGATTTGGGTCGAGTCTACGGAGCCCAATGGACTGAATGGCAAAAGCCGGATGGCGGGTCTGTTAACCAAATTTCACAGGTCGTCGACTCGATTCGTAAGAACCCCGACAGCCGAAGGCATTTGGTCTGTGCTTGGAACCCCGGAGAAATTCACCTAATGGCCTTACCTCCCTGTCATGCTCTCTTCCAATTCTATGTGGCGGATGGGAAACTGAGTTGCCAACTCTACCAGAGAAGTGCAGACCTTTTTCTGGGAGTTCCCTTCAACATCGCCTCTTATGCACTTCTCACAATGATGGTCGCCAAAATATGCAACCTGCAAGCCTCCGAATTCGTTCACACCTTTGGTGATTTGCACCTCTATGCAAACCATTTGGAACAGGCCAAGCTACAACTCGAACGCGAACCCCGCTCATCTCCTTTCATGAAAATCTCTGGGGAACAAAAAGAGATTACCGACTTTAGGTACGAAGATTTCGAACTCTCGGAATACAACCCTCACCCCGCAATTAAGGCTCCCATTTCCGTCTAGTGTCAAAACCAATCTGCAAAGCTATCGTAGCGGTTTCACAAAACGGAGTAATTGGAAAGAACGGGGACCTTCCTTGGCGATTATCCGGCGATCTTAAATGGTTTAGAAAAATTACTATGGGCCACACTCTGATTATGGGTAGAAAGACTTGGGACTCATTGCCAGGTGCGTTGCCCGGAAGAGAGAATTGGGTACTGAGTCGCTCAATGAAACCAACGGAAGGAATTCGGGTTTTCAACAACTTCGATCGCGTTTTGGAAAACGCGTCAGGCAAAACCCTCTTTGTGATTGGAGGGGGNGAGCTCTACCGTCAAACCCTAAGCTACTGTAAGGAAATCTTNGTTACCGAAGTCCTTAGAACGGTNGAAGGAGGAGATGCTTTTTTTCCACCTTTCGAACATCAATATGATGCGGTTGAGGTATTGGATGAAAACGATGAATTCATCCTGAGAAGATGGGTCGCAAAAAATTAGTAGTAAGGCTTCANTAGATAGTANACCACGGGTCCGGTCATAGCCACATACANCCAAATTGGAAAAATGCGTCGGGCTAATTTGCGATGCTTTTCAAATTGATTGGTAAGAGCATAAGATACCGTCATNAGGATGAANGGGAAGCTGACGGCAGCTAAAATCACATGCGANATCAAAATGAAAAGATAAACCGTTCGCATGGAACCGACCTCTAGTCTCTCCGCATCACTCAGTTGTCCGTCACTGTTTAGATCTCCGAAAATAGTGGCCGGCGTGGTGAAATGATAAAGCACATAGGAAAGGAGAAAAACCAAGGAACAACCAAGAGCTGCATAAATCATACTCCGGTGACGGAGCACCCTGCCCTTCCCAATGGCGTGAATCGCAGCTACTAAAAAAAAGGCCGCAAATGTATTCAAAATTGCATGGAAAGCCGGAAGATAACTCAGATCGAAATAATCGGGGATAGGGATTTTTACCTCACGCATGAGTGCTACCAGACCAAGTACCGCAGCTGAAACCACCCAAACTACCCAAGTGAGTTTTCGGGCGAGCACCAAGTCGGGTTGCCTAGTTCTGAATAGATTCCTTTCGTTCATCTCAAATTCCAACCTCAAGATCAAAGGGCACGAAGGTTTCTTTCGCACTGCCGTCAAGTTTGAGCTGTGCCCACAACCGATAACGGCCTTNTTTNGGNGGCAAGAAATTGAAAGTCAGTTCTCCGGGGTGCAAATCGTCTTTTTTTGCAGGCAAAGCATTTTCCAGAGGGTGGAGATGAGCAAATCCATTCAGTTCGGGATCAAAGGCAACCATGTGAGCGAATGCTCCCATGACCGGGCTGAGGGTCGATAATTTGCCTGAATCATCCGTAACTCGAAGCCTTAAATTAATCGATTGGTCCTGAGCACTCCCCTCGACTTTCGGAATCAATAATTCGTAATGATTCCCTCCCATTTGGATGGCAAGGGGAAGCGTCTCCCGTGAAAGTTGCTCGGCGGGTTGAGCTTGCCCGACTACCTCAAAAGAGGACTTTAACAGCACTCGCCTCGGGCTACGAACAGGAATGAAATCAAGAAAAACGGCATATTTACCCGGATTTCGAGGGGTTAGTTCAAACTTCCAAACTCCGTCGTACAGAGAGTCAGCAGTGGGGTGGAGATGTTGATAATCAGTTAATGATTCATCAACCGCAAGCAGGTGAATTTTTTTCGTATGACTGAGGGCAACATCATCGGCAGTAAGGGGAGATCCGTCAAATTGACGAAGATTCATTTCAAAACGACAGGGCTCGCCGACAGTCGGTTCGTCAAGAGAGCGAAAATCTAATTTTAAGGGCCATTTTCTAATGGAAAGATCGATGAAACCGGCATCGCCCGGGCCACAATAGTCCAAGGCTCCATCTTCATTGTAAGTCTCCTCATGCAAGAATTCACAGGGTTCAACCGGCAAAGCTCTCATGCCGAAGTAGAGCGCAACGAAGGGTAAAGTCAATAAGCAGGATTTTAAAAGTGGATTCATCGGATCACTGTCTTTTTAACCATTAACTCGATTCGGGATCAAGCCGGGACAAAAAGTCTTCCACGGACCAGCCTTTACCGGGAACTTGGTAAACGATTTGTCTTCTTTGGTTGATGATCATGGTTCGCATCGTGTGATCGAGGGGTTGATTATCTTGGTCCTTTCTGAGAATACCAAATTGATTAGCCAAGTCGTCAATCACCGACTTACCCGCTGTACCAAACTTAAAATTACTTTCATTTATATTATACGCTCTTGCGTAAGATTTGAGAACGCCTGGTGAATCAAACTCAGGGTCAAGGGTTATAGAAAGAAATTTTACATACGGAACTTGAGTTTTCTCAACTAGATCCTGGAGCTTTTTCATCTTACTCGTTGCCGCGGGACACATTTCGGCGATCGAACATCGGGTGAAAATAAAATTGATCACAGAAACCGACCCATCAAAAAATTCGCTAGTGATGATTTCCCCGTTTTGATCGTAGAGCGCAAAGGGGGGAACGAAATCACCCACCATTCGAATCATTTTGTCACCCATGCTTAGCGTATCGCGACGAAGTAGGCGGTTGACATTATTGAGACGAATTCGATCAACACGGTTGTCCGGCCAAACATGAGTAAGGAGATAGGCTTTTCCCAAATCAGTCGTGAAAGTCTCCTGGGCTTTTGCCCTGTAAATGTTTTGGGGTGCCATCAATGATAAATCTCCAGGTTGAGCATGAAAAGTCCCGAGATTATTTGCATTTTGCGAAAATTGATCATCGAGCATTTGTCCCGTACCGATAACTTCAACGGAAACTAAACTCTTATTCAAGTCCACAGAAACAACACGCCCTCTAATCTCGTCGTCTAAAAGCTCATTTGCACCTTTGGGTCTTTGCGAATCAGAACAACCGCCAAAAAAAAGAGCCGCTGAGAAAAAAGAGCAAGGTATTGTGATAAGGCGCATAATTGGATAAATCTCTATTCCCCTTTGTCCTACAAGCAACATCAATCTATTAATTTTAACAACCCAACTCTTGAAAAACCCTCCATTCCTCCCAATCATCATACCTTCCACCGCGCCACGCTGTAAAAGCTTACCCGATTCCACTAAGCCTTAGGAATGCCTAAAGTTAAATCCTCTTTGATTACTTATAAGTTTTACTTTCAATCCACTATTAGTTTCCATTCACCTTGCTTGATTCCAAATTAGCAACAAAATAGATTTATACCTTGTGAACCTGATCAAATCCATTTNCAGACAAAGCTCATCTACGGTCGATCAATCTAAGAGTCTTGATTGGCGAGCGTACTANGAGCTGACTAAACCTAGACTTAGTCTGCTTTCAGTATTTACCGCGGCTTTAGGATTTCTTGTTCACGACCCCTTAAGACCAGATATTTCTTTGTTTATTTGCCTCAGTCTTGGAACTGCATTGGCAGCTGGAGGTGCAGCTGCATTGAATCAATGGATGGAGCGGAAAGAAGATGCACTTATGCCCCGAACTTCTTCCCGTCCTTTGCCCGCTAAGTTACTTTCACCCCAAGCTGCTTTCTGCTTTGGTATGTTCTTATCTTCACTTGGCCTCATCATCTTAGGTTTGGGAACTAACTTCTGGGCAATGGGCTTCACTTTTGCGACCCTTCTAATTTACCTCCTATTCTACACCCCATTAAAGAAAAGATCGGCCTGGGCGATTGAGGTTGGTGCTATCGCAGGTGCCCTCCCCCCACTCATCGGATGGGTTGCAGCTGCAGGATCTCCTTCTGCTTATGGATGGATTCTCTTTGGCATACTTTTCACCTGGCAGCTTCCTCACTTTATGGCCATCGCATGGAATTTCAGGGACGACTACAATAAAGGTGGTTTTAAACTCCATCACCTTGGAGATGACACCGGCTATTTACTTTCCAGAAAAAGCTTATTGTACACCTTCTTTTTGACTGCCCTAGTATTNAGNCCATTCTTTGTCGAATCTTCTCAGAAAGTGCCCGGGATGTTTTACCTTNTATCTGCCTCCATTTTGTCCCTTTACCTACTTTTACCCGCAGTTTCATTCTTCTCCAGCAAGAACCGCGACAAGTCCGCTCGAAAGCTTTTTTTCGTGACGATCATTTATTTACCCCTATTACTCGCCACCCTGGTCATTGACCGTTACCTCTGATCCGTGCTTATGACGCACCTCTCCAAAAACTTCATCCGATCGCTTATCACGAGATTTTGCATTTTATTATCATTGGGCTTATTCAATTCCTGCTCTCGAATTGATCATAAGCAATCCGCTCTCGATCCCAAAGGCTTGGTCGCTCAAAATCAATATGACATTTTTATGCTNACCGTGTGGATCACGATTTTTTTGTTCTGTGTGGTTGGGGGTTGTTTGTTGTATGTTATTTGGACTTACCGAGTTAAAAACAAAGAGGATGCCAAGGAAGTTCCTCCCCAAACTCACGGTAATTCTAAAATTGAAGCAACATTGATCATCGCTTCTTCCGTAATTTTGGTCATTTTGGCCATCCCCACCTTGCAGGGCGTTGTACTGATGAACCGCGTACCTGATCCCAACGATTCGGCTACACTCGAGAAATTGAAACTCGACCGATCCCAAATCGATGATGCAATCACCGTTAATGTCACTGGCAAGAGATTTTTCTGGGTATTCGAATACCCTCAGTACGGAATCGTTACGGCAAATGAGTTGGTCTTTCCAGCATCCAAAGCGGTTCGGATCAATCTCCGTACGGAAGATGTCATCCACAGTTTTTGGTTGCCGAAATTGGCAGGCAAAATGGACCTCATGCCTGGCCAAGAAAATTTTCTTTGGTTCATCGCTGACAAGGACAAAATTTTAGATGGGGAAGATGTTTCCGTAGCAATGCCATCGGTATTTGATGGCAAGATGCGTCAAGCCGTCTTCGCCAAACAAAAATTCACTGACGAATTCGAGCCTGTTGGTGGGTTGTTCTACGGTCAGTGTGCCGAGTACTGCGGAAACTCTCACGCCTACATGTCTTTTAGAGCCCTCGCTCAAACCGACGAAGATTTTTCCTCTTGGGTTCAAAAATTTCAAGATCATCAAAACCCCAATTTGCAACCAAGTCCCTATAACCCGGAGCAGGAATACGAAGAAGGGACGATCATTACATTTACAGACGACAAGTTGGGGGAGAATGCAATCCGCGAGTTCCGTGCTACCCAAACTATACAAAAAGGACAGGCTCCCAACTTATCCAAAAATGCATGGGAACTCGCTCATTCTGATGATTATGAGATTGGGAAACAACTCTTTTCCTCCCTACAATGCGTACAGTGTCATGCGGTGAACCGTACGGGTATCGGAGCCAAAGGCCCGAATCTGACTCTTTATGGTCTTCGTACATCCTTGGCAGCTGGTTGGATGAGAAATGATAAAGAAAGCCTCGCCAAGTGGCTCAAAAACTCACAGGAAGTCAAATTTGGTAATCTTATGTGGAACGGTGAAGGCGTGGGGGAGAATCACCCTCTCCGCCAACTGGAAAACGATGACCAAAAGGTGAACCAACTCATCGAATATCTTCTAGGACAAATTTAACACAAAACATACCCTAAATTTTAGTACAATGGCCACCGAATCAATCAAATACGTCGCCCCTGAGGTTGAAACTAAAACTAAAAGTAAAACGTTCCCGAGACCAGGGCAGCACACTTCTGGTGTTGTNAATTGGCTCACTACCATCGATCATAAAAAAATCGGTGTTATGTATGGACTTTCCGCTCTCTTTTTCCTGATTGTTGGCGGAATCGAAGCCTTACTGATTCGCTCCCAACTTTGGAGCCACAATATGGAAGTTCTCACAAACCGAGAATACAACCAGATGTTTACCATGCATGGCACAACCATGGTTTTTCTTGTGATTATGCCTTTGAGTGCTGCCTTTTTTAACTACTTTATGCCCCTCCAGATTGGTGCTCGGGATGTCGCCTTCCCCAGAATGAACACCTTAAGCCTTTGGTGTTTCATCGCTGGTGGAATTATCCTGAATTTGAGCTGGTTTTTTACAGGCGGGGCACCCGCGGTAGGTTGGTTTGGTTACGCCCCTCTCACCGACACACGATTTGCCGAAGTCATGGCAGATATGGGCCCTGACTTTTGGATTTTTTCTTTGCAAATCCTTGGAGTGGCATCCCTTCTTGCCTCCTTCAATTTCATCACCACCATCATCAACATGCGGGCACCCGGAATGACAATGATGAGACTTCCAGTCTTCACTTGGATGACTTTGGTGGTCAGCTTTTTACTTATTCTAGCTTTACCGGCAATTGCTATCGCCTTGGCCGAATTAATGTTCGACCGTTCGTATGGCACAAATTTCTTTGATTTCCTCGAAGGTGGAAAGCCACATCTTTGGCAGCATTTGTTTTGGATTTTCGGTCACCCTGAAGTCTACATTTTAATTCTTCCAGCTATGGGAATCGTTTCTGAAGTGATTCCAACTTTTTCCCGTAAACCACTCTTTGGTTATGGATTGATTGTTTTTTCCGGTGCCCTGATCGGTTTCATGGGATTTGCGGTATGGAGTCATCACATGTTTACCACCGGAATGGGCGTAGTCGCGACTTCTGCCTTTTCCATCCTAACCATGCTAATCGCGATTCCCACTGGAGTTAAAATATTCAATTGGATTGGTACGATGTGGGGCGGTAAAATTCGTTTTGAGACGCCCATGCTCTTTGCATTGGGATTCATTACAATGTTTATGATTGGTGGTTTCACTGGAATTATGCACTCCTCTGTACCTGTTGATGCTCAACATCAGGATACTTATTTTGTAGTTGCCCACTTCCATTATGTTTTGATTGGCGGTGCATTATTCGGCTTGTTTTCCGGTTTCTACTACTGGTTACCCAAAATCACGGGTCGGATGATGAGCGAAAAACTTGGAAAGTTCGTTTTCACCCTGATGTTCCTTGGGTTTAACCTTACCTTCTTTCCTATGCATTATTTGGGCATGATCGGACAACCTCGAAGAACGCACAGCTATAATGAAGGACATGGCTTTGAGACTTGGAACCAGATTGCTACGATAGGTTCATTCATTCTNGGGGTTGGGGTTTTCATAGGAGTTCTACAGTTCATCCACTCCGCTTTTTCTAAAAAACTTAAACCAGCAGGCAAAAACCCCTGGGACGGCCGCACTTTAGAATGGACTCTATCTTCCCCACCTAAAGAGTACAATTTCGCCCGTACTCCCATCATCAATTCACGNGACCAAGCTTGGGAAAACAACTATGGGCCTCGAGAAAATCATTCGGAAAAGGAACCTCTNGATGATCACGGCGTTCACATGCCNGACAGATCATGGTGTCCTTTAATTACTGGATTTGGTTTATTCGTAATGGTTTTAGGATTTCTTTTCCATCAGTCGATTGATGCCTCCGGTGAACTCGTCAGAAACTATACATTAGCGATAATTGGTGGTGCCGTCTTTGTTCTCGGAGTTATCATGTGGGCCATGGAAGGTCCCGGTGGCTATCATCTTTTTCCCAAGGAAAAAGACGAGTAGTCCCCTTCTTTACTTTAAATCCAAATCCAAATGAGCGAAGCACACGCACTTGAACACCACGAACCTGTAACAAGCACAGGGATTCCCAATAAAAAAGTCCTCATGTGGGCTTTTCTTGGGTCCGACTGCATGTTTTTTGGAACTCTGATCTCAACCCACCTGATATACAGAAAAATTTCTGCAACCGTAGGCGGTAATTATTTGGACATTAGGGATATATTTGACATCGAGCTCACCTCATTCAGTACCTTCGTTCTATTGGCTAGCTCTCTCTTCATGGCATTGGCGGTTTCTGCCATCCACAAGGGCAACTTAAAAAGTACGCGTTGGATGATTTTTGGGACAATTATATTCGGTGCAATCTTTTTGGCCTGCCAAGTTTATGAGTTCACTCATTTCGTCTACCACGAAGGCCACGAACTTACCTTGTCATCCTACCAGGGAGAACCGCATGTTTTCGGTTCCACTTTTTATGTCCTCACGGGTACCCATGGCACTCATGTTGCCATCGGTGTATTTTGGTTGTTGGGTTGGTTCGTTTATTCCTTCACTGGCAAAATGTCCACCGTTCATGCCATCGATGTGGAATGCTGCGGGCTTTACTGGCACTTCGTAGATATCGTTTGGATTATCATCTTCCCTGTCGTGTACCTCATGGAGTACGCAATGTAGGGTTTTACCATTCTTACAATTTCTGATTAACATGAGCGGACATTCCGAAGATCCAGTCGCAGAAGAAAGCAAACGCTTCTTCACTTTTTTCAATCTTTCGATGATACTCGTTGCCATCACGGGTGTTGAGATTGTCATCATTTATGTACAGACATTTGAAGGCTCCTCAATTATTGGGATCCTGTTCCTCACATCGATCCTCAAATTCATCGGTGTNATTTGGTGGTTCATGCACTTGCGATGGGATAAAATTCTCAACACCTTCCTATTTCTGATGGGTCTCGTTATCGCCCTNGGCACTTTTTTTGCAGTCATCTACATGGGTGACACCCATCCAGTCATTGAGAATTTTGAGGTGTCTGCTTTTGAAAACAAATGGGAGTCAGGCAAAGCGTATTCCTCAAAGGATTTCATCATGGAAGGTGAGNACTNTTACCAAGCTATCGNAGATCATCAATCNTCCGGAACATTCTCCGAAGATTCTGAAAGTTGGAAAAAAGTAGATGGTATACCCCACCAAATAAGCTGGAAAATTTCTAGTGGTGATCTTGTTGAAATTCATTCGGAAAAACCTGGGAACCCATTCTTCCATCAGTACCAACCCCAAGACGAGGATAAGGTAGAAGGTACAAAGATTTCATTATTGGCACAATCTGCCACTACAGAGGATTTTAGGCTCAAGGTTCGCTCGGAATCCTTTTGGGTAGAAAACAAGTAGTTTTGCTTCTATCCTTTCTCGGGTAGAATAAATTCTGCTCGAATGAACAACTCACCTATTACTCTAAGCCATTGGCACACCGAACCGACTTTGATCGGAGGTATTTTGTTCGTTTCCTGGATGTATGCAATTGTGGTTGGTCCATATCGCAATAGCGTTTGCCCTACCCTTCGCCTTCCCAATAGCAGAATCATTTTCTTTAGCTCGGGAATTATAAGCTTTTATTTGGCTGTGGGGTCTCCTTTGGATCCACTGGGCGAAAACTTTCTTTTTTTCGCCCACATGATCCAGCACAACATTCTGATGTATGTCAGCCCACTTCTGATACTACTTGGGCTTCCTCCTGAGCTGATTGATCGATTTTTAGAGAAAAGGCCCGTCCTCGAATACCTGCTTAAATTTCTCGTTCACCCTATTATAGCAGGTCTTCTTTTTACGATCGTTTTCTCCTTTTGGCATATTGGCGCCTTTTACGAAGCAGCTTTGCGCGACAAAGCCATTCACATGGCCGAGCATCTTTCGATGTTTTTTGTTTCCTTGTTGATGTGGGTTCCCATTTGCAGTGAATCAAAGAGGATTCCTCAAATACGCTTCGGACCCCAAATGCTCTACACTCTCGCTTTAATGCTTGGTCAAACTCCCATCTTTGCCTTTCTGACCTTTTCCGAGGAGGTGCTTTACGATACCTATTTTTATGCGGAGCGGATCATGAACATCAGTCCCCTTGAGGACCAGAGAGCAGGTGGTGTGCTTATGAAACTAGCCAATATGGCAGTTTCATTGGGTGTGCTTTCTTCAATTTTTTACCGATGGACAAAGCAACATCAACCCAAGCACTCCTTAGGACAAACTATAGCCTAGATACTAAGAGCTCTCGCTCAAAAAGCATTTCCTTCGGTAAAAACTCCGAGAGTTGAAGAAAGAGTTCCTCATGTCGCAATGTTTGCATTCGTAAGTTTTCCGAATCAATGGACATCAGTTCATTCCATTGCTCGTCATCAAAATCCAAGCCGGACCAGTCCAAGTCCTCTTTCTTAGGCACCCAACCGAGTGGCCCCTCGTGGGAGCGCCCACGACCTGTCGAACGCTCCACGACCCATCTTAGAATCCTCATATTATCACGAAACCCAGGCCACAAGAACTTACCGTCTTCACTCTTTCTGAACCAATTAACATGAAAGATTCTTGGCTTTTCCTTAAGTCGCTTGCCCATTTTGATCCAGTGCCTGAAATAATCTCCCATATTATAACCGCAAAAAGGCAACATAGCCATGGGGTCTCTTCGTAAGTTCCCTAGGGACCCTTCAGCAGCGGCCGTGGTTTCCGATGCTAAGGTCGCACCTAGATACACGCCATGGTTCCAATTAAACGATTGGTAAACCAAAGGAATGTCGGACATTCTTCGGCCTCCAAAAATAAAGGCGGAGATTGGGACACCCGCTGGATTTTCCCAATCAGGGTCAATGGTGGGGCATTGGGATGCAGGTGATGTAAAGCGGGCATTGGGGTGAGCGGCGGGAGTATCCGAATCAGGAGTCCAATCCTTCCCCCGCCAGTCAATCAGGCGAGCCGGTGGTTTGTCCGTCAATCCTTCCCACCAAACATCGCCATCCTCCGTTAAGGCAACATTGGTAAAAAGAGTATTTGCCATCATTGATTCCATGGCATTGGGGTTGGTTTCCCAAGAGGTGCCAGGGGCAACTCCAAAAAAACCGGCCTCGGGATTAATCGCCCGAAGCATCCCGTTTTCATCGGGTTTCAACCATGCGATATCATCGCCAACCGTTGAAACTTTCCAGCCTTTCATCGATGCAGGCGGTACCAACATAGCCATGTTTGTTTTGCCACAAGCACTTGGAAAAGCTCCCGCAATGTAAGTTTTTTCTCCCTGAGGGCTTTCCACTCCAAGAATCAGCATATGCTCCGCCAACCATTGGTTATCCCGTGCCATACAGGAAGCGATTCTCAGAGCCAGACACTTTTTTCCAAGCAAGGCATTTCCGCCATAACCGCTTCCATAGGAAACGATGGTTCGCTGTTCTGGAAAATGCACGATGTAGGTGTTATCCGGGTCACAAGGCCACGCAACTTCCTCCACCCCCTCTTTCAAGGGGTAGCCAACCGAGTGCAGGCAAGGCACAAAAAAGTCTTTTTCCCCGAGCAAATCGAGAACCTGCGTTCCCATACGCGTCATGATTCGCATATTAAGAACAGCGTACGGCGAATCTGTTACCTGCACACCATACTGAGAAATGGAAGATCCCAATGGCCCCATGCAAAACGGAACAACATACATTACCCTTCCTTCCATTGAGCCCTTGAAAAGCCTTTTAAGGCGGGCCCGCATTTTTCTGGGTTCTTCCCAGTTATTGGTTGGACCCGCATCATCCTTACCATAACTACAGATAAAGGTTCGGCTTTCCACTCGAGCTACATCCCTTGGATCCGAACGGACTAAAAAACTATTCGGCCTTTTTTCCTCGTTAAGTTTGATCATCGAGCCTTGCTTCACCATAAGCTCGCAGAGCTTGTCCGCCTCGGCTTTGGTTCCATCGCACCAGTGGACTTCCTTGGGGGCACACATTTCCACCATCTTGTCCAACCATTTGAGCAATGCTACATTCTTGGTCTTGGTTCGGTCGTAAGTAACTTTGGCTTTTTCCATATTCAATCCCCTCGCTAGCGATCAGCGAGAAGTTAGTCAAACATTCCCCGAAATTTGTTTAATTGAATCAAATAAATGGAATGTTTTGCAAATCAAGTTTGCCAATTGATGCTTCAATAATTAGCTCATAGGGAACGAATGTCCAGTAATACAAAAAAGAACAGAAATGCCGTATTGGCCTTCGAAGACGGAAGTGTTTTCAAAGGATTTGCCTTCGGCGAAACCACAACCGTTGTTGGAGAAGCAGTCTTCAACACAGGAATGACCGGTTATCAGGAGACTCTAACCGATCCATCCTACTTCGGGCAGATCGTCACGATGACTACTCCGCAAATCGGAAATTATGGAGTGAACCCTAAGGACGAAGAATCTGATGGCCCGAAAGTCGCAGGTTTTGTGGTGCGCGAATTAAGCCCGGTGGTCAGCAATTGGAGAGCAACCGACAGCCTGGAAGACTATTTGAAAAAGAATTCGATCCCAGGTATTCAAGGGGTGGACACGCGTGCCATAACCAAAAGGATTCGCGTACATGGAGCTCTGAACGCATGTTTATCGACGGAAGGGATTTCCGCGGAGGAAGCGTTGAGTAAAGCAAGGGGCTGGGAAGGGATTGTCGGAAAGGATTTTGTCAAAGAAGTCACCTGCAAGGAATCCATGATTTGGGATAGTGCGGGGGAAAACAGCCAACCTTTTACCGTTGAAGGTACGAACCTCGCACAAAACCAAATTAAACCCAAGAAATCTTATCGGCTTGTCGCTTTTGATTATGGAGCCAAAAGAGCTATTTTCAATAATTTGAGAAAATTCGGATTTGAAGTGATTGTTTTACCCGCCGACGCTAGTGCCGCCGACGCTCGATCCCAAAACCCGGACGGAATCTTTCTTTCCAATGGCCCGGGAGATCCTTCCGCGTTGAACTATGCCCACGAAACCGTCCGGGACTTGATTGCGGATTATCCGATCTTTGGGATTTGCCTGGGTCACCAAATTCTGACTCACGCCATTGGAGCCTCCACCTACAAACTGAAGTTCGGTCACCGCGGGGGCAATCAACCCGTCAAAAACATTGAGACCGAAAGAGTTTCCATTACCTCGCAAAACCACGGCTTTGCCTCGGATAAGCAAAAGTTGGAAGAAATGGGNGCCGTGGTCACGGAATACAATTTGAACGACAATACGGTTTCAGGCCTAAGGCTTAAGGATCGGCCGGTTTTCTCGGTTCAATACCACCCCGAAGCTTCTCCCGGTCCAAACGATGCCAATCACCTTTTTGAAGCGTTCCACAAGTTGGTTGCTGAATCCAAGAAAAATTAGGTTTCAATAGAAAACTTTCTCTATGGCCTGCGGTCTTCATTACGATTCGTTCTTGAAGAACCATGATCCCGGGCCGACGCACCCCGAAGGAACCGAACGCACGAGTTTCGTTTATGAGGAATTAAAAAAAACCGATCTTCTCAAGAAAACCATCAGGCTTAAAAATGATCCCTGTGACTTGGAATGCCTCAAACGGGTCCACCACCCCGAATACCTCAGGTTAGCACAGAAGGAAATCCAACAGGGTCAGAGGACACTGAGCACCGGGGACACGAATGTTTCCTCGGATTCATGGGATGTCGCCTTGCGGGCCACGGGAGGTGCCTTGCATGCAGTCGACCATGTCTTTAGTCCAAGGGGAAGCCATGCGTTTTGCCTCAGCCGCCCACCCGGTCACCACGCCACCCCAAACAAGGGTATGGGTTTTTGCATTTTTAATCACGCGGCAGTCGCTGCACGCTATGCTCAGCAAAAGCATGGGGTTGGCAAAATTTTGATTGTTGATTGGGATGTCCATCACGGGAATGGCACCCAAGATATCTTTTACGAAGACGATTCGGTCTTTTTTCTAAGTACCCACCAATCACCCTGGTATCCAGGTTCCGGACGGACCGAGGAAACGGGAACGGGCAATGGGTTGGGCTACACCTTAAACTTCCCCTTCCCCGCAGGATCGGGAAGGAAAGAAATTCTGGAACTTGCCTTTGCGGAGAAGCTTTCCACTAAAATGAATGGATTCAAACCCGAGCTTATTATTATTTCAGCCGGGTTCGATTCTAGAAAAGGAGACCCTCTCGGACAGTTTAACCTGACGGATAAGGACTTTTTTGATCTTACCAAGTTGGTTATGGGCTTGGCACAGGAGCATTGCCAAAGCCGAATAGTTTCGATTCTCGAAGGAGGATATGACTTATCCGGCCTCTCCAAAGCCGTTCTCTCACACTTACATGCACTGATCGAATAGAGGGCATAGTGAATTGTACCCTTTAAAAAAACTTCCCAATTATTGGACAAACCAAGCAAGTTGTTCTATAATATGTATACTAAAGATTATTAAGTCGAAATTCTGCTCCTTCACCAAATAAANAAANCTACTACCCGCAAAAGGAAGGATTTGCAGGCCGTAGACTANATCTTTTAAAAAGCGCCGCCTTGCTCGGCGCTTTTTTTGTTTTGGAAGTATCTACAAATTCCTCGCCTTGACTCGGATTGAGAGAGGACTTAAACCCTATACCTATGCTTCGCGGAATTTCACCACTACTCAGCCCAAGCCTATTGGAAACTCTTTACCGGATGGGACACCATGACGAAATCGTATTCGGGGACGCTCATTTTCCGGGAGAAAGTTGCAACCAAAATATCATCCGAGCCGACGGACTCGGAATCAATGACTTACTCGACGCCATACTTCCCTTGTTTGTCCTTGATCATGTCATCGAACAGCCCGTTATGATGATGGGGCCATTACCCGAAGACAAAGCGAACCCTGAGATTGCCTCAGCCTACCAAAAAGTACATGACGGATATGCGGATATCGTTATGAAGCACTACCCCGACACCGCACCCATTGCCCAAGTGGATAAATACGATTTCTATGACCGGACCCGAAAAGCGTTTGCGGTGGTCATGACCGGTGATATTCGAATTTACGCCAACCTGATTCTCGCCAAGGGAGTCACCACTTGGTAAGTAAAAAATTCCGCCGGGCCAGCTAGCCTCTGGATTTTCCTCCGGAGAGGTTAACGGTAGTTCCATGCAAATAGGACGCCCGCTCGGATACCAAAAAAACCACCAGGTCAGAAACCTCAGACAACTTTCCGCTTCGGCCCAAAGGAATGGATGAGGTGCTTCCGTATTTCGCACGCAGATCCTCAACAGAAATCCCTCGAGTATAAGCGAGCGAAGCTTCGTAGGACTCGCTCCTCATTCCAGTGGTTTCCATAATCCCGGGAGCAACTCCCACCACGCGGACTCCTTGGTTTCCGAGTTCCTTGGCCCAAGAACGAGTCATGTTTTGGTTCGCAGCCTTGGTTGCTGCATACACGCTTTGTCCCTCACTCCCTTCCAGGCCTGATTCGGAGGACATATTGATAAGCACCCCTCCTTTTCCGCTCGCTAACATCTGGCGGGCGGCTGCCTGGGCACAAAGAAACTGACCTTTAACATTAACCGAAAAAACCTTATCCCAGATTTCTTCGGTTAGTTCCTCCTTACCTGCAGGGTCGACCAACAACCGAGGGACATTGATCCCGGCATTATTGACAAGGGCGTCCACCCCTCCCCACTTCTCTACGGTTTTATCAATAAGAGCGTCCACATTCTGTTTGGAACTCACATCACACTTATAAAAATCAGCTTCTCCAGGACCCGAGGAACTAGCTTCCTCCACGGCACGGATTCCGGCTTCTTCGGAAAAGTCAGCAATCATGACCTTTGCACCCACCTCAACAAACCCTTTGACCACTGCCAAGCCAATGCCTGCTGCCCCTCCGGTAACAACAATCACCTTATCCTCCAAATTCGTCCAACTCATGGCTTACTCCTCTATTTTACAATTATGACTCAAGAAAGATTCAAAGGATAGGGCACGCCGTATCCTCGGTAAAGTGCCTCTTCGACTTCCCGAGACCAGGTTTCATTGTTTTGGGCTAAAACCTGGGCCGCCCCGCTCAAAGCCAAGCGGGCTTCGGGTGAAGCGTTTTCCGCAGCAGTTCGAAAGGCACTCGAACTAGTTTCGGCATATGGGAGATCAGGTAATTCGGTAAAGGTGAAAAAGGATCCGAAGGGTTGGTCACGTTCAACTTCAGCCATCATAGTAGTCACTGCTCGCAAGCCACAAACGCCCTTAACCATCCAATCGAAGCTGACTGGATTGGAGGCTTGTTCGACCATATCATCAGAATGCGGTTCCGAGGTGTTGGTCATATGCCAAGGAACATTCGAGCCACAGATTTGATGGCGGGAAACATAGTGAGCCAGTCTCGAACGAATCGGGGCAATCAAATCCCCATCCACAAAATTGACGGCTGCCGAACGAGCAAGCTTAGGCTC
Organism: Verrucomicrobia bacterium TMED40; assembly: GCA_002167605.1. Lineage (GTDB taxonomy): Bacteria > Verrucomicrobiota > Verrucomicrobiia > Opitutales > Seribacteraceae > Seribacter. Next base: position 14,159 of record NHCT01000021.1, on the reverse strand, counting down.
CCATTGTGCATAGGCTTGGGCTGCTTCATCCCCGGTTCCTGCAATAAAGAGATCGGTCACCGAATCATCTTCTGCCAAAACTTCAAGGCCTTGAACAGGCTCCGTGGTCGAAGACCTAAAAACGGGTGTGCCCGATGGAATCAAATCCAAATATGCACGCTCTCTGGCGCTACCTTTCTCAAAGCCAATCAAGCCAACCTTGGGCTCTTTGGCCAGTCCACAAAAACGATGGGGATCATTGGGCCCAAGGTTATGATGCATCGCTTCGAATTGGGTCTTTGCCTCCTCCGCGTACGAATCGAAAGATCGAGCACCTGACACAGGCATATTAATCAGCAAGTCAGGGTCCACCGCTCCGGCGTAGCTATTCAAGTTTCCACCTTCCGCAAGAATCGCTACGGCCTGATCATAAGTTTCTTTGGATGCGTAATTAGTCCAAACCACATCGGATTTACCAAATTCCGTAAGCTTCTCTAAAATACCCGGATCCTTCCGATCGATCAAAACCACTTTTGTTCCCCGAGCTCGCAAATCCTGCACCAAAGCATAGGCATCCATTTCATCGAGCTTGGATTGGGAGCCGGTTATGTAAACGACTTGGGGAAGCTCATCATCCGGAACCGAAGCCACAATGGTCAAATTAATCATGGCCATACGAGCCGTGCCGGAAAGGTAAGTGAGAATGGCACGAGCAGGAACCCCGTATTGAAACCTTCCTTCTCCATCCAAAGTGAAGATATTCTTATTGGTGCCGTAGTTGCAGGCAAAAGGTTCGGCATGAGCAAGCGAAATCAGGCTGGTATCCGGTTTCGGAGCCACCTTGTTGAAGAGGTTGCCAAATCCTTGAGACTTTACGAATCCAGGAGCCTTCCCGGGCACAGTGTTGAAGTGCCGGAGACCCCCAAGATAACGATAGGAATAACCCAAAGCAGCCAAAACACCCGACTTTTCAGGTTCGAAGGTTTTAGGGTTAATGGGTTCACTGGCATGTCCGGGAGTCANTACGACCACATCACCTGGTTCAAAGCCGGATCCCGAAGGAGCATCCAGAACCAATTGCAAAGTCTCGTGACCCAAAGCTACCTGGTCCGTTCCTGAAGGCACTCGAGCNTGAGCGTCGAATTGCCGAATGGCTTTGGCATCCGAAGCGCAGCGACAGTTTCCAAAGCTCGCGAGCAAAAAGTTATCTCCGCCAAAGCAATCGATGGGAAGCTCATCTGCTTTCAATTCGATCTGATCCGGACCGGTCAGATAAATACCCTCATGGGAGGTGCGAGCGAGCTCCCTTAATTCGGACACTCGATTCAGAACGGAGGAAGAGGATGACGAACTCATGACCAAGGGGTTACTTAAACGAATAGGTTGCTGTAAGTTAAATCAAATCCCAGCACGCTGCCTTTTCACTAACTCTCCCGTGGTCGGGTTGGTGCTTAACTGATGCCCGGGCAAAGGTATGATTCTCTCATGAACTGCGTCCACTATCCATTCAGGTTGCGGAAAGAAATCTGACTCGACTTCCGCACAGGGAGTAATCCAGTTGCGGGACCCAACTACCACGGGCGGAGCATCCAACTCATCAAAGGCAAGTTGGCTAATATTGGAGGCGATGTCATGCATCACTGAGCCGCGCTCGCATGCATCAGAGGAAAGGAGAACCTTTCCTGTCTTGCGGACTGACTCAATAAGAGGATCGTAATCCAATGGATTGATCGATCGACAATCAAAGAAATCAACCGAAAGACCGTATTTCTGCTCCAATATATCCGCCGCTTCCAGGGCACGATACATGGTCGCTCCAACCGTGATCATGGTTAGATCCTTGCCCACCCTTCTTTGGGCTGGTGGACCAAATGGGATTTCGTAATAGTCCGCAGGAACCTCTTTTTCAAAAAGTTCCCCAATGTCATACAGTCTTTGACTTTCAAAGAAAATCACGGGGTCACTCCCAGCCAGAGCAGTGTTCAGCATGCCCTTGGCATCGTAGGGGGTGGAAGGAAACACCACCTGCAATCCGGGGATGTGACTGACGATCGCACTCCAATCCTGAGAATGCTGAGCTCCGTATTTCGAACCCACGGAAACACGCAAGACCACCGGCATTTCCAAAATACAGGCCGACATACTTTGCCACTTTGCCAATTGATTGAAGATTTCGTCTCCCGCACGGCCCATGAAGTCACAATACATTAATTCCACCAACGCCCGGCCACCCTCAAGAGCATAGCCAACTGCACTGCCCACGATCGCAGCCTCGGATATCGGTGAATTGAAAAGGCGGTGATAGGGAAGGGATTCGGTCAACCCTCGATAACAGGCAAACGCCCCACCCCAGTCTCGGTTTTCTTCCCCATAAGCAACCAGGGTCGAGTCCTTTTGAAAACGATGAAAGGCGGCTTCAAAAATAGCGTCCCGGTATTGATAAACCTTATTTTTGGATACTGGTTTTCCGTCGACCACACCAACTCTCGACTTTTTGGACAGGGCTTGAACCCGAGGATTTTCCTCGGCTTTTAAAATCAATTCAGGCTCACGCTCCGGATCATAATTCTCAACTTTTCTCTTCGAGAACATAAGATCCCCGATTTTTTCGGATGCCAATCGGGGGGAAATATCCAAGTCAGAGGCCAAACGATAAGCCTGAGTCATTGCCTTGGTCACATCCGCCTGTCTCTGGTCGATTCCTTCCTCGGTAAGCATTCCTCCCTCGGTTAGTTCCTTGGCATAGGCATGAAGAGGATCAATGGCTTGCCAGGCATCAATCTCTTCCTTTAAGCGATACGAGGAGGCATCCGAGGGCGAGTGNCCNGAATACCGGTAAGTGATGGTTTCAAGNAAAACCGGCCCGTCTCCATTCTCAATCAAAGCCTTCTTCCGCTTGATTGCATCNACCACCGCTAATGGGTTGTAGCCATCCACCCGTTCGGCATGCATGGACTGAGGGTTCACGCCGGCACCCACTCGGGCAAGGTAATCGAAGGCCATAGTCTCTCCGGCAGTCTGCCCACCCATGCCATAGAAATTGTTCATGAAGTTGAAAATGATTGGCAATCCGCCTTTCATGGTCTCATCCCACAACTCGCGAAACTGTCTCATCGAAGCAAAATTCATGGCCTCCCAGGTCGGGCCACAGCCCATCGAAGCGTCCCCCACATTGGAGATCACGATGCCACCCTTGCGGTTTACCTTTTTGAAGAGTGCNGCTCCCATNGCAATGTCTGCGGATCCCCCTACAATCGCATTGTTGGGGAGAATTCCAAAGGGGGGAAAGAACGCGTGCATCGATCCGCCCATCCCACGGTTGAAACCATTCTCTCGACCGAAGATTTCTGNAAGGGCTCCATACAAAAGAAAATTCCGGGCGAGATCCTTGACATCCTTTGAGTCTTCCTTCTCGACGACGCGGAAACAATCGCCTCCGAGAAAATTCTTCATGATTTCTAAAAGTGCATCATCATCAAGCTTACGGATAGACGACATACCCTTGGCGAGGATCTCTCCGTGGGATCGATGTGATCCTAAAATATGGTCATCCACATCAAGAAGAAAAGCCTGGCCCACTGCGGATGCTTCCTGCCCGATGGAAAGGTGGGCTGGCCCCTTGTGATCATACTCGATTCCCTCGTAGGAACCTTGAGTCTTAATACTTTGAAGCATGCTTTCGAATTCACGAATCAAAAGCATATCCTCATACATGCCCACCAAGGCATCAGCTCCGTAAGTCTCCTTTTCCTTGGCCAGGTCTTGCTGGTATTGATTAAGAGGTATTTCGGCAAGGGGAACACTTCCGGCTTTGCGTTCTTCCGCGGGTTCTACGATTTGTGACTTTGGCATGACAAATGAAAAGTTTGAGGTTTGGTAAAAAGGGTTAACGAACCGCCATAAAGACGTCTTTCATAATTTCTGAGGTTGTGGGGTGAGGGAAAACGATTTCTTCGATTTCGTCTTCTCTCAATTCGGTTTCCAACATCGCGGTGGCTCCAAAGATCATTTCCGAACAGGCACCACCAACCATATGAACACCAAGCAAACGTCTTGTATCCGCATCCAAGACAACCTTGCAAAGTCCNCCTTCATCGGGGTTCTCGGCAAGATAACGGGCATTAATTTTCATGGGTATGCGTCCAACCTTGACCTTAAGACCTTTCGCCTCAGCCTCTTCCTTGGTCAAACCGACGACCGCCACTTCAGGGCTCGTGTACACCACGGCTGGCATCTTATCAAAACGCATGTGATCTGGACGGCCATTGAGGTTATTCACCACCACTTCGGCCATCCGGCTTGCGGCATGAGCCAACCAGGCTTCTCCGGTCACATCTCCAGCCGCCCACAACCCGGGAACATTGGTGGCTCCCTTGTCATTCACCCGAACGCCGCGAGCATCGAAGTCCAGGCCTAAGTCCTCCAGACCCAGGTCGGAAACATTAGGCTTCCGGCCCGTGGCTACCAAGACCAAATCGCCTTCTATGCTTCCACTACCTTCGGANTTGGCAAAGTGAACCGACTTGGGCTCGATGGATTCAACTTTGGTTTCCAATTTAAATTCAACCCCTTTTTTGGATAATTCCTCACGGAGCACNGCGGCAATGTCCTTGTCCAGATTCGGGCAGATCTCAGGCATCGCNTCCAACACCGTAACCGGAACGCCAACCGATGCATACATGCAGGCAAACTCGCATCCGATGACTCCACCGCCCACAATGATGAGCCTTTCAGGTAAGGTTTCACGATTTAGGATTCCAGTGGAGTCCACCACATGCTCGGAATCAATTCCTGGAATGGGAGGCTTTGCCGGAGAAGATCCGGTGCAAAGCAATACATTGTCAGCTTCGTGGGTTTCCCCATTCACAGAGATTTTCAAACCGGGGAGCAATTGAGCATCACCCTCCATCACCTCGACCTTGTATTTTTTCATCAAGCCGGCAATCCCGTCTCGCATCGTATCCATGACTTTATTCTTGTGGGCGTGAGCCTTGGGGAAATCGAAGCTCACCCCCTCAACCTCGACGCCAAAAACCGAACCATGCTTGGCATGGTGAAAGGTCTTGGCTGCCTGAAGGAGGGTTTTGGATGGCACGCATCCTTCATTCAAACAAACNCCTCCGAGCTTTTTCTTTTCCACCAACAAGGTCTTGAGACCCGCTCCGGCGGCTTTCTTGGCGGCTACATATCCGGCCGGACCTGCACCAATCACTGCAAAATCATATTTCATTCTTTGTACTTATTCTTTGGGTTGTGAAAGTTCTTCCCCAGGGTTTTGCTCTAGGTGAGAAACAAAGGTTTGTAAGAACCGGGCAGCGGGAGCCCCATCAATTGCCTGGTGATCAATCGTCAGACTGAGGGGAAGAAAATCCGCATAGACTACTTCACCCGATTCCAGTCTCTTGGGCTTAAGCACGATCCCTCCCACTCCTAAGATTGCCACCTCCGGAGCGTTCAAAACAGGAGTAAAAGTCTCCACTCCAAGCATGCCCAGGTTCGTCAGGGTGAAAGAACCGCCGGTCAGATCATCTGGAGAAACGGTACCCTCACGACAGGCAATGGCCACTTTCTTGATTGAGGAAGACAGGGATTCGAGGGAAAGTTCGGAGGCATCACGAACCACGGGAACAAGCAAGCCCTTGGGCGTGTCCACGGCCACACCCAGGTGAACCTTTTCAAAAGTTGCGATTCGGTCACCGAGAAAATGGGCATTCATTTCCGGATGTGCCGCCAGCGACTGAATGATGCCATGAGCAATCAGGTCATTCAGGGAAATCTTGGATTTACCTNCCTCAAGCCTTTGCGCACGAAAAGCCTGAGCGGCGGTTAACTCAAAGGATGCATGCAAGGTGAGCTGTGCCGTCGATTGCAAAGACTGCATCATCCGTTCAGCGATGACCTTACGAATACCTTTAACCGGTTTGATTTCAGCTCCTTCGATTGCCCCCGGTTGCTTCATGTCCGAGGCCAGGGCCATACCGGCCAAACCACTTCCCCTGCGGGGTGGTTCCAAGCCTTCTTCTCGAGCTCGAGCCACCGCACTCACGGTCAAGCGGGGNCGTCCGCTCAAGGCGGCTTCCACATCCCGTTCGATCACACGCCCCCCTGGGCCGGTCCCCTCCAAGGTTTCGGGATCAATACCATGCTTCCCGGCAATCTTGCGGGCCCGCGGACTGATTCCGGCACTCGATCCGGCACCTGCGGAAACGGAAAGCTCGGGCGTTACGGTTTCAGGAGTCGTTGAAGAAAGGTTTGTTGGAGCAGAGCTCGAAGCGGAGGGCGNGGCTTCGGTGGGAGGCGGGGGGGACTCNTCCCCGACGGGACGAAGATCGTCCACGCTTTCTCCTTCTTCGCCGACGGCAGCTACATTCGCTAAAACGGGGACNTCATCATCCGCCTCCCAAAAAAGCGCCAGAACTTTACCCGATGCCGTAGATTCAAGATCAAAACTGGCCTTATCGGTTTCAATAACGGCTAAAACATCGCCTTCGGAAACATCGTCCCCGACTGCGACTTTCCATTCCGTAAGTATGCAGCTCTCGACCGATTGTCCTTGGCGGGGCATAATGATTGGTGTGGCCATCTCTATATTCTCCTTTTCTTATTAGTGTTTCAGACTATTTGGACCTTCGGACCCCGTTTTCGTAAAGATTTAACAAAAGATTGAGGNAACTTGTCATCCGATATCAGGNAGTCCACCTTGTCCCAATCGGAGACCCGGGCAAAGCACACTTTCTCGGCTTTGGACGAGTCGGCTAACAAGATCACCTGATTAGCGTGCTCTGCAACTAAGTTCTTAACATAAGCTTCGTTGGGATCGGTCGTGGTCAANCCGTTGGTCAGACAAAAGCCCATTGTACCCATGAAGGCTTTGTCCACCCGCACTTGACCTAGCACGGCACTGGTCAGAGGCCCAACCATGGTCTGACTAATTCTACGCAACTCGCCACCAGTCAGAATAACTCGTGGACCCATCTCCGCCAACTCGGAGGCTGCCCGTAAGGAATTCGTCACCACCGTCAGATCATTCCGGTCACAGAGCATCCGAGCCAAAAAAAGCGTGGTGCTTCCACCATCAATGAAGATGGACTCCTCCTTCTCGATCATTTCATATGCCTTCTCAGCAATTCTTAGTTTCTCTTTGCTTAACTGAGAGGTTTTGTCATCAAAGACCGATTCTTCCAGACGACTCTCCGTGGAAACCGCTCCGCCATGCACCCGACGAACTTTTCCCTGTTCCTCCAAAACCTCCAAATCCCGACGAATTGTAGCCACGGAAACTTTCAGGCTCTTGCGTAAATCCTCCACGCGGGCTACTCCCTCACGAATAAGGTTTCGAATGCGCTCCCTTCTTTGAGGAGCTAAAACTGGGCAAGCTTCACGTATCATTTTGATCGTTTAAGATTGATTTTGATCGTTTTCGAAGGAAAAGCAACCCCTGATTCCCATAGAATGGGAAAATNTTTTCTAGTCAGAATCCAAGACTAGGTTCATGCAAAGAGATTTTTCCCCATCGTCCCCGTGGTCTTTCCAAATCTCCTCCAGCGCCTGCCCCGGTTCGGTCCAAGGACCTTCCTCACATGCATACCCAAGAGCAACGCGGGCAGCCCGTGCCATGATCTGAGGCACAGCCCCGGCCTGAATGGCCAACTTCATGGATCCAAGCAACCGATCCTCCCATCCAAGTTTTCTTATCGGATCCCTGGTCACCCGATCCACCGGGTCTCGCAGGAATGGATTGATCATTCTCTCCAGGGCATCTTCCGCATAGTCACGAAATCCGTGCTCCGTGAAAAGCTCATCCCGAACATTCGAGTATTTTGCTCTCAGTCCAACTCCGGCCTCTTCGACGAAGGCCGTCTTTGCCAGCATCATAAGCTCTTCATTTTCTCTTAGCTCGTGCATAAAGCGTAACCCCTCTTGCTTGGCCAGAAAACCCAGGGTTGCATGAATCGCGTTGTGCCCGAAGAACTTGGTTAAGGCATAAGGATCAAGGTCGGGCTTTGTAATAAACCCGTCCAATCCCCGCACAAAGCCTGCAGGTACACTCTCATCAATGAGAATGGTATCATAAGCTTCCACCAATAGGGATCGTGATGAAAATTCTGTAAGAGGCAAAAGACCTTCTTCGGACATGCGGGAAGAATCAGTCACCACCGAACACATCTTGGCGATCACGGTTTCTGAAAAAATCACCCGGTCCTGAAACCCGGATGGATCCCTACGGAGACAGGCCTCTCTTAAACGAGCGGCAGCCCGTGCATCGTTTTCTGCTGCATAAACAACTGCTGGGGGAGATTGCGGGTTTCCAACCTTGCGCCCCAGGCCCTCGGTCAACAAGGCTGCGACCGATGCAGCCCCGGAGTCATAGAGTTTGAAGCTTGGCAAGGCGGTGCATAATTCGTTCGCTCCCGCAATTGCCTCCAACAAAGCAGCCCGATCTTCCGCGACCAATGGGTTGAACACCTCCACTCCAGAAACTTCGACCGTTCGCAAAGACTCCGACTCCGCTATGTTGCAGTGGTATCTTCCTCCGGCTCGGCGTATCTGGGCAACCAGTTCTGCATCAATTTCTGCCACCACCAAGCGATCAAAATTTTCGGACTCGAATGCCGCGGGGAGAAACAATCCACCCTGAATGGCTCCGAATCCGAATCCTACGAATGCCCCGCCCATGTTGCGGAAACTAGGAAAATTCGCTCATTGCCTGGCGGGCAAGAGCCAGGACTTCAGCTGAGCTCTGCCCCGAGCCTATCCGATCCCCAAGTGCTTGGTCAGCCCTTGGAGAAAACACTTCGCCAAACTCCTCGTAGAAGGAATTCTTCTGAAAAACATCGCTGAACTGATCGACCGCCCATTCGCTCAAATACCCCATCCCACCTAATTTTTGGAGGGTTGAGTGAGCGTGCAGAATTCTCGAGCCTCGAAGAAAAACGGGATGAAGAGGAGCCAATTCTGCGGATGAAAAATCGTCCACAAACTTCTGACCGGGACTGTTCATTTCGGTTCCACCCAACAGGGGAAGCCCCAAGTCCTCGGTGATACGAACGATCTCCAAAAGATTGGTAAGCTTCTGATCAGGGACGCCAGGAGTGTAGTTACGGTCTGGAATAACATTAAACACGACGGCTCCGCTGGCCCGACCCACCTCGATCAGTTCCTCGATTGCCTGCTCCCCTTCCGAGGTGCCGTCCAACCAGGTAAAAGTAGGCAACGCATCGCACTTTAGAACAAACTCATTCATTTCAGACATCTGAGGAAAGGAACCCGAATCCGGTTGAACATAACCAGCTCCTCCTTTTTTCATGGTCTTGGCCCGGATCAAATCGGTCATACCACGCCCGTCGGGAAGATCCTTCAGGTCACCAGGAGCCACTCCGAGCTTGTCCGCCCAAAAAGCCCGCAGGGAAGATTCATCCGCATATTCTCGTGCTGCTTTTCGAGCATAGGCCAGGCAAAGATGCCGCTCCGTGGCATTGCCCTTCGGCGTCAAAGGTAAAACATCCTGCTCATAATCCAGGGCGAGGGGATCAAGAAAAGCATTCACTCTCTCAAGCATCGCTCGGTTTCTTTGCTCAGAGGTCCCACGCATGCCGTCCAAAAACGCTTGGGCCTCCTCGGGAATATCCACGGAGGTGAAACCGGTTCCCATGTGATAACTGATCCCTGGTTCTCCGGGTGAATTAATGACTCGGTCCGCAAACTCCGGAACAAAAACCCGGGACTCAATGCCCACGCATGCCTTCAGGTCAAGAAGTCGGCTGGCTTCCCAAAATTCCTCCAATCCGTCCAAAACATCAAAATCGACGATTCCTCCCATTTCCAATCCCTGTCTCTTCGCCTCCAGAGCAAAACGACTTGGAGAATAGCCCTTGTAGTTGAAGGAGAAAAAGGTGTGAGCATGGGCATTCACAAAAGAACCCGGTTCAGGAAATTCGGCGTTATCCAGTTCTTCGCGAAGAGTGAGCTGGCGCACCTTCGGATCAAAATCATTGAGGGAGTTTTCGGACATTATATATGGTGTTAAAGAAAAAACGGGGAAAATAAAATGCTTATCAGGATTCGTCCTCTCCCACCCCAAACTGTTCGGCCAGGGCGAGGCATTCGTCAAGTGAACGAAGACCATCGGTGCAGGTCGGGTTCGACATACACGCGGTGGCGGCACAGGTTCCGGTTAAGAGGCATTTTTCAAGGGACCAACCCTCATGGATACCAAACAGCACTCCGGCACAAAAGGCATCTCCCGCCCCGGCTGCCCCTTTTACATATCCCTTGGGCAAGGCCAAAGATCCATGCCACACCTTTTCGCCCTCACTTGATTGGGCGAAGGATCCCTCTGGAAAATGAATCGCCACCAGCTCATGCACTCCGAGCTCAAAAAGTTTCTCTGCGGCCAGCTCAATCCCCTCGTTCGAGAGAACTCCATTCTCACGAACTACCGCACCGGTGACCTTACTGGCTTCCACTTCATTGAGGATGCAATAGTCAACCTGCTTAAGGGCCGGCCCAATGATTCTGGCAAACCGGTCACTGTCTTCACTCACCACATCAATACTGGTCTTGAGTCCGGCGGACCGGGCTTGTGCCAGCAAGGCGGCCCCTCTGGTTCCGTATTCCGGGTCTTCTTCATCAATCGCATCGAGAAGCAAAAGATAGCCCAGGTGAAAGATTTTGGANGTACTTGCGGAGAAATCCAATTCGGAACCATCCCAGGTCGCATTGGCACCCCGGTTATGAAAAAAGGTTCTGCGCCCGCCATCGTGCTCCGTCATCACATCGGTGTAGGAGGTACTGGTGCCAGGTGAGACGGCTACGAACTTCGTATCAATTCCATGGGCCCGGCAATCCTCCATTATATATTCGCCCAGGCTGTCCTGCCCGACCAACCCGGCTCCTTCCAGGGGAAAACCCGCTCCCATCTTCGCCAGGTCCAGTAAAACATTGTAAGGGGACCCACCCGTTCCCTGGGACTGATCAAAGATATTGGCCAATTGCTCATGCTTCGGATAAACATCGATGATCTTGACCTGGTCGATAATCCAATTGCCTCCGGCAAGCATACCGGAGCGTTCGTTGAGGTGGGATTCTGGGCTCATAGAATTCTGTGATAGGTTAGGAGTAAACGAAACTAGGAAGTGCTTTTTTCTTTGCATGGCAAGGAAAACAAACTTGGAACGACAAGTTTACCCTTACTTTCAGAACCCTTTCAACTCGAAAGAAATGCCATAGAGCAATCTCCCAAAGAGCTGAATTTTCTGTTAAGAAGCCTCGGTTTCTTTTGGTTAGGCTATACAAACGAATCCGAAAAAGGACCTACCTCGATTTCTCGGCAATTGCTTTTTCAATAGCCTCAATCACAACATCGAGTGCCTTGATGCGGGCAAAGCGCTTGCAATTCCCCTCGATCAGCGTCCAGGGAGTCTTGGGGGCGTGGGTGCGCAAAAACATTTCATTGACCGCATCCTCATAAGGCTTCCATTTTTCCCGGTTTCTCCAATCCTCGTCGTTCAGCTTCCATTGCTTTCGGGAATTTTGTTCCCGGGCCTTGAAGCGTTTGAGCTGCTCCTCCTGACTGATATGAACCCAGAATTTGGCCATCACCGTTCCAAAATGCCTGAAGTTCTCCTCCATCTCATTGATCTCCCGGTAGGCTTGCTTCCATTCCGCCTCGGAACAGAACCCTTCAACCCGTTCGACCAGAACCCGCCCATACCACGACCGGTCGAAAATGGTNACATGCCCGGCCTTGGGGAATTCCGTCCAAAAACGCCAGAGGTAATGATGNGCCTTTTCCAAATCATTGGGAGCGGAAACCGGGATCACCTCGTACCCCCGGGGATCCATCCGCTCAGTCAACCGACGTATGTTCCCACCCTTGCCCGCCGCATCCCAACCTTCATAGACCAGCACCACGGGTATGCGTAAGCGGTAGACCTCATGATGAAGTTCCTGAATTTTCCTTTGCCTGACCTCCAAAAGCTCCCGGTAGGAATCCTTGCTCAGTTGACTGGTCAAATCCGCCTTACTCAAATGGGGCGCATGGGAAAAGGCGGGCAGCTTGGATAACCCGGATCGAGGAACGGGGGAAACATCCTGGCGCACTTCATTGACTCTTTTCCTAAGCGTTAAAACCAGATTCGTGAGCACCTTTAAAGTCGCCTGGTTGGTATTCTTGGAAGCAACCTTAAGCCAGGGAGAATCGGGCAAGTCGGTTTGTTCCAGCATGGTTTCCACCGCTTCCTGATACTCTTTGTACTTCGCATGTCTTTGCAAAACCGCATCGGATACCCGCCAAGCCGTGACCGGGTTATTTTGCAAAGCGGCCAAGCGAGTGGCCTGTTCCTTTTTGGACACCTCCAGAAAAAATTTCAGGATGACCATGCCTCCATCCCTCATTTGTCTCTCAAAAGCCCGCACATCTGAATAGGCCTTTTTTAAGTCCTTTGAACCAAGGCTGCTGGTTACCTGGGCATCCATCAGGTTCCGGTACCAACTCCGATCGAAAATCGCCATGCGTTCCGCAGAAGGCGTACGCCTCCAAAAACGCCACAGGAAAGGACGGAGTTGTTCGTCGCGACTGGGAGATGCGATACAGGTTACCTTGAAACCACGAGGGTCCAAAGGCTGGATCATTTGGTTGATGATCGTGCCCTTCCCCGCCGCGCTCAAACCCTCGACCACAATGAGTACGGGAATACCCAATTCGCGACACTTGCGTTGCAGGTACGCCAATTCTTCCGCCTGTTCCTCAATCTTTTTAAGGACGGATTTCTTGGCCTTGGTGGGCTCCCCATAGGTTAAGGCATCCATAATTNAANGGAAAACTAACNTNTTTNNCTTGNGANTTAAATCTTTTTCTGAGCAAAAAAAACCCCGTCGGTTTTAAGCCGACAGGGTTGTAATTTAAAATCACAAAGTAATTAGAAGGTTAACAGACCCTCAACACGAAACTCATCCATATCGCTTCCGTCGTCGTCGGTATGACTATACTCCAAATTGAAAAACAAATTGTCAGTAACAGTGAAAAGGAAAGCCATGGTAATTCGATCAATCTCGTCATTTTCGTGGTCCTCGTGAGAATAACGAAGTGTGGCTCCAAACCAATCAACAAACTGGTAATTCACAAGGAACATAATATCCCACAAATCCTTACCAGAAAGTTCGAAGTCGTCGTATTCAAAGGCAAGGGTCAAGTCGTTCGGGTTGTATGCAATCCAAGCATTGAAATGATGATCATCTTCGCCGCCGGACATGTTGTCATTCGCGAATCCGAGTTGAGCTTCTAAACCGGGAATGATCATAACCGAAGCTGCTATGTCTATAGCCATTCCCTGATCGTCTAAATTGCCAGCACCTTCAAGGNAGGAATCATGCAGACCAAGAACAAAACCGAATTGACCGTTATTGAAGTTTGCTCTCAAGCCGTCGACATAATTGCGACGAACACCTTTTTTGTAAGCGTTCGTGACGGCATATAAGCCAGGAGCCTCATCAGCTTCAAAACCGAGAGATGTTAACTGTCTGCCAAAGGTAAGATGAAACATGTTGTTGAAACTGTAGCGACCGAATGCTTGTTCAAGTTCCACTTCTTTAGCAGCATCAGGATTCATAGCTAAATGAAGTTCAGCAGTAACTGGAGACAGATCGAAAAGAAAGTCTACATCACCAGTAGTGGCAAAGTCAGTCGGGTTTGGGGTGGCATCTCCGGTGTCGTCATGAGAAAAGATAAAATCAACAAATCCTCTCATCTTCACGCGATTGCCCAAGGCAATCCCGTTGTAAGCTAATGTATCGTTCGCACCAAGTGAAGTGCCTTGTGAGCCGCTTTGTACGGTCATCATGCCTGGCATTTGAGCGGATAAGGAAATCCCCAAGAAAAGAAGTGTGGTTGGTAGAAATAATTTCATAAGTATTATTATAGTATGTGGGCAATGCTTCATGGCATTTTTAAAAACTATGCCAAGGGGTCAAGCCCCAATCCGTAAAAAACAAGTGAAATTTCCCTACAATTTTCCTTCCAGCTGGTTAAGCCTTTCAGAAAGTTTCAGTGGAACCTTAGCTTTTTCCTCATCCGTATTGATCGGACCTTCAAAGAGAAGGTTACCCGAGGGATCGGTTGCCCGAAGGAACTTTTGTCCGTCCCTTTCCGTCCACTCCAAGGTGCCGTCCTCATCAGTGAT
>NHCT01000020.1 GCA_002167605.1 Verrucomicrobia bacterium TMED40 | reverse complement strand
GGATCATGTGGTCGATCAAGCGTTGACCATTCTTAAAAATCGAAAGGTAAGTGCCCTTTTTACAACGCCCAAACTTTTGGAAGCCTTAGCGGAACGAAAGGATTTGGTGCGGGCAGGAATAAAGGGCGTCTTCTGTGGAGGCACCACGATGGACAGACAGTATGCCCGTTTTTTGGTTGAAGAGGTTTGTGAGGGTGGTAAAATCGGATTTGTTCCAACTTATGGGAACACCCTCATGGGATTGGCCCGCCATCATCCAATAGGTCCAGAAAATGATTATTCAGTTGCTTACTATGCCCCTCAACCAAGGGCGGTGCTTCGGGTTATAAATCCCGAGACTAATCTACCCGTCGAGTATGATACCTGGGGAAGAGTCGAATTGACCACGCTTACCAAAGAATTTTTTATGCCCCGTTTTCTTGAGCGGGACGAAGCCTTGCGACGAAAACCATGGACCGAAGCACCATGGGATGGAGTTGCGGAGGTTCGACCATTCGGGGCGATGGAAAAGAAAATCGTAGAAGGAGTCTATTAATATGAACATTCCCCACATACCTTGCTTGCGTCTTGGCGAGTCTTATCAAAGTCTTAATCATTCAGAGGTTAAGGATTACCGAGACGGGTCCGTCCGGGCTACCTTAAGCCAAGTCAACGCCGGCATCATTCGTCGAGATCTTCTCAAACTCGGACAAGCCCGCGAAGCTTTGCAAAAGTTTTCAACTCGCGAACTGATTGAAATAAGTGCAAAAGCNGGCGAGTATTTCCTGCACGCCGAACTTCCGCTCGGCGAAGGCNCTGCCCTGCAAAGTGCNGATGATTACATGGAAACCCTCTCTGCNACCAGTGGGCTTCCACATGTNATGGTTCGCAGAAATATGGATAAGATCCATTACGCNCTNACTCATTTGGAACTCATTCTCAATGGNNTGACTCGAGGAATCGAGCTTTCGGTTCTCGACCAAGGTTTTGGCGAACAATCGGGNTCGCCNGTTTGCTTCTATCCGACGACCGAAGCTCTGGGTTTGGTCATGCCGAGTAATTCCCCAGCGGTCAATTCTCTCTGGCTCCCGTCGATCGCCTTGAAGATTCCCATTGTCATGAAACCGGGAAGAGAAGAACCCTGGACTCCCTTTCGGTTAATCCAAGCCTTCATCAAAGCCGGATGCCCGAAGGAAGCCTTTGGTTTTTATCCTACGGATCACGAAGGGGCGGGGGACATCCTTCGGATGTGCGGAAGAGCGTTAATTTTCGGTGACAAAAGCACCACCGATTTATACGCCGGAGATCCCGGTGTTCAAGTGCATGGTCCAGGCTTCAGTAAGATTTTGATCGGGGAAGATGAAATTGAGAATTGGAGAGATTTTCTGGATGTAATGGTTTCATCCATTTCCGACAATGGAGGNAGGAGTTGCGTGAATGCATCGGCGGTGATCGTTCCCAAGTATGGCCGCGAAATCGCAGATGCCCTTGGCGAGCGACTTGGGCCTTTGAATCCATTNCCCGTGGATGATCCCAATGCGGTNCTTTCCGGTTTTGCCAACCCCAAAATGGGGGAGTGGATTAACTCGACCCTTGAGTCCGACCTTGCGGAGAAGGGTGCCTATGATGCCACCGCACCCTTTCGCAGCGGATCACGTTTGCTTGAGGCAGAGGGAGGCACCTACCTTCGCCCCACCATCGTACATTGTGATTCCATGGAACATGTCTTGGCAAATCGAGAATTTCTCTGCCCCTATGCGAGTGTCGTGGAAGTACCCCAGGCAGAGATGCTTCGCTCCATTGGACCGACATTAGTCGTGACCGCGATCACGAAAGACGAATCTTTTAAGCGGCAATTACTTGGAGCTTCCAATGTGGAGCGTCTGAATATTGGGCCCATCTCGACCATGAAAATTTCATGGGATCAGCCACACGAAGGAAACATGTTCGAATTTCTTTACAAGCGCCGATCCATTGGAATGGCTGCCTAAGTCAAAATTTGCACCTTAGTTCATGAACGCTTCTTCCGTAGCCGGGATTGCAAACGATCCATTTTTTGCGGAAGGGGAGGGGTGTGGGCAAGAAGTTATCTTTGGCCCCAAGTGTATCGAGCAATTGGCAATGAGGGTTCCACCCCTCGGAAAACGAGCTTTATTGGTTACGGACTCCGGGTTGACGGCTGCCGGGCACCCCAAGCGAGTCATGGAACTTCTTGAACGCGGGGGCGTGGAGGTTACCTTGTTTGACCAATCCATTGAAAACCCTACAGACTCGAGTGTGCAGTCTTGTGCTGAAGTTGCAAAGCAAGCGGAGATTGAATTGATTGTCGGCCTGGGTGGCGGAAGCTCCATGGATACGGCCAAGGGATGTAACTTCATTCTCACCAATGGGGGAAGCATGGCCGACTACTGGGGTATTGGTAAAGCGAAGCACACCATGCTGCCATTGGTTGCGGTTCCCACGACTGCCGGAACGGGAAGTGAATGCCAATCCTTTGCCCTCATTTCTGACGATCAAACCCACCGAAAAATGGCCTGTGGAGATAAAAAAGCACTTCCATGCCTTACTGTTCTTGATCCGGAACTTACTCTTTCGCAACCGGAGAATGTAACCGCTTGTACGGGAGTTGATGCCTTGGCTCATGCCTTGGAATCAAGCGTCTCTAACAAAAGAAATGAACTTTCTTACCGCCACTCAAAGTTGGCTTTTGAGTTGATTCAGGAAAATCTGCCCCGGGTGTTATCGGAACCGGATGATTTGGAGGCTCGCGGGTTGGTCCTGCTTGGGGCATCCCATGCCGGAGCGGCGATCGAAAGAAGCATGCTCGGTGCGGCCCATTCAATGGCCAACCCTTTAACCGCTCAGCGTGGAATTGTGCACGGTACGGCAGTGGGTTTGGTGTTGCCTGCAGTGATGGAATTTAATGCCGAGGATCGCGAAACCCGATCGATTTACGCAGAGCTCGCTCGAAACGCAAACCTGGCGGAACCTATGCTCGATGATGATGCAGCCACAAATTGTTTAATCAAACGGGTCCAAGAAATTCTTCAACTCTCATCCTTTCCAACCTCTCTCTCCGAGATTGGGTTTTCAATGGACGATCTGGATTCGCTTGCCAGGGATGCTTCCGATCAATGGACTGCCAGCTTTAATCCTCGACCGGTCAATGAGGAGGCCTTCAAGAATCTTTATGCGAGTCTTTTGCAGACCAAGACTTGCTAAATACTCGACGATGAAGGAAAGTAACCACATGACGCCTGGCTCTTTATTTTGGATGCTTGCGACTGCATTCTTACTGGGTGCAGCGAATCCACTCTCCTCCGCTTCTGACAAGCCGCAAAATGAATGGCCAAGGCATCGCGGTGATCCTGCATTGAACGGGATCGCCCNAAGCGANCTGGGTAANAAATTATCTTTAGAATGGGTTTTTGACACGGGAGATTTTCTCAAGTCTTCGGTGGTGGTGGCCCATGGCTTNGCCTACATTGGTGCGGAGTCCGGNACCCTTCATGCTATCGATCTGAAGAGTGGAAAAGAGAAGTGGTCGTACAAAACGGAAATGGCAATTGAAGCTCCACCCTTGGTGGAAGCAGGCCAGGTTTTTGCGGGATCCACGGACGGCTTTCTTTATGCATTGGATGCCTTGACTGGAGAGTTGNGCTGGAAATATGAAACCGATGGAGAAATCATGGGAGCCCCCAACCAAGCCGTTCGCCCGAAATCCAAGGATTCGGTCCTGGTGGTGGGAAGCTACGATAATTTTGTACATTGCATTGACTTAGTGTCCGGCAAACTGCTTTGGAAATTCGAAACCCAAAATTATGTCAATGGGGTACCCACGATCTACGACGGAAAATATGTGGTTTTCGGAGGATGCGATGCCATGCTTTATGTGGTTAGCCTCGAAGACGGTAAAAATGTTCGNTCGGTCGAGGTCGAAGCACCGATCGCTGCGTCCGTNGCNGTCGCTGANGGAGTTGGCTATGTTGGGAATATGGACCGTGCGGTGATGGCTTTCGATTTGGAAACCACGGATATGGTTTGGAGTTACCAGCCTAAAAGTTTCCCCTACTTTTCTTCTCCCGCAGTAACCGATAAATCGGTTTTAATCGGAGGGCGGGACAAGGGCTTGCATTGCATAAACCGAGTGAGCGGTAAGCCAACCTGGCGTTTCTCCGCCAGAGGACGTATCGATAGCTCGCCGGTGGTGTCTGGAGATAAAGTGGTTTTTGGTTCGATGGATGGAAAACTCTACCTTGTCTCNCTGGACAGCGGCAGCGAGGTGGTTTCCTACGAGATTGGCGAACCGATTTCCTCTACCCCGGCGGTGGTGGCCGGCAAAGTGATTGTCGGATGTGAAGACGGAAAGGTCTATGCCTTTCAAACCAAAGGATAACTATGACTAAGGATGCCTTCATAAAACCCGATAATAAAACCAAGGATAAGACCAAGGTCGGCAATTACTTCATTTCGAACTATCCGCCCTTTTCCTTTTGGAATGAAAAGGATGTCCCGTGCCTGCAAAGCGTGATCCAGAGTCCTTCGCCCGGAGATGCTCCCTTGGGGCTATATTACCATGTCCCGTTCTGTCGGAAGCGTTGCCACTTTTGCTATTTTCGCGTTTACACCGACAAGAATTCCAACGAAGTCGGGCGGTATTTGTCCGCTACGCTGAAGGAACTTCAATCCTATGCGGATTCTCCCTATCTGGCCGGACGCAAGCCAAAGTTCATTTACTTTGGCGGGGGCACACCCTCTTATCTTTCCGCCAAGCAATTGATCGAACTCACGGATGGGATGAAGAAAATCATGCCATGGGATGAGGCGGAGGAAGTGACTTTCGAATGCGAGCCCGGCACTCTTTCCCGAAAGAAATTAGAGGCGATTAAAAACATTGGAGTAACCCGGTTGAGTTTGGGTGTTGAAAATTTTAGCGACCACATTCTCGATATCAATGGCCGGGCTCATCGTTCAAAAGAAGTCTTTCTTTCCTATGAAATTGCCAAGGAGCTTGGCTTTGAAAATATAAATGTCGATTTGATTGCCGGTATGCTCGAGGAAACCGACGAGAATTGGAAGGACTGCATTGAACGGGTCGTTGACCTTTCCCCTGATTGCGTGACCATTTACCAAATGGAGGTTCCATTCAACACCACGATCTTCAAAAACATGAAGGAGCAGGGTAAACTTTCGGCCCCTGTTGCCGACTGGCCAACCAAGCGCCGCTGGGTGGCCGAAGCGTATCAAAGACTTGAAGAAGAGGGCTACTCCATTACCAGCACCTGCACCGCGGTCAAGAACCCTGATTCCACTAAGTTCGTTTACCGGGACCGTTTATGGTCGGGAGCGGACATGGTTTCGCTCGGGGTTGCCTCCTTTGGTCACCTCGGAGGGATTCATTACCAGAACCTGACTCACATTGAACAATACAGCACCGCGATCGAAGCGGGAGAATCAACCGTTCGCCGGGCACTTATGACCACTGATGAGGAACGGTTTATTCGAGAACTCATTTTACAGTGGAAACTCGGTGTCGTGCGACCGAGTTATTTTGAGGAAAAGTTCGGAGTCAATTTATCGGACCGTTATGGAGACATCCTAAAGCAATGGAAGGATGAGGGCGACTTGGTTGAATCAGAAGAAAAATTATCGCTTACCCGCGAAGCGTTGCTTCGTGTCGACTCGATGCTTCACCAGTTGTTTCTTCCTCAGCATCAGGACGCCCGTTACGTCTGATTACCATTCTTTATCGTTATGTTCACTAAAGATGACATCCTGTATCCCCTCAGTTTCATGAGGATGACCCGTGGTTTGCCTAAATTATCCTACGAGGAAATCGATTCTTCGATGCTGCCCGAACCCTACCAAAGCTTGCTTGTTCATGAGGGAGATATGACCTCACGCCTGGAAGGCTTTCACGAGTCAGCCATAAAAGTTCGGCGTTTGCGCTCTTCCAACGACGGTAAAAATTACTACCGGGAGGTCGTGCTGGAAACGGTCGATGACCCAAAGCCTACAGAATATGGTGCCATTGAGATTCTCCTCGAATCCTTGCCTGAGGAGACCCGTGAGCTTGTGGTAGAGGCACGCTTACCCTTGGGAGGAATTCTTAATGATTATCGCATTCCTTATTCCAGCACTCCACGTGCTTTCCTCAAGGTTATTCCGGACGAACCAATAGTCGAGGCCTTTGGGTCAGTGGAAGCCGATGAGATTTTCGGCAGAAGCAATGAAATTACTGGATTCAATGGAGAAACCATTGCTCGAATCGTGGAAATTCTTCCTGTGCTTTGAGGCAAATTCTCGCTTGAGAAGATCATAAATACGAATTGAATAGTTAAAGTCATGATATCCTTTAAAAATAAATATGATGTGATTGTGGTGGGGGGAGGCCCCGCCGGATCGACGACGGGTGCACTGTTGGCTGAAAAAGGGCACGATGTTTTGATTTTAGAAAAGGAAAAGTTTCCCCGCTANCATGTGGGAGAATCCTTGATGCCATTCTGCTACTTCCCACTCGAAAGANTGGGGCTTGTGGATACCTTGATGGAATCGGGAAATCCNAGGAAGTATTGCGTGCAATTCGTCCGNCAGGACGGGTTTCTTTCCCAACCTTTTTATTTTTTCCAACACTTTGATCATCCCTCTTCGACCACTTGGCAGGTCTGGCGCTCTGAATTCGATAAAATGATTATGGACAAAGCCCGAGAAAACGGAGCTTCGGTCCTTGAGGAAACTCAAGCCAAATCATTGATCAAATCAGAAAATCGGGTGGAAGGCGTGGTGGTGGAATCGAAGGATTTAGGGGAACTGGAACTGCGTGCCCCNTTGGTCATTGACGCGTCCGGGCGGGATTGCTTTGCCGCCCACAAGGAAAAGTGGTTGGTCCGAGATCCCGAACTTAAGAAGATTGCCCTNTGGACTTATTACAAAGGTGCGAAGCGGGATCCNGGGTTGGATGAGGGAGCAACTACGGTNGCTTACCTACCAGGAAAAGGNTGGTTTTGGTACATTCCCTTGAGCGGAGANATGGTNAGTGTGGGCATTGTTGCCGAACACCAGTATCTGTTCAATGGTTCGACCAAAGACCACGCAGAAATTTTTCAACGCGAAGTTCAAAACAATGAATGGATCAAGGAACATTTGGCCGAGGGTGAGCAGACTGGAGAATACCGGGTGACGGGTGATTATTCCTACCGTAACCGTTACTGTGCCATTGACGGTTTGGCGTTAGCTGGAGACGCTTTGGGCTTTTTGGACCCCGTCTTTTCTTCGGGAGTCTTTTTGGCATTGAAGAGTGGCGTCATGCTCGCCGATGCAGTGGACGAGGCTTTGAAAAACAACCAACCGCTAGACGCTTCCTGTTTTGAAAATTACGGAAAACGCATGCAATCCTCCATCGAAACCATGAGAAAAATCGTTTATGCATTTTACGATGAAGACTTCAGTTTTGGTGATTTGGTGAAGAGGGGAGATCACCTTCGAGCGGCNTTAACGGATTGCCTGATTGGGAANGTGGATGATCAGGATTTTAAGGAACTNTTCGAATCCATGTCCGACTTGGCGGAACTCCCTGAACCGGTGNAGCACGGATTGACCCACGCTTCTTCGTGAAGCTTGCTTTTCTCACGCCCGGTACGGGCAACTATTATTGCGGGGTCTGCATGNGGGACAATTCCCTTGCCCATCAACTCATGGCCAACGGGCATGAAGTTACTATGCTGCCCACCTACTTGCCTCATTTTTTGGANGAGGAACCTGCAGGTGGCGAACAGGGAATTTTCTTCGGTGGCATCAATGTTTACCTGCAGCACAAATTCTCCCTCTTTCGAAAAACCCCTGCATGGATCGATAAAGCCTTTGACAGCAAATGGTTGCTTAAGAAAGCGGCCGCTCGCAGTGGAATGACCTCGAGTAAGGATTTGGGAGAAATCACCTTGTCCACTTTCCGGGGAGAGGATGGACCTTTGGTTAAGGAGGTGAATAAAGTCGTGGATTGGTTCAAATCGCACGGCACTCCCGATGTCATTCTTCTTTCCACCATCATGCTTGCAGGCATTGGAAAAGTGCTCAAACGAGAGCTCAGGGTTCCGGTGCTCGGGTTTCTACAGGGAGAGGATTCATTTCTAGATTCTCTTCTCCCGGAATACCGGAGTGAAGCGTGGAGTCTTCTTTCCAAAGACATTGCCAAGCTGGCCGGGTGCATTGCCCCGAGCCGCTATTTCGGAAACCTGATGGCGGATCGACTCAAGATCCCCGGAGACTCCGTTCGTTATCACCCCAACGGAATCACCCTTGATGGATTCTCTCCGCGGACCGATGTGCCCGAAAAGCCCACACTTGGATACTTGGCCCGCCTTTGTCCGCTCAAAGGACTGGATCTATTGGTGGATGCCTACATTGAGTTGAAGCAGTCCGATAAACACGAGCATTTGCGTCTAGCCATTGCTGGAGGGATGACTGATGAAGACGAACCTTTTGTGGAGGAGCAGAGGAGAAAACTCACCCAAGCGGGCGTGATCGATCAGGTCTCGATCACTCCGAATGTCGACAGAGATCGCAAGCTTGAGTTTCTTCGCGAACTCAGTGTCTTTTGCGTGCCCGTCCGCTATCCAGAAGCTTTTGGTTTGTATGTCATCGAAGCTATGGCAGCCGGAGTCCCCGTGGTTTTACCTGAGGCGGGTGCGTTTCCGGAAATCGTGGAAAACACCCAAGGCGGTCAGTTGTACGACTCAAGTGACTCCATGGGCTTGGTTCACTCCCTTGATAATCTGCTGCATGACCCAGAGCATGCCAAGGCCATGGGCATGAACGGGCACCAAGCGGTGGCTGAACAATACGCCAATGAGAAACTTGCTCTCTCCTTGGTTGACCATATTCTAAGCCCCATCCATTCCCGTTAATCTTTGCACCTACACCTATGACCACCGAATTTTCCATTACCCGACGCGTTGAATTTAGCGAGACTGACCTGGCTGGCATCATGCATTTTACCAACTTTTACCGCTGGATGGAGATTTGCGAACATGAGTTTCTACGCAGCCTTGGGCTTTCCGTGGACATGGAAGATGAGAATGGGCGATTCGGTTGGCCCCGGGTTAAGACCTCCTGCCGATTCAAGCGACCGTTGCGTTTTGAGGAAGAAGTGGAAGTAAAATTGATCATCACCGAGATTCGGGATCGCTCGGTTTCCTATGCCTTTCAATTTTGGAAAGAGGAGAATGGCGAACGGGTCAAGGCGGCGGTGGGTGAAGTGGTGGCGGCGTGCGTACGCTTCGACCCGATCAAGGAAAGCATGACCCCGATCATGATTCCCGAAGTGGTCACTTCGAAGATTACTTTCTAAGATCTAAATGCCACTCAATCGATGCCTTTTTTAAGGCATTCTTATTTTATTCCACAAAGCTACGAGTACGCCTTTGGGCTGTAATTTCATTTACACCTTTAGCGGAAGTGCATTATCTAATTATTTAAA
>NHCT01000019.1 GCA_002167605.1 Verrucomicrobia bacterium TMED40 | reverse complement strand
CGGCATGAGCTTTCCACAGTTCTTCCCCGGCCGGGTAATGATCATCTGATTCGTAACAAAGGTTGGGCTGATTCGGAAAATTGTTCTTAATGTACAGGTAATCTCCAAAGCGAACCATACGCTCATGATTTCTGTAAACATGCCAATTATGTTCAGCAAATACCACTTCCCTTATGCGTGTCTCTGGTTTTTTTAAAATAGGCAGAAAGCTTCGGCCCTGAACGCACTCGAGAGACTTTATCCCGGCAAGCTCCAGGCAGGTCGCACTCAGGTCAATCACGCTAATCAAACTCTGGGTAGCCGAAGGACTTTTAATGACCTCAGGAAAATGGACCACCCATGGCGTCTTGATTCCGCTGTCGTACATACGAGATTTGCAACGGGGAAAAGGACGGCCATTATCTGCAGCGACCACGATCATGGTATTTTCAAGTACACCTTGTTTCTTAAGCTCGGCAGTCACCAGTCCGATGTAATAATCAAAGCGACTGACCTCATGATAGTATCCCGTCAAGTCCTCACGAGTAACCGGTGTATCCACCAAGTATGGAGGGATAATCACATCCTTAGGATCATACTTGGGGGCTTCTTTGGTAATGCTCCAGGTGCGATGGGCATCGGTCGAAGCAAACCAAAAGAAAAAAGGTTTATCTTTGGGGCGGTCCTTTACATGATTGACCCAATCCTCTTCCTTCCCGGGACCTCCACCGCCGGTGATTCGGTCGAAGGCTCTGTCCTTATTTCCAAACATATGATTCTTACCCGAGAGAACAGTATAGTATCCGGCCTCGCGTAAAAGTTCAGGAAAGCGAACTTGTTTCAGAGGTAAACGAACATGCAATTCAGGAGCTCCAGTATTATGGGGATAACGGCCCGTGATGATACTGCATCGGGATGGGCTGCAACTACTTGTGGTAAGATAAGCATTATCAAAACGCATTCCATTCGCAGCCAGCGAATCAATATGTGGGGTTTTGATCACGGGGTGGCCGTAACATCCGAAATCATCCTGCGATACATCATCGGCAATAAAGAAGACCATATTGGGTCTATCTGGTGAGGAGAGCAGATGGAAAGAAAGGAAGAGAAATAATCCAACAAACTTAAATTTCATAGTCTTTGAGGGAAAACATCTTTTCCTTTGTGGTCGAGATGCAATCCCAAGCTTTTAGTAATTATTATTTGATTGGCTGAACGCCATTTAGATAGACGACATTGTACCCACCATCCTGGTTTTCATCCGTCCAACCATCGAAAGAATTTTTCGAGAGATAAAAGCGGCATTGGTCTCCCTTTTTAGGCTGAGGGTGGTAAGACTGACCTCCAGGTGGTGGCAGGCCAATTCCCTTCCATGCACGACTCCAATAACGAACATATACCAAATTTTCTAAAATCTTCCCTTTCTCCACCTTCTCGATTTTCACTTCCGCAACCTTATGATCATATTCGTAACCGCTTACCAATGGAATCCCCTCCCGCCCCTTGTTAGAATAAACTGACTGCACCTTACCCACAACAATATGTGTTGCGATTTTCTCTAACTGGACCCTTGAAGAGGGAGCTTTTACAGCATACAGGAAATGAATGGAACCAAAGAAAAATACAGTAAGAATGAATGAATATAAAATGGTATTCCTACGATTTAATACTTTCACTTACTCAAAAGTTTCGCCATCGCTTCCCCCATAGCCAATCCAACATTCATGTAGGTCTTGGCATTACCTCCGTAATGAGCATTGGAAGAAGATCCCATGCTTATTGGATTGGTGTAAACGACCGCGGCATCTTCCTTGTGAGAATCTCCAAAAGCAAACATCCCATCGATAATAAGCTTTTCATTTCCGATCGCAGAGTCTTTGTTCGTCTGGCCAAGGGTGGCTACCACCATCTTGGCCTTAGGGGCATTGAAGTCTTTTCTGAGCGCCTTGAAGAGTTGGTTCAAGTTCTTTTCGTAGGTCGCGGAATGAGCGGCGTTATAGCGGTCCTTATCCCCCTGCCACCATAGAAATCCCGCGATCTCATACTTTTTTGCGCCCGGGTAGTGCTTGTCCAATTCGGACAAAACCTTTTTGGCTCGGGCCACATCCCCCAAGTACTGCAGCCCCGCATGCCAGTTGTGACTGGGAGGTGCAGGCACCTCGCCTTTGGTCCAACTTGGATAACGAACCTCATCCTTGTGAGCGGGCGTCATCAAGGTAATCTCTTTGCCGGTCTTCTTATCCGTCGTCACCACTTCATGCCTAGGACTACCCGGAGGAAGCAGGTCCCAACCGAGGCTGCGGTTGCCGATGGAACTCTTGAGAATTAACACGGGCTCATCCAATGCATTTCCCAACTGATGCCCGATTCCAGTCTCAATCCCGATTTTGGAACCGGATACAGTCAACCAATCGTTTCGTCGAACCCCACCGCGCCCATCCGGTCCACCGCTTCCCTGAGTATGCACATTACGAACATCCATGCGCTTGGTCCAATTTCCGCTGCCATCAACCATAAATGGATATAGATTTTCCTCCTGAAGCGCATATTCCAAAGAGCCTTCCTTGTCCCCCTTAACCTTACCCATTTCCAAAGTGTTGGACTGCCCCATGATGATGAATACCTGAACCGGCTTGGACATGTCGGCAGCTTTTCCATCCGGATCAGGCAACGCCTTTACGGGCATGGTGAGGACCAAGAATAGGAAACTGGGAAGCGTGAGAGTGTGGGAGAAGAATGGAGGAAGTTTCATCGGAGAATAGAATTGCGACATAAGCTACCGGGGTCGAGAAAATCTTGCTCGGCGCGAATAATTAATCCCATGCATTGAGGCGAAGTTTCGCCCCTAAGCTCAGGCCTTCTGAATCGACAGGGAAAGACGACTATTCAATCGTAAAGCTCGCGAATTTCCTCGGCAATCAGGGATATGCCTTGTTCCACCACCGCATCATCCTGTGCATAGGTCACGCGGATGCATTGATCCTTGTGAGCCCAGTCGTCTCCTTCCATGCCCGGGAAAAAATAATGACCGGACACCACCAAAACTCCCTTTTTCTTAAGCCTTTGGTAGAGCTCCCGACTGCTTATGGGTAGGTTTTCAAACCAAAGCCAAAGAAACAAAGCCCCTTCGGGTTTGTGAATTCTCAACGGCAGTTCACTCCCTATCTCCTTTTGCAACTGGATGACCGCCCTCTTCGCTTTGGCTTCGTAGAAAGGACGAACAATTTCCCGACTGATTTGGGTGATCTGCCTACTCCGGACAAGATCGAGGGCGAGAGCAGGGCCTAGGCTTCCCGGGGCAAGACTGAATACCGAGGTCATTCGGGAAAGAACCCGGATCACTTCCTGATTGGCGACCACGATTCCGGTACGTAAACTTGGTAATCCGAACTTGGATAAGCTAAGACAAAGCACCATATTCTCATCCCAAACCGGCTGAACCTGAGTATGAATAATATGAGGAAAAGGAGCACCGTAGGCATTGTCGACAATCAAGGGAACGCCTTTGCTGTTGGCTCGTTCCCGAAGACGAGCAACCTCTTCGTCCGTGACCACATTTCCCGTTGGGTTGGTGGGGCGGGAAAAACAAATCGCCCCAATCCGGTCATCCACTTCCAGGCGATCGAAATCCACTCGATACTTAAATAATCCATCTTCCATCAGTTCGAGATCGGGACGATTTGCACAGAAGAAATCCGGCTCCAAGCCAACCTCGGAATACCCAATATATTCCGGAGCCAGGGGTAAAAGAATCTGCTTTGAGTGCCCACCTTCAAACTTCCCTGCGAATAAATTAAAAAGTGAAAAGAAGGCATTCTGGCTGCCATTGGTCAGGGCAATATTTTCGGGTCCGATCTTCCAGCCGAACTCATCGTGCAACAAATCAGCGATTGCCCCTACAAATGACTTTGCCCCTTGCGGAGTGTCATAGTTTCCGATCACCCGCTCAAATTCCCCCGCACGGGAAAGAATCGCCTCCATTCTGGACCGGAATAATACCTGAACTTCAGGAACATGAGCTGGGTTCCCGCCGCCCAGCATCAANGGTGCAGGATCTGAGACNAGGGCATCNCCCAAGTCATCCATCAATTCNCCNATNCCAATNTCTCCGGNAAACCNTTTNCCANAATCTGAAAATTTCATTCNTTTACGANTTCAATGGAATAAAACCTAAATTGGTTACCTTACGATACATTCGATGATTTTGAGCAGTATACTAAAGCTTCAGTTTCACCTGATTGATCTTCCCCTGGAACCGAGTGTTTCCCTTGTAATNGGAAACCGAGGAGAGCGAATCGTTGCCAACCTCAAAAGGATCCTGAGGGAAGGTCTCGATCAATGGAAGCGACCCACCTTCAGCCAGCACCTTTTCTTCTAATCGTACTTCTGCCCTTCCGTCTCGTCCCAGTCTCGCGGTTACGATGATCTTCCCAGTGGGAAGTGGTTCGTTCGACCTTAATACATTCAGGGTTCCCCTGTTTCGGCATGCAAAGACAATTCTTCCATCGTCGAGGTAAAGGGAATAACCGCTACTGGATCCACCGTGAGAAACCAAAACCCCATCCTTTACCTTCCCCCGCTCCAATGAAACGATCAACTCGAAGGGCTTCCCCGTAAAATCAGGCGCTTGTTCTCTATTTACCTGATCCCCATGTTGAAAAAGATAATAGCCCTTTGGGTTCTTGCGTATTTTAGTAAGAACTCGGGGCGGATTCTTTTCCACGAATTCATAATAGGGGCTAATCTTCATTCGCTTGGCCCATGCCAACCACTCCGCTTCCAATTCCCTCGCTAACTTTGGCTTCTCACTAATAAGGTTCTCCGTTTCACAGCGATCCTTGGACAGGTCATAAAGCTCCCAGATCCGGTTTTTGTAGCGATTGTTTCCACGGACCAGTTTCCAGACTCCCTGGCGAATGGCACTTGATTCAAAGTGATCGAAACAAAGAACCCGCTCGCTTGCCTCACTCGCACCCTGAAAAAAAGGAACCAGGCTCCTTCCTTCCAGCGGATGAATCTCTTCTCCTCTGTGAGATCCGGGGTATTCACCCTGAGCAACCTCTAGAATCGTGGGCATGAAATCGATCAGATGGACCGGTGAACGAACCCATCGATCGCCCTTTGATATTCCNTTTGGCCAGTGGGCAAGAAGCGGACTGCAATTCCCGCCNTCATGATTGAAGTGCTTGTACATNCGCAGNGGNGTATTACTNAGGCAGGACCAGGCACTTCCNACAGAATGATAGGTTCCCGGNCCGCCCACGCCCTGCAATGCTTCTCCCTCGTGCAATTNCGTGAANCCCNTNCGACTACTTTGNTCNAAACCANAGGGNCCCCACTCGTANCAGGCTCCATTGTCACTGGTGAAAAGAATGAGGGTATTCTCCAAATCTCCACTCTTTTCCAGAAGTGAGAGAATCCTTCCGATCCCCTGATCCACATGATCAATCATAGCGGCAAAAGTGGCCATCCTGTAGACGAGGTCTTCCTGACGGTTTGCAGGAACATCCTTCCAGTCAGGGTTAGGTTTTCCCGCGAAATGGTTGGCAATGTCATCCCGGTCAACGGGGACCTCCGAAAGTTTGGTGAACTTCCAGGAATCGGTCAGTAAGCCCGATTCTTTTTGCCTAGAAAAACGTTCCTTCCGCAGTAGATCCCATCCCTTGCGGTAAGTTTCCAGATACGCATCACGGGTCTCAACAGGAGCTTCCAAGGGAAAATGCGGCGAAGAATGAGCGAGGTAGAGAAAGAAAGGGGATTTCTTTTTCTGTGCCTGACTCAGAAACTCGATCGCGTAATCGTTAAAGGCGTCGGTGGCGTAAAACTCATCCTCTTTATAGTGGAGTTCTTCCGGTCTTCCCTCAGGCAATCTTAGGTAATTACTGATTTTCCATTGGCTTGCACTATGTCCCCGAACATAGCCGTAATAGTCATCAAAGCCACGATCCGTAGGTAGTTCCTCATGTCCGACATGCCATTTACCGACTCCATATGTGGAGTAACCTGCACCCTTCAGGACCTCGGCCAGGGTCATGCATTGCTTATTCAGTTTACCCAAATAAGCAGGTCCCAACCGAGCGCTTTTGTCACCGCCGGTAAAATTCGCAATTCCCGCCTGNTGAGAATACAAACCGGTTAAAAGTGAGGCTCGAGAGGGACAACAACGGGCGGAATTGTAATTTTGAGTAAACCGCAGACCATTTTTTGCTAAACGATCCAAATGAGGAGTCCGGACTTCCCNCCCAAAGGAACCTAGGTCCGAATAACCCATATCATCAACCAAGACTACGATTATATTAGGACGACCTTGCCCGTTAAGGGATAACGATAAAAACAAAAGGAAGAACAGGGCGGCAAGGATACGCATACCTGATTCATCTTCCTTTTCAGAAGTGAAGTAAAATAAATTCGGAATNCTCCTTCCTATTTGATTGAGTACCCTGAAGTATGCCCACTCAGGAAAAAACCGATAATCACAAACCGTCCGAAGGATCTTCCTCCTTGTTTCTGTGGGGCGCTCCCCTGCTTTCGCTTTTGATGGGCTGGTGTGGGTGGGAATTCGGTGGACTTGAAGAGTCTGCCTCCATCACTCTTGGCATTGCTCTATGGACTGCCCTTTGGTGGATCTTCGAGGCGGTGCCCATCCCGGTTGCCTCGCTGCTCCCCCTTTCCATGCTTCCGCTCTTTGGTATTCTCGAACCGAAGGTCGTGGGTGAAAAATACGGTCACCCTCTGGTGCTCCTTCTTCTCGGAGGGTTTCTCCTTTCCAAAGCGATGGAAAAAAGTGGAGCTCATCGAAGAATTGCCCTGATGATGGTCAACGCCTGTCCGTCCGGAGAAAAATTTCTGATCCTTGGCTTCATGGCAGCCACCGCCTTTCTCAGTATGTGGATATCCAACACCGCAACCACTCTGATGATGCTCCCCATGGCCCTTGCGGTCATTCAAAACAGCCGGAACCACGGGCTCAAAATTCCGCTCCTGTTGGGAATCGCCTTTGCGGCCAATGTGGGTGGAATCGGAACCCCGATTGGCACCCCGCCCAACCTCGTGATGATCGGAGCTTACAAGGATCTCGGACATCCCGAACTCTCCTTCACGGAGTGGATGAAATTTGGAGTGCCGGTGAGTGTGACCATGGTGCTGGTCATCTGGCTTTGGTTAAGCCGGGGCATCACCGGGAAGGAACCCATTACCCTACCCGACCCCGGAACATGGCGAACTCCGGAAATTCGCACCTTGGTTGTCTTCGGCCTCACCGCCCTTGCCTGGATCACCCGCTCCGAACCTTTCGGGGGGTGGAAGACCTGGCTCGATCTTCCTCAGGCCAATGACGCGAGTGTGGCCTTCATCGCAGTGATCTTGCTTTTTTGCCTGCCTAACGGAGAGAAAAAAGGAGAACGCCTCTTGGACTGGAAAACCGCTAACCGAATTCCCTGGGGTATGCTGGTGCTGGTCGGAGCGGGTCTTTGCCTGGGAGAAGGCTTCAAGCAATCGGGTTTGAGCACTACGATTGCCAGTGTCTTTTCAGGCATAGAAAGCCTGCCCCTCCTGGCCCTCCTACTGGGGATCGCACTTCTGGTAACTTTCCTGACCGAGATGACCAGCAACACTGCAACCACTAATGTTTTGATGCCCATCCTGGGAGCTGCCGCCACCGCTTCGAACTTGGATCCCATTCTGCTGATGATTCCCGCTGCCATGAGTGCCAGTTGCGCCTTCATGCTCCCAGTCGCCACAATTCCCAACGCGGTGGTCTTTGGCACGGGAGAAATCACCGTCAAAAGAATGGCACGCGAGGGTCTTGTCCTCAATCTCCTTGGTTCCTTGATCATTTCTATAATCTGTTATCTCTTACTCTCCTAAAAACTCCCATGAAATATCTCTCCTCCCTGCTGCTTGTTTTCGGCTCTGTTTGTGAAACCCCTGCCCAAGAGCGCCCCGGAAAGCCAAACATCGTATTGATCCTCACGGATGACCTGGGCTGGCAGGATGTCAAATGCTATGACATCGACGAGCCTTCCCCAATGGAGACGCCCAACATCGATGCTCTTGCCAAAAAGGGAGTCAAATTTTGGCAAGCGTATGCTCCTGCTCCCACCTGTGCCCCCAGCCGTTGTGCGATCATGAGTGGGAACCATCCGGCTCGGGCCCAAAAAACCCATGTGGTGGGAGGAGCTCCGCCCACCCCCAACCACAAGAATGGGTGGTCGATGATGGCCCCGTGGTATAGTGGCCGCATGCCGGAAAACGAAACAACGCTTGCCCGTGTCCTTCAATCAAACGGCTATGTAACGGGGCATTCCGGGAAATGGCACATGGCAATTGATCATAAAGCTTTCCCTCAACCGGAAGACCAGGGATTTGACTGGACCAGAAGCAGTCGAGGAGCAAGATCCAGTATGCCCAGTCGAGTGGAAGGGTTTGCCTCCAAAGTGGAAAAAGATCCATTCCGGTTGGATAAAAACGGCTATCCTTTTCATCAGACAAGTGAAGATGCTCTGACTTTTCTGAGGCAGAATCATCACCAACCCTTCTTCTTGTATTATGCAACCTGGTTGGTGCACACACCCATCCACACCCGTTCCGAGCAACTTCTTGAAAAGTATTGCAGGAAATTGGGAGTCGAAAAGCCGAAGGATGATCGTGGGTGGACCATGAAAGGGCAAACCAACCCTTTCTATTGTGCGATGGTTGAGGAGCTTGATTACCATATGGGGAAAGTTTTCAATTACCTAAACAACACCGAAGATCCCCGTTGGCCCGGTCACAAACTCGCGGAGAACACCTATGTTATTTTCACTTCGGACAATGGAGGTATGGAAGGTCACCCCGGTGAAGTCATCACAGACAACTACCCCTTGGATAAGGGAAAAATATCCGCGATGGAGGGTGGTACCCGGGTGCCTTTGATTATAACCGGGCCAGGCATTCCCAAAGGAGTTGAATCTCAGGTTATGGTAAACGGCTTGGACTTCTACCCAACCCTGCTTACCTTCACGAAGACTCCCAAGCCAATGGGCAAAAACCTTGACGGATGCGACTTGAGCAAACTGCTCACACACGAACCAAATAACTCTGATTTGGTTAGAAATAAGCACGGCAAGCCCAGGAACTCCATGATCTGGCATTTCCCTCATAGTGTTGCTCTTGAGAGCACCATCCGAAGCGGAGGCTTCAAACTCATCCGCAATTATGATCACAAGTACAACCCGCATACTCCGGAACTTGAGCTCTATCAACTCTACAAAGATGTAAATGGAAAACCGGTAAGAGTGGACATTGAAGAAGCCAACAACCTCGTGACAACTATGCCGGATAAAGCCAATCTCCTGAATAAATTACTTTCCCAAGGCCTGTCGGAAATGAATGCGAGTTTCCCCTACTACAATCCTCGGGCAGGAAGAATCGGTAAGGAAAAACAATTGATTCCTTCAGTTAGCTCTCATCAAAGGGCGTCTAACTTAGTAAAGTTTAAGTTCTCTGAAAACGGGGCTAAAGTGATCCGCGGTGATTTGATTTACACCCCAAATGGGGGAGCACGGTATGAAGAGTGGTATCGAATCAAAGGAGGAAACCAAAATGGAAACGAAATCAGTTTTGATTTACCCGAGGGTGCCACCCATTATTTTCTCAATTTGATCGATGAAAACAATTTCCTAGTCAGTTACCCGCAAACCCCGGATTACTCGGAACTGAGTAAAACAAAAGATAAATTCGCGAAGTATGCCCTATCAGTTGAGTGAAACTCCTTGAATTAAATGGTACGGTAAAGAAACGCGTCCGAGGTAACCAAGGAAAGAATTAAGGCTTTCATACTGCCACCGCTTTCGCGATAGGCCTGGTGGGCGGCCTGCAAGACCGGACGGTCATGAAGGGTCTCATTCCGGCCCATCCAAAAACGGAAGGCATGGCGCACAAACACCTGCTCTACTCGTTCACTGTTGGCCAGTTTTTCAATCATCTCGATGGCATTGCCAACGGGACCATCCAGCGAGGAATCTCCTGAATTCACGATTTCGCCCGAAGAGTCAACCGGCTCCTCAAACTCGATGGTGCGATAAATCCCAGCATGATTATACATTTCAAAAGGAAGGCCCAAGGGATCCATTTTCTCATGGCAACTCCAACAATATTTTTCACGGGTCACCCGCATGCGTTCCCGTAAAGTGGTTCCTGGTTCGTCAGGAAGCTGAGCATCCACCGTAATAGGTACATCGGGAATCCCTCCACCGAGCAACCGTTCCCGCACCCAGATTCCTCTGTGAATCGCATGGTTATCCATAGCGTCGGAATGAGAAACCAGCCAGCTCGGGTGGGTCAGAATACCCAACCGTTGCCCCTCCGGCACAGTCGAAAGAGTCCTTTCCGGTTTCATGGAACCATTTCCAAAGGATCGTCGACTGACTCGAGCAAAGATTGGTTTACCGGAAAAATCCACTTCATGAACCCTCGTATTTATATTGCCCCCGGCCTTTCTTTTCATATCCGCCATTTTTTTGATTAAGTCTTTGAGCTCTTTTTGCTTACGAGCCAGGTTTTTTTGAAGAGGCTTATCGCTCTTATTACTCTTAGCCTCGGCCTCAAGCTGATTGACTTCCTTGGTAAGAATCTTCCGCTCTTCAGCTATTTCAGCAGTGGCCAAGTCCTCAGCCCTCTTTTTCTCCTCCCGGGCAATGGCTTGCTCTTTCTGGGTATACTTTCGCCCGAACAAAAATCGATCACTTCGTGTGGAAACCACTTTTTGGGTGGTCAACAATTCCCTCAGAACCTCCTTGTCCTCGCTAAGAATGAGCTCGATCAGTCGATCCGTACTGGCGGTGGACTCAAACATCGTCCTAAAGTAATTCGTATTGGTCGCGGAAGTTCCGGTCGCGGAGAGGGCCTTGGTGTCCTTGCAGATATATCCAGCCAAGTCATAATCAAAGAAATCACGGAAAAAACGAAGCACTCTCGGTTTGCGGATCGCATCATCATCCAACATTCGGGAAACTTCGCGTCGCACATCGGCCCGGGTTCTCATTTTTCCATCCACAATTGCGGCCCTCAAGCTCTNATCGGGCCTTACATAACTAAGCGCATGATTCACCGCCAAACCCAGCTCCCAATCACGAAGCATGACCCGGTCATATGAATCCGCAGACCCCTGCTTGGCAAGTTCAGCTCGGAACAGAGCATCCCGATCAAGAAAGATCGCCGAAAGGCCCATAAAAACCCCGTCTTCGCGGCCAACCTTTTCAATCGAACTTTTCACGATCTCCAAGTATTCCCTGGATTCTTCCTCTGAGGGCGGACGAAAGGTGAGCGCTTCGAACAAATNATCAATGGTTGTAAGAAGTAATTCATCGGTAAATTTTTCCTGTGCCATCAAATCATAAACGGGTGTAATCGGACGAACGACTTTCGTGTTATAAACGATCGCGGAAGGTAAGCCCCTTAGGTCACCTTTTGGTTTCACCTGATCGTAGGTTTTGGGATCATCGGTGATTTGTTCGGGGAATTCAACGAGGCTCATGGGACCGTAGGCCATGTACTTGAGGATATCCTCTGCCTTNTTNAGGATTTGCGTGGCTTCCGAACTGTTGACCGAATAAAAGTCAGCATAATTTTCAAATCCATGTTTCCGGTTTGAAGACAGAACCACGGGCACACTCTTTACTGCAGTTTGGTAGGCGACCGTTCCACCCTCCCATCTGATAATACGATCTGTTCCAAAATAAAGCTTAAGTTCACCGCCGTGGTTGGTGGGTACGAAATCCCCGCGGGTGCGAACTCCAGGTTGGGCAGGATTAAAAGCGGGCTCCGTGTTAATCAGTTCATTGAGCCGGGTGATATGTTCCTGAGGAGTGATCCGCCAGAGCCGTGTGGGAGAGNAAGTGGGTTTGAGCATGATCCCTTTGGGTAGNTCGCCAAAGAGCAGATCATGGTCAATGTAGTTTGCCTTTTTGGGATCAAGGTCCGCCTTAAAACCACCCTTCTCTTTCATTTCATCACGCAATTCCCCAACGATCCAATCCGAGAATTTAAGCCGGTCAATGACCTCCGGTTGGGATTTGTTCTTTGGAGGCATTTCGCCCATGGCGACCTGCGNCCACACGGATTTCCACACCGCGGCGTTGATCTGATCGACTGGGCCTAGCTCAAATAGGTTGAGCCCGGCCTCGCTGGTTTCGTCATCATGACAGTCAAAGCAGTGGTTTTCCAGAAAAGGTTCGGCCCGGCTTTGAAAAGTCCCTGAAACCGGTTCACCCGGAACATAGGTATTGGCATTAAGGGCTCCAGTTCCACAAATGAGGAGTACCCNTTGNGCGATCTTACCAAGCACGGCTAGCTGAGAATTTCCTTGAGAGGGCCGGTGCCGGAGTCGTACTTTTTGGCCATGGCTTCCGACATATTGAAACGATCGGCCTGAACGCCGGATACCCGCAGAATCGAGTTGTAAAGTGCGTTAACCGGACGCTTACCATCCAACTGAGTGAAGTAACCCGTCTTAAAGGCTCCGCCGCAATCACCGAGAAGAACGACCGGCCAATTCGAACCATTCGTGTGCTGCTTGTCAGCGTTGTTGCTGGTGTAAACGATCAACGTGTTGTCCATCATCGAACCATTGCCTTCGGGTACGCTCTCCAACTGCTCCATCAGTTTGACCAACATCCGGGAGTTGTACTGTCGAATTTTGATCCAGATAGGATTGTCCTTTTGTTGCATGTGGCCCAAATTGTGTCCCTGTTGCTCGATGCCCAAGCCTTTCCAAGCACCGAAAATCTCGCCACGTCCGGATCCGATGGTTAAAGTGTTGGTGGTTCCCGACTTNAAGGCCGAGATACCAAGATCAAGNAAGGAGTCGTGCCAGTCGGTTTCGAANTCNGGATTGGNGTANCTNTCATCNACTGCAGGAGCGAATTTTTTNAANTGTCNCGAAACCTTGGCAAGNCGGTCGCGTAATCCGTTCATATCCTCAAATCCGCGTACATANTGTCCGTAGCGGTCTTTTTCATCCAGCGGCAGNTCAAGNCCTTCCGATGAAGCCATGCTNTCNATACTTTCCAGCATGGAGGATCGGGCCTCATGCTGGTTGCGAATATCTCCCTCCGAAATNCCACCATACAATAACTGGTATAGATGGTTTGGATTGGAATGCATGAAGATCGGCTGACCCGCACCGCTCGCCGAAAGGTTGGCCACGGTCGGCTTGGCCCGCATATTCTCAATTGAATCCATGCCTATGCAGAGGTGAGGAAGAAGGGTTTGCGGAAGAATTTTGCTCAGTTCGTAATCAATCGTCGGCCCGGCCGGAGGAACGCCATCGCTACCCCGGTAACCNCCCAAAGCGCCGAAAAAGGGGCTGTGTGAGGGACTTGTGTGAAGACCATGCAAGCCATTGATTATGTGCATTCGCTCCTTGAAAGGTTCAAGTGCTTCGATGGGTTCAGGCAGCTTGACATTGGCCAGTGAACCGCTGTTTTCCATTGCACTGGGTATGCAGGTCGCAGGGTCAAAACCTTGGTTTTGCAAAAAGAAAATCACCCGTTTCATCGGTAAAGGGGTTGCGTTCATTCCGAAGGCTTGACTTGGCATAAGTCCACCGCCAAGGGTGGCACCAAAACCGGCTGCCAAGCTCTGCAACATCTTTCTTCTATTCATAGATAACTAACTAATAGCGTTTTGTGCGGTTTTTATCCATATTTTTTTATTGTATTTTAACAAACCCAAATCTTACCAATAAGCATAGGCAAAACAAATTGACATAAGAATAACCGGTGCATCCAATCTTGATGCTTTTCAACNGGGAAAAGCCTGATTAGGATCAGAGGATGCTCTTGTCTCCCATCCGAATACGGATTCTTTTACGGTTCGTACAAACCGTTTCCGCAATTCTATGCCTGAGTCTATCCGCTTTTGCAAAATTCCCTGAACGACCGTTGACCGTCATCGTACCCTTCGCTGCCGGAGGAGGAAGCGATGTCTTTGTACGAATCTTTCAGGAAGCCATCAGAAAAAACCAACTCTGCCCCTACCCGATTGTGGTGAAGAACTTATCTGGAGCCGGNGGAACCATTGGNAGNCGNGCNGCTAAGGANGCGGAACCCGATGGGCATACCCTGCTCTGCCTCCATGACGGGATCTACACCGCTCAACACTATGGCAACGCGGATTGGGGACCTTTGGATTTTGAACCTCTCGCAGCGACCGGAAGGAGCGGGGTGGTTGTGGCGGTCCCTGAGAATTCTCCCTTCGAATCCCTAGATGCCCTGATGGACGAGGCCGTGCAACGCCCCTATCAACTGGTTTTCGGAACCAATCTCGGAGCCCCCAACCATTACTCGGCTCTCTTTCTGCAAAAAGGGAGACCCGGAGCCAAGTTTCGTTTCACTCAAACCGGAGGCGGAGCCAAGAGATTGGCCCAACTCAANGGNGGGCANNTGGATTTGACTGGATTTTCGGTGGCNGAATATGAACAGTTCAAGGCCGCCGGAATCCGGGCACTCGCCACCATGAGCNAGGAACGGGAACCCTCTTTCCCCATGGTTCCTACGGCCAAGGAACAGGGAGTGGATGCGGTTCATGGGTTNATGCAGTTTTGGTGGGCNCCCAAAGGTACTCCCGAGGAGCGACTCAGCTATTTGCGGAACCTTCTCNAACGGGCCATGGAAACCGATTTCCTTCGAACCCGCCTGGAGAACCTTCACATNGAACCCTTCTTTCAAGTTGGAGAACCCCTTCTCGAAACCGTCCGAGCCCGAAGTGCCAACCTAGAGGGAATCACCCTTGAAAAACCGACTCCCCTCCCCCCTCTGCCTTGGTTGGTTCTGGGAGTGGTCGGCCTATGCTCTNTTGGGGTTTGGAAGGAAAGCAAAACGCAATGATCGAACTCTTTTCCAACCCTCTCATTTTGGGCCTGATTCTTCTTGGCACCACCCTTGGTATCACCGTCGGGGCCATCCCTGGGCTTACCGGGACGATGTTGATTGCCCTATCCCTACCCCTGACTTTTTCCATGGAACCGGTTGCGGGCCTNGTGCTTTTGGTGGGTATGTATGTGGGTGCGGTGAGCGGGGGCCTGATCAGTGCCACCCTCCTTCGTATGCCGGGCACACCGGCCGCGATCATGACCACTTTGGATGGTTACCCCATGGCCAGTTNCGGACGCCCGGGGCGTGCTTTGGGCCTGGGCGTAGGTGCCTCCCTCTTCGGTGGTTTGGTTTCCTGGGTTGCCCTTTGGCAATTATCNGAGCCCATGGCCGACTGGTCAACCAAGCTCGGTCCGTTCGAACTCTTCTCTTTGGTCATCCTTGCCTTGGCCCTACTGTCGGGTGTGGGTGACTCCAGCCGGGCACGGGGTTTACTCGCNGGGAGTTTGGGCGTGCTGGTGGCGATGCCGGGCATGCANCCCGCCATCGGAGAACTGCGTTGGACTTTTGGCTTCACCTCGATGAACGAGGGTTTTCGCCTGATCCCCGTGCTCATCGGAATGTTTGCNATCGGCAAAATNCTTGAGGATCTCAGTGGCAAGGATGGAGAGGTTGAAAAAGTGTCAGGGAATGATTCCGCCTGGATTGAATTGGGCGTTTGGAAACGCCATCTCCTGAACCTGCTTCGCTCGTCCGGCATAGGAACCCTGATTGGAGTGTTGCCGGGCATTGGTGCCAACATTGGGTCGCTTGCAGCGTATATGGCAGCCAAGCGGGCTTCGACCAAGCCCGAGGATTTTGGAAAGGGCAGCGAAGAAGGCATCATCGCCTCCGAGTCCGCCAACAACGCGACCGTGGGAGGCGCCCTCATTCCTCTGATTGCACTGGGCATTCCCGGAAGCGTCATCGGGGCAGTTCTGCTCGGTGCCCTGATCGTTCACGGCTTGCAACCGGGCCCTCTGCTTTTCCGTCAAAACCCGGATGCGGTTCACGCGATCATAGGAACCGTCCTGGTGGCTAATCTAATGATGTATATGCTGATGCTCGGGTTTGCCCGTTGGATTGCCAAGCTTTCTTCGGTTCCCAAAAACTTTCTTTTTCCGATTGTAACTGGATGCTGCATTTGGGGAGCCTATGCCTTGAACGGGCTTTGGTTCGATGTGGGCGTGATGATGGTCTTCGGAGTTGTGGGCTGGCTCATGGAACGAGCGAAGTTACCACTCGCGGCTTTTGTCATTGGCTTTGTGCTTGCCCCGGTAGCCGAGGAAAATCTTTGTGCGGGGCTGATGGCAAGCGGGGGCAGTTACCTTCCTTTGCTTACCCGCCCCATCTCGCTTGCCTTACTACTTACCTCAGCCGTTCTGCTCCTTTGGAAAAAGAAAGGGTCGGCAAAGCGTCAAGGAAAGAGTAGACCGTAATGAAGATGAGTGACCGACCGAATATCCTCTGGTACTGCACCGACCAACAACGCTTCGACACAATCGGTGCCCTGGGCAATCCCTTTGTACGCACCCCCGTACTCGATGAACTGGTTCGCTCGGGCACGGCCTTCACGCACACTTACTGCCAGAGTCCCATCTGCACGCCGAGCCGGGCAAGTTTCATGAGCGGTCTCTACCCAAGCCGAGTCCATAACACCCGAAACGGCAACGAGAGCTTCCCGGGGTGGCCTCCAGTCATTACCAAGCTGATTGCAGAGTCCGGGTATGACTGTGGCATGATCGGGAAATTCCATCTGCAAAGTTCAGGAAAAAGAACTGAACCAAGAATCGACGACGGATTCCGCTATTGGAAGTTCAGTCATGCTCCACGGGATGACTGGGAAGAAGGTCACGACTACGCCGACTGGGTCCGCCAACAAGGTGGAGATCTGAACCAGTTGCGGGAGAGCGAAGACCGTGTCCCCACGGAACTGCATCAAACGACCTGGGCATCGCAACGGGCGATCGAATTCATTGGGGAGAAAAGAGAGGAGCCCTGGCTGCTAAATCTCAACATCTACGACCCCCACCCTCCCTTTGCTCCCCCCAAATCCTACTCCGATCAATTCGATCCCAATGAGATGCCCGGGCCGCACTTTCGGGAAAGTGACCTGGAAGCTCAGGCCAAATTGGCGGCATGCGATTTTCAGGATGAAGTTCGATCCCCCGAGGAACATGATGCCAAAGGTGCTCAAGCCCGCTACTATGCGATGATCGCCCAGATTGACGACCAGTTCGGGCGGATCCTCCAAACTCTGGACGAAACCGGCCAAAGGGATAACACCGTGATTATATTCACCAGCGATCACGGTGAATCCCTGGGGGACCATGGCTTAATGTACAAGGGTTGCCGCTTTTACGAAGGGCTTGTTCGTGTACCCCTGATCTTTTGCTGGCCACAGCGCATTTTGAAAAACCAGCAGTCCGATGCCCTCGTGGAAATGATGGACCTGTCCGCCACTTTGCTCGAGTTATCAGGGGTTGCCCTGCCCGATTATTTTCAGGGTAAAAGTCTCCTTCCGATCCTCACCGGTCAATCGGGCGGAGGCACNCACCGCAACTTCGTCCGCTCCGAATACTTTGATGCCCTTGACCCACACTTCACAGGCGGAAACGGCACCTACGCCACGATGCACCGNACGCACACCCACAAGCTCTGCATCTACCACGGCAAAGGGGTCGGAGAATTATTTGATCTNCGGGAAGACCCCTGGGAACACCACAANTTATGGGGAGACCCCGCCCATGCGGAGATCCGAAATCAATTGACNGCCGAAAGTTTCGATGCCCATGTTCTGCTNACCACAGATGTCGGTTCCAAGCGGATTGCCCCCATGTAANATTTTTNTCAACCTCTGATTGNATCCTAATCTTTATGAGTAATATAAACTTTCAAAATGTAACCGTTCACGCCAAAGCGAACATCTACTTTGATGGCAAAGTAGTAAGTCACTCGATTATTCTGGAAGACGGTGCCAAGAAAACGCTGGGAATCATTTATCCCGGAAGTTATCATTTCAACNCCGAACAGGCCGAAAAAATGGAAATCATTGCNGGTNATTGCAGGGTAACTTTAGACGGCTCGGAAGATTCGATTTCGTACGAAGAAAATGAATCATTTGATGTCCCGGCCAACAGTGGCTTTACCATCGAAGTGAACGACGGTATTTGCGAATACATCTGCTCTTTTATCGATTAAAAGATCGATCTTTTTTTAGGGCTTAGGAGTTGGACTCCATCCAATCACTTGGTTTCAAGCAGTAGATTGTTCTGTCATTTAATGGAGACCGTAGAATTTCATCGCATTCTCTAGGAAAAGCCTGCGATGAATATCCTCAGCAAAGTAGCTCTGAATGATTTTAATTTGCTCAAAATAACTGCCTCCTCGATCCGAGACGGGCCAGTTACTCCCATAAATGATGCGGTCCTCTCCAAACGCCTCGAAAACGACCTTAAAAACGGGTGCGTAAAAGGAGCGATCCTTGGGTGTAGGTTTAACCCCNGCTCGCTGAAAAATACCACTCACTTTACAGTACACATTTTTATGCTTCGCNGCTTTCTCCATTGCCTGCTTCCATGCGGCATCAAATGGCTCATGAGTAATATTCAAACCGCCCAAGTGATTAATCATGATTTTCAAATCAGGTAATCGCTTGGCGATTTCGGTGACTTCATCAAGGGTGAAATTGTGGATAAGGACATCAAGAGTCAGCCCTTTTTCAGCAAGTAAACCCAAGTCTCGCCAAACCGCATCGTTGAAGAAAGCATCCCCGCCCGGGCGGTCTCTCATCCGGAGGCCGACAAAACGGGAATCTTTGGAAAAGCGTTCGAGCAGACTGGGAAACTCATCGGTTCCTATCGGTAAATTTCCTACTAATGCGAGATAACGATCCGGGTTGTGCTTCACCAAGTCGAGCATCCACTGATTATCCTCCACCCGACTGCTCGCTTCAACAATCACGGTTGAAGCAATACCTGCACNGTCCGCTACTTCGTCGAAGTGNTNTGTAAGNACCGGACGATANANNACCTTGTCCGTGACCGGAGGCCAATCCACCCCTTGTGAACGGTTGGTATCGTAAAGGTGAATGTGAGTATCGATGATTTGAAGGGTGGACAGAGAGCCCGATTCAAATTCGCTTTGACCGTTCGTGAAACTAAATATGCCGGCGATCATAAGTAAGGTCAGCAGGATTAAGGCATTCAGTTTCATGGCAGAAAGTAGATCAGCGAAACATCTCGATCATTGTGCGAGCAAAGTGATTTCCTTCGAGGAATATTGGATGGAATAGGATTTGCCGTCAAAGGACACTTCGGAGTTGGTAAATTTCCCATCGATTGACTCAGCCTTTATAACCACAAATTTATCCAAGTCCATTTTTCTTTTGGCTTTTTCGACTTTAAGAATCCCCGATAAATGAACCGGACCATGAATTTGCAAAGGATTATCCAGATGAAGAACCAATGAACCCGAATTATAAAAGGCAGAGTGAATTTGCCCATGTCCATTTAGCATCCCCCCAGCTTGTATCTCCACCCATCTTTTGGAAAATAGCGAACCACCAGCGAGGTACACACTACCCTTTTCTGTTACTCTAAGTTCATTATGGACATTTACGCTGGTACCTTTTTGAACAGTAAGAGAACCTGCCACCTTTAGGGCTAGGAAATCCGTATCTTTAGATGCTAAAGCTGAATCCCCAAGATTGATTGCAGCACACCATGAAAGCTTCGGACTCCCTTTTTCTTCCATGTAAATTATCTCTTCATTCTCATAGCGATAATCGGTCCAATTCGAAGCCTCATGAAGGCCTCCTTGGGCACCGTTGCCCCTCCAATCATGATAGGTGTTGGCGAACCCGGCGGGTTCATCCACCCGCTCAGCGGTCAGCAACTGATTCAATTCACGGACCAACTGCGGTTGCTCCATAGCCAAATTGTTTGCCTCTGCAGCATCGGTGTGCAAATCGTAAAGTTGCCATTTATTGGGGTCCTTCCCGTCCTTTTTCCTGGTGGGTTTTCTTTTACTGGATCCATTGGATGCATGCTTGGGACGAATGAATTTATAACGGCCTCGAATGATCGAAGCCTGGCCGTTGGTTTCATGAATCAGAAAATTCCGAATTCTTTGTTTGCCTTCACCGGTCAGAGTGGGGGCCAGGGAAACCCCACTCACTCCCAGGGGAATGGAAGCCCCTGCCAATTCGCAAAAGGTAGGCAGAAGATCTGAGCAATCTAGGATCAAATCCGAGTTGGAACCGGCCTTCAATTTCGATTCACCGGTGATCGTATTGGGCCAGCACATGATGGTTGGCACCCGAATCCCTCCCTCATAAATGCTACCCTTGGAACCAAGGAGGCCTCCGTTCGCATCCAATTGTTCCCGATTGCTTCCACCCGGCCCTCCATTGTCGGACTGAAAAACCACCAAGGTGTTATCCGCTACTGAATCCGACCTATCCCCATCCCCATTGGGATCCTCCAAGGCTTGTAGAATGTTCCCAAAATGAGCATCGATCCGGGTGACCATGGCACACCACTGTTTGGACTGGGGGGATAGTTGTGCAAAATAGGGCTTATCTTTATAATCATGATCCCAGTTGGGCAGTTTCTGAACCTCCGCAAAGGGAGCGTGAGGAATCTGGGCGGCAAAGAGCCCAAAGAAGGGCTTGCCTGTCCGGTTGTACTCCATTGCCTGATTTCTCACAAAATCCAGGCAGGCGAATGCATAAACATCATCGCAATAGGCAGGATTTGGATATTCGGGATGATTCTGAAAGGCCGGGTAATTGGAGTATGACTTTTTATTGCGGAATTTTTTCATACTGTTGGGCTTGAGTTCCAATCCCCCAACTGCCCCCGCTTTTGCCGGTGCATTCCACAAAGTTGGTTGGAAAAAGGTATGAGCACGCACATGATGCAGTTCTCCGACGACAAACTGATATCCGTGAGAAGTCGGTAATGTCTGCAGATTATCAATTGTGGGACTCTGCATATCCTTGGAACCCCCATATCCCCACTTCCCCCAATAACCTGTGGCATACCCAGCTTTGGAAAGAGCATCCCCCATGGTAATGTCTTCCGCACGAATTGCCTTCTTCGCGTTATCCGGATCATTTCGGTCGGCAAAAGTATAGCCCTGATGGAAGCCGGTTTGCTGAGAGGATCGGGCAGGTGAGCAAACGGTGCATCCGTACCCTCTCCTGAAATTGACTCCAGCTTTTGCCAAGCGATCCAGGTTGGGAGTCAACACATAGGGCAGACCCTGATCTTTTCGTTCGT
The DNA here is from genome assembly GCA_002167605.1 of Verrucomicrobia bacterium TMED40. Taxonomy (GTDB): domain Bacteria; phylum Verrucomicrobiota; class Verrucomicrobiia; order Opitutales; family Seribacteraceae; genus Seribacter. The sequence goes on along the minus strand of NHCT01000019.1, from coordinate 298 downwards.
ATTGCCCATTCGGGCCGATCGACCCCCAACCGAGATCATCGACATAAAGGTAGAGGATATTAGGTCTGGGTGCACCGCAAACCGAGCATGCAAAATAAAGATTAAGACAAAGGAAAAAAGCGGGTTTCATAATAGGAAGGAATTATCCTTCTGCTTTGGTTCTTTCCTTGCAAGAAAGAAGCATCCTCATGCTTTCTTTTTAAAAACGGAGAGTGAGGGCACAGCCCACTCTCCTTAAACATTCTTTCCATTCTGTCCCATGATCACTCGGATCCGTTCGGCCAAGGCTCGGTTTGTG
>NHCT01000018.1 GCA_002167605.1 Verrucomicrobia bacterium TMED40 | reverse complement strand
ATCGTGCGTTCCTTTCTCCATCTGATGGGTGAGAAACGGGCTCCCGAGGCCATGGCGGGGAGTAGCTTCCTGCTGGGCATACCGGTCTTCTTCGACACTTTATTTTACCTGATGATTCCGCTGGCCCGGGCCCTCGCGGTGCAGACCAAGAAGAATTATGTTCTCTACGTTCTGGCCATCGTGGCAGGCGGAGCGATGACTCACTCCCTGGTCCCCCCCACCCCCGGTCCCTTGGTGGTCGCCGGGGAGCTCGGGGTCGACCTGGGCCGAATGATCGTGGGCGGTTTACTGGTTGGTCTGGTGGGGATGAGCGGAGCTTTTGCGTACGCCCGATGGTTCAATGCCCATCATCCCATCGAGATGCGCAGCGAACAAAACGAAAAGGCCAACCGCTTCGCCAAGCTGGCGGAGACCCCCGACGAGGACCTACCCGGTCTGTTTGCCTCGCTCGCTCCAATCCTGATTCCGGTTCTGCTGATCGCCGGGAAATCGGTGCTGGTTCAACTCATTCCTCCGGGGGAGGAAAACGGAAGCTTGCTTTTCGATGGCCTGATGGTCCTGGGAGACAAGAACCTCGCCCTGACCCTGGGTGCCCTGCTCGCCCTTCGCCAGCTGATGAGATCGAGGGTGATCGCCAAACCGGACCTTGGCCAAACCGTCAAGGACTCCCTCCAAAGTGCCGGCGTAATCATCCTGATCACCGGAATGGGCGGAGCCTTCGGGGGTATCCTCCAGCAGACCTCGCTTGGTCTGGAAGTATCCGCCTTTGCCAGCCAGCAGGAACTCGGCCCGATCGCGATTCTCATTCTCGCCTATTTCACCACTTCAGTGATCCGCATCGCTCAGGGGAGCGCCACCGTGGCCATGGTCACCTCGATCGGGATTGTGGGCGGATTGATGAGTTCGGGCCTGGGCATTCACCCGGTGTACCTCGCCCTGATCATTGGATGCGGGGCCAAACCGATTCCCTGGATGAATGACAGTGGGTTCTGGGTGGTCGGAAAATTATCCGGCTTCACTGAGGGAGAAACCTTTAAAACCTTTTCTTTAGTTATTGCCCTGCAGGGNATTTGCGGAGGAATCGCCGTGCTGGCCCTGGCCTACTTCGTGCCCGACTTTCTTTTCTGANCCCGTCTCCGANGCTTCAGTGNAAGTCGAGGATTCCCTCGANCGCATCCCGAANCCGGNCCGCAACCTCGGGNGAAACCCGGGGATTGAAGGGACCGCCCTCCCCCGGATCGANGTCCTCGAACCCGGATTGAATCATCGCTTCCNCTACTGCCGAATAATTATAAACCCGTCCNTTTTCAAAACGGATTTCCTCGAAAGCAGAGATCCTTCTCTCGACCGATTCGGACTCTTCATAATTTCCGGCACGCTGAGCGTTGTTAAGTAAGTCNCCCGCTTTGGCAAAGAGAACGGATATNCCNGAAGTGTGACCGCGGGCTCCCAAACGGGCNGCCNCNGTNGAACGNTCCCCCACNCCCCAGATGACCATTCCGGATTCTCCGATTTCCGAGCACAGCTCGGGAACCTCCTCTTCGGTGGTTCCTACCTTGATGCCCACGAAGGCTTCGCTTTCCCGNATCAACCGGATCACCATCCCCCGGTCACGNGGTTGGCGGTGGTAATAAAGGAAGCGGGCTCCATGATTNCGCTGGTGGCGGTTCCCGAAATCAGTGAAGCTTTCAAGCAGGCCTTCGGTGCTGTACACCCCTCCGAGGGGCATNACCAGATAGGCGTCGGGCGGACGGTTCGCGGAGGCTTGCTCCGCAATCAGGCGGTCGGCTTCGGGCAGNGGATTCGGCACCACCGCGGAAAGCAGAATACCCCGGTCGCCCATCACTTCTCCAGTCACNCGGATCAATTGGTTCTGGTCCGCATGGGAAACATGATGAATCAGGCTGGTGCCGGCCACGCAAATCACCCGGGGACGNTCATCGGAAAGNTGATTGTTCTNCATCAGGTAAGAGANNTTCTTNGCNTGGGCGTCGAAGTCGATCCTGCCTCCGCGGAAGGGGATCAGGGGAATCGTGGTGACNGAATTTAGTCCATCAAGGAGTTGTTCATTTGAAAAAGTCATAGCTAAAAATGATCACCAGCGGGGAAGTTTTCGTTCCCANTTCGGATCGACGTGTTTGCGCATTTCTGCGGTATCATCCCGTTTACGATAGGGACATTTTTCATATCGTTCCCGCCCCCTAGCCAATTGATCGTAGTCNANTNCCACGCCCAGGCCNGGCTTNTCGGGGATNGTGACGCAACCATCGACGATCGGGACCCGACCGCCGANCACCACTTCATCCTCNTCGNTCTGCCAGGGGTAATGAGTGTCACAGGCGTAAGTGAGATGCGGGGTGGCCGCGGCGACCTGAGCCATACCCATCAGGGAAATGCCGAGGTGGTTGTTCGAATGCATCGAAAGCCCGAGGCCAAAAGTCTGACAAAGCTTGGCAAGGTGCTGGACCTGTCGCATCCCACCCCAGTAATGATGATCGCAGAGAATGATTTGGGCGGCATCCCGTTGGACGGCTTCAGGCAGGTCCTCAAAGCAGGTGACCGCAACATTGGAGGCAAGCGGAGTTTCAATCCCTTCGGCCAACAAACGCCTGCGCACCTCCGCCATCCCCTCCATCGATGCGGTGGGATCCTCAAGGTACCCGCCCCCTCCGAGTTCCTCGGCCAATTCCCGACCCACCCGGACCGAGGTGTCCACCGTCCAGGCGGAGTTGGGGTCGATTCGNAGGGGAATGTNCGGACCGAGCTCGCGACGCAACTGCCGGATGGTTTCGATCTCCTCGTCAGGGTGAANCACCCCTGCCTTGAACTTGATCGATCCGAACCCGTATTCTTCCCGCATCTTCATGACCTGCCCGACGAGTGTCTCGGGGCTGAGGCATTCGCCGTACTTGTCTTCCCGGGCATCCTCGCCCTCTCCACCTCCGCCCGCATGCTTGTAAAAAGGATAGGCTGAAAAAGGAACGCGTTCTCGAACCCGACCGCCAATCAAATCACATACTGGCTTACCTACGGTTTTGCCAATTAAATCAAGACAACCCACTTCAATGGCTGCATAGGNCCGGCGATGGGCATCCACCGGGTTTTCGCCGGGGACTAAATGAGTCTGAGATGCATCAGCATCTCCGCTCTGTTCGNTCAGCATAGTCTGCAAGGAACCAGTCAGTTTGTAGGGATCAGAACCGACGATTTCTTCCTCTAAAGTCAGCAAAGCATCCATGGGAGCCTTCCCGCCATAGGTTTCGCTTATGCCAACAACACCATCTTCACTTTCAAACTCCAATATAGTACGCAACGCATAAGGTTGNTGTAATCCGTAGGAACTCCTAAGTGGAGGATCCGCAATCGCCACGGGGGTGACCCGCATTTCCCTGATTTTAATATCGGAAGCCATAGTGAAGGAAAGATTCAATCAGAGGCGATTTTCTTTGCCAAATAGAAAGAGGATGCTGAAATGTATATCTCTGTCTATTGGGAGCTCCCGCTCTCTACGCCCACCTCCGGGTCGTAAACTTACTATCCGTCCCGACCTAAGCTTTCCATCATCCATTCTTTTTCATGATCACTAACGAAAAGCGCTCATGCTCCAGTCTCATGATGCGATCGTTCCAACGAAAATCTAAGGTCTCTTGAACAAGCGGCGGGTTATCTCTCTTTTCAACGCCTTGCTGTTTTCAGTAATGGCGGTTTCCGGCGTCCTCGCCTTCATTCAGCCCTTCTCCATCACCACCATTGGGTTGCACGCCCTGACCGGTTTTCTCTTCATTGGGGTGGTTGTGGGCCATATTCTCAATAACTCCACCGCTCTCAAAAAATACTTCAAACATCCGGTGGTCTATTCGGTCATCGGAACCGTGGTTGTAACCAGTGCCCTTTTCCTTTACCAACCGAAACCGATCAAAGCCCTGCTTGGCTTGAGCGGGAATCTGGGCCCGGCTCTCGACCTTTTCGAACTCAAGGAAACGGGTATGACCTACCGGTATTCTCCCGACCCTGGATACAAGATGATCCTCGACCTGAGGGGAGGACCCGGATTCGACCCGCAAAACCCTCCCTACTTGGCAGTTTGGCTGGAAAACCAATCCTTTTATCACATCAAAACCCTGTTCGTCACCGACTCCAATGAAAGCCGGAAGGAACTTCCTTTCTGGGCGTTCAAAAGAAAGGGATGGGAGGAGGCTAAGCAAGAGGCGGAGGCCCAGGACCTTGCCCTGGAAGAGTCTCTGGACGCCGTATCCGGAGCCACAAAAAACGGCTCCTTCGACCCGGCGGACTACATTCTTCCCACGGACCAAAACGAATCCATGCCATACCGGGTGCTTTTTGAGGTCAACCAACCCAACGACCCCTCCTCCAAAACCGAGGATCAACCGTCCCTGGTCTACGAAGTGGAAGTGGATAATTACGACCCCCGAACCTTTCAACTTCTCGAACTCATCGGATTCCCGGAAGCGGAGGAGATCGATCAAAAAGTCGAATGGTCTCTTCGCTACGCGGACGAACGCATCGAGTCCGCTTTTGATCTCGTGGACAGCGCTCTTTTGCACATCGAAAGGCAGGTCGAAAAATAATTATCGAAATTTTTCCTTTTCGCGTAAGAACCNGAAGAATGAAAACATTCATTGGTTATNATGGCTTCANTCTCAGACAGTTTTGATCCGGATCCCATTGTCCGTCAGGTCCTCAAAGGAAACAAGGACCGCTTCCGCCTGATCGTCCGGGAATACGGACTTTTGGTGCGGGGTTACCTTGCCGCCCGGGTCTACCANTTGGAAGACGCGGAGGACTTGGCTCAGGACGCCTTCCTGGTGGCCTTCTCCAAGCTGTCCACCTATGAAATCGGTACCAATTTCCGGGCCTGGCTCCTGACCATCGCCAAGTTTCAGCTCACCAATCACTGGCGCAAAACCAGCCGAAGGNCCAANGCTATGGACCGCTTTCGTCATGACATTGCGGAGGCCATTCAACCGGAACTNAAAAAAGCTTCGGATGAACTCGATCAGGAGAGAATCGGAAACCTCCTCGGATGCATCGCCAAGNTGCCCGACCGCACNCGCCACCTGATTCGGGCGGGNCTGGATGGCGTACGCATGGAAACCTTGGCCGAAGAANTGAATCTCAAACCCAANGCCCTCTACCAACTGCGTCACCGGGCACACCAAGCCCTNAGGAAATGCATGGAGGAGGAATCCCCCGCCCCCGTATCATGAGCGACCCATCCAAAGATCCCGACTTCCTTGACCTTCTCGCCGCNTGGCATGAAAACAAAGACCTGAGCCCTTCTCGTAAGCAGGCTCTGCTCGAGCGGTTGGANAAGGACNAAAATCTGCGTATGGAATTGGCCCGGGAAATTGAAATGGCAGGACTCACCCGGGCGGCCCAGGCTGGCGAACCCCGTTGGCTCGAACTGGAAGAGAAACTTGGATCCACTCAATCCATTCCCCTTGATTTCGAACGGGAGATCATGGACCGCTTAGAGGAAAAATCCGAAAATCCACAACCAACCTCAATCTTTTCCTTCCCCAACCTGGGTTGGATCGGTTTGGCTGCGGCCCTTGCCTTTGCCTTCATTAATCCTTTTTTCCAGAAACAACCTGAATCCGGAGTGGCAAAACTGATCCGCCTCGAAGGCAACCATGCGTTTTCTTCTGAAAAAAGGATTCTTCATAAAGATGAGGATTTTNAAATCAAGGAGGGTCTGGTGGAAATGGCNTTCAATGAAACCGGNGTTCANCTGATCGGCACGGGTCCCTTGAATATGACTTTNCTGGGGAACAACCGAATTTTCCTCAACCAAGGGGAGGTCAANTTGGTGGTTCCGCCTCAGGGGATTGGCTTTGTGGTCGATACCCTGGAGCGAAAATTCGTCGACCTCGGAACCAGTTTCGTGGTTCAGGCTAGCACCAGCGGNTCGAAAGTGCTGGTTCTGGATGGAGAGATTGCCGTGGGTAACCGCAATGACCGGGGCAGTCGCTTGATGAGCAAAGGAGCCTCTGCGGATTTTGATCGGAACGGCAGTGTCAGTCTGCGGGCAGCCGGGCCAAGCGGAGTGCCCGAGTTGCCCCTTCCCTCCATGGCTGGGAGCGAAAATTCGCTCACCGGAAAAATCTTCGGGATCCGGGAGGGNGCCTTTTCCGCTCCGGCCAGTAAGGAAGCGTTGAGCAAGCAATCGGTTGTCAGGCAATTCTTACCGCTGATTCGCTCCGGATTCAAAAAAACAGCCAGGTTCAAAACCTTCGCCCAGGGACGCCCCCCTGTGCTTCACTGGAATCGCCGGTACCTATGACCACTTTCCTCTGAGAAACAGTTTAGCTCCCTACTCCGTGGAGCGCGGATGGATGAGCTGGTACTCCGGCGAGGCAAAACCCCTCACCTCCGGGCGTTACCGCTTCTGGGGNTATGCGGACAACCACTTGCTCGTTGCCATAGACCGCACGCCGGTNTTCGAGGGCTCCCGCTATGCTTCNCCCTTTCGAGACGAACTCAANGTTCCCCGAAAAAACCACCCTCTGTTTCCCTGCCTGAATGCGAAAGCCGGCTTCGCATCCGGCCGTTGGTTTGAGGTTGGGGAGGAACCGGTCCGCATCGATCTGCTTTTCGGAGAAACCAGTATGACCATGACTTCCGGGCTCCTCCTGATCGAACGCGAGGGAGNNGCTTACGAGAAGACCTATTGGGGACAACCCAAGTGGCCTCTCTTCCTGACCGAATTTCCCGATGAGAAACAATTGGTTGAACTGGAGGAACTGCGNATTCACATGGAGGAAAAAATCATGGGTTCCTTCTCCTTATCCGAAAATTCAGTTTGGTCGGTCTTTTCGGGTTCCTAAATTTCCTTCACTCCGATACGGTTTTCCTGTTTGCCCAGAGCCTGCTTTTTTGGATTTAGTAATCCTTTTACCTCTTTNCCCAGAATATGAAAAATACAACCTGTCTNCCTTTCCTTTTATTAGNAACGCTCTGCCTNACGGGCATCGGGTCCACGACCGCCCANGCCCGGGAAACTATGGATCTTTTCAACGGCAAAGACTTGAGCGGATGGATGGGTAAGCCGGAATTTTGGAAAGTGGAAAATGGAACCATCATTGGAGAAACCACCAAGGACAAGCCAACCAAAGGGAATACTTTTTTGATTTGGAAGGGCGGAAAAGTAAAAGATTTTGCATTCTCCTGTCAGGTAAAGTTCCAGGGGAATAATTCCGGAGTTCAATACCGCAGTGAAGCCGTTGGAGACCTCAACGATTGTGTCCTGCGGGGTTACCAGGCGGACTTGCACCCCAAGCAGGAATACTTCGGTATGCTTTACGGGGAAAAGTTCGGCAAGAGGGGAATCATCGCCAGGCGTTGGCAAAAAGTGGACGCCCGGGGAGACAAAGATGTCAAAGTGCTTGGATCGGTGGGCGACAAGACCCAACTCGATGGCACCAAGTGGAACACATTGAGTATTGTGGCGGTGGGTAACCGGCTCATTCACATGGTCAACGATGTGATCACTGTCGATATCACAGAGAATCACCCCGATGCGATCGAACAAGGACACCTTGGCTTGCAACTTCATCAAGGTGCGCCGATGAAAGTTGAATTCAAGAACCTTACCTACCGTAAACTGGTTGGTAAGGATGCCACAAAGGCCCTGCAAGAAGCCCTTGGAGAAAAAGTCAAAAAGCAGGCTTCAAAATCATCGCCTAAGCCTAAACTTGAGTCGCTCGTTCGCTCAGCCACCTCTCCCACCCGCATTAAAATTGCCGAGGGATTCAAGATCGATCTGCTTTATTCAGTACCCATGGAAAAGCAGGGTTCCTGGGTAGCTATGTGCATGGACGACAAGAATCGCCTGATTGTCAGTGACCAGTATGGAGGGATCTACCGGTTCCCCGTTCCGCCAGCTGGTGAAAAGGTCGACCCCGCAAGCATCGAACAAATCTCCTACGCCACGGAAAAGCCCGGTCTGGGCACCCCTTCCTGGGCTCAAAGCAAGCTTCCTCTGATCGGGCATGCACAGGGACTCTGCTATGCGTTCGACAGCCTGTATGTGGTGGTTAATTCCCGGTCCAGTTCGACCGGGGCCGGAGTCTTCCGCTTGCTTGACACCGACCAGGATGATCAGTTCGACAAGATTGTCACCATCAGGAAGCTCTCCGCCACCGGAGGAGAGCACGGTCCTCATGCCATCTTTCTCGCTCCCGACGGCAAACACTTATATGTGGTCATGGGTAACCAAACCCAACTGCCCGAGGATTACAGCCATTCCAGGGTCCCCGAATTGTGGGCCGAAGACCAGTTGCATCCCTCCCTGCAATATTTCATGAAGGGTGCTGAAGCTCCGCTTGGGCACATCGCTCAAATCGACCCCGAGGGGAAGACCTGGGAAGTAATGGCCACGGGCTTCCGCAACCAGTACGATGCGGCGTTGAACCGCGAGGGAGAGCTCTTCACCTATGACGCGGATATGGAATGGGACATGAATACGCCGTGGTACCGACCGACCCGGGTCAATCATGTGATTGACGGAGCTGATTACGGGTGGCGTACAGGTTCCGGGAAGTTCATGGATTATTGCAGTGACACCTTTGGTACGGTGGTGGATGTGGGCCCTGGGTCTCCGACTGGGGTAGCCTTCGGATACGGAGCCAAGTTTCCCACCAAGTACCAAAACGCATTTTTCATCAGTGACTGGTCGTACGGGAAATTGTACGCGGTTCATTTAAGTCCGAAAGGATCGAGCTATGTGGGCAAGGTGGAGGAATTCGCAAGTGCCCAACCCTTCCCACTGACCGATCTTGTGGTCAACCCAAGAGACGGGGCCATGTATATTGCGGTGGGCGGNAGGAAGGTCCAATCGGGACTCTACCGGGTAACCTACATCGGAAAAGANTCCACCGCACCNGCCAAGTCCGCAACCGGGGGAGAAGANGCACGTACACGCCGCCAGGCCTTGGAGAANTTCGTTCAAAAAGGCGTCAAACCCGCAAATCAAAATCAACTCAATAAAATCTGGAGTGCACTCGGGGCAAAGGATCGGGGAATCCGNCATGCCGCCCGGGTCGCCCTCGAAAAGCAACCGANCAGGAACTGGAAGAAAAAACTGTCGCCGGAAAAAAATCCGGTGATCGCGTCCGCTGCGATGATCGCACTGGCCCGGGCTGATGGAAAAAGTTCTTCGAGCATTCTCACCAAAGCCATGTCCCTTAACTACCGAACCGAAAAAAACTGGCAGCAACGCATTGATGTACTCCGCTCCATCACACTTGCACTCACTCGCGGAGGGGAACCACAACCCGAGCAAAAGAAAAAACTAATCTCCTGGCTTGATCAAATTTATCCGGCCTCCACCCCCGAGGAAAACCGTGATCTTTCGGCGATCATGCAATTCCTGCAAGCACCATCGGCAGCAAGAAAAGGAATGGCATTGTTAAGGGGCGCCTCCGGGCAGGAGGAACAAATCGGTTATGCGCTCAATCTTCGCCATTTGAAAACCGGATGGACCTCCCTCCTTCGTGAATCTTATTTCAAATGGTTTGTACGGGCTGGCAACTTCAAGGGAGGTGCCCGTCTAAGCAACTACCTGGACGGCATCAAAAAGNACGCAATTGCCAGTGTTCCTAATAATCAAATGACAGCAGGGCTCAAAAAGATCATCGAGACAAAACCTCAGTCCAGTGCTCCCCAATTTACCTTCGAGGCACGCAACTTTGTTAAGAATTGGACTATGAAAGAGATGTCGCCTTGGGTGCCAAGCGGAGTGCCTGGTAAACGGGATTTTAAAAATGGCCGCCAAATGTTTGGTGCGGGAAGTTGTTATGCCTGCCACCGAATCGGGGGAGAAGGCGGTGCGGTTGGCCCGGATCTCACCTCGGTGGGCGGAAAATTCGGAGCCTATGATTTGTTGGAATCGATTGTCGATCCGGGCAAGGAAATAAGCGACCAATATGGGTCCAGCGTATTCAGCCTGTCTGATGGTTCCCAACTCAATGGAAGAATCATGAATATGAGGAACAATGAGTACTGGGTGAACACCGATATGATGCAACCGAGCGCCGTGACCAAGGTCAAAGCGGAGAACTTAACTTCGATCGAACCCTCCGCCATTTCCATGATGCCCCCGGGTTTGCTCAACACCATGGACAGGGAGGATATCCTTGATTTGATGGCCTACCTGATCGCGGGTGGCAAATCCGATCATGAACTTTTCGCCCGCTAATCTCCTTCCTGCTTTTTCTCTAACCCAATCATCATGAAAACCTTATTAAGCATCCTTTTCCTCATCAACGGTTTCACTCTGCTATCCGCTCAAAAATCGCCCAATGTGCTCTACATCATTTCCGATGATCAGGCTTGGACCGATTACGGATTCATGGGGCACCCTCAGATCAAGACGCCCCATTTGGACAAGCTTTCCCGAGAGAGCGTTCTTTTCGAACGGGGATATGTACCCACTGCGTTGTGCCGGCCCTCGCTGGTAACCTTGATCAACGGCCAGTACACCCATAAGCACGGTGTAACTGGAAATGATCCATCTCCCAAAAACTATCCCCCCAAGGACGGTGAAAACTACAACGAAAAGAGAGCACAACTTATCTCCTATTTGAATCGTTTTGAAACCTTACCCAACTTACTTGCTGAAAAGGGCTACCTCAGCCACCAGAGCGGGAAATGGTGGGAAGGAAATTTTAAGCACGGCGGGTTTACTCATGGAATGACCCGTGGTTTCCCCCAACCAGGTGGACGCCATGGAGATGACGGATTGAAGATCGGTAGGAATGGCTTACAGCCGATTGAGGATTTTGTGGACCATTCGATGAAAGAGAATAAGCCCTTCTTTTTATGGTACGGGGTTTTCCTTCCTCACACTCCGCACAACCCACCCGAGCGTTTGCTCAAACCATACCAAGACCTTGGTCTCCCCCTTTCCATTGCCAAGTACTATGCCATGTGCACCTGGTTTGACGAGACCTGCGGGCAACTGGTTGATCTCTTGGAAAAGCGTAATCTCCGTGATGATACCATCATAGTCTATGTCACCGACAATGGATGGATCCAAAATCCGGAAAAGAACGGATATGCNCCCCGATCCAAACAAACCCCTTATGAAGGCGGTATCCGCACGCCCATCATGTTCTCCTGGCCGAACGGTGATTTGAAAAATGGAAAACGCAAGGATGTGGTTTCATCCATCGATCTCTTCCCCACCATTTTGGCGGCCACCGGTGCCCGTACTCCGAAGGACCTGCCCGGATTAAACCTTCTTGAGAACTTAAAAAATCAGAAAGCGATTAAACGAAAGGGAATCTTTGGTGAAAGTTTTGCCCATGACATTGCAGATGTTGAGAATCCGGAAGACTCCCTTATCTTCCGTTGGACCATTGAAGGAAAATGGAAACTGCTTCTGACTTATGACGGCGAAGTAAACCGTTACAAGTCCACACATCCACGCGAAGAAAAGCGCCCACAGTTGTTTAACCTGCTTAAAGATCCCAAAGAGGAAAAGAACCTAGCCAAAGACAATCCTGAAGTGGTGGCGAGACTTGCCGCCAAGATTGGCAAGTGGTGGCCGGTCAAAGAACGTAAGGTACTGACCAAGTGGGAATAAGGAACCGACCATGAAGAAGTCTTTTTTTCTTTTTCTCGGTGGTTTCTTTCTTTGTCTAAATTTATCCTCCAAACAAAAGCCCAATATCATCCTGTTTCTGGTGGATGATATGGGGTTAATGGACACCTCGGTGCCCATGCTTGCGGATAAGCAAGGTAAGCCCCAAAAGCATCCCCTCAATGATTGGTACAGGACTCCGAACATGGAACGGTTGGCCAAGCAAGGCATCCGCTTTTCCCAGTTCTACGCCCAGTCTGTCTGCTCACCCACCCGGGCTTCCATCATGACGGGACAAAATTCTGCAAGGCACCGGGTCACTCAATTCATTAGTCCGGAAAGTAAAAATGCCGGACCAAAAGATTGGAAGTGGGAAGGACTCACTTCGAAGGATACCACCCTCCCCTCCATTCTCCGGTCAAATGGCTATCATACCATCTTTGCCGGGAAGGCACATTTCGCACCGATTGGTTATGAGGGAGAGGACCCCACCAAACTGGGATTCGATATAAATATTGCTGGCTGTTCCTTTGGTGCACCCGGCAGTTATTTTGGTGAAGATGGATACGGGAACCTGGATCCAAAACGAAAAAAAAGGGCTATTCCGGGATTGGAGAAATATCATAAGACCGACACCTTCCTGTCCGANGCCATCACTTTGGAGGCNAAGGATGCNATCANNCGGTCGATTCAAAAAGACAAGCCCTTCTTTTTGTACATGTCCCATTATGCCGTNCANAGTCCTTTCCAGAGCGATCCGCGCTTTATTAAAAATTACGAAAACTCGAAAAAGCCAAGGCCCGCCAAGTCATTTGCNACTCTGATCGAGGGAATCGACAAATCACTTGGTGATCTTATGGATCATGTTGCAGATAAAGGTGTGGCCGAAAACACCCTGATTCTCTTCGTCGGCGATAATGGATCCGATGGACCGCTGGGTGACACNTACGGTTATTTCAGCTCCGCTCCCCTTCGCGGGAAAAAGGGAACCTGCTATGAAGGTGGAATGAGAGTTCCCTTTATTGCCAGCTGGGCAAAGGCAGGGAAAACTAACCCGTTTAAGGTCGCCCGTAATCATCTTCATCACGAGCAGATCGGAACAGTCATGGATATATACTCCACTATCGTGGATGCTTCCCACTCCAACGCACCAGCGAAGCATACAGTCGATGGCGTAAGCCTGCTTCCTCAGCTATCCGGAAAGACTAACAACGCAAGACCTGATCACTTCATGTGTCATTTTCCACATTCGCACCGGAGCTCCTATTTCACCTCCTTTCGCAAGGGAGACTGGAAACTTATTTATCGATATCTCACAGGTGAAGGAAAAAGAAAGAGCAAAAAGCCCTTACCCAAGTATGAATTGTACAATTTAAAAAACGATCCCTACGAAACCAAAAACCTGGCCCTTGGAAACACCAATAAGACCAACGAAATGATCGGTTTAATGAGGAAGCAATTGGAAAAGGAAGATGCCCTCTTCCCGGTTAGAGACGGTCGTGAACTCAAACCTCATCAGCTGGAATAATCGTCTTCCCCTTGTTCCTCCAAGATGACAAACTTCGCTTGGTATATGAATCCTAGTTTGGATTTGCAAGTGCCCCATTAAATCAAGCACTTCGTTTCCTTGGGGCACATTAATAAATGAGTTTTATCCATTAAACTTATTAGAGAGAGTTAAAAGTTTTACTGGAAGTAGTCATTTTTAAAGGTGTACAAGCCTTTGGCACACGAAATGCGAAAAACATGATCCTTTAATATTATACACCCCAACAGGAGGATTTAGATGCCAGAAATTACATTAGAAAAACACAAAGACGGAGATGTCTTCGTAGATTATGAAGAGAAAGTTTTTGAGGATGTGCAAGCAGAGCCCGGCCAAAAAGCACTTGTCAAGTTTCACACTGTAGCTTTCGAAGGATCCATCGGTTTGGTTAATATGTTGAATGCCATCCGTCTGAACCGAAAAGGCTTCGAAACTTCAATTCTTCTTTATGGTCCAGGAGTCACGCTCGGTTTGCAACGCGGCTTTCCCACTCTTGGGGACGCTGCATTTCCTGGTCACCAAAACTTCGCCGACAACCTTAAGAAGTTCATGGGTGAGGGTGGGAAAGTCTACTGTTGTCGCTTTGCCTTACAGGCATTGTACGGTCACGGAGAACCTTCTCTCTTACCTGGAATCATTCCGATCGCACCTCAGGATGTCTTGGATTTGAGCTTAATTCATGCTCGCGACAATGCATTCATCGTTGATACTTGGACTGTTTGATTAACAGTTTGGGTAACCAAGGCCAATGCCTTTGATATACCCACTACTCCATATTCTGCGATGATTAAGGCTGCCGCCGTACAGATTGCTCCTAACTTGAGCAGTCGAGCCGCCACCACCGAATTGGTACTGGATGCCATTGAAGAGGCTTCGATTAACGGAGCTAACTTCATTGTTTTTCCGGAAACTTTCATCCCTTATTATCCTTATTTCTCCTTTGTCACGCCACCAGTCAAGCAAGGCAAGGAGCATTTAAGGCTCTACGAACAGGCAGTCAATGTGCCTTCTGAAGAAACCGATTTGGTTGCCAAAAAATGCAAAGATCGAGAAGTAGTGGTTGTCTTGGGTATAAATGAACGAGATCACGGTTCTCTTTATAACTCCCAATTGATTTTTGATGCGGATGGATCTCTCCTTTTGAAAAGAAGAAAGATCACGCCCTCCTATCACGAAAGAATGATTTGGGGGCAGGGAGACGGTTCCGGACTCAAGGTGGTTAAGACTCGTTTCGGCCGGGTCGGTGCTCTTGCCTGTTGGGAACATTACAATCCTCTTGCCCGCTATGCNCTGATGACNCAGCATGAGGAAATTCACGCTGCTCAATTTCCCGGCAGCATGGTAGGACCGATTTTCACCGAACAAATCGAAGTGACTATGCGACATCATGCACTGGAGTCGGGCTGCTTTGTAGTCAACGCAACAGGATGGTTGTCCGAAGAACAAATCGAGTGCCTGAGCCCAGACGAATCTCTACAAAAAGCCCTGCAGGACGGCTGCATGACCTGCATCATTTCTCCAGAGGGGCGGCACCTTGCCCCTCCTCTAACCAAAGGTGAAGGTATTCTTTATGCAGATCTCGATTTTAATCTAATCACCAAGCGTAAAAGAATGTTGGATTCGGTCGGTCATTATGCACGCCCTGAACTTCTCTCCCTCAACCACAACCTCGCTCCCGCCGAGACGCGTTCAGTTCTTCAGGGTAATACATTTCTTGAGGCTGACCAGCTTGAGACTTCACTTCATGCAGGCAGCTGAAATCATTACCGACTTGCAGACCCGTGGGGTCAGGTTGCTGGACCCTAGAGCCGGGGCCAATAGCCGGCGTGGTGGAGCAGGTCCTACGGATCACAAGGCCTTAACGATTGACGGATTGACCGTGATGGTGCCAGTGCACACCGCCAGTGCTTTTGAATCTCCTTATCTTGTGGAAGCACCGGATGAAAATGGAGCGGCTCGAATCTTCAAAAACGGTTCGTTTTTCTCTGAAGTTCACTTCCCCAAAAAGGCCAAGTTTCTTGACCTTTCAACAGCCGATGGCATTCCCTATGGTCAGATTGCCCAGCTTCATTCCAAGGATGTGCTGGCCACCACTGTTATGCAGACCTGCATCCGGTACCAATCCCGGAAAAATACCTGTAAATTCTGTGCCATTGGCCAAAGCTTGGCTGCCGGGCGAACCATTGCCCGCAAGAGCCCCGAGCAACTTGCCGAAGTGGCTAGAGCGGCTCATCTTCTGGACGGGGTCCAACACATGGTCATGACCACAGGTACGCCCCCCGGCGAAGACCGCGGAGCACGCATTTTGTCCGATTGTGCACGAGCTATTCGGGCCGCAGTTGATCTTCCCTTGCAGGCTCAATGTGAACCGCCTGGCGACGATCTTTGGCATGTTCGCATGAAAGAGGCAGGCATTGACAGTTTGGGCATGCACCTCGAAGTGGTGAATCCGGTCCTAAGAAAGAAAATCATGCCCGGAAAATCAGAGGTTTCCCTCGATCGGTATTTCGAAAGCTTTTCCGTTGCGGTCGATGTTTTCGGTTGGGGGCAGGTGTCCACTTACATTCTCGCTGGGCTGGGAGACTCTGCCGAGGAAATCCTCGAGATCTGTGAAAAACTCACTTTAATTGGAGTATATCCTTTTGTGGTTCCTTTCGTTCCCGTTTCAGGAACCCCGCTTGAAAGTCACAAACCCCCCAGTCCCGATTTTATGCGCTCGGTTCTCGGTCCCCTGGCTGAGATGATCCTTGAAGCAGGGATGAGCTCGGATAAAATAAAAGCGGGTTGCGGAAAATGCGGAGCTTGCTCGGCTCTTTCAGCATTTGAGAGAATTAAAATTCTGAGCAATCAGAAAGCCATGGCATGCTGATTGAAAAACCAAAGGTCTTCATTTCTCCTGAATTTCTCATAAGACAGGCTTCGCAACCATGGGAAAGGGTTGGNTCATCTGAACTTCGTCACCGTACTTTTGTGGCAGAACAGGGAATTTTTACTCATCATGACCGCGATGAAATCGATAATGTAATGATGCCGATCGTAGCCGTTTCCACTCTTGCTTCGGAAGCCTATGAAGTGGTTGGAACCGTACGTATTCATCAGCCGGAAAAGGGAGTTTGGTGGGGTTCTCGCTTATCGGTTGCCCTAAACTACCGAAAAGTCGGACGCTTGGGGCCGGAACTTATCCGTTTTGCGGTGGGCACAGCTTTACACTATGGCTGTGATCTTTTTCTTGCCCATGTCCAGTTGCGTAATGTTCCGCTCTTCAAGAAATTGAACTGGGAAGAATTGGAAAGCGTGGAATTATTTGGTCAAACCCATGTAAAAATGAGGGCAAACCTCCAGGCTTTTGGGATTGTTTCAAATCCGTACAGAGGTTGGATTACCCTCAATAAAAAGAGGGCTGCATGATTTGCCCCGCTTCATTGGCGGACACCTTATCCAAGAACCCGGATCTCCTTGGCAAGAAAGCCATCAATCATTCCCGTTTTCANCTGGGTTTAAGTAAGGAAAGCATTGGGTTTCCCGGAGATGATGCAGCTGCCATTCCCGATGGAGACGGATGGCAGCTTGTTGCGATGGAAGGGTTCATGAATGAATTCGTAGCCGCTGAGCCCTGGTTTGCCGGTTGGTGTTCCGTCATGGTGAATTATTCGGATATCCTTGCCATGGGGGGACGGGCAACCGGATTAACCAATGCAATCTGGGCACCCGACCAAACCATTGCGAGTGAAATTCTCAAAGGTATGAGCGAGGCATCTAAAGCTTACCAAATCCCCATCGTCGGGGGGCACACCAACCTTAACACCGATCGTCCCCAGCTTGCAGCCACCATTTTCGGAAAGGCTCGGTCTCTGATCTCAAGTTTTGCGGCCAAGCCCGGTGACCTACTTATTGCTGCCACCGATCACCGAGGATCTTATGTAGGGAGCAGCAAGAATTTCGCAGCTTTTCTCGAGGTTCCTGCAGATAGACTGCGAGAGGATTGTCAGCTTCTCCCGAACCTTGCTGAAGAAGGCTTAATAACGGCAGGAAAAGACATCAGTCAAGGTGGAATCGTAGGCACTTCGCTGATGTTCGCTGAATGTTCAAATGTCGGGATCGACATTGATCTTGATTTGGTTAAAAGTCCTGATGGAGATCTGGAAAGATGGCTGACTGCTTTTCCCAGCTTTGGGTTTCTTTTTTCCGTCAAACCTGATAATGCTTCATCCGTCCTCAGTGCATTCGAAAGCCGAAATCTCGATGTCCGTGTGATCGGTTGCATCGTTGAAGGATCTTCGCTTCACCTTGTTCAGAAAGAGGATCGACACTTGGTTTGGAATCACTCGAACGAACCTTATCTTGGATTCTAATTGTTTATCCAATGCCTGAAGTTATTTTCAAAATAAAGTGGCCCAGTGGTGATATTGAAAGCTGTTACTCTCCGTCCACATCCATTCTCAACTACCTAGAGGCTGGCAAATCCTATTCGGTTGAGGATTTTGTCAGCTTAAGCAGCAAAGCCTTGGAAATTGCATCCCAAAAGGTCATGGATAAATACGGTTTTCGGTGCACTTCTGCTGAAAATCAGGCATCTAAAATTATTGCAACTGCTAAATCCTTTGGAGCTAAAGAAACAGTCACCTGTCTGTCCATGGAATGAAGGAAAAATACCAAAAGTTCGTGTCAGTAGTCGTTGTTGGTGGTGGTCAGGCTGGCCTGTCCGCATCCTATTATCTTGGCAAATCCGACATCGATCATGTTGTCTTGGAACGATCGGAGCGCTTCCATGCTTGGAAAAACGATCGTTGGGATAGCTTTTGCCTCGTAACTCCAAACTGGCAGTGTCGATTGCCCGACTGGGAATACAAGGGAAAAGAACCCCACGGTTTTATGCCCAAGGATGAAATCATAGATTACCTTGAAGGCTTCGCCGAATCCTTCGATCCACCACTTCATGAAGGTGTCCAAGTGATCCGAGTGGATCAAAGACCCGACGGTAAGGTGGAGGTCGAATCACCAGACTGTATATGGATCGCCTCCGCAGTGATTATGGCCACTGGCTCCTACGACCGGCAAATCAAACCAACATTTGCGGAAAAGCTTGATCCGAGCATCACCCAAATCAGCTCAAAAGACTACAAGCGTCCTTCTGATATTCCTAAAGGAATGTGTATGGTGGTAGGTACCGGGCAGTCAGGTGTTCAAATGATGGAAGATCTTTGGCTAGCTGGGAGAAAAGTTTGTCTATCCGTTGGAACCGCCCCAAGGAGCCCAAGAATCTACCGGGGTCGAGATGCAACGGATTGGCTCCACGAAATAGGAGAGTATGCGGTTCCAATCGATCAACAACCCAATCCGGAGGCCACAGAAGCCAAGACCAATCATTATTTATCCGGAAGGGATGGCGGGCACGAGATCGACCTTCGTGATTACGCTTCCAAGGGACTTCAACTTTATGGAACCGTCGATGACATCAATGGTTTTGACATTCACTTTTCTCAAAATTTAGAAGAAAACCTCGATAAGGCAGATGAAAGCTACTTGCGCATCTGTGGGATGATTGACGACTACATTGATCGAATGAAAATATCCGCTCCCTTAGAACCTAAGTTTGAGAAAAAATGGCACCCCCCCAAAGAAACCAACCATGTCAACGCAATGGAGTCAGGGATAACTTCGATTCTATGGTGTACTGGTTTTGTTGCGGATTACTCATGGTTGAAGGTCGATTGCCTCGGCCCTCGGGGCAGACCTCGCCACAAAAGAGGAATTGGTGAAGCCGAAGGAATCTATTTTCTCGGACTTAACTGGCTACACACATGGGGTTCTGGGAGGTTTCTGAGCGTTGCTGAAGACGCGGAACATGTTGTGGAAGATATCAAAAAAAGTCTTACTGGGGCACCATGTTAGACGATTTGCAAGCGTTGGTATAAAAGTCACTCGGCTTTAGTCATAACTTTCTTTCTCGAATCCGCAGCAGCGAACTTGCGTGGTAAATTCATTTCCCTGAAAGAATTCGTCTTTGCCCCAACAACTCCGTGTGTATATTCGATTATTTCTATCGGACAGCCAAATTACCAAAGAAATTGAACCAGTCATGAACCACTACAAACCCTTTCTCTTCGCCACTGCCTGTCTGGCTCCATTCCTCTTTCCCCTGCAAACCTGCCTGGCCGAAGAAGCCTGGCAAGTAACCGCAAAGATCTGGGAAGCCATGGGCAAAAAGGATTGGAACGAAGTGGAAAGGCTCGCCAACCAAGCCCACCGAATTTGGGGAGAGAGTGCCCGAAAGGCCAACAACCAGATCACCAAACTCCCCGGCAAGGACGAGGCCAAAAGGTACGCCACGCTCAATGAACTCGCCACCATGACCTACCTAAAGGGCGAAGCTCTCTACAAGAAAGGGGACCGGGATGGAGCCCTGGCCGCCTACTACACCCTGATTGCAGACTTCGACTACGGACAATGTTGGGACAAGGCCGGATGGTGGTGGCAACCCGCCTTCGCNGCCCGTGACCGCATTGCCGAGCTTACCCCCGGCACCCAAGCGGAAGTTTCCATCGAAACGGACCCTCTTCCCGCACACCTCGCACTTGATGGCAAAAAAGGAATCTGCTTCACTTTGCGCAAAAGCAACGAACGGGGAAGCGCAGAGGAAAACCTGCCTAAGATTCAGGCCACTCGCTCCTACTGGAATTATTCCTGGGGGATGGAACTCGTAGACCAGCAACCTGAGAACCTGGAATTCATGCCCATGACTTGGGGAGCCTGGGGAATGGACGGTTTCGTCCAATCCGTACGCAAACACATCGTTCCCCAAATTAAGTCGGGCAAGACCAAACGCGTACTTGGCTTTAATGAACCGGACAAGAAGGAACAGGCCAATATGCCCTACCAGGAGGCCTTGAAATACTGGCCCGTATTGGAGGAACTGGGTGTCCCCCTCTGCAGTCCGGCTTGTGCCAACCCTTTGAGCGATGTCGATGACAGCACCCAAGGCGTACGCGGAACCTGGATGCGTGATTTTATGCGCGAAGCAGACAAGAGAAACTATCGCATCGATTACATTGGGGTTCATTGGTATGGAGCCACCAGCCCGAGAGCCTTTAAGGAACGCATGGCTCAGGTCTACGAAGCTTATGGTCAGCGACCCCTCTTAATCTCGGAGTTCGCGGTTGCGGATTGGGGAGCGAAGACGGTTGATCAAAACAACCATTCCCCGAAAGAGGTTCTCAAGTTCATGAAAAATGTACTCCCCTGGATGGAAAAACAAAACTGGATCGCCGGCTATGCCTGGTTCTCGTTTGGAATTCACGAGGCGGTGGGAACGAGTTCCTCTCTTTTCGATCAAAACGGCAAGCTCACCCCTTTGGGACACTNCTANAGTTCNGTNACCAACGAAAACCCCGACGGGGATCAATCGATACAGTAAACCCACACCTGCTCCAAAAATAATTTTCCCTTCACCCNTAGCATACATTTGACCCTAGGATATGCTGTTCTTACTTTCACACTGTGAATTTCAGTTGGAAAAAATCGGCGTTGGCAGGGCTAGTGATCCTTGGCATCCTCCTGCTCTATTATTTCATCCGTTCCGATAAACAATCTCTTACCGTCCAACCGGAAAACAGGTTCGTTCAAGAAACCGAACAACTGTTAGCCGAGTTATCCCAAGGNAATAAGGTGACTCCTCAATCTCTTGGGCTATCATCCGAATATACTCAAACCGCCCCTTTTGTTGCAGACTCTTCTGCCAAGAAACTATCTTCTCCAGAATCACAAAAGGAAATCCCCCAAGTCTTTACGGTTCCNCACCAAGTAAACCTAANTTCGGAGCCTCAATGGNAAAAGGAGCTCGATCTCTTTTTGAANGGTGAGGGATCAGCAAAGGGATTTTTAGATTCTCTATCCACCCGTAATTGGAAACAGGCAAGAGATGCACTGGCTCTTGCTTATGAGGAAAAGAAGTTGCCACAAAGTAAGAATTTTCAGGAAAAGTTTTGGATGAAAGTCGGAGAGGTCGGAGGGGCAACCGTGGCCGAGGAACTGCTTAAGGAGGGAGACCCTGCTTTTACTAAGATCCTTAAAGGATGGGCCAAGGGAAGTCCGCAGGAAATGTTTGATTACTATGCCGACCTTGATCTCAAATCTCCCGAGGTCCAAAGTTATCTGGAGAAAACAAACTCCCGGGAAATCCCGCTTATGGATCAATTCTCTAGCGGTATGATCGATGAAGTCCTCAGGAATTCAGCGGGTAAGATTGGAAACCTTCAAGTTGAGAATACCAATGATCTCATCGATCACTTCCTTGAGAAAGACAAGAGGAAGGCGGAGTCCCTAACCCGTGAATTCACCGAACGGGTCATCAAGGGAAGGGATAAAGATACACTGAAACAGTGGGTGGCCGGTTACAAGGAACCGGAGTTACAGGCTGGCACAGCCCAACGAGTGATTGAAAGTGGTGTCTTTGACAAGAACCCTCTGGAGGCAGTCGAATTTGCAAATTCTTTAGAATCCACCAAGGCCAAACGGTCTGCTCTCTCTTCCGCCTACGCCAGGCTTGCAGGCGGGGTCAACGGACATGACCCGAATATCACGGCAACCNAATTAAATGCGATGCAGGACGGGTGGCANAGAGATTTTGCCCTCAACGGGTTTGCTCACGGTCTNGTACGCAGGGATCCGGATGCCGCNATNCAATGGGCTAACTCCATAAGCAACGANGGATTTCGCGAGGTGGTGACCAAAAATATAACCAAAAGAATCAACGCCGAAGTCTTACCGAGATTAAATGCCCAAGGGGTTAACCAANATTAAGCATCCCAACTTAAAAGACTTTATTTTGCAAAGNNAGTAAGGNNACGGATNCAAANGACATGTNTTNATNTATGANANTTTTTTCTATTCAGCTATCTTGGNTTTTCCTTTTTNCGGCAACCAACCTCCNGGNCTTTTCAGATAAGAACNAAACCCTTGCCTTTGACATTGAANNCTATNCGNACTCTNCCCTGTCGCTNTCCAATAGGNTTCATGACCTCAACCTTTCTCAGNCCAGCAGCGGGGTTTATCAGATTGAGACTACGGGAAACGATCCCTNTGTTTGGCTNNANCCCTTTNANGATGNGTATCAACCCNNTCTATCTTANGTCATCGCATTCGAGTACCAANTTTCNGAANATTTTGGCGATTTTGTTTTTTACTGTCGNACAGGAGATANAACCAAACCGATCAGGACGGAATTAAAACCTTCCGAACANTGGAAATGGCATGTTTTTGANCTAAGTGAAAAAGGAAACCTTANNGGTCAAGACATCGATGCCATNCGCATGGACTTTGGTGAGCAGACAAACAAAACTTTCAAAGTTAGGAACTTGNGGCTCATTGAAACAAATCGGGATTTGCGATTATANGCNGCTGTAGGCGAAAAACTTCATCAAATTCAATCTTTCGGGATTAAGTTNAACCAGCTTAAANNNCANCTTTCAGCCTCCGAAACCGTAAGGAANACNGANNNCAAATCTGCNAGNGTCACTCTGGCCNTNTATCGTCATCTCGATCTCGATNCGGANACCAAGCGACTTGGAAAAGAAACNCTCACTCGCCCTCCCGTCCCTTTGGGCCCCAAAATCGTAGCAGGAGAGGGACCGCACNCANATAACCACACNGTNATCCGTATCCTTTCAGAATATCAAGTCTGCGAGACCCAGTTTCTTGCCTACCCGCCGACAATNNGGGGNGGNGTNGGNGTGGAGACCGGGAAAGACCAAAANAACACCGCATTTATTGCAACTTGGCCCCTNCTTTCCAAGCANGNNCATGCCATTCANCTCTTTAACCAAGCAGGTGGCGTAAGGGGTAATATTCAGATCGCCAACGAGATTCAACCACCCTTTGACCTCACGGTTGGAGATTTTGTAAAGGAATCACCAGGTGATGAAATCGCTGTGATTTCGCAAAATGCTCAAACCGCCCAGCCAAGCCTTCTTCTTTACTCGCCTTCAGGTAAACTTATCAGGCGAAAAAAAATAAAGGGTGAGAAGGGAAGGTATGCCATCATCACCGCGGGAAAAGACCGATTGATTGCCCAGGAATTTGACCGAAACAAAATCCACACAATTTTGCCAAGTCAGGAAGTTTCCAAGCTGGATACGGAAATTCAATCTTGGTCTCTTTTCGATTCGGTTTATCCGGACCGGGAATTTAACGGGGGCAAAACAGAGAAAAACATATCCACTCAAATACGGGTTAATAAGGCAAAGAAACCAGTCTCCATGAATGTCGGTAAGATGGAGAACAAATTTTGGTTCGATCCACAGGAAAAGCACGGAGGGGATCCTGCCACCTGGGGAGAGTTCCCCGACGGAACCTATGTGAGAAATGGTCTTTATAATTATCTCGGAAGCGCCCAGTACTGGTCGCCTCTCTTGAAATCGGGAGAGATCGAAAACCGGTCCTTCGAGGAGTGGATCGAAAAAATAGATTGGGGGAAAATTTCCCGCTCTCCTTCATGGAGAAAATCAGTCGCGGATTACAACCAGGGGATTCCCACGGTTTGGTCCGCTGGTTTCAGCCATCGCTGGAGTATAGGCAGGATGAAATCCATATCCTCAAAGATGGACCCAGTAAATGGACTCCCGAAATATTTACTTTTAGACCGCAAGAATGACCCCACGGGTGGAGGCTATTTTGGTGAGACTTTATTTGACTACGGGAGTCAACATTTTGAGGATGAAGCCCTAGATAATCTGTATACCTACGCTCAGCGAGCTTTCTATCGAAAATTGGCCCCCGCCTATCGTAAGAATCCGGAAATGACCATTGCGGTTGAACCCAACCATGAAAATGAGATCGTTTCAGGCAGCGATTCCATTGGCGATTACAACACGGGGAACTTGGAGGGGTTCTACCATTATCTCTGCTCTCTTTACGGAAATATGGAATCGATCAATCGGGTGATGGGCACGAGCTTCACTACTGCTTTTTTTGATGCTCCCCGTGACCTACTTCGTGGGGAATGGGATCACTATGACTTCGAAAATCTCTTCTTTCAGGAGTGGGTCGAATATAATCGGATCGTTGTTTCCAGAAGGGTGGGAACCAGTTACCGGGAATGCCTACTGGCGGGATTCCCTCCTGAACTGATCAAATGTCACCAAATTCCGGACAGCTATGTATTCAAATCAATCGTGGGAATTTCAGAAGGGAAAAAAAGAATTTCCCCAATTGACTGGCTTCTGAGCACGGGTGCAGGCTTTGGATTCTCGAGGTATGGAACCTACTACGACCGGGAGCACAATATTGGACAGGGTGCATACAGTTCTGGCTTTGATAATATGCTAGTTGGGGAATATGCATCCCTGAATGCAAGTCATGAAAAGTCGCTGAACCAATTACTCTACCTTCGTGATCATGGGGTATCCACACTGCATGTGATGTGGTGGCCCTCCNATCTGGATAAGGGATTTAATCAGGCCCAGGAGTCCGCTCTTCNAGAAATGATTTCCAAACATGATACCCCNCGAAAAGGACTGGCTGGCGGAATCAGNGAANTCCGACCTTGGCGGGGANAAACAAAATCCTTTGATATTGCCAGCCTCGGAACAGGACCCAGCCATACTGGCCTTCTAAAAAGTCTAAATAAAGATGGCACCTTTGAAGGTACCGTTTATGCCGTTCCCTTCCATGCTCATGTAAANATTGAGGTTTTGAATGAACAGAAGGCGACAAACCTAAGCCCTAAACCAAAGGAATTCGCGTCCATACCCCATACTCGGCCGGGTTCCGTAATCGAAGTGAGTTTCAAGGTGAAAGGAAAAACAGATAATTTGCTTATAGACTTTGCACACAGAGGGATAAAACTCAGNGACAAATCAATCAGGCTTAACCAGANCGAAGCAGGCCAACAGGTNCGATTGGTTTATAAAATTCCTTTGCTCATGGATGAGATCAAGCTNTTAGCNAGCNCNGNGCAAAAATATTANNATNGAAGACCTGCTCGTGGTTCANCATCANGATCAAGTGATCAATTTGGCCAAAAAAATCATGACNGGNAAACGACACCAGGGNGGCNTAACCTTTGCCTGCCTTCCANAATAATTGATGGTTTGAACCAAATTCCAGAANCGTTAGNCTATATNCATTNCTCCCAAANATGAAAAAAGNTTCCACCCTCCTAACTTCNCTTNTCCTCTTCNTNNTTGCAGCACANNCNCAGNAGAAACCGAATTTTTTAGTGATCTTAGTCGATGATATGGGATATTCCGATCTGGGTTGCTACGGAGGAGAGATTGACACACCCAATTTGGATGGTCTTGCCGCCAACGGATTGCGGTTCACCCAATTCTACAACACCGGACGATGCTGGCCCACCCGGGCATCCATTCTAACTGGTTACTACGCCCAGCAGGTCCGGCGAGATGCTCTTCCTGCATCAATAGGAGGTGGGGGTGGAAATCGTAATACTCGTCCGGAATGGGCACCTCTGATAACGGAATTTCTCAAAAAAGACGGTTATCGAAACTATCATAGCGGAAAGTGGCATATTGACGGCAAGGTTTTGGAAAATGGCTTTGATGAATCATGGCGGGTCAATAACCAGGGAGATTTCTTCTCTGCCAAAGGGAACCAGCTCAATGACATTTCATTCGACCCGGAGCAGGCACCTGAAAACTACTATTCCACCACCGCCACCGCCAACCATGCGATTGAATGCCTGGCAAACCATCAAAAAGATCACGAAGGCAAGCCCTTCTTTCATTACCTCGCTTTTATTGCTCCTCATTTCCCCCTGCATGCACCACAAGATGTAATTCTGAAATATAAGGAACGCTATCTTCGAGGCTGGGATAAAATAAGAAAGCAAAGATTCGCCAGGCAGAAAAAGATCGGCTTGATCAATACCACCCTTTCCAAATTGGAACCCAAAGTG
>NHCT01000017.1 GCA_002167605.1 Verrucomicrobia bacterium TMED40 | reverse complement strand
AAAAGTTTCGTAGCCTTTTCGATTGAGGTGAATAGGGTCACGGGGTCCATGAAGGCGATAATTATTAGCTATTTTTGACATGCTATTTGTCGTATCGATAAATCCTATCTTTATTTCTTCCGAAATTGCTTCTACAGCCCGTCTAAGATACATGTTTTTAATTTCTATTTCATGTTGAGAGAATATTCTGTCTCGGGATGTTTCTCTTTGGATATCTAACTTTAAGGGAGCCGGTCTAAGTTTCGAGTTATTAAAGTCATAGAGAGATAATGCCGCTGAAAGATAAACCACATCGATTTGGCTTTGT
Source organism: Verrucomicrobia bacterium TMED40 (assembly GCA_002167605.1). Taxonomy (GTDB): domain Bacteria; phylum Verrucomicrobiota; class Verrucomicrobiia; order Opitutales; family Seribacteraceae; genus Seribacter. Next base: position 71,158 of record NHCT01000017.1, on the reverse strand, counting down.
GGGAATTTTTTTTTGATGTAATTAAACGATTGTTTTGTAATTTCAAGCGAAAGATTGATTTCATTATTTGTTAGGTGCAATGCAGGTCCTTCTAAGTATCCAAGCGAAATTTTTTTTCCGCTAACTAGTGCTATGTTTTCTGGTTCGTTGGGTTTGCCTTGGTTTTCCGGTATTTGGTTGAAAATTTCATCTTTAATTGGATCAATTATATTGTCACTTTCTCGAGAGAATTTATTCAAGTAGTTTTTAAGTAAACCGTGTGTAATGTTCCAACAGGCAATGTGATCTGTAAAAGAGAAGCCACTCTCAAGTTCAGCGGACTCATCTTTGATCAACCGCTCTATCTGTTGTTTGAAATTTTCTTGGGAGAAATTATCTATCTGTAACCCTCTATGCTGCACTTCGTGAAGGTTGTTTATCAAGTCATTGCCCTCATAAAAAACAATCAAGATTTGGTGCGGTTCTGGGAATTTAGACCAAATTAAAGAGCCATTAATCATATTGTACTCGGCAACTGCACTAAGAGTATAACCGAATGGGCCATATCCGGGAAAACCATACGCAATTAAATCTTTACCTAGTGAATTATGTAATAAATGGTGAGTGGCGAAGGCGGGTTGCCCCATACTCCATGAATTATCGTACAACCACGGGCCAAATCCGTACACATTACTGTCTCCAATAATCGCAATGTGTTCTTTTGGCACTACATCTTTTTTGGAATATTGTCCGAGTCGATGAATTGGACCGGTGCTATGAGCCAAAAACTTCAAAGGTAATTCATTTAAAAAAGAATGAAGCAAAACTTCAAATAATAACGCGAGTGCAATCATCCAAAATAGAATGGGTTTTGTATACGATAATAACTTAATAAACTTCAATTTAATTTCTCTAAATCTTTCTCATTCATTTTATCAAACTGTATAATATGAATTGCCAGTCTCTCATGAAGTGTACCTAAATCTTGTTGAATAAAATTAGCATCAATCTCATTCCTATTGAAGTCAGAATCGCAAATTAGGATGAAGGAATCGAACTTAGCAAAGTGTTCATTAGTTATAACATGTATTTTATTTGAGAATTTTTTATAAATTTCAGTTAAGAAGGTGAACATGGCGGTAGAGACAACAGGTAACACCGTCCCTCACTTTTGAAATTCGACATAAAGAAGAAACTCGAAAAAACATAAGAAATCTAATACATTAGACATATAATTTTGATATGAAACCTCCAAAAAAAATCCAAAAAAGGGTGCTTTTTATCACTAGGATTGGGTATAATTGATTAAAATATTTTATGTAATTAATTGAAAGCTAGTGTTTAAGGGGCATTCAGCTTTTTGACAACTACCTTAAAAGGCCACTGCTCTACCGATTGAGCTACCGACCCAAACCAGAAATTTATACTGCATAAGCGAAGCATATTCGTCAATGAACAACGCTTTGGGAACAAATTCTAAAGAAATTTAAAAATTTGGACAGTTTACTAGGTGTGGTGTTGTACAGATTCCAGATNGTGNGTAAAGTAGTATCTTGTGTACTGATCTTGTGGATAAGAAAAATGCTTATTTATCAGATTCTTTGATTACCCTTCCTTTATAGCTTTCATAAAATCTTTCTAGCTTTCCTGTTTCTGAATGTTAATAAACAATTTTACCTGTTTCATCTTTGAAATTTGTAAATGGAGTTTGGCTTAAAAGCACTTGCTAATGTGGAAATTTATGTAGCAGTCAGGAATACAAGTATTTCAATTCCTCCTCAGCCGCAAAATCATGTATATGCTGGTCACCAAATCGCTCCTTCACTTGACCAAGCACGATTTCCGCAGAGTTCCGTGCTCCTTCGAAGTTAAGCGTTGCTCGGTTCACTCTTTCGCGGTGTGCCCGATCAATCTTGGCGGCAAAGGATCTTGGCTTGATTGCCGTACTCGGATAAACGAATGTAGCTAAGTGCTTTGCGTTAATCTTGTGCAATCGGCCTTTTTGCTCCGCATCCGCCCAAGGTTTTCCGACTGTTCGCACTTTAAATTTGGGGACCAAAATAGCCGGCACCCCGCTAGCAAGAACCTCAAGAGTGGTATTATATCCCGCAAGGGAAATGGAAAGGCTTGCCCGACGTAGGATTTGAGGCAAATCTGCCCGGTGATTGTACACAGCAGTTGACCCCACCTGAGAGCCATTGCCAAATCTAGCAATTTCTCTCAGTGCCTGAATCTTGTGAGACTTTTCCATCCGGGGACCTAGTATGTAAGTCCAATTGTGATCACGAAGGGTGCTGAATCGGCGGGCTTTAGCTGCAGCCTTAATTAAATCAAGTCCCGTGCTGCCGGAACCGGTCGACACCACCACCATCCTGATATCGCGCTCATCACCCATTTTCTCACGAGCATTATCAGTTACAACATAACCGGTGTAGATGGCCTTTTTTTCGATTTTTCTCCAATAGGCGAATCCCTCTGCGAAACTGACAAGGGCAGGGTCAGCATGCACGAGAACCTTATCAACACTATCGCGTATCATTTTGACAGATTTTCTCTGGTCTTTGGCGACCTGGTTAGCAGTCTTTTTCATGGAGTTGGATGTGTCAAGGATGTCACGGGCAGAAGAAAAAATAAGAGGCCTATAGGGTAAGCTTTTCTGGCTCAATACAATATTGACCGCACTGGTGAATTCCCGGCGGCGGGAAAAAGGCCAAAACTCTACCACCATTGCATGAATCGGTTCCTGCTTCAGAGCCCTTCGAAAAATTTTCTCGCGCTTTTTTTTCCACTTGTTTTCATCAAAATTTGTATCTTCAATTTTTCGCCCGTTTGCCTCGTAGTGAAACCATTTTCCGTCCTTGCTGCTCCAAATCCGATGGGCAGGCAATTCAACGAAGTCAATCTCGGGATGGAAAAAATTCTCCTTATCCATAAAGGTGCCTGAAGCTACTCGCACGCGGGCTCCCTTTTCCACAAGGTAATTGGCAATGCAGGCTGAACGACGCATATGACCTAGACCAGAAGTCGTTTCGAATACACACAAAATGGACCAAATCATAGACTATGGGATGCTTGTGATTTATGATATTAGAAATCGTGAAAGCGGGTGAAGTAGACAGGTCACTATGCAAAGTCAACCGTCGGATTGACGATTAGCATGACTCGTGCCGTCCAGTTCATTATACAAATATCGTTAAAAATATGATGCATTATTCAGCAGAAAATAAAAAATTAAAGGGATAGATCTGAAATTAATTACCGAGCAAAATTCACGAATTAAATCACCTAAGATGGTTCTCATTACGGTTTTATCACCATCTTCAAAACGATAAATTTCTTCTCCGGAAACTCCCGCATATCTCTGTGACCAGGTTTTGGCTTGATTAGGATTTCGATGAACAGCTAATGATTCGAATGCAACCATTCAAACCTTACCTCAAGTGCGTTTGTAATATAACAGTGACCATCCTACAAAATTTTGGAGCTAACCCTTTTTATATTCTGCAGCTTCTTCCGAGCCGCTTGTTGCAGAACCTTTACTGTATGAGTGGGCACCCATGCCTGCTAAATGGCCATTTTTCACAATCAAGTACTGGTCTCTGATACTCTCGCCCTCAAAGAAGCATTCTAGGATTTCTCTGACCCCATCGGCATATCGAGTTTGTGCAGACAGGGATGTTCCAGAGGTATGAGGAGTCATTCCATGATTGGGCATAGATCTCCAAACATGATCATTTGGTGCAGGTTGGGGGAACCATACATCTCCGGCATAACCACTCAGTTGTCCACTTTTAAGTGCTTTGGCAATTGCATCACGATTACAGATCTTTCCCCTAGCCGTGTTGACGATGAATGCCCCCTTTTTCATTTTGCCGATCATTTCATCATCAAACAAATTTTCAGTTTCTGGATGCAGTGGGCAATTGATAGTCACCACATCGCAAACTTCAACCATAGATTCTACAGAATCATGGAAGGTTAACTTGAGTTCCGATTCTACACTTTCGGGCAATCTGTGTCGGTCAAAGTAATGCAAATGAGTGTCAAAAGGCTTCATCTTTCTCAACGCATCCAAACCAATTCGGCCTGCAGCAACCGTTCCAATATGCATTCCCTCGACATCATAGGACCTTTGAACAGCGTCTGCTATATTCCAACCACCTTCATTAACAATCCGGTGTTGGTTGTGATAGTCTCTTACCATTGAAACAATCATCATTACAATGTGTTCGGCAACGGATCTCGAATTGCAGAAGGTCACTTCAACCACATCCACCTTATTGTCAATTGCCGCTAGCAAATCAACATGATCCGAACCAATTCCAGCGGTGATTGCCATTTTTAGGTTTTTTGCTTTTTCAATTCGCTCTTTGGTTAGGTAGTAGGGGAAGAAGGGTTGGGAAATGACTATGTCCGAATCTATGATGTGTTTATCGGCCTCACAGTCTTCACCGTCTTTGCTACTCGTCACAATAAATTCATGGCCGTTTTCTTCCAAGTATTTCCTGAGTCCCAATTCCCCCGAAACACACCCTAGTAATTCACCTGGGGTAAAGTCCCTTCCTTTGGGGGAGGGTAGGGACATGCCATCGGGATATCTTTCTAATTTTGGAAGATCTCCGAGTGGATAACTTTTGGGCATACCACCTTTCGGATCGTCATACAAAATACATAGCACTTTCATTATTTATTTTTATGGAATATTTCGATCATTGATTTTAAATTCACTTAAATCAGTGGGCATGAATTCCTAGTTTACAATCTTGCTAAGAGACCCAAATTCTACCGGCAGGCGGAGTTTTCATTCTTACAAGCAGGACAAATCCTGCAAAACTTAAGGTTAAGCCAATGCCCCACGGCGAGAGAAAATCCACCTAATGCGGCGAGGATGAAATGGAATGCATCTTCGGAGTGCATGTGATCATGGGAGTGTTCAAAGGCACTTGGACGCAATACAAGAAAAAGTAGACCTAGTAGGAAACAGGCGGGAATGAGTACTTTTCGATGCCTGAGGTAACCCCGAAAAAGCGTGGGGGTTGCAATCAAAAGAGTGATACAGATGATGAACCATTCCAAATTTTCACTTGCCACGAAAGAACCTGCCAAAACCGGTACGAGCGGTAAGAAAATTGGCATGGCCAAACAATGGATCGCACAGATGAAAGAGAGCGAAAAACCCACGCGGTCAAAATTTGCCCAAGTGAGATTCATCAGGCTTGCTTGCTATCAAACATTTCTAGTTTTGTGTAAGTAATTTGCACTTATCCGCAATGTGCTACCGATGAACTTACTTGAAAAGACATCTCAAGGTTTTGCAGAAAAAGCTTCCGAGTAGGAGAGCACCCTCCTCCCAATGTCCATTCACAGTTGGTTGTTCATTTAACATCCCGTAGTTTATGATGCGTCATGAACCCTGATCAGATCGAGTGCTCTATGACCCATGATCTTGGTCCATTGTAGGATTGTACTTTAGGCAGTTGCTTGGGCTTGGGAGGAATAAGCCCAGGTGCCTCATGCTCACAACTCGGACCACAAACATGAGGCTCGAACTGACTTTTAATATTACGTTCGATCCCATCTTTTTTTGTTGCGTCTATCTGTCTGAGATTTGGCATGGAGTTGAAGATTCGGTGACTTAATTTTCCACAATCAGGGCAGGGCCCTGGGTGACGTCTTAAGCCAGATGGACGCATCAGTTCGAAGACACCATGTTCTTCACATTTATATTCAAAATTTTGCATAGTTTTTATATTAAAATGTATCTTAATTCAAAGAAGTAATGAGCAGATGGAGCGAGCTTCCATCGACTTAAGGAGTTTTCCAAGGTTTGCTACGCTTTGGCGAGATCAACATCCGAAGTTACCGAGTGCTTCGGACCTTCGGCGTTTGGCTTGATATCAAAGTCAAAGATTTCTGTAGGCAAATGTAGGGTGGCACAAGCATTGGGGATGTCTACGATTCCACTGATATGGCCCTGAACTGGGGCAGTGCCAAGTATAGCGTAAGCTTGCTCGCCGGTGTAGCCAAACTTCTTCATGTATTCAATGGCATTCAAGCAGGCTCTACGATATGAGACATGAGCGTCCAAGTAGTATTGTTCTCCAGTGGTTTCGTCTACGGAAATACCTTCGAATATCAAATGTTCCTTGTAATCAGGCTTGATAGGACTTGGTTCGAAGATTGGATTAATCACACCATACTTCTGAACCCCTTGCTTGATTAGACTTACCCGTATATCAAGATAGCCCGCCATTTCGATGGCTCCGCAAAAAGTAATCTCACCATCTCCTTGAGAAAAGTGAATGTCACCCATGGAAAGACCACCGTCTTTGACATAAACAGGAAAGTATACTTTGGAGCCGCGAGTTAAATCTTTGATATCACAATTTCCACCATGCTCACGGGGTGGAACGGTACGAGCTGCTTCCTGGGCAGCGCTTTCAGCTTCCTCTGGACTCATGCGACCCATATGAGCCGTGTCGGCATAGGGTAATGCACAAAGAGGGGGAGTTCGTTCTGGATCTGTTTCAAACAAAGCCGTTTCCCGTTTGTTCCACTCATCGAGCAATTCCTGTGATGGCAAACATCCAATAAGACCAGGGTGCATAATTCCTGCGAATTCGACATTTGGGATATGTCGGGATGAAGTTTTGACTCCATGAAAGTCCCAGCATGCCTTTCTAGCTTCCGGGTAATGTTCCGTAAGAAAACCGCCTCCGTTTTCCTTAGCAAAAAGACCGGTGAACCCCCAATCAGATTCTTCGAGAACACCCACATCAAGGATGTCAACCACAAGCAAATCTCCGGGTTCTGCACCTTTTATTCCAATTGGACCGCTCAAATAGTGTACCTTGCTTAGGTCCACATCTTTAATGTCAGTTGCGTCGTCGTCATTGCTGATTTGCCCGCCAGTCCAATCGATGCACTCCACGCGAAACTCATCTCCGGGTTCAACCATCGCAACCATGGGAATGTCAGGGTGCCAACGGTTGTGCAATACGTCATGTTCCTCAGGTGCAGCATCGAGATTTACTTTGATTAATGTTTTCATCTTTTTTGTAGTAGTAGGTTTATTGTAAAAAAATTTTGGGAACCAGTAACAAGGGTCTCAAACGGACAAGAAGGATTTGATTTTATCGGCATCGACTTCCGATCGGTCACTTGAATGTACAATCGCTCCACCCTCCATCACGAGGAAACGATCGCATGCGTTGAGAGCAAAGGACAAAACCTGCTCGGCAACAATGATCGATACATTATGCATATCGCGTATGGTTTTGAGCTTTTCAGCCATCTCCTTAATGATCGAAGGTTGGATGCCTTCGGTGGGTTCGTCCAATAGCAGAACCTTGGGTTTTGTCACCAAGGCTCGGGCGATGGCAAGTTGCTGTTGCTGACCGCCCGAGAGGTTTCCTCCCTTGCGTTTTCCCATCTCATTGAGCACGGGAAAAAGTTCGTAAACATAATCGGGTACCTCTTTTTCTTCGGAAGAGTCTAAACCCGTTCGAATGTTGTCGGTAACAGTCATGTTGGGAAAGATCATTCTCCCTTGAGGGACATAGGCCAGTCCCTGTCTAACTCGTTGAAAACTCGGCTCAGAAGCAAGTTCTCTGTCATCAATCTTAATACTTGATCCCGAACCGCATCCGAGGATGCCTATAAGGGACTTGAATAAGGTGGTTTTGCCCATGCCATTACGGCCCATTACAGCTAGGATTTCGCCTTTTTTGAGCTCAAGATCCAAGCTATTGATAACTTCACTTTCTCCGTAGCTGACATTCAAACTTTTTATGTAGAACATTGGACTTCCTTTCGTATTTTCTGATTAATGACCTAGGTAGACTTCCTGAACGACGGGATCTGCGCGCACTTCATCCATGGATCCTTCCTTGAGGATTTTACCAAGGTGCAANACCGTAACTTGGTCCGCGATTTTCGCGACGAAGTCCATGTCATGCTCAATGATGATAATGGATCGTTCCTTGGCTATTTTTTCAAGCAGTGCAGCAGTTGCCTCTCTTTCCTTTGCAGTCATCCCTGCAACGGGTTCATCAAGCATAATCAGTTCGGGATTTTGGACCAGTAACATTCCAATTTCCAACCACTGCTTCTGGCCGTGGCTCAAAAGCTCTGCTTGAATATCCAGCATATCCTGCAGGAAAATCTCTTGAGCGACTTCATGAATACGATCGATCACTTCCTGGGTGCGAGTGAATTTAAGAGAACCGAAAACAGTTCGCCCCCAGGGATATGAGATTTCGAGATTTTCGTAGACGGAAAGTTTCTCGTANATGGATGGCGTCTGGAACTTNCGACCGATTCCAGCACGCACGATCTCATGCTCACGCATGGTCGTAATTTCTTTGTTGTTGTAGCGAATACTTCCAGAGGATGCCCGGGTTTTTCCACTTATGAGATCCAACACAGTGGTCTTGCCGGCTCCGTTCGGCCCAATAATCACTCGTANCTCTCCTTTGTCTATGTAGAGGGTGAGCTCATCNACTGCCTTGAAACCATCAAAGCTCACCGTTAGATCCTCAATCGCTAGTAAATAATCTGTATCACTGGGCACTTTTTTCCTCCTTATCCATGTCAGGGCTAATCTCTTTTTCTCCCGAAGCGGGGGGATCACTGCTTTTCGNTTTTTGAAGGAATTTATCGATCCAACTTTTAATGTGGTCAGAATATATTCCTGCAAGCCCCTTGGGTAAATAAAGTACAATCACTATGAAAGTAGCCCCGTAGAAAAAGAGCCACTGAGCAGCATAGGCTTCTGAAAAAGCTGTTTTGGCAGCATTCACAGCAAGCGCACCGTAAACCGCACCCAGTAAACTCTCTCTTCCTCCTACGGCAGTAAAAATAACCATGTCGATAGAGGGTACGATTCCTATTAAATTTGGAGACATGAACCCAACCTGCAAGGTGAACATTGCACCCCCAATGGAGCTTACTACAGCTGCAAAGCAAAAAATGAAAATCCTGAAGGAGGTAATATTGTAGCCCGAAAAACGAACACGCATTTCCTTGTCTCGCTGAGCGATAAGTACCCTGCCCAAACGGGTCGAAAGTATGTATCGACTAACCAAAATNCATAAAAGTAGCAAAATACAGCAGAGATAATATAATATGTAGTGAGCGTCTTCCGTTCGTATGTCCCAGCCTTTGACTGTTTTCAAGTCCGTGATACCGTTTATGCCTCCAAAATAGCCNTGGTTCCCAACGATAAAATACCATAAGCAAGCCACCATGGATTGTGTCAGAATAGCGAACACCACTCCGCTTACCCGCCCCTTGAAATAGAAAACACTCAATATAAACGCAAGCAAGGCTGGTAAAGTAATGATAAGGGCAATGGTTAAAGGCAGACTCTTGAAGGGGTGCCAAAACCAGGGTAATTCCGTGACTTGATTCCAGTCCATGAAATCAGGAATACCGGGAGTACTTTGAATCGAAGTGCTCTCGGGATCGGANGCTTCGAGCTTAAGAAACATGGCCATGCAATATCCGCCTGCACCAAAGAATAANCCTTGACCAAGACATAAGATGCCAGCATTGCCCCAACACATGACNAGACCGACTGCGGCAAATGCATAGCAAAGATATTTTCCCGTTAAATTAAGTCTGAAAGAACTTAACGACATGGGTAATACGATNAGTATCACGACCGCAAGAATGAGAAAGGCAATTAAGCCCTCCTTNTTTTTGAAAAGACGTTCATAAAGAAGCTTTCCAAAATTAGATTCAATTTTTTCAGTTGATGAATTCATGTCAGAAATTTGAATCTCCTTAGCTCCTTANNTTATCCACAAATAGNCCGCGGGTGAATTTCATGAGTACGACAAAAATCACGAGATAAAGCCAAACTTTGGCGATTGAACCTGTCATGAAAAATTCTAAAATTGATGACAACAAGGCGAGGAATCCNCCCGAGACGAAGAGTCCNACNAAGCTACCCAGTCCNCCTACCACNAGCACAAGGAAGGAATCGACGATNTAGTTCGTACCAGCAGAAGGAGAAGTCGAGGCCATNGTTGTAAAAAATGCCCCTGCAATACCGGAGATTCCACATGCGATTCCGAAGGTTACNCGGTCGGTCATTTTGGTATTNATACCCAAGGCTCCTGTCATTTCCCGATTTTGAGTGGTCGCCTGCATCCTCAGGCCCATTCGGGTCTTGGTTTTAAAAAGGGCGAGGCCGACGATNAGGAAAATNGTAAGTAACAGGAGCACCAATCCGCTAATTGGTATGTCAATGATGTCGCTCGCTTGCCAAGACCCAAGAAGCCATTCAGGCAGGTCTGCGCTCATTTCACGAGCCCCTATGAAACTTCGAAAGCATTGTTGCATAATCAGGCTCAAGCCCCANGTTGCCAATAGGGTGTCCANTGGACGGTGATAGAGGCGGCTNATTAAAAACCATTCGACCAAATAGCCTACCCCAAAAGCTACGCCAAAAGATAGGGGTATTGCGAAAATGACATAGTAATTTTCAAAGGCAGGCATGTTTTCCGTAACAAACTTTGAGAAGAGACACATCGTGTACGATCCCAGCACCAAGAATTCAGCGTGTGCCATATTGATAACACCCATTTGCCCAAAAATGATGTAAAGACCCAAGCCCATTAAAATGTAAATGCACATCAGGCTAACACCACTGAAGGATTGCATAATNACTATGGCATATATTTCATCAAATGTGTAATCGCCCATTTTCTGACTTTCCTTTTTATTCGAAACCGTTAATTTTNATTGTGAGAAATTGGAAGCTACCGTCCAATNGTCAACAGACGGCAGCTTCCAATTAAATAGATAAAGATTTTTCTTTTACTGATAGCCCTTGGGAAATGGATCAGGNTCGATCAAATCTTCTGATACAGCCATCACTTCAAACTGACCGTCTTTTGTAATTTTCCCGATTTTGGCTCTGCTGTATAAGTGTTGGTTGGTTTCGTGAACCCGCACATATCCTTCTGGAGCATCAGGTAATTCGATGTCAGGGTGAGCTGCGTGGATCTTGTCTATATCAAAGCTTCCAGCTTTTTCGACCGCAGCTTTCCAAATCCATGGGCCAAGGTATGCGGCTTGGGTAACATCTCCAATGACAGAGTCCGCTCCCCACATTTCCTTAAAAGCCTTTACAAAAGCCTGGTTGTTGGGATTTTTCTGCGACTGGAAATATTTCATGCAAGCGTAAAAACCCTCGGCATTTTCACCACCGATTCCAAGTAATTCGTCTTCGGTCGTGGAAATGGTCAGAAGGTTATATTTCTTGGAAGTTATACCTGCTGCTTTGAGTTGTTTGTACCAAGCAACATTACTTCCTCCAACTACAATACTGTAGATCAAATCAGGCTTCTTAAGCTTCACTTTATTAATCAAAGAGCGAAAGTTGGTGTGTCCAAGAGGATAGTACTCCTCACCAACCACTTTGCATTTTGGGTCTTTTTTCTTTAAGAATCGCTCAATGTGATTACGTGCAATTTTATTGGAGGTGCGCGGCCAAATGTAGTCGGACCCAATAAGGTAGAAAGTGCGGGCATCCAAGTTTTCGTAAGCCCAGTCGAGACCCCACAATATCTGCTGAACGGCTTCCTGTCCCGTGTACACAACATTCTTCGATGCTTCTAAACCTTCGTAGAAAGTAGGATAATAGAGCATGTTGTTCTCTTTTTCGAAAATTGGCAAAACTGCCTTACGGGAGGCAGAGGTCCAACACCCGAATACACAGGCTACCTTATCCTGAATGATAAGTTTTTTAGATTTTTCTGCAAAAGTAGGCCAATCGGAAGCACCATCTTCTTGGATGATTTCAATTTTCCGGCCAAGGACGCCGCCCATGTCGTTAATTTGCTTGATTGCTAAGCGTTCGGCTTCAACAGATCCGGTTTCGCTGATTGCCATGGTTCCCGTAATGGAGTGCAATTGGCCAACGGTTACGGTTTTATCTGTAACTGCGAGTCCGGTTTTGCATACTTCCGCTGTGGGGAAATCCGCATTACCGAGCAACATGGCAGGCAGTGCAGAAACTAGAGAAAATACCTTAAGGAATTTCTTCAGTGATAGTTTGGAGATATTTTGGATATACATGATTTTATTTAGGGTGATGGACGATCTGTAGTCGCCGGTTGTTAGTGATTGGGAAATGAAAATCCGAATTTAATTATGATAATTCGGTCATCAGAAATATTAATGAAAGAAAAGATGTTGAGCCTTTTGCATGATGTGTGCCAAAAACTTTCACATAAATAATATGAAAAAAAAATTACATAAGATGTAATCAAAAAATCTAATCTGTTCGAAACCTTTAAACTTTAAAATATCAAACAAAAAAGAGACACTATTAACTTTAAACCGTATATATAAAAACAAAAAACATCTATAAAAAATGAAAATAAATAATGATAAAAATGAATATTTATTGCAAATTACTTGCAGTAAGAGAATTGCGCAAATGTTTCATTCTAATGGAAAGAAAACAGGCTAAAACCCCTTTGAAACCAGATAAAAATCACTTTTAGTTCAATGAAAGTCTTCGGTAATAATGAGAGGTAATATCCTGAATTAAATTAAAATACATAGGAAAATATGCATTTTTGTTAACAAATTAATTTTGGCATATTAGATGCAAGGTATATTCCATTAAAGTAAATGACAAAAATCACTATGTTAAAGAATATTATGGCAAAGTTTATTTTATAAAACACTTTTATATTTTATAAGATAAAACATTTTTTTTAGTTTTAATTATGAAAAAAATCCAAAACAAAGAATATATTTCAATATCGGCGAGAATCCCAAAAGAAATTTATGATAAAATGGCAACAATCAGGGATTCTCTTGATATGACAACTAACCAAATCGTTTCTCATTGCATTGATGATTGGGTAGACCTTGCAGTTTCCCCACAGAAAACAACTACCCATCGGATATCTGTCGCTCGTTATGCCTTGAAAATCACGGAAAATGATTGACGGGTTACGAACCTCTAATTTTAGGTTACCTCTTTTTTTGCAGTCCGCCGTTTGACAGTTTAGGGGAGATCTATGTTCACGGCTAATTGTTGTGAAGGATGACTTTGGGTATCAAAAACTTGCTGCTTTTGCCTCACGACCATCTTTATGAAATACTGAAGCTAGTTGTTTCTTTAGCTCGTACGCAACCGTGCATGTTCATCTTTGGTTTTATGAGATGTTATTCCGAATCAAGTGGCACTACTGAATTTGAGTCTACCAAAGTTAGATAATCGAACTTAGTGTTGAATTTCTCTCTTCCAGAAAAGCCTGAGATCCTCTTTGGTCGATTGAATTACGGTGGGGGAGTGGTTAAAAGGGAGTAAAGAGAAGTGCGCAATCAATCTGCTTTCTGCATTTTCTAAAACAGCTCACTAGCCGAGGATCTGAATTCGGAAAACTTCCTTAACCGACAAGAGGGGTGTCTTGGCCGTCCGAAAATGGGTGAGGGAGTGCAGTCCATTTATCGGACCAGCGATTGTGCTCCTCGAAAGTGAGAACACGTAACTGACCCTTAAGCCATTGAGCTTGACTGAGAGCCTCACCAGTTAAGCGTTGGTGTTTGTCTATGATTGCCGCGTTGTGCTGGTTGATTCGCTCGATCTCACTTTCCCTTTCGATCTGCTTACGCTTGTGTTCCTCATGTGGGTCAGGCTTCGAAGGTTGGGGGGCAAAGAGTTCGGTTGCGTCTTGCTCTTCGCTTGGTCCGCTACCAAAGCCTCCAGCTTCAGCATTATCCTCGCTTAACGGATCCTTGGGTTCTGAAACTGGGGTCTCTTGTATTTCCTGAGAAGAAGGTTTGGGTGAGTCCTGGGGAAGCTCAAGATCCGGAAGCCTTTCGGGAACCGGAAGAATTCCGGGAAGATGTTTCGAAGAATCTTCAGTTTGTAGTACTGCATTAAGAAATGCTTCCTGTTGTTCATCAGATAGGTTTTTTGCGTCCAGAAAACGAATGCAGTGACGGGCGAACGATCGAATCGCCTCTTCTTGAACAGTTGCAGTCAGGTAAATCTCGACCGGTAAGTCTTCGCCGATCGCATATTCGAAGTGATATTGGATTTGTTCGGGCTCTCGTTCGTGTTTCTTTTTCATGAGACTGGGCAAGTGGAGGTTAGATGTGAGCCAACATTTTTGAGTCTAAAACGAAGTGTAATGAGTTCTTAACATGTATGTACTAATATACGCACTCTAGTAATAGAGCAAGTTGGGCAAGGTTGATTAAGTGGGCTTACGGTAAGTTACCTTAACCATAGCCCAGTCATTATGGCTATGCAAATAATCGAGCCTTTTTCTATATTCCCCATTCTAATGGAAGCTTACTTTCACCACCAACCGAGTTTTTTTCCAAGAAAACCAAAGACCAAACCGAGGACTCCAATTGTACCAAGAGTGTAGAGGATAATTAATGGAGTGAGCATGGGCCATGTTTCTCGAGCATCAAGATCTTCCAGAGATGGAGAAATCTCTGATGCTCGGCGATGTACATACATTTGATGAGCTCGTTGGATATCACCTTCAGCTTGCTCGACGCATTGCTTAAGCAGTTCTTCATCCAAGCCTTCCCCAAGTAATTCTTTTTTTGCCTGGTCGAGTGCGGACGGGATCATGATTGAAAATTTATCGGGATTTCGATTGCTCTCTTATCCTTATTCTTTCGTAATTACACGGCTCAAATGAACAGATCCGTTGAAATCCTAAATATTCTCCGTACAGGGATGAATTCCATGATTGCTGGTGACGACTCCGTGTCCGCTCGTTACACCCGGATCTTCAACTTCAACGAAAATAGAATTTCGCTTAAAATGGATGTTCTCGTGCAGGACAAGGGATTTGTCCCGATGGGTAGAATCGACATTACTGAAATTCCCACGAACAATGGAAGAATCACCTGCAGTTGCGTTTTGAGTGAATTACAAACCGGAAATTCCCAAAGAGTGATTTTGCGACTGAAGGACCCAAAGCAGAGGCAGATCGAATGCGAAAAAGTTTATGAATTCTTCAGGAGAGTCATCGGAGTCTCCGAATCACAGGTTGATGAAAGCCAGGAAACGGCACCCGTCGCTGATGCGGAGTTGGGCGAGTTCACCGATTGAACAATTCCCCAACCTTGACTTGCGTGAGAGGTCCAAACTCCTTGAGTTTACCTAGATCAATCTTGGCAGAGTCTCCAACAATCGAAATCAGTATGTTTTTAGGTTTGATTTCTTCAGCGTAGAATTTGCGCAGTGAAGAAATGTCTGCCTCCTTAAGGGCTTCGTAGCGATTTTCCCTTGGGTCTCCATTCAATCCAAGAGTACGAACATCATAAGCGTAACTAGGGCGCGATCTGGACCCGATTGGATTGGTTCTGTAAGTACTGAGGATGGCGGAATGAGCGGATTCCCAGCGGGTCTGGTTGATGGGCATGTTATCCAAAAGTTCCACAAAAGCAGTGACTGCCTCAAGAGTCTTGTCTGCTTGGCATCCGATGGCTCCCACGAGAATATTTTCCTCTCTCTTACGCGAAGGAGTGAAGTAGTGAGCCCATGCGGAGTAGGCTAGTGCACGAGCTTCGCGAAGTTCCTGGAAAACCAGACCTGCCATTCCACCACCAAAATATTCGTTGAAAACNTGGGCTAGGGGAGCCTTACTTTCGTCATAGGTNCCGGTGGCAAATTCNAGTCGAACCTGAGCCTGAGCCATTTCCTTTTGGAAAAAATAAACCTGATTGCTATCTGCCGCAAAAGATCGGTTCGGTTTGTGGGGCGGAGTCGGCANGGTTGGGCTTTGACCAAGNAAACCATCAAGNATGGTAGCTTTGACCTCGTCCGGGCTGCGAGGNCCAAAGTATAAAACGGTTCTTTCCACTTGGAGNACNTGGCTTATCATTGACTTTGCATCTTTTACTGTGGTGNCATTTAGTTGTTCGTCGGAGGGTCGNTTNAGGTATCGAGATTCCTTGCCATAACGGTGA
Source organism: Verrucomicrobia bacterium TMED40 (assembly GCA_002167605.1). GTDB lineage: Bacteria > Verrucomicrobiota > Verrucomicrobiia > Opitutales > Seribacteraceae > Seribacter. Next base: position 55,216 of record NHCT01000017.1, on the reverse strand, counting down.
AAATGAGCCAACGCGTTACTCAGAGCGTTAGGATTCTTTTGTTCGTCATCTCTTTCGGAAATGATAATTCTTTTGGTCTCTTCCCATGTCTTTTCGGATAGGTTCGGTTCGGTGAGCAACTGGTGGGTCAGGTCCAGGGAAGTGATGAAATTCTCATCCAATCCGCTAATGGAAAAGGCGCTCAAGTGCTNGCGAACGGCAAAGTTGAAGTCCGAAGCAAGCTTGTACCATTCAATCTTCAATTCTTCGGATGATAGGGGACCAGCTCCGGAACGGTCTAGCATGCGTTTNAGGTAGGGNAGCATGGATTCGTGGTCGTAGCCCGTTTCCATTCTAACCTCCATAGTGAACAAATCGTTGAGTGGGTTAGTCGCGTGTATGAGGGTAACCCCATCGGTTATTTTCTCGATGCTGAAATCCTTGCCTTCCTCTAGGAATTTAGGGTTGAAAGGTTCGAAGCCGAGGGATTCGACGGCTTTCATAAATTCGGATTCTTTATCGGGATCAATTTTCAAAGGATCAATCTTCGGTTTTTCAATGCTTGGAAGTTGGTGCTGGGCATCAATACGAAAGCCTACCACATAATCGTTTCCATAGTATTTGCGTGCGGTTCGAATGATTTCTTCCTTGGTCACTTTTTCCAATTCTTCAATCGATTGGTCCATGGTTTNCCAGTCNACGAATGCCAGGAAAGAATCNCGTAAAAGTTCGACCCGCTTGGCATTGCTTTCGCGATCCTCTTTCTTGGTTTTCTTAAAATCGTTAATCACTGCGGGNAGAATCCAATCTTCGAATTCNCCGTTCTTTACCTTTGCAATCTGAGTAAGCAGGAGTTGCTCGACCTCCTCCATNCTTTGCCCATCCTTGGGGATGCCATAGAANTANTGAGCNCCCNCGTCGTTNTAATTTTGAGGGAAGCATCCTGCCGATCTGACTGCCTGTTTTTCGGTCAGATTCAGGTTAATGAGCCCNGCCACGGCATTATCCAGGATCATGTCAATCAGGCGAAGGGCAGGGTAGTCCTGATGAAAACGGGGTGCGGTACGAAAGGCTAACAATACCTGCTCTTCTCCCAAATATTGAACCTGTACAAACTCACGTCCTTGCAAAGGTTTTTCCTCCCAAGATGGTTCGGGACGAAGTGTTTCTTGGTTTTCCCAGGTGGAGAAATACTTTTCGATAATAGAAAAGCAAGCATCGGGATCGATNTCACCGGAAATGCAGATCGCCATGTTTTCCGGAACATAATGCTGTGCGTAAAAATTCTCGATGGCAAGAATCGAGGGGTTTTTGAGATGCTCGATTGTNCCAAGGGTTGCTTGCTGTCCATAAGGATGGGTCTTAAAGAGNAGTTTGTTGACCTCTCGATTGAGCAAACGATCCTTGTTGTCTATGGACCTGTTCTTTTCCTCATAGACGGTTTCCAGTTCCGTGTGGAAAAGCCGGAAGACCGGGTTGGCGAAACGGTCGGATTCGATTTTAGCCCAGTGTTCAAGCCGGTTGGCTGGCAGATCGACCTTGTAGACAGTTTCCTCATGCCAAGTATGGGCATTGATCCCCTTGCCGCCCATATCACTGTAGGAACGGTCCATTTCATTGGGGATGGCAAGCTTGGCAGCGGATTGTGAGATACGATTGATCTCTTCATAGATTTCGTTGCGACGGTTTTGATCATTTTCCTTGGAGCGCTCTTCGTAGAGTTCAGTGACTTGATCAAGCAGAGGTTTTTCTTTCTCAAAATCAGTGGTTCCAAAATTTTGAGTGCCCTTGAAGAGCAGATGTTCGAGGTAATGAGCAAGGCCAGTATTGGAGGAAGGATCGTGCTTACTTCCTGCCCGAGTGATGATCTCTGCGTAAAAACGGGGCTCCTCAGAGTTGGGGCTGAGCAGGACGGTAAGTCCGTTTTCAAGCTTTCGTTCGAGCACGAGCATAGAGCTGGCCTGNTGCGATTCGTCAATNGATTGGNTTTTATTTNGAGAAGACATTTCGGGCGATNAACAAGAACTCATGAGTAGAATAAACAATCCTTTCGCTAGTAGGAAATTTTTTGGCTTTTGGCTAGGCATAGTTTCGAAGAGGGTTGAAAAAAGACTGAATTTGGTGATAATGGCAGAGTTTGATTAGGCAAACAAATGAAAATGAAGTTTTACCAATACGAAAAATGCGAGACCTGTCGCAAAGCGAAGAAATGGCTGATTGNCCGAGATATTTCTTTTTCGAGCATCGCCATCCGAGAATGCCCGCCTTCCAGNGAGGAATTGAGAGAGATGTTGGCTTATCATGGAGGGCAAATCAAAAAATTGTTTAATACCTCNAGCAAGGACTATCGGGATCCGAAGATTAAGGCTCAAATGACTGATATTTCGGAGAAGGATGCCTTTNCNCTGTTGATCACTCGTGGTAATTTGGTCAAGCGACCTTTTCTGATTGGAGATGGGCTCTGCTTGCAAGGATTCAAACCCGACCATTGGGAGGAGGCATTCAATGCCCATTCCAAATAATTGTTTCCCAACCCCTCTGAAAATAAATCGATGAAATACGAAATGCCGGAAAAATGGGTCGAAGCGGTCAACGCTGGCAAAGTGGATGAAATCATGGACTGCTATGAGGAACATGCTTCCTTGCTTGCCACATTTGAGGCAAGACCGCTCAAATCTTTCGAGGGGATCCGCGATTATTTTGTTGGATTCACTTCTAAAAAAGGTGCTGGCGTGCGGATTGAGGAGGCTTCCTTATCTCACCAATCTCTTGGAGGAGATTTTTATTTGGCCATGGGTCTTTACGAATTTTATTATCAGGATCAAGGTAACTTGGTTCGACATCCNGCTCGTTTTACTTTTACGATAAANACTGACTCAGGCGAAAAGATCATCCACCATCACTCTTCTCTCATTCCCCCTTCTTAATTCCAATGCTCCTTTCACAATCTTGATTTGTTATGTTAAGTCCCCAAAAAACTCTCGACACTTATTACTTGGAAGCAAGGCGTGATCTTTTGGAAGTGGCGGCCATGCTCGATCGCTACGATGAGGCAGTGAAGCGAGATGGTGCGGAAGCCCAGGACGAGTCCAAAAGNCAGTCCNTGCTCGANGCAATGGAATTGCTTTCGCAATCCGAGCATCCGGAAGCNAATCGTGCCGAACAGTTACTTGTTCATTTTGCAAAAATCTCCTAACCTTTTTCTTTCCCCCTATGCAGATTATTCAACCTCATTACCACGCGATTGCACGAACGGCTCAGGATTACGAGCGAATGGCCATGTCTGGTGTCGTAGCCGTTTGCGAGCCTGCGTTTTGGGCCGGATTCGATCGTCGTTATCCCGAAACCTTCATCGATTACTTCGCTCAAATTTCCGAATTTGAACCAACGCGTGCCGCTGAATTTGGAATTCGTCACTTCTGCTGGGTCGCGGTAAATCCAAAAGAAGCGGAAAACAAAGAACTTACCAATGAAGTCTTACGGCAGATGCCAGAGTTCTTGGATAAACCGACTTGTCTTGGGGTTGGAGAGACCGGTCTGCACAAATCCACTCCCAATGAAATTGAATCCCTGCAGGCACATGTGGAGATGGCGATGAAGCATGACCAGCTGGTTTTGATTCATACCCCCCATCTATCAGACAAGGCTCATGGCACCAAAACAGTTCTTGAAGTTTTGGCTGGGATGGATGTTAATCCCGACAAAATTTGGATCGATCATGTCGAAGAACAGACTATTGAGCCGGTTCTTGATGCCGGTTATTGGGCGGGTATGACGCTATATCCGGTGACGAAGTGCAGCCCTCGTCGGTCTGTTGATATTTTAGAGAAATACCCAAGGGAACGGTTGTTGGTCAATTCCTCCGCGGACTGGGGTCCGAGTGATCCATTCACCTTGCAGGAATCGATCGTCGAGTTTCGTAGAAGAGGACATAGTTTGCAGGCGGCGGTGGAAATCTACCACAATAATCCCTGCCGCTTTCTCGGACAGAACCCGAAGTGGGATATAAAACCAATCACGATTTCCGAAGAGTAGGCGAATGGTTCTGAACCTCTACGATACCATGACCCGGGAAGTCCGGGAGGTTTTTCCTATGGATCAAAACTCGGTTCGTTTCTACGCTTGTGGGCCCACCGTTTACGGACCGGCACATATTGGGAATTTTAGAACTTTTGTGATGCAAGATGTGTTCCGAAGGGTTCTGGAAACCTCCGGGCAGGAAACTTTTCATGTGAGGAATCTCACGGATGTTGATGACAAAACAATCCGTCAATCACAGGAACAAGGAGCGAAGCTTGAAGATTTTACAGAAAAATGGACGGCTAGGTTTCAAAAGGATTGTGAACTTCTCAATGTACTTACTCCTCATGCTGAGCCATCAGCAGTGGGACATATTCCCGAACAAATTTTCTTAATTGAAAGATTAATCGAAGGCGGGAAAGCTTACCGGGCAAATGATGGATCGGTTTATTTCAAGGTGGATGCCTTTCCCGAATATGGTCGACTTTCACGATTGGCTGACCGAGAAATCACCACATCGAATAATGCTCGGGAGACATCGGATGAATACGACCGTGATTCTGCGGCCGATTTTGCTCTTTGGAAAGCACGACGACTGGAAGACGGAGATAATTTCTGGGAATCTCCATGGGGAGAAGGCCGACCAGGATGGCATATCGAATGTAGTGCCATGAGCATGAAGTATCTCGGAGAGTCTTTTGATCTGCATTCGGGTGGCGTCGATTTGATTTTCCCTCACCACGAGAACGAGATAGCACAAAGTGAGAGCGTTACTGGCAAGACATTTGCCCGTCATTGGTTTCACATTGCCCATTTGATGGTAGAGGGTCAGAAGATGAGCAAGTCGCTAGGAAATCTTTACACTTTGAAGGATTTAGTCGGCAAAGGATATAAGAAGCAAGAAGTTCGATATGTCCTCCTTTCGGGGAGTTATCGCCAACCACTTAATTTCACTTTTGACTCGATGCAGGCCAGTCGAAAAGCCCTATCCAAACTGAGTGATTTTGCCAAGAAGTTCGGGATACAGCCAAGCGGTGATTCCATGCTGGAAACTGAATTCGGTCCCTTTTACCCAGTTCAGGAAGCTCTCTTGTCAGATCTAAATACTCCGGAGGCGTTAGGTCGCTGTTTTCGCTTAGTTCGCGAAATGGGGGAGGCTTGGGACCGGGGAGAGTTTGATGGCAAGATAGAAGAACTGGAAATGCTTAGGAAGGGATTTCAGGCCACTTGTGACGCTTTGGGTCTGATCATCGAAGTAAAAGAGGATGTCGTTGAAGAGATCCCTGCGGAAATCCAGGAGCTGGCTCAAAATCGATGGGAAGCAAAATTGAATAAGGATTGGACAGCTGCCGATCAAATAAGAGAGGACCTCTTACAAAAAGGCTGGGTTGTAAAAGATGGTAAGGATGGATTCGACCTTGCCAAATCCGAAGAATAAAAGCGACAATCTCTGGGTCGTTTCTTTGCGATTAAGAAAAACCCATGAAAAATTATGTTCGTCAACATGTCCATTTTTTCTTTTTGCTGCAGTTGTTCTTGCTGCCCAGTTTGAAAGGCGGAAATCTTCCCCAATGGGCTGACTTGTTTAATGGTAAGGACTTGAGTGGTTGGGTGGATGTTAACACATCGCCAAAAACTTGGTGGGTTGAGGATGGTATCTTAAAGTGCTCGGGGAAGCCCATTGGAGTGATGCGGTCAGAACGGCAATATGAAAATTTTCTTTTACATGTGGAATGGCGTCACATGGAACCCGGTGGTAATTCAGGTATTTTTGCTTGGAGTGATGCCATCCCTTTTGGCAACCGGTTGCCCAAGGGTTTGGAAATTCAAATGCTGGAACTCGACTGGGTGAAGCTGAATACTAAGAAAGGAAAAGCCCCTCCACCCATTGCTTACGTCCACGGTGAGCTTTTTGGTGCNGGAGGTCTCAAGGCAACTCCAGATAATCCCAGGGGAAACAGGAGTAAGTCGATAGAGAACCGTTGTAAGGGAAGAGGTGAATGGAATGTGTACGACGTGGTGTGCGTGGATGGTGTGGTCAAGCTTTCGGTTAACNGAAAATTTGTGAACGGGATTCGAAATTCCCAATANAAGAAGGGTTATTTATGCTTGGAATCAGAAGGGGCCGAAATTCATTTTCGTAACCTCAGGGTTATGGAGTTGCCGCCAGGTGTTTTGTCCGAAGAGCAAATTGCACCCTTGATCAAGGCTCCTTAGCGTAATGTTAGTGGACAACTATTTCGTTTTAATGGGTTGATTTATGATTAATGTACAAAAATATATTCTATATTTGCCGAAAATTGCTTTGATTTTAGTTCTTTGTGTTTGGTAGAATCATCTTTTATTGTGTTANTGTAACNCTNTATCGTGTTTAAGATTTATTNCCCAATGTCTACATTTAGCAAGATTGCCTCGATTTGTATCTTCGCCCTGAACCCTGTTTTGGATGCTAAGGTGGATTTCGAAAATGATGTTCTTCCACTTTTGCAGGATTATTGCATGGACTGTCATGGTCCTGAAAAGCAGAAGTCAGGTTTTAGAACGGATCGTCGGGTGCATNTACTNAAAGGTGGAGATTCTGGTTTGCTGGCTATGGTGCCCGGNAAACCCGAAGAGAGTTACCTCNTGGAAGTGATCCAAAGTGATGATCCTGAAATCAGTATGCCGCCGAAAGGGGATCGGCTCTTTGANGATGAAATAGAAATCCTTCGGGACTGGATTGCCGAAGGTGCTGTCTGGCCGGGTCAAATGGATGAAAAAGTGAAAGAGGGTACGGATCATTGGGCTTTTCAAGAGGTTATCCGTCCCGAACTTCCCGGNGATTCCGAAAATCCGATCGATGCTTTTATCAATAATCGTTTGGAAAAAGAAGGAATTCCAAAAAATAAGGAGGCTGATCCATTGGCNCTTATTCGCCGAGCATCTGTTGTTTTGACGGGATTACCCCCGCAACCATCCAGAGTCACAAAATTCTTATCNGATCATCAAAAGAATCCTAAGCAAGCCTACACATTATTAGTCGATGAATTGCTTGCTTCTCCNCATTTTGGAGAACGATGGGCTCAGCATTGGTTGGATGTGATCCGATGGGCGGAAACCAACGGTTCCGAATCCAACCTCTACCGGAAACTNGCATGGGTNTATCGAGATTATGTAATCCGTGCNTTCAANCAGGATCTTCCNTATGATGANTTTGTNCGTNANCAATTAGCTGGAGACGGCATGGGGGTAGGGGAAGCTCTTGGNTTTTTAGTGGCAGGTCCTCATGTACCTGCGGCCACAGTTGGGCAGGAACCATCTGCTATCCGACAGGCAAGGGCTGACCGGATGGATGAAATTATGCAAACNGTAGGCGCATCCATGCTCGGTGTGACCATGAGTTGTGCTCGTTGTCATAATCATAAATTTGATCCTATTTCGATCCAGGACTATTACTCAATGACCGCGGTCTTTCAGGATATTGAGTTTGGAAGTCGGTTTCCCGAATTCTCTCAGGATCATCCCCGAAAGGAGATAGCCAATGAAATTTGGAGAGAAGTGGCAAAGAACCGTAACAAGATAAGAAATAAAACCACCGCCTGGGAAGAGGATTGGGGAGGCTATAAAGAAGTTCACTGGAAACCGCTTGAAGCGGTTGGGTTGAGGCTTAATTTTTGGTCCGGTTATGTTGGTTTGGATGAAGTTGAGATTTTTGGCTTACCATCGGANGACTTGAATCTGGCCAGTGCTTCCAACGGGACAAAGGTTTGGACTGATTTAGCCTTTGCCCAGCAAGGGGACAGGTTCCCGGTTACCAGAGTCATTGACGGGAAATACGGAACGCAGCGATGGCAGGCAAGTTTTCACAAAGAGAAAAAGCAAAACCCTTGGATTGAATTCAGCTTTGACAAACCNGTAACGGTGGGCCGTTTGCGAATGAGTACTAACCGTGAGTATTACTACGAAACCGATTACCTCGAACAAAAAAACAAATTCAATTTCGATAAATTTCTTGTAAATGTAAAATTGTCGGATGGCACTTGGACGGAAGTTGCATCNATTGAGAACATCAGGAATTTAATGAAAAGTGATCAATCTTTTGGGGATGCGGTTGGTGAGATAAATCACTCAGCCTACAAGCTATCCGAAAAAGGTCCTCGCCCCAGTTTTGTGGGTAGTTTCATCAAGCCTAAAGTGACCCGTGTTTTGCATCGAGGGAGCCCTGAAAACCCCAGAGATGTGGTGCTGCCCGGAGCCCCTAAAATCCTTTCCGGTGTTTTGGGCGTGGATAATGATGCCAGTGGTCGGGCAAGACGGGCGGAATTTGCAGAGTGGCTGGTAGACGAAAAAAATCCTTTAACTGCTCGGGTCATGGCAAACCGGTTCTGGCAACATGTGTTTGGTGCAGGTTTGGTTGTAACAGGTGGCGACTTTGGCCGAGCAGGTGCGCCACCCAGTCATCCCGAGTTGCTTGATTGGATTGCTGCTGAATTTTCTACCCCTTCCCGACCGGAAGGGACTCCCTGGTCGATGAAGGAATTAGTACGGCTGTTTGTTACATCGGATGCATTTAAAAGATCGAATCAACCCTCTGAAATCGGCCTTGAAAAAGATGCGACTAGCTCTCTACTCTGGAGGTTTCCTCCCAGGCGGGTGGAGGCGGAGGTGATTCGCGACGGGATCCTGCTTGCTTCCGGGAAATTGAATCGGGAAATGGGTGGGCGTAGTTATCGGATTCACAATGTGAAAAAGACCTATGCCCAGTGGAAGGTGACTGATAACTTTGGCCCCGAAACTTGGCGCAGAATGATCTATCAGGAGAGGATGCGCCGGGTAGATGATCAGATATTTACCGCTTTTGATTTCCCTGATTGTGGGCAAGTTCGAGCTAAAAGACCGGTATCCACGACGCCCCTTCAGGCGCTTAATCTTATGAACAGTAGCTTCGTGGTAGATCAGGCGAAACATCTTGCAAAACGAGCCCAAAACGAGTCAGGGGGAAATTTGAAAGCTTCCGTGAGCCGTGCCTTTGAATTAATCTTTTCCCGCAAGCCAGAGAAGGAAGAGTTGAAAGCCTCCTTGCTCATTGCTCGGGATCGGGGACTTGAGATTGTGTGCCGAGCTTTGATGAACTCCAATGAGTTTGCGTTCCTACCCTAAAGACTTTTAGCCATGAGTAATCACGAAGAAAAAATTTCCTCCATGGGTCGATCTCTGTTAAATCGGCGCGGATTTATGAAAAACGCTGGTTTTTCGACCGGTGCCCTGGGGCTTGCCCAGCTNTTAAGCAAGGATGGTTTGTTTGGAGCNAGTGATCCNACCAGCTTCACCGGAAAATCTCCGATTCGTCCGTCGATTGATCCCGATAATCCTTACNCTCCACGAGGTTCTCATTTTGAAACCGATGCCAAACAGGTGTTGGTTATTTTTTGTCCGGGAGCGGTTAGTCATGTTGATACCTTTGATTACAAACCTGACCTGACCAAGTATCACGGACAAAAGCCCCCAGGTATGCCCGCAGTCACCTTTGAGGGGCCAACCGGTAATATCGCGAAACCATTTTGGGAATTTAAACCAAAAGGAAAGAGTGGAAAAATGATTTCCGATCTACTTCCAAACCTGGGAGAGCTCGCTGATGATTTCTGTTTCGTTCATTCATTGCATACCCAGACCAGTGCCCATCCGCAGGGTGAAAACTTTTTAAACACCGGATTTACCATGGAAGGATTCCCTTCCTTTGGGTCTTGGGCAACTTATGCCCTCGGTTCGGAAAATGAGGAACTTCCTGCTTTCGTAGCGATTAATGATCCCCGCGGTCCCGCACGATCGGGAAAAAACAATTTTGGAAACGGTTTTCTTCCGGCTGCTTTTCAAGGAACGGATTTCAATGCCAAAAANCCACCCGCCAANTTGTCCCGGCCTCCCTCNTATACCACGGCGGATGACCGGTCTACAGTNAGCCTCCTGCAACGGTTGAATGGCATGCACCTCGAAAAGTTTCCNGGAGATGCAGATTTGGCTGCTCGGATCGCCAGTTATGAACTAGCTGGTAAAATGCAGACCTCNATTCCGGATGTGATGGATATTTCAAAAGANCCGGAATCCATNAAAAAAGAGTATGGNCTGGANACCGGAACAGACCTGAAGAAGGAATACGCCAAGAATTGTATCCTTGCCCGTCGCTTACTGGAAAAAGGAGTGAGAGTGGTACAATTATTTAATGGAAGCGATCCATCTGGAGGCAACGGGATCACCAATTGGGATTCGCACAGCAATATTGACAAAACCCATGCCATGCAGGCAGAAATTATGGATCAACCCACGGCAGCACTCATCAGTGACATGAANCGTCGGGGGCTTCTTAANAACACTTTGGTTGTTTGGTGTACTGAGTTTGGCCGGATGCCTTTCCTGCAGGGTAATGGAACCGGTCGGGATCACAATCCGGATGCTTTCACCTGCTTCTTTGCAGGTGCAGGAGTCAAGAAGGGGTACAGCTACGGAGAGAGTGATAATTTTGGNTTTAAGAGTGTGAAAGGTAAGTCGAGCGTGTATGATTTTAATGCCACCATTCTTCANCTGATGGGGCTGGATCATGAACGNCTTTCTTATTATCACAACGGATTGGAGAGGCGACTGACCAATGTCCATGGCCATGTGATTCACAAAATACTTGCCTAAGTACTTATTNGCATGTGGGTTGGTTGGATAACCTGCGGTTCAACCAATTACTGTCCACGCCCACATGCGATCCAGTTTTTACCTCCTTTTCTTTTGGGTTCTTTTTGTGCCCAAATTATTCTCTTCAATCCCATTCGCCGATAAACCGCCCGAAAATGAATCGGTTCAAAAACTTTTTGCCAAAAGAGTAAACCTCGAGCCCGAGGTTCAGGGTAAGCCGCTGCCCACGAATGACTGGTGGACNACTCTGTTGGCGAACGATGATTTCCCGGGCCGGCTCTATGCTTATCCTTTCACCATTAGTGCGGATGCCCAGGGTATTCAAGTTTGGTATCCCTTGGAATGGAATNAAAACGGTACGGAAATGGATCCCGGTGAACCCTTAGTGATTGAACCGATTGACCCCACTCCAGATTCCGATCCAGTGGAACAAATCCTTTTTGATTTTGAGAAGGACTGGCTAACCTCAGGCTGGGAACTGGAGGGGGCAGCATTTGGGGATAAGCCCATGAGCCATTCGCAGCACGGCAGCAAGGGTATTGTCGGCAAGCGCTATGCAGCCAGTTTTTATGGACATGATGGTGGAGTTGGTACGGTGACTTCTCCCGAATTTGTATTGGGTAAAGACTATCTTCATTTCAAAGTTGCAGGCGGGTCTGAAAAGGAAATTCTGGGAGTTCATTTACTGGTTGAAGGCGTGTCGGTTTACCAAGAGGTCGGAAAGAAAAGTAATGATTTGGAATGGCGGACTTGGGACCTTAAAGAATATCGTGGTAAAAAAGCCAAGGTTCAACTGGTGGATCAATCAAAGGGGGGCTGGGGCTTTATCTCGGCAGATCATTTTGTTCTGTCCGAGCTCTCGACCACGCCAAAGTCTGGTCCTTTTTCTCATGCCTCGACCCTAAACTGGGGAGACTGGCATGTTTCCATGAGACTACATCTGAACGAAAGCAAAAAAGCGGATGTTACTTTTGGTAGGGGAATGCCTTATGTCTGGATTGAACCAAGAGGAATCGACTTGAAGATACCCGGAGAGCTGCAGGCCAATGGTGTCCTCGTTCATGATGAAAGAGTTTTTGGTATTTTCGCACCCGGCGGATCCTTCAAACCGATGGATGGGTACACCCAGTTTACTGGCCCCGTGCTTTCCGTTGCTGCCCTGAATGATGATTTGAGTGGGGCAGAACTTTTTTCCGCACATGCAGGTGCGATTCCCCGCGATACTCAATTTGACTGGAAATATGAAAAAGAGAAAGGCACTGTCAGCACTACTTGGAAAGTCAAAACGGAAGGTGGTGGGGATACCTTGCACGGATGGGTTCCTCATCATTACCGAACGACTCAGCACAACCTCGACCTGACTGGGATGAAATACAAAACCAGACGTGGAGAAATGTTGGTGGCAAAAGGGAATAATTTCGAAATTTCCTGGCCTTTTACCGGGATCATTCCGCTGTTTCCTCTACCAAAGGACGAGGCCTTCCGTAAAGAAGTACTGTCAGATTTTATCAATCGCTGGGGCAAGGACCTGCTCCAAAAACCTGAAGCAAGCCGTCAAGGTGGAGATACTTACTGGGGAGGCAAGTCCATGTTGAAAACCTGCCAGGCATTCAATATGGCTTGGCAGTTACAACTTCCGATCGCCAAGGATTTATATAAGGAAGCCAAGCGGGTGGTAGAGGACTGGCTCACTTATGAGCCTGGAGAAAAAGCTTTTTATTACGCCCGGTATCCCTTGCCCTGGTCAGGGTTGGTCGGTTTTAATTCATCGTACGGATCCGAGCAATTTACCGATAATCATTTTCATTACGGTTATCTTGCGATGAGTGCGGGTTTGATCGGAATGCATGATCCGGTGTGGTTGAAAAAATACCGGTCGAGTTTAACTGAAGTGGTAAAGCAATATGCCGAGTGGGAACGAGATTCTTTACGATACCCCCGCTTGCGTACCTTTGAATGTTGGGGTGGACATAGCTATGCAGGTGGCATGTCCAGTGGGTATGATGGTAACAATCAGGAATCCTCTTCCGAGGCGGTCGGCTCATGGGCGGGGATGTTTTTTCTTGGGGCCGCTCTTGGAGATGAGGAAATGCTCGCCACTGGTGCGATGGGTTACGCTATCGAAACTGAAGCGGTCCACGAATATTGGAACAACGCTTATGGTTGGAAAGAAGCTGGTCATTCCAATTGGTCATCCAACTACGAACCTACGATTTGTTCAGTTATGCGGGATCGGGATATGGGTGCATGGACCTGGTTTAGTGGAGAGCCGATTCACATTTACGGCATCCAGTGGCTCCCTGCCTGGACTCACATGAACTATTTTGGAGCTCATGCTGAGCACTCGGTTTTTCAGCTTAATCAGATGATGGAAAGACAGGGGAAAGGAAAGGGCAGAATCACCTGGGAGACGATCGATGGAGATTGGGGGCAGGTTACTGCCGCTTATGCGGCTTTTTGCCAACCGGATGTGATTTGCGAAGTCTTGGACGAAGCGGTGGCCAAGAATTGGGAGATCGCAAGTCCGAAGCATGCAGGTATCCCATATTACCTTGCTCACGCCAGTCGAGCCTACGGTCTGATTGACAAAGAAGCCTACACGGATCTTCCAACTTCCGTGGTTTTCAAGAAACCGGACGGCACTCGGACCGCTTTGGTTTACAACCTCTCTGGAGAGACCCGTCCCCTAAGAATTTTTCTCAAGGGCAAGCAAGTTTTGAAAGGTAACTTGCCTGCAAAGGTGCTGATGGCAATTCCCCTTAAGTAGCAAAGTGAATATTCCGTTTGCAGGTATGAATTACTCTGGGAGACGGGATTGAATTGAAATGATTTTGACTTATTGGGGAATCTTTTTTTAGTAGCAATCGTAAAGTATGTAGTATCCTTTGAGAAATATCCATAATTGTAGTAATCGCCTTTATAATGAAAAAATCCATCAAGGAAGATCTCACTTATGAAACAGTTATAAACTGCCTCAAGGAGAAATTGCCCAGTTTGCCTCAAATCCTAGAGGAATTAGTTAAGAAATTATCAGATCCAAATTCTAATTTGGATCATATTGAAGAACTGGTTGAGATTGATCAGGCAATCACTGCACAGATGCTAAAAGTTTCGAATAAACTGGAATTTTTAGATCCTGGAGAACCGAGAATTGTTACGATTCATGATGCTTTGCATAAGATTGGTTTTGAGAATGCAAAAAAGATTGCACTCAATGTTTCAGTTTTGAAGTTGATGAAAATAACCAAGTTCCCAAGGGATTTTTGCTGTGAGCATTTGTGGCAGCATAGCCTCGGGGTTGCGATTGGTTGCTCTGTTATCTCCGAATTAGTAGGTTATGAAAACCCGGACCAAGCGTATACTTGTGGCTTGGTTCACGATATTGGAAAGTTAGCTAAAGTTAGCTTTAGTTACCGTAGTTTTGCCAAGGAAATCGCTTCTGCAAGCCGGAAAAATATTGATCTGCATGACTTGGAAATCAAGCGAAATTTATTACGTCATGATCAACTTGGATTTTTAATGATGAAATTTTGGGATATGCCTAAGGATTTGGGATTTGTGGTCAAATGGCATCATGAGGAGGAGCGAAGTAATAGAAGTGACATTGAATCCAGTGAACTTAACCAGTTGATTGACATCGTTTATTTTTCCAACCTGATTATAAACAAACTTGGTATTGGGTACAGTGGGCATTCCATCTCAAAATCACCTTCTGATAAATTCCTCAGGTCTTTTGGTTTGACTAGTGAAAGCATGGAGGAACTTGAAACTGAGATTCAGGAAAAATACGATCAAAACTGTCCGATGTTACTGATCCTTTGATTCAAGAATTCGGCGATCATTAAGCAAACGGTCTTCGCGATCAATGCTTGCCTTTCTCTGTAAAGGGTAAAAATTCAACCTTGGTTTGTATTTCTTCTATTTTGAAAACACTATTTTTATGAATGAGTATTCAGGGCTTAAAGGTGCATTTGTTATAAAAATAAAAATATTGTTAATATTATACATATGGTTACTCAAAAAGTTGTTTCTTTTGGCTTAAATACTGTTGCGAGGACTGCAAATTCCTCTAGAGAAGATAAAGAATTCAAATTTAGATGTAACTTTTTGTAAGAATGCCATCTTTAAAGACATCTTTTAAATGTTAGTTTTCTTTTNAATTTATAAAATACAACTTCTATAACTTCAATTACCCAATGAGTGCCGCCAACCTAACAGGGGTCGCCTATGACGATGTCATCAATGCGATCCANCAAAACCTTCCATGCCTTCCGCAAATTCTTGAGGAGTTAATNAAGANACTATCGGATATCGAATCGAGCATTGAGAGTATTGAGGAGTTGNTCAGGATAGACCAAGCCATATCCACAAGAATACTTAAGGTGTCCAACAAGGTCGAGTTTGTCGAACCCGATGAACCGCGCATCACTTCGATCCATGACGCCTTGCACAAAATCGGTTTGGAAAACGCCAAACGCATTTCCNTGAATGTTTCCGTACTTAACCTGATGGAAAATGTTGATTTCCCTCGCTGCTTCAAGTTCGTATCTTTGTGGCAGCACAGCTTGGGTGTGGCCGTGGCATCGTCCGTTCTAAGTGATGTCACTGGGTATGAAAATCCGGATCAGGCGTACACTTGTGGTCTCGTACATGACATCGGAAAACTGATCAAGATCCAATACGATGGGGAGGGGTTTTGTGAGGAAATCAAATCCGCCAATGAAGGAAATTTGAACCTGAACGACAATGAGGATTTGCATGGCTTTTTGAACCACGCCACCTTGGGTTCATTTATGATGGCCGCATGGGAAATGCCCTACGAACTGGCAACCGTCATACGATGGCATCACATCGAGGACCGCTCGAAAAGGGAACAGGTTGAATCGAAAGACATGCACCATTTGATCGATATTGTATGCCTGGCCAACCTTTTGGCGAATAAGCTCGAGATTGGGCACAGCGGGCATAACGCCGTAAAAACCCCTTGCCCCGAACTTCTTGAACGATTCGGCATTGATGAAGATAAGCTTTTGGAGATCGAAAAGAAAATTCTTGAGAGTTACGAAGAGAATTCCGGTTTCCTCTCCACTTTGTAAAACATTTCTCTAAGCAAGTCCTTTTGGACTTGTGTTGCATGACGAGTGGTTTTCTATGGACGCAGTCCAAACATGAACCCTCATTTCATCTCCATTTACCTTTGCTGGTTGGTCCCGTTTTTTTCAGCCCTTCAAGCGAAGCCAAATGTGCTATTTATTGCGATTGATGATTTGAGACCTGAGCTTGGTTGCTATGGTTCGCCCATCGCCCAGTCTCCACATTTGGATGAACTGGCGAAGGAGGGCATGCGTTTTGATCGGGCCTATTGCCAGCAAGCCATCTGCAGTCCGTCGAGGGCTAGCCTAATGACGGGTGCACGCCCTGATCAAATTGGGGTGATTGAAAACACCGCTTATTTTCGGGAACTTAACCCGGAAGTCGTGACTTTGCCCCAGCACTTCATTTCACAGGGATACGAGGCGGTTTACTGCGGCAAAATTTATCACGGGAGAATGACGGATGAACGGCATTCCTGGAGTCGTAAAGCTGCGTATGACCAATGCAGCGTGGAAAGAACTCATCTCCCCGGTGGATACGCTTTGGTGGAAAATCAAAAGCTGTGGGCGAGCAACAAAGAGAAGATGCTTGCCCGGTATGGCCAACAAGGTTCGGGCGGACTTATTCATGGGCCGGCCTATGAATCCGCAGATGTGCACGACCATGCCTATTCAGACGGATTCAGCACCCAACTGGCCATTGCCACCCTCAGGGATCATCTCGAGAAGAAACCCAAGCAACCCCTTTTCCTTGCACTTGGTTTCAAAAAGCCACATCTCAATTTCGTTGCTCCCAAAAAATATTGGGATCTTTATGATCGTGAGAAAATCAAATTATCGCAGCAGTCGGGCGCTCCCATTGCTGGAGCAGCTACTGGATTGCATGCCTCCTTCGAGTTGCGCACCAGGCACGGTATACCCAAAAAAGGTCCGATTGGGCCGGAATTGGCCCAAACATTACTCCACGGCTACTATGCCTGCGTAAGTTACGTCGATGCACAGATAGGATTGATGCTCGAAGCTTTGGAGGAAGCGGGTGTTCGCGATGACACGGTGATTGTGGTCTGGGGTGATCACGGTTGGCATTTGGGAGATATGGGCATTTGGGGAAAGGCGACCAATTACGAGATAGCCACCCGGGTGCCATTGATTGTTTGGACCCCAAACATGCAAGCTAGGGGGCAGCACTCCAAGGCCTTGGTGGAACTCGTGGACATCTATCCCACTTTATGCGAACTTACGAATCTGCCTGTTCCGGAACACCTCGCGGGCGAGAGCTTTGCATCTCTTCTGGATGATCCTAAGGAAGAAGGGAAAGAGTATGCAGTCAGTCAGTTTCCCAACCCTGCTCTCCGGGAATGGGCGGCTAACCCTCTTTCTCCGGGAATGAGACAAACTTTCTTTGGACCCTTGATTGAAGCAGTGGAAGAAAGAATTAAGGGACAACAGGGAAAGCTTTGGGATAGGGAATTGTTTGAAAACCATTTGATGGGTTATTCCCTGAGAACGAACAGACACCGTTTGGTAGCTTGGCTGGATTATCGGAATGTCCATGCGGAACCTTTGTTTTTGGAGTTGTACGACCATGCTAAGGATCCCAAAGAGAGCCAAAACATCGCCAAGAAATTCCCAGACAAAACTCAGGCCTTATTGACCCGATTGCGGAAAACTGGAATCGGAAAAAGGAAGACACCGTAAAGTGAAGCCATTCCTTTTATATCTGGGCTTGCTTGCTTCACTCTTGATGCTCTCGTCTGGTGCTGCGAAGCGTCCGAACTTGATATTAATTCTTGCGGACGATATGGGGTATTCCGATCTCGGATGTTATGGAGGTGAGATCAAGACGCCCAACTTGGATCGCTTGGCCAAGAACGGCATCCGCTATACCCAAGCGTACAACACCTCGAAGTGTTGGACCACCCGGATCAGTCTGCTCACTGGGCTTTATCACCATCGAAGCGATCGGGATTTCAGTAACACTTCCATAATTGGGGAAATCCTTAAGCCTGCTGGCTACCGAACTTGGTGGGCTGGCAAACACCATGCAAACTTCAACCCNCACGANCGGGGGTTCGATCATTTTTCAGGATTTCTGGGTGGAGCGATCAATTTTTGGAATCCGAGTGACCAGGCACGACCGGGGGAAGATTCTCCCGCTTGGGGAGCAGTCTACACTTGGGCTTTTGATGAAAAGCTGGTCAAACCATACCTACCGCCCAAGAAATTTTTTGCAACGGATGCATTTACGGATTGGAGCCTGAATTGGTTGGAACAAAAGCAAAGGTCTTCAGATCCCTTTTTTCTCTTCTTGTCCTATAATGCTCCGCATTGGCCGTTGCATGCTCATCCAGAGGACATAGCGAAGTATGAGGGAGTTTATGACGCTGGGTACGAGACCATCCGTAAGGCCAGATATCAAAGGCAATTGGAAATGGGATTATTTGATCCGAAGACTGTTTCCTTGAGTGATCCGGAACACGAATTATGGAGCTCTTTGTCAAAGCGGGCAAAAGCAGAGGAAGCCTTGCGGATGCAGATTCATGCAGCGATGGTGGACCGCATGGATCAGAATATCGGTCGCTTGGTTCAAAGATTGGAGGAACTTGGAAAATTGGACGAAACACTGATTCTCTTTTTAGTCGATAACGGAGCCAGTCACGAGAGACCGAAAAGAGGAACAAAGAATCCCGATGCGGAGTGGGGCAGCGTTGGCTCGTTCGAAGCGATTGGCCAATCTTGGGCTAATGCCACCAACAGTCCCCTTCGAAAATGGAAGGTGCAAGGACTGGAGGGGGGCATTTGTACCCCCATGATCGCCCATTGGCCGGANGGTATCAAGTTGCCTAAGGGTTCGATTTCCCGCGAACCGTGTCACCTAATCGACTTCGTCCCCACCTTTATGGAACTTGCCGGTCAGGAGGCCACCTATCCGCAGAATCTTTCACCCTTGGACGGAATTAGCCTGACCCCTACCTTTGTTGGACAAAAACTTCTGCGGCAAAAACCTCTCTTCTTCCAATACGGGGGNTGGCANGCCATCCGAAAAGNTTCATGGAAACTTGTCCGGCAAAAGACCGGNCCNTGGCAACTCTATGACTTGAGTAAGGACCGTACGGAAACCCAAAACCTCGCCTCGTTATTNCCCGAGCGAANCCNGAAGATGCAAGAACANTGGGAGACTTGGGCNACGGCGATGGAGATTCCATTTACGGACTTCAAGACAATAAGGAAAAAGACGCGGGAGTAATGATTTTTCTTGAAAGGGAAACCCTTTGCCACTTTGTCACATGAATGGAATGAGAAAACCAACAAAGAGTTATGCCTAGACCGAAAATAGCCTTTCTCNCGTTTATCTACCTACTTGTTTTCGGTGCAATCAGTGCCTTTGGTCAGGCAGTCAAACCAACCCTCGCGGATCTTCGCTACAGTGATGAATACGAACGCAGTGTTCTGGACTTGTGGTTGGCGGATTCCAACAAACCAACGCCCCTGGTGATTTATTTTCATGGAGGGGGCTTTAAGACAGGGGACAAGAAGTTTTTCCAGCGTTCACCGATGTTACGGAAGTATTTTCGGCAAGGGGTGTCCTTTGCCAGCGTGAACTATCCTTTCCTCAAACAGGTCGGAGGGAAACACTTGAAAATCTTGGATCATTGCCCCGTAGCGATCCGTTTTCTTAAGCAAAATTCCAAAAAGCATAACCTCGATACGGAAAAGATCTCTGTGATGGGAAATTCCGCCGGTGCCTTGATCACCTGCCATGTGGGCCATGCATTCGATCTGGGTGTTCAGTCGATCTTTCCTATTCAACAGCCAATGGGTACGCCCTTGGTTACGATTCCCCGGTTGCGAAAGGGTGGGCCGCCCATTTTTGTGTATAACCGATCCGGGCCAAAGGACCGCGTCCACCATCCGGATAACGCGATTTTCGTAAAGAGGAAATGTGATTCTTTGGGAGTCGAATGCATTGCCTTTGGAGTGAAGGGCTCGGGTTTGCCCGTTTTGCCCGAGGGGAATGAGGTCAATGACCTAGCGATGAAATTCTTTCGGAAGTCATGGGGGGAAATAAAAGAAAAATAATGATTAATCGACGTACCTTTATCAACCGCGGGGCAACCTGTGCGACTGCTTTGACTGCGGTGACTGCTTCGAACGCTAAGCAGAGCCTTGCCCCCGGATCCTCTGCGGGTGCTCACAACCACCTTGTTCCTAAGTTCAAAAAGGGATCACGCTTTCTCTTCCAGGGGGACTCTATCACGGATATGAAGTGGGGAAGAAACCAAGCAGATCGTAACCACTACTTGGGACATAGTTATGTATTCTTGATTGCCGCTCGTCTGGGCGTGGACATACCTGAATCGAAAATTGAGTTTTTTAACCGGGGTGTAAGCGGGAATAAAGTGAGTGACTTGAGAAAACGCTGGCAAAAGGATGCAGTTGAAATGAGACCAGACTGGTTGAGTATTTTAGTCGGTGTCAACGATATCAGTCGAGGGGAACGCAGCTCCTTAAACTTCGATAAATGGGAAGAGGACTATCGCTTTATTCTCGATCGTAGTTGTGAGGCAAATCCGAAGTTGCGAATTGTGTTAATGGATCCATTCATTTTGCGAATGACTAGATTATCGCCGGAGGATGTTTGGAAACGTTGGCGTGGGGAAATTGATAAGCTTGGAGAAATTGTCAGGCGTTTGGCCGATGAATTTAAAGCCATTCATGTAGAGACTCAAAAGATATTTGATCAAGCAGCCGAGGAAGTTTCTCCTGATCATTGGATTTGGGACGGCGTGCACCCTTTACCACAAGGGCATGAATTGATCGCAAGGAATTGGTTGCAAGCCGTGAGCCAAGCAACCAATAAATAAGTATGAACCAAACCATTACCATTCAACCAGTCGGCTCACGCGTTTCCAATTGGGGGGAGGGCCCGATTTTCTTTGAAGATCATTTGCTTTATGTAGATATTGAAGGCCATACCTTGATTCGGCTTAATCCTGAAACGGGAAGCGAAGAGACTTGGGAGATGGGGGAGCGCATTGGGACAGTTGTTCCCATGAAAACCGGTGGGTTTCTTTGTGCCGGAGATTCCGGGATTTATACATTTGATCCAAATACGGGAGAAAGGAAAAAGCTTGCCGATCCGGAAGCGGAAAAACGGCCTGANAATCGATTCAATGATGGTAAATGCGATCCCAGTGGACGCTTTTGGGGTGGNACCATTAGCACNGTGAAAAAGACTGGAGATGCCAACCTNTACATGCTCGACGGTCAAGGCAAGCTATCGCTCAAAGTTTCTAATGTCACTAATTCCAATGGGATTTGTTGGAATGGAGATGCGAAGGTGATGTATTACATCGATACNCCCACCAAGAAGATCATGGCGTATCCCTTTGATAATGAAACAGGGGAAATCGGAGAGCCTTCTTTNGTCATGGACACCGNAGATGCTGGTATCGCCGGATCGCCGGACGGTATGACCATCGATGCCGAAGATAAGCTTTGGGTGGCAATGTGCCATGGAGGATTGGTTGTATGCGTCGATCCGGTTGCTGGGCAGGTGTATCGAAAGGTTGAATTTCCATGTGTGGAAACGACCGCTTGTGCGTTTGGAGGCCAAAACCACGACCGTTTGTTTGTAACCACCGGTTTGCACAAGACTTTAAGGGAACCCGATGCCGGAAAGGTTTTCGCGGTTGACGGCTTACAGGCGGTCGGTGCCCCATCCTTTTCTTACGGAAACTAACTAGATTTTCTTACTGACTAAAAACCAACTACCATGACCACTAAACTCTCTTTCCTTTTTTTCTGGCTCGTGCCTGTCTTTCTTGTTCAGGCGGTGCAGTTCTCAAGCAACTTTACCAACACCCATGATCGCGTTTGGTTAGGTGAGGATTATTGGGCCAACCCCATGGAAGATTGGGCGGTGCGCGATGGTAAAATGGTTTGTCTTCGAAACGGAGCGAACCGAAATGTTCATTTGCTTACCGTTGGCTTGGCGGTGGACGACCTGAAGGCCTCTTTTCAATCCTCTGCCATCGTAGGCATTGAAGAGAAGTCGAAGCGGGGATCGGCCGGTTTTTTGCTCGGAGTACTTGATGCCGAGACCGCCGATCCTCAGGCGAGCCTGATTATGGGAAAGGGATTAGCGGCAGGTATCAAGATTAACGGAAAATTGTTCATTGGAAATGTGGACTCCGATGAANCGATTGCTTTTTCAGGTGTGGTCACGCTCCGTGTNGAAGCNAAGCCCTCAACTAAAAAAGGATTTCATAGGCTCTCTTTATCGGCCTTGAANGGTTCGGAAGGAACAGAGATTTTGGGCACCATNAGCCAAGAGGTNAGAAGTGAATCTCTCCAGGGAAACCTTGCCATTGGATGCAACATGGACGGTCAATCTAAGGAGCAGGGAAGCAAGCTTGCCCGTTTTTGGTTTTCAAACTGGAAAGCCCAGGGCAGCATGATTCAATCGCGTCCTGATNTGGCCTTTGGCCCAATCCTCTATGCGATGCACACCCTGAGTAGAGGAGTTCTNAACTTGACCGCTCAGATGCCCCCACTCGGAGAAAAGGAAGCCCAGGCAGTTCGTTTGGANGCCAAGAATGTGTCCGGCAAATGGATGCNAAGAGGGATTGCCCGGATTGATCCTTTGTCAAGGACNGCAACTTTCCGGATCAAGGGTTGGGAGGATTCTCGTGATGTTGCCTATCGGGTCGCATTTGAGGATAGGAAAAAGGATGGNTCAACCAGTGAAAGCTACTTTGAGGGGGTGATTCGCAAGGATCCGATCGATAAAAAAGAGGTCGTAGTGGCTGGTTTCACCGGGAATCAGGATACCGCCTTTCCCAACACCAGGCTGGTTGAGAATGTCGGAATCATGAATCCGGATTTACTTTTCTTTTCCGGAGATCAGATCTACGAGAGCGTAGGAGGATATGGCATTCATCGGACTCCCGTTGAATTGGCTACGCTTAATTATTTACGAAAGATCTATCTTTGGGGTTGGGCNTTCAGGGATCTGATGCGTGATCTTCCGACCATTGCCTTGCCAGACGATCATGATGTCTACCAAGGGAATATTTGGGGGGAGTCCGGNCGTGACTGCGGAGGAATTAAAGGTCATTCTCAGGGAGGTTTTGCGATGCACGAGGATTTCGTCAATGCGGTCCAGCGTACCCAAACTTCTCATCACCCCGAGCCTTTCGATCCAACTCCAGTNGAGCGGGGGATTGGGGTTTATTATGGGGATATGATTTATGGCCGAATCGGCTTTGCGATCCTGGAGGACAGGAAATTCAAATCCGGACCTGAGGGGAAGGTGANTGATTGGCCGGGTCGCCCTGATCATGTCAAGGNTCCNGACTTTGATCCGGTATCGGTGGATAAGGAGGGTTTGGTGCTCTTGGGCGAAAGACAATTGAAGTTCTTACNTCATTTTGCCGGGGACTGGAAGGGGACCGACTTGAAAGTGGCTTTATCTCAGACGATTTTTTGTAACCTGGCCAATTATCATGGAGGTAACCAACAATATTTGGTGGCGGATTTGGACAGCAACGGATGGCCTCAGGCTGGAAGAAACCGGGCCTTGGCTGAGTTGAGGCGGGGATTCGTCTTTCATTATGCCGGTGACCAGCATTTGTCNTCCATCGTCCATCACGGAATTGATGAATGGGGGGATGCGGGTTATTCGTTTTGCGTGCCTAGCATAGCGGCTGGATACCCGAGATCCTGGTTGCCGGATAGAGAGGGGCTTCCGGTGAGGAATAGACCTGANCCCGGNTTAGCCAATACAGGTGATTACACCGATGGCCTGGCCAATAAACTTTCGGTCTTTGCGATCGGGAATCCTGCCAAGAAAAACCGCAAGGGAAGATTGAATACTCTGCATGATAAGGCTTCGGGTTTTGGAATTGCTCGGTTTAATACAAAGACGGGAGCAATCACTATGGAATGTTGGCGCTTGCTCTTCGATGCGGCCAACCCCAAGNCTGAGGATCAGTTCCCNGGTTGGCCCAAGACGATTCTTCATAGTGATAATTATGGACGCAAGCCCGAGGCTTATTTGCCCGAGATCAAGGTCAAGGGGATGCGAGATCCCGTATTTGAACTCAGGGAAAGCTCAACCGGCGAATTGGTTTATGCCCTTCGGATCAGAGGGAAATCCTTTCGCCCTCCGGTCTTCGATGCNAAGGGGACCTATCGACTNCGNGTGGGCGATCCAGATTCGGATNAATGGAAAACACTTAAGGATCAAAAGCCCGAATCGGACGGCAGGTCATCGAAGTTGGACCTGACCTTTTGAATGCAGGCACCATTTTACCGCATTCTTAAGAAGCTGATTGAAAGCCGGTTTTTTAAAATCCTCAAGGTGTCCGAGGGAAGTATAAAACACCTTCCCTCCCCAGGAATTGATATGAGTCCAAGCAACCGGTTCGTGTTGAAACCCTTTTACNCGCCCCTCTAAAAGGGGNTTGGATGCAGCGGGTAGGGNNGAGTTTCGATAAAGGGTGGCGGGCGTTTTGAAGGGAAGAGNGACCTTTTCAAGAATGGGATGAGACGAAGCTTCTGGCAGGTTCTTAATTACACAGATCAAGCCTTTGCCGAGATGCCCNTTGTAGTTCCCCCCGATGACCTCAGCGTCCCATTTGGTCCATTCCGCNTGCCCCTTGGGGACTTCCTCCTTGCGGAGTTCGAATGGATGGGAGGCGGTGCGAATCCCCACNACGGGTTTACCTGATTCGATGTGAGCCCGAATCATGTTCATTGTTTTTTCCGGAAAGGCTCTTCTGCGAACGCTGATNATGAGCAAGTCGGCCGTCGGGATGAACGATGTGTTGGATAAGAAGTGGCGAGACGGACCTTCCTCGGGAGCACTGCAAAAGGCAGAATCAAACTCTTTGCTTAAGTGATCCTGCGCAAATTTTGGCAAAGAGGATTCAGTCCGGTATTCTCGCTCGGCAATNAGAAAAACGATTTTGGGCTTCACTCCTGAAAAGGCCTGGAGAAAGCAGGAGCAGAAGATGATTGAAAAAATAAAGGTNGAGAGCATGCCTTATCAAAGGACGCGAATCGTTTAAAGGTCGAGATGTAAAATCGTCTAAGTTAGTATTTCTTGTTTGCATAGAGGGATGCGAAATATCATATATCAAATGCATTCTAAATATAAAACTAGTTGCCTTTCGCCCACCTTTGTCAAATAAGTCCGAGATCACAAACATAGATATAATATGAGTTTTTCTTTAAAGGGAAAAGTAGCTTTAGTGACGGGTAGCAGCCGAGGATTGGGGCGAGGAATCGCCAGGACTTTGGGCTTGGCGGGGGCGAAGATCGCCTTGAATTACCTGAACGACAAACAGAAGGCCGAGGAAACCTTGGAGGAACTCAAGGAGAATCGGGTTCATGCGACATTAATACGAGCCGATGCCTCGGACCCTGATCAGGTTTCGGCGATGGTTGAGGCAGTCGAGGAAAAGTTCGGTTCCTTGGACATTTTGGTTCCGAACGCCACTCCTGACCAACCGCAAAAGCCGATTGAGGAATACGATGCTGAATTTTATCGTTCGATGTATGAATTTTTTGTGATGAGCCCCTTTCATTTGGCCCGTTCCGTTTTGCCGGGTATGAAGAGGCGTGGACAAGGTAGAATCATCAATGTCACCAGCGAAGTCTTTCATTGCTCTGTCCCTCAATTCAGTGCCTATGTGGCGGCGAAGGGTGGCCAAATCGGTTGGAGTCGGAGTATGGCCAATGAGTTAGCCCCCTTTGGCATCACCGTCAATACGGTTGCCCCGGGCTGGATTCCCACGGATCGGCATCAGGATGATCCACAAGAGGCCAAGGATGATTACCTTTCCACAATTCCAGTCGGGCGATGGGGAACGCCTGAAGATGTGGGAAATGCGGTTGCCTATTTTGCTTCGGACGAGGCCTCCTTCATCAACGGTCAAACTTTGTGCGTGAATGGTGGGCGCACTCCGTGGTAGAACTTTTCACTCAAATCCTATTCCCTCAAAAAACAATGAAGAATAAAATTCGAATCCTAGTTTCCCTGTTAACAATTCCCTGTCTTTGGTTCGCCGGATGCGGTGGCGGTTCAACCGAAGGTGATTCTGATGCAGCCGGTGCCTCGTCCTCTTTCGCTTATGTGACCAATGGAGTGGACCCTTTTTGGGATCTGTGTGCGGCAGGGGTGCGTATAGCCGAAAAGGAATTTGGAGTTAGTTGCGAGGTGCTGATGCCCCCGAAGGGCGTGGTTGACCAAAAGCGGATGATGGAAACGCTCTTGGCCAAGGGGATTGATGGAATCGCGGTGAGTCCGGTTGACGCTGAAAACCAGACTCCTTTTCTCAATGAGATTGCGGAAAACACCATTCTCATAACCAACGATTCGGACGCCCCTAAGAGCAAAAGGTTGGTCTTTATTGGCACTAATAATTACAAAGCCGGCCGGGCTTTAGGGGGGTTGGTCAAAAAGGCTTTGCCCGAAGGCGGGGAAGTTATGCTTTTTGTCGGACGCCTTGAGCAATTGAATGCCCGCCAAAGGAGACAGGGCGTGATTGACGAACTTCTGGGTCGCCCCGTGCAAAGTCTTGATCAAGTGAAATATGACCCCGTGGATGCCACCAACCTTACCGCTGAAGGTTCGAAGTATGTCGTGATGGACACCCGCACCGACAATTTTGACAAAGCCAAGGCGAAGAGTAACGCGGAGGATGCGATTACCAAATACAAGGACTTGCAATGCATGGTGGGCTTGTTTGCCTACAACTCCCCGTCGTGCATTGATGCAATCAAGGAGGCAGGCAAGTTGGACCAGATTAAAATTTGTGGATTTGATGAGCAGGATGCGTTGCTCCAGGCAATTGCGGATGGCAATGCCTACGGCACCATCAGTCAGCAACCTTGGGAGTATGGCTATGAGTCCATCAAGATGCTTAAGAATATCCACGAGGGAAATAGCCCCGTCTCCACCTACCAGGAAGTAGCGTTTTTAGAAGTGACCAAGGATAACATCGATGAGTTTTGGGCTAAGAAAAAGGAAATGGCTGAACTTGGTAAATCCGAGTAAATGAGCGATCAAGAAGGCTTGCTTCTCGAAGTCCGGAATTTGACCAAGAGTTTTCCCGGAGTTTTGGCCCTGAAGGGGGTTTCTTTGACTCTGGCAAAAGGAGAAGTTCTTTCACTGATTGGCGAAAATGGAGCGGGCAAGAGCACCTTAATGAAGATACTCGCCGGGGTCCAACCTGCTGATTCAGGAGAGTACCTGATTGATGGATCTCCCATGGCTCTTAAGAATGTTCGAGAAGCCATGGATCAAGGTATTGCCCTGATTCATCAGGAGCTCAACTTAGCCTCAAATCTTGATTTGGCCTCAAACATCTTTCTGGGCCGGGAACCGGGATCCAAAGGTTTCATTAACGAGCAGGACTTACATAGCCAAGCTGCAGAGCATCTTAAGCGAGTGGGGCTTGATTTGCCGACGAATACGATCACCGGATCCCTTCCCATTGGGAAACAACAATTAGTTGAAATTGCCAAAGCCTTGTCCTGTGACGCCCGGGTTTTGATCATGGATGAACCAACCAGCAGCCTTTCCCAAAAAGAAACCGAAACTTTGTTTGAGGTGGTGAAGGGTTTGCGAGACCAAGGCATCAGCGTGATCTACATTTCTCATCGCCTTGGTGAGGTTAAGGAACTTTCGGATCGGGTGACGGTCTTCCGGGATGGCGAAAATGCCGGAGATTTAGCAAAGGATGAAATCGACCACGAAAGCATGGTGCGCCTCATGGTCGGACGCGATTTAAGTGAATTTTATGACCGTGAAATCCATCAGCCTGGAAGCAGTGTGCTTAAGGCAAAGAAAGTGGTTTCTCCGACTTATCCTGAAATCCCCGTCTCGCTCGAAGTCCGGGCAGGGGAAATTGTGGGGATTGCGGGTCTCGTGGGAGCTGGTAGAACCGAACTTTTACAAACATTTTTTGGAGTAACTCCTGCTTTGGGCGGGGAATTGGAAGTAGTAGGGGAGAGGTTTTCGCCCCAATGTCCTTCAGATGCCATTGATGCCGGCCTTGCCCTGGCTCCCGAAGACCGGAAGTTGCATGGCTTGGTCTTACCCATGACGGTTCGGGAAAATGCAAGTTTGCCAAGCTTGGAACGTGATCAGAAAAAAGGGTTTTTGAACGAATCGTCCGAACGGATGATCGCAGACCAGGCGGTCGAGCAAATGAAGATCAAGACACCCAATATTGAACAAGTGGCTCGCTTCCTCTCGGGAGGCAATCAACAAAAGATCGTGCTCGGAAAATGGTTGGCGATGAAACCGAAACTCCTGATGCTGGACGAACCTACTCGGGGTATTGATGTCGGTGCCAAAAGGGAAATTTACAAACTGATGGAGAAACTGGCCGGTGAGGGAATGGCCATCCTCTTCGTATCGAGTGAAATGGAGGAAGTTTTGGGAATGGCGGACCGGGCATATGTTATGCACGAGGGAAGGATTTCGGGCGAATTGAGTCGTCAGGAATTGTCCGAGGAATCAATTATGAATTTAGCAACAGGTGGAGAAAAAGCAGCGTAAGGTCTTATGAAGAAAAATGTAATTGGAATTTTTGTACTCTTGGTGGTTATTTTTGCGATCACCGCAATGATCAACCCGAAGTTTTTGAACGCCTACAACATGCAAAACCTGATCAAGTGGTCGAGTTTGTATGCCGTGATGAGCATCGGAGTCGCTTTGGTAATTATTACTGGCGGAATCGATTTGTCGATCGGATCTGTAGTGGGCTTGGTGGCAGTGGTGCTCGCATTATGTCTTAAAGTGCAGGGGCTGGATCCATGGGTATCAATCGGTTTGGCTTTAGCCATGTCCCTGGTCATTGGGCTGATTCATGGCCTTCTGATCACCAAAGCCCATATCCAACCTTTTGTCGTCACTTTATGCGGCTTGTTGATTTATCGAAGTTTGAGCCGATGGTTGACCGACAACCAATCGCTTGGACCGGTTCCTTTGGAAGGGGACAAGGGCTATGCAAACCTGGATCAGATTCTGGGTCTGGACTTTATCTTCAGTGGTAAAATTCCCTTAGGAGGATTTAATCTCCCGACTCCTGCCTTGTTTTTAGTTGTTCTTGCTATTGCCAGTGCCATCTTTTTGAGGAAGACCATTTGGGGAAGATACCTGTACGCCCTGGGCAACAACGAGGATGGAGCTCGTTACAGTGGTATTGATACTGACCGCATGAAAATCATCGCCTATGTACTGTGTTCTTTCTTTGCGGGCATTGCCGGTATCCTGTTTGCCTTCGAACTTGATTCAGTTCAGCCGGCTCAGACCGGTGAGTTCTATGAGCTATATGCGATTGCAGCCGCAGTTCTTGGAGGCTGCAGTCTTCGTGGTGGAGAGGGTTCAATCCTAGGTGTTGTAATTGCCGCAGCGGTGATCCGCTTGATTTATAACTCCATCAACATGGTTGGAATTTCCACTCACCTTGAGTTCGGTATCTTGGGAATGGTGATCCTGCTCGGAGTCATTGGTGATGAGTTTCTAAAAAAGAAAATGGCTGAACGTCAGGCTTCCAAGGCTTAGAAAAGCATTATTTATTCGCTGACTTGCTCATTCTTTTGCCCTAAGTAATTCTGATGAGTAAATCTGAATCCAGCCCCTATTCTTTTACATCCATCAATGCCTTTCTTGCCGAAAACGGTCTTTGGATAAAAAACAACCCATGCGTTAGTCCCGATTTTTGCTTGGATTGGAATCGTTTTATTGAAGGAATCGATTCTTCCGTAAAATTGAGGGAGTATCCCAAAAGTTCCTTTTCCTCGAACCACGGGTCATGGATTGTGGTGGAGGACGTATGGGGCGACCATGCGTGGCGTCTAAGTCCTACCGCAGGTACTAGTGGAGCGGACCTCCCTATGAACCAAGGTCACGTGAGCGGTTCCACTATTTACTTTCCCGCTTCCTTCAAAAACCTGATCCAACTGAAGAATGTAATGCAGGAATGCGATTCCGGAAACCATGCCTTTCCCTCGGCTCAAGGAGATTTGGGGAAATCCACCCTGGGCATTGGTGCTCGTTTCACCACCTTGCATTGGGATGGCGTGGATTGGGCCATGAGTCGCTTAGGCAAAGGGCTTACAGCCAACCAAAACAGCATCCCGAGAGAATTGGTCTATGATGTCGATGAAATGTTGGCGGACAATTTGGATTCCGTACCTTTTCCTTTTATTGGATGTGATGTACCCGAAGGGCACCAAGGACAAAGTGTGGAGGGCATGACTCACGGATGCATTCTTTCCAAGTTCAAAAATGGATTTCACAAGCTTGGAATTCCTTGGAGTTTCAATGCTGATCATCAGCCTATTGGGGGCAAGTTCGATGAGCGCGAGGATCAACTCGTCGCTGGTTGCATGTTCGCGAGTTACATCACCTTCGACCTATCTCCTGAGCTGGCTATTACGGAAGTGCCCGACTCGCCGGAGGAAAAGGCCGTTTTCGTGAAGGAGGAGATTCCGGGTCAATTGGTCGAAGCAACTCGCAAGCGGGTCGAGCAAGCAAACTTGTCACCCACCGAAGACGAATTCAACGGTTTGCTAGCCTATGTCTGGCCTGCGATGAAAAAAATGAAGGTTCGGGACGAAAAATACCGGTCCATTCGGGAGCAAAACTTCACGACCAAGTTGGGTTGCGACTACTTGCGTGAATTATCGATCGACGAACTTCCTGGATTGACCACCCCGGAGACGACGGCAGTGATGCTGGCCCTGTCCTTCGAAATGGGAATGGATGTCCACTTCGTTGCCCCGGCTTTTGGTTTCCAAAAGAACATTCCTTACCCTGACAATGAACAACTACGTAAGATGGTTGAGCCGATATGGGCGGTTTGCCAAGCCTTCGATGTTTCCATTGGTTTCCATTCTGGATCCGGTAAGTCGGCCGAAAATTACGAGGTGGTTGGTGAAGTGACCGGAAGCAACTTGGAAATCAAAACCAGTGGTCGTTACACCTACGAGATGGGAGTGGCTTTGTCTCGCTCCCAAAATCCGGAAGATCAAGAACTTTGGCGGGACTGGTATGCGTTCACCGTGGAGTTGGCATCGAACGGATGTTTTGCGGAGGACGAAACAGAACGGAACATGGCCCGCGAATTCGTATGTTTAACCATCGGAGAGGAACAAGCCGAACAGGCTTTCCAAAGTGAATCCGATTGCCGGGCGATCCTGGGTGCTTTGGACCCTGATCCTGAGCATTTCTTTTGGTTCGAGTACAATTTCCTTTATGTCTTGGCTGCCGATGGAAGCGCCGATAAGTCTGCCCTTGGCAATCATAAGGCAGCGGGCTACCGACAGCGAAGTCGGTTTTATGAAATCAGTGACGAAGGCAGACTTCTCTATGCTCAAAGAGTCGCTTCGTATATATTATTTCTTGCGGAATCTACCGGAGTTTCTACCCCTGAGACTTGTAGGCAAGCGAAAGAAGAACTTGCTTCCTATGTTACCTTTCATGGGTTCTTGGGTTCCATTTCGACAAAGTAATTTGCCTGCAATCCTTTTTTCATAATTGGTACAAAAATCGAGAAAGATTGAGTTGAAAATGCCATAGGTTGATTCTTTGATGAATCAGCCACTTTGCTTCAGTCGTTTAACAAATGATTTAGGCAGCCATACTTTGCCCAAAGTTCTTAGCCGGTTCGCCGAACATTCGCTTGGCCTCAATAACCTGAATATTATTTATTCGGAATCCATTCAATTAATCCGTGATCAAACGAGTGAAATCTCATTCTTTGATGCGGTGCTTGAGCGAATGGGTATTAAAATAAAGGTTGATGAAGATGATCTTCGCAGAATTCCTTCCGATGGTCCATTGGTCGTGGTGGCCAACCATCCTTACGGAGGATTGGATGGATTGGCGATGGGTGCTCTGTTGGCAAGGTTTCGTCCTGATTTCAAATTGTTGGTCAACACGCTGCTCGGCGTTTTTAATGAAATGGAACCATGGTTACTCAAGTTCGAGATTATGCAAAACGATACATCCCGAAAAAATCTTGGTGCAATGCTTGAAACAGCTAGGTTTCTCAAAAACGGTAATTGTCTTGGGGTCTTTCCAGCCGGTGAAGTCGCATCGCTTTCCCTAAAGAATCGCCATGTGGTGGATCCCGATTGGTCGCTGCATCCTTTTAGTTTGGCTAGAATGACTAATGCACGAATTTTGCCGATTTGTTTTACTGGAAGGAACAGCAACCTTTTTCAACTTTTGGGTATGATCCATCCTTCGCTTCGTACACTCATGTTGGGGCGGGAACTTTTGAATAAATGTAACAAAGAATTTAAAATTCGAGTGGGTGAGCCCATTTCTCAATCCAAAATCAGGTCCTTTGCCAATGATCTGGAATTGAGCGAATTCGCAAGAATTTCCGTTGAAGCTCTTAAAAGACCAGAAAAGTCCCAATTTACCTTTCCGTATTCCTTTTCCTTTGGAAAACAATCATCTAGGGAAGTGCCAGTCATCGAACCAAGAAGCACCGGGCAGCTGGTCAGGGAGATTAACGCATTGGATTCCTCGAGGTTGTATGCTGAAAAGGGTAGTTTTAAAGTTTTTTGCATTCGTTCAGATGAGACTCCGACGATTATGAGCGAGATNTCNCGTTTGCGAGAAATCACCTTCCGGCAAGTCGGGGAGGGGACTGGAAAAGCATATGATTCAGACCCTTTTGATAANTGGTATTACCAACTCTTTGCTTGGGATTCTGATTGCCAAAGAATCGTTGGAGGCTACCGGCTCGGCGTAGCAACTGAAATCATTCCTAGAAAAGGCAAGGAAGGCATGTACGCGACATCGGAATTTTCTCTTCGGCGCGGATTCTATCAGGCACTTGGAAATGCGGTTGAAGTCGGACGATCATTCATCATTAAAGAATACCAAAGGAGATTCTCCCTCCTGAGTCTCTTGTGGAGGGGAATCGGGGAATTCATGAACAAGAGACCCGATCATTTCGTTCTTTATGGGCCAGTCAGTATTTCATCTTCCTACTCACAACTTTCTCGTAACCTAATGGTGCGTTTTCTAAGCACCAAACAGTGGTCGGAATCCATTGCCAAAAGAACTAAGGCAAAGACCCCCTTTCGAACTAAACCCTTGAGTCCTGCTCTTAGGAAGTGGGTGAAGCAAGAGGGCAGGACTTTGGAGGATATTTCGGCAGTTGTGTCTTCCGTGGAACCTGACGGAAAGGGCGTTCCGGTTTTGGTCAAACATTACCTGAAATTACGAGGTTCCTTCGTCGGTTTTGCNGTGGACCGGAGCTTTGGGAATTCGTTGGATGGCTTGATTGTCGTGGATCTTCGAAATATGGATGACAAGCAGTTGTTGAATTATTTCGGAAATGANGGATTGAATCGAATGATCAAAGCCCGAAAAGAGCGAGGCGAGCAAACGGGAACCCCCTTCCAAACTCATGAATCCGAATGACCAAGTGTTTTGTCCGGAGAGGCAAGATCCCTGATTTTTTGCTTGAGAACCTTGATTTCAGGAAAACCGCCGTTTTGCTTCCTGCACCATATAAGCTCTTCCCCTAGAGTGATTNGGAATCGCCCGGCCTCGTTCCTGGATGGACGTAGGCTGACTTGCTCAATTTCTGTTTCGAAAGTGGTGAGAATTTCCTGAGCCATCCAGGCGGAACGGAGGAGCCAGCGGCAACCCGGGCAATATTCTATAACGAGGTTCGTTCCCATCGGAGTGTCTGNGGATTTCATNGGATNNGGTNGGTTTGGTTTTCTTGTTGTCTTTCTTTAACGAAGTTTTCGGGAGAAATTCCATAGACTGATTTAAAGGCCCTTGAAAAGTGAAAGGGATTTTCGAAGCCCAGTTCAAATGCGACATTTTTGACCAGCTTTCCAGAATTCAGNAGAAGAGAGGCAGCATGACCCATTTTGAGNCGAACCAGAAAGCGGTAGGGNGTATCCTTGTGAAACCTTCTGAAAATTCTCGATAGGTAGGCGGCATCGATATTCACTTCATCGGCAAGTTGTTCAATTGATTTGATNGAAAAGTAATTTCTNCTCATATAACGCAAGGTCCGGTGATAAGTGTCCCATGCCCGAGATTCCGATTGAGTCAATCCGTTGGATTTTTCGCAAATCTTTAGAGTCAATGCCTTGGCCAGAGAATTGCAGATATCCACTCCATGGTCGGAGTCAAGGTTGGCGTTGCTTAGGATAAGTTCAAAAAGATCCATGATTTCGCCCAGAGAATGCATTTTAAAGACACCGAACGGGGTGGAATCCAATGCACCCAATGGTCGCCTTCCCGATGGGTGGGCACAGACCAAAAAATATTTTAACATGGGTTTGTTTGCCGAGTTCTCAATGCGGTGTGCTACTCCTCTTTCGTAACAGAAGATAGAGCCGGGCTTTAAGCGGTAAGGCTTTTCATTCAGGGAGAGGAAACCCTCGCCCTCCATCACGAAATCAAAAGTTGTGAAACCGAGGTTCGCCACCTCCATGGTGTGCTGAGGGAAAGTCTTCCGGTCCACAAGGTATTCGGGNAGNCANCTTTCGCACCCTACGCTGACNACCTGTAGCCCTTNTGGGGCCTCCTCTGGCATACCGAAGAAAATTTGCCGGGCATCGGTGACCTGTTTGGAAAAATGGCTGTCTTTGGCTTGCATTTGGNNTTCTTTAAAGTCAAAAATCGATATGCGATAGTCAAGGATATGTATTCCTAAACAAGCGATTTAAGGATATATGTTTGGTAGTATATATACATCCNGCCACCCTTTTTAATGAATTCAATATCTCCCGCCTGCTCCTTTTCGAAAGTCATGATTGGAATGTTCCNCAAAATTTGACAAGAGGAAAGAAATGCTAACAATGAATANNGGCATGAAAAGCATCCTCACCTTGTCTCAGNCATTGATTACCAGTCTTTNTTTTATGACTTCGGGTTNTTTGCTTGGGGCTATAGATCATTCCTTTTTTGAGATGAGGATTCGTCCGGTTTTGGCTGAAAAATGCTATGAATGCCATAGTGCTAGGGCTTCCAAGATCAAAGGTGGTTTGCGGCTCGATCATATTGATTTCATCCAAGCAGGGGGAGATTCCGGTCCTGCCCTGGTGGGTGGAAAACCCGAGGAGTCCCTGATTATCCAAGCGATTCGCTACGATGACCCCCATTTTCAAATGCCTCCGAAAGAGAAATTGGAAAAGAAAGTTTTGGCTGATTTCGAGCAATGGGTTAGCCAAGGTGCACCCTGGCCGGATGAGCCTGCTCCACAGGTATCTTCCTCTTCGAAAAGATCCGCTTTTCAGATGGAAAAAAGAATCCAGGANCACTGGAGTTGGCGTNCCATTGCCAAGAGNAAAGTTCCNGANATCAAGGGTCAGAATCTTAATGAAATTGATCGTTTCATCCNNGCTCGATTGAAGACCATCGGCTTNCTTCCTGCTGAGGAGANTGACAAAAGGACCTGGTTGCGTCGCGTAAGTTACGACCTGANCGGTCTTCCTCCCGGGNTAGATGAAATNAATCAATTTCTAGGNGACCCATCCACGGATTCTTATGNAACGGTGGTNGAGCGTTTGCTGGACAGCGTTCATTTTGGTGAAAAGTGGGCAAGGCATTGGATGGACCTCGTTCGCTATGCGGAAACCTGNGGTCATGAGTTCGACTACCCATTGGAAAACCCCCATGAGTATCGTGATTATCTGATTCGCGCTTTTAACGCGGATGTTCCCTATGACCAATTTCTCAAGGAGCATGTTGCCGGCGATCTGATGGACGAACCCCGCCGGCATCCGAGGGAAAAATTCAACGAATCGATTATTGGAACAGGTTTTTGGTATTTTCACGAAGCGGTTCATGCACCCACCGATCCCAAGCAGGACAACGCGGATCGTATGGAGAGTCAATTGGATGTATTTGGAAAGACCTTCCTTGGATTAACGATTGGATGCGCTCGTTGCCACGATCATAAGTTTGATGCGATTTCGGAAAAAGATTACTACTCTTTGGCGGCTTTTATGCAGGGTAGTCATAGGCAGGAGTACCCCTTGGATGTTGGCGGTAAAAGAGAGGAGATTGCCAGTGAAATTGAAGCCTTATGCCAATCGGCGTTTTCCTCCCTAACGGCTCAGCAAAAGGATTTCCACACTATTCATCTTCCTAGTAAATATTGGAAAGGTGCTTCGCAGCTTACGCACTCAAACTATGCAGGCAGCAGTAAAGAGGCTAATGTTTCGGGGGAAGTACTTGTAGATTTTGAAAATGGGTTTGGCACTTGGAGACCCAATGGAAACGCTTTTCTTACACCTAGGATGAAGGGTTCGGCTGATACTGGTTCGGTCACTGGATATACAGGAACTGGATGGGCTTCCTCATTGAATAAAGATCCAAAAAAATCAATGGGATCGCTACTATCTCCAAAAATTAAGGTGGAACATCGTTTTCTAAATTTTTCCGTGGGAGGTGGTCAGTTCAATGAGGTGGGGGTGGAGTTATGGGCAGATGGCAACAGGCTTTTGGTCTCTCGCGGAGAAAACAGTGATGTCTTGGTTCCCAGGAGCTGGGACTTGGTGGATTACTACTTTAGGGAAGTCGAAATTAGGATCGTTGACCAAGCAACAGGCAGGTGGGGGCATGTGCATGCTGACCAATTTGAATTTGCTCAATTTCCGACAGTTTCCAAGCCTGACAAACCAGTGCCTCCGAATTCAGTGGTTGAAAGATATGCTCAGGAATACGGCTTAAATGGTAATACCCTTCGTGCATGGTGCATGCACTTTACTCAGCTAGACAACCTTCACTCCTTGTCACAAAGAATAAAAAGTGCCAAAAACTCGCACATTGGACTCGTCAATGCGGAAGATAATTTCATTCAAAACAGTCAATCCTTCGCTTCTTTCACTTCTTCGGGAATCCCCAAGGGCTGGGAGTTCACAGGTGAGGCTTTTAAACCACGAGGGCATCGACTCATTCCGTTCGACGGATCGAATCTTTTTCCTAATCGGAATGTACTTTCCTCTCATGTTTTAGGAGATCGACGGGTAGGGAACCTGCGGTCCCCACATTTCAAAATTGAGCATGATCAAATTTTAGTTAAGGCCAAAGCAAAGAATGCTTTTATGCGAGTTGTGATTGATAATTATCATATGGGTAAACACTCGGGCTTACTTTTTGGCGGTACTGTGATCAAGGAAGCAAATTCCGAGGGTAATTTTCGATGGTTCAATTTATCGCCCAAAAAATACAAAGGCCATTGGGCNTATCTTGAATTTGTGGATCGGGGTACAGATGCTTACNTGGAAATTGATCAAGTAAGGTTTGCCAATTCAGGAATTGGAAGAAGGCCGGACTCTAGGTTTTCTCTTTTGCTGGGGGATGACAAAGTTGAGGCAAGCAATCTTCCCCANTTCCTNGATGACTTTCTAGGAAAATCACTCGATAAAATGAATACGGGAAGNTTTTCAGGAGAAGAAAATGAATTTCTTAATTACCTGNACAGCGAAAGACTCATTCCGTTCGAGAATCAACANGCTATCTCCGAACGATTGAGGCAAGCCGAAGCTATTGATTCAAANACNCCCCGTGAGAGATATGCATTGGCCATGGGGNAGGGGAGTCCTTTTCAGGGAAATGTTTATGTGCGGGGAAGTCCTCATAAATTGGGCGAACCGGTAGTTGGNCGAAACCTTACGGCCTTNGGNGGAAAAACCGGATCCCGCCTNGANTTGGCGGATCAATTAATCTCCGCGGATAACCCACTCNTGTCCCGCGTAATGGCGAATCGTATATGGTTGCAGTTCTTTGGTCGGGGCATCGTTCCGACTCCAGATGATTTTGGACCGATGGGGCAGGAACCCAGTCATCCAGAACTCCTTGATTGGTTGGCTTCTGATTTTCGAGAAAACAATTGGTCCGTTAAAAATCTAATTCGAAAAATTGTACTTTCTCAAACCTATCGTCAATCGAGTCGTTTAAACCGATCCAATGATAAGGGNGAAGNCANTTTAGCTGATCCGCAAAATATTTTTTTGCATAAGATGCCGGTTCGTCGANTACAGGCAGAAGCCATCAGGGATTCAATTCTTTCTTTCTCAGGACGAATGGATAAACAGCTTTTTGGCCCTTCGGTTCCAATTTATAAAACTGCTTTTATGACGGGTCGAGGAGGAAAGAAAAACGGACCGCTGGACGGCGCGGGTAGAAGGAGTATTTACGGCTCCGTTTACCGCAATTTCCTCTCACCCTTTATGCTGGCCTTCGATCAACCAGCACCCTTTGGGACCAAGGGCAAAAGATCTGTTTCCAATGTTCCGGCCCAATCTTTGGCTTTAATGAATGATCCGTTTGTGATTGGTCAATGTCGTTTGATGGGTAAAAATATTTTTCAGACAGAGAAACAAAAAACGGAGTCAGTTGTTAGTCTTTTTGAGATGATCACAGGAACTCCCCCAAGCCCCAAAGCCCAAGAAACACTTCTCGCTTTTGTGGAAACTCAAACCAAAGCCCATGGGAGTCTTACCGAACATGTTTGGGCCGATTTAGCCCATGTCTTGATCAATTCAAAAGGATTCCTTTTTCTCAACTAAACTTCGAAGCCATGCATTGTAATCAATTTAATACACCCTTGTCCCGTAGATCCATGCTGCAATCCTGTGCCATGGGATTTGGTGGACTTGCTTTTTCCGCTCTTAGCAATGCTTCACTTGCTTCTCCTTTGGCTCCAAGGAAACCCCATTTTACCCCCCGTGCGAAAAATGTGATTTTTCTCTACATGGACGGTGGGCCATCCCATGTGGATATTTTTGATTACAAACCAGCCTTGGAAAAATACAATGGGAAAGACCCGAGAGAGGTCATTGGGAAACTGGCCCCCACTCAGTTTGATAATATTGGCAAAATTTTAAAGAGCCCCTGGGAATTTAAGCAAAGAGGGCAGAGTGGTCACTGGGTATCCGACCTGTTTCCCCACATTGCCCAGGACGATGTGATTGATGAAATCTCGATGGTGAAATCGATGACATCCAATTTTTCAGAGCATACATCCGCAAATTATTTTTTGCACACCGGTAGTGGTTTTCAAGGCCGGCCGAGTATGGGGGCTTGGTTNGGGTATGGCCTGGGCACAGAGAATCAGAATTTGCCCGGATTTGTGGTTTTGAACGGGGGCTTGATTCCTCCTGGAGGTTTGGATTGTTTTGGTTCCGGTTTCTTACCAGCCAGTTACCAAGGGTCGGTTTTTCTNCCTCAAAATGAACCGGTTGCCAATATCAAACCCAAAGAAAAATCGNCTGAATTACAGAANAANAAATTATCTCTGCTTTCCGACTTGGATNGCTCATCCTTNGCGNAAATGGACTTCGATCCCCAAGTCGAAGCAGCGATTCAAAATTACGAAACGGCCTATCAAATGCAGACTTCCGTTCCCGAGTTGATGGACTTGACCGGTGAATCTGAAGTGGTCAAAAAATCATACGGGATGGATTCTGATTTCAAGAATACCCGAACCTTTGGAATGCAATGCCTCCTCGCCCGTCGATTGGTCCAACGAGGCGTTCGGTTCATTGAACTGACCTGCCCTGGCGGTAATGGAGACCGATGGGATCAGCACGGTGGGTTAGTGGATGGTCATGGTAAGAATTGTAAATCTGTTGATCAGCCCATCGCAGCCTTAATCCGCGACTTAAGGAAACTGGGTATGCTGGATGATACTCTGGTTGTCTGGACGGGTGAGTTTGGTCGCACCCCTTTTGCTCAGGGTTCAAACGGCCGAGATCACAACCCCTTTGGGTTCACCACCTGGTTTGCCGGCGGCGGGATCAAACCGGGCGTCACCGTTGGAGCAACCGATGAATTCGGATACAGGGCGGTGGAAAACAGATATGAAATTCATGATTTGCATGCCACGATGCTTCATCTTTTAGGAATCGAGCATACGGAGAGCACCTTTCGCTTTGGTGGTCGAGACATGCGTTTGACTGAAGTGTTCGGCCATCTGATCAAGGAAATCCTTTAGAGGACTTCCTGCCTCCCTTGTTTCACGGAAGGAAAAAAACACTTGCGTACGCCAAAGTACGGAAGCATCTTTTAGTCAGTGTCGAAGCCCTCGGGTTTTGATGCTTGTACCATATGGAAGAATCGTCCGCTCAAGATACCTCAAACCAAGAAACTTTGGTTGCACCCGAACCTTTCGAGGGCTCGGCGTCCAAATATTTCAGGGAATTTCGCCTGCTCAACAGTTTGTTGCTTTCGCTCTTTCTGGTGATCCTTCTTTTTGGGTTTTTGTGGAACATTGTGGTCTGGGTCGCACCTGCCGGAGAAACCGCTTCGGATTTTGCGGATGCGGGCACACCTTCCTCCGCACCCAAAAAGCAGGAGCAAAAAGTTCGTTTGAT
This sequence comes from Verrucomicrobia bacterium TMED40, assembly GCA_002167605.1. Classification (GTDB taxonomy): domain Bacteria; phylum Verrucomicrobiota; class Verrucomicrobiia; order Opitutales; family Seribacteraceae; genus Seribacter. The sequence goes on along the minus strand of NHCT01000017.1, from coordinate 15,077 downwards.
GCAAAGACAAAAGTCGGCCAAGCCCGCCCGTTCCTTTACCTTTCAGGCACAGGCGATCTCGGATATTTCTGCCCCGGTGGTAGATATTAAGACGGAGGATCTTAATCCAGCGATCGCTGTGGGTCCGATGGGGGATATCGGGGATGTTCGGGTGGATGTCGATATGTCTGTTTTGAATAAGGCGTTTGCATCGAATTTCATGGGAGTGAAGTCAAAAGCCAACAAGATCCTGTTCATTATCGATTATTCAGCTTCGATGAATGGAAGGGATAAGGTGATGAGGCACGAATTAAGCGCTGCAATTGAAAAACTGCCCGCCGTCGGTTCGATCTCCGTCATTTTCTTTTCGGGACCAACTTGGGTGGCTGGTCAGGATGCGAAGGCTCTCCATAAAAATTGGAGCGGTTCGAATGGCGGAGGTTGGAAACCCAATGACGGGTTCGAACCGGTTCGTCCAAAGTGGTTGCCGGTTACCCCATCAATCAAGAAAAGACTGGTTCAAGCGGTGCATGATACGCCCCTGACTTTCGGTACGGTTTGGGACAATTCTTTTGACTGGGCTTTTTACATGAACCCGAAACCGGATGTCATTTATTTCATGACCGATGGAAATTCAAATAAGAATTTTCAGGGCATGGAGATCATTAAGCAAAAGAAGGGTCGCACTAAAATTTACACCATCGGATACGGGGCTCCCGCGGGTGCCAAGGAACCCCTTGAGTTGATAGCAGCCATGACCGGGGGGAAGAGCAAGTTTGTGGAAATGGATGAAATCCGGGAGATGGAGAAAAACATCGACAACAAAAAAGCTTTGAACTAGCTCCTTAGCAGCAACTCTCGTATTGTCGTTGCCAAGGGTCTTCAGGTGTATTTAGCCTAGAGTTATGTATTCAATTGGTATTGATGTTGGAACCTCATCCGTAAAAGCTCTGCTGGTGTCTGAATCGGGCAAAGTGGAAAAAAGCAGTTCTCCCGAATATGACTTTTTGACTCCCAAGCCCCTTTGGGCGGAAACGGATCCCAGTATTTGGTGGGAAGCTACCCAAAAAGCCATTCGCTCCTTGCTTGAAGGGATTGATCCTTCGAGCGTTCGTGCAGTCGGTCTAACAGGTCAAATGCATGGCATGGTGGCCTTGGACGAGAAAGGGCAGGTGATCCGTCCATGCATTATGTGGAATGACCAAAGGTCTTACGAGGAATGCGACGAGATTACGGAACGAATTGGAGAGTCGGAGGTCTTGCGAATCACCGGTAATCCTGTGCTAGCCGGGTTCACGGCACCCAAGGTTCTTTGGGTCCAAAAAAACGAACCTGATGCATTTGCGAGAATCGATAAAATTCTGTTGCCCAAAGATTACATTCGATACCAATTGACCGGAGATTTCTTCACCGATGTTTCCGACGCATCCGGCATGTCCCTCCTGAATGTCGGAAAAAGAACTTGGTCGGATTCCCTTTTGGATTCCTTGGGATGGAGCAGGGAATGGTTGCCGGAAGTCACCGAATCCACTGAAGCGACTGCGAAGATTTCCATTGACGGCTACGAGGCGACCGGTCTGCCCGTAGGCACCCCGGTGATTGCCGGAGGCGGGGACTGTGCCGCTCAGGCGGTTGGCAGTGCCATCGTCCGGGAGGGCAAGGTTTCAGTTACGTTGGGTACGAGCGGAGTGGTTTTTGCCCAAAGCGATCAGTACCGGGTGGAACCGGAGGGGAAATTACATGCTTTCTGTCATGCGGTTCCCGGTAAGTGGCATTTGATGGGAGTTATGCTCTCCGCTGCCGGATCCTTTCAATGGTTTAAGAACAAGTTTGGTAAAGAGGAGGCACGCTTCGAAAGCGAAGGTGGTCCGAATGCCTACGACTCTCTTACACAAGGAGCCGCCCAAGTGCCACCGGGTTCCGAGGGTTGTTTGTTTCTTCCGTATTTGTCGGGCGAGCGTACCCCGCATCCCGACCCTCATGCCCGTGGTGCCTTTATTGGATTGAGTCTTCGGCATGGTCTCGAACATATGGCAAGATCAGTGCTGGAGGGAGTAAGCTTTGGCCTGAACGATTCCCTGTCGCTGATGCGCAAGCTGGGCATTGATCCATCCAATGTCATCCTGACCGGGGGCGGTACCCGTTCGGGTTTGTGGAAGCAGATGTTGTGCGATGTCTTTCAGGCGGATTGCTCCTTGGTGAATGCCAAGGAAGGTGCCGCTTACGGAGCGGCATTACTTGGAGCGGTGGGGGTGGGTGTTTTCGACAGTGTGGAAAGTGCTAGTGACCAATGGATTGCGGAAACAGAGCGAGTGACTCCAGGGGAAAACACCAAGGAGTACCAAGAGCTTTATTCGATATACGGATCACTCTACCCAACCTTGCGTAAAACTTTTCACTCCCTTGCCGAAAGGGTAAGAGAGTAATTCGATAAGGCTGCCAGTGACAAATTCCTACGAAAGTTCAAAGCTCTTGGGAGAGTACTTGCTTTTCCATTATGGGAAAGACCATGAGCTTATGCCTTGGAAAGATGGTCCCGTCAATGGTTTGCGTTTTCCCGATCGAACCGTGACCGAATTAATGGATCGCTCCGCTCCCAATCAAACGGGAAAGGCTTTGGATTTGGGTTGTGCCGTTGGAGCCTCTTCTTTTGTCCTGGCGAATTTCTTTGACCGGGTGACCGGACTGGATTTTTCTGAATCTTTCATTGAAGCCGCCAATGAAATCAAACGACAGGGATTTTTGGAATACAAATACTTGGAGGAGGGGGATATGTTTGGGCAAGGAACCGTTCGTTGCCCCGAGCATTCCGATAAAGTGAGCTTTGTTGTTGGAGACGCCTGCGATTTGCCGAATGAATGGCGGGGTTTCGACTTGGTGCACGCAGCCAATCTGATCTGCCGCTTACCTGACCCCCATGTCCTTTTCAGCCGCTTGCCGGATTTGGTCAAAGTGGGTGGCCAACTGTTGCTGGCCACACCTTTCACCTGGCTGGAGGAATTCACCCCCAAAGACAAGTGGGTGGGCAATGGAAATTCCGCTCAGGCACTGGGAGAAGCCCTAAGCCCGCACTTCAAATTGGAGAAATCCGTGGACCTTCCTTTTGTCATTCGTGAACACCGTAGAAAGTTTCAATTTTCCGTATCTCTTGGAACTCGGTGGCGCCGGGTGAAAGAGTAGAAGGAACCCATGTTTCAAACCGTATGAACCTCGAAGAATTTTCGGAAAATATTGCCCTTACCAAACAACCCTCACCCGAGTTATCTCCCTGCTTGCAGGCGATGTGGTGGGCCAAAAAAGGGGATTGGGAAGAAGCTCATTCCATTGCTCAGGAGGTTCACGATTCAGAGGGCTACTGGGTCCATGCTTATTTACACCGAGTTGAAGGAGATTTGGGGAATGCGGAGTATTGGTACGCGAGAGCGGGAAAACCCGTTAAGGCTCGGGAGGATTTGAATGAGGAATGGGATCAAATGGCTCGGGTTTTGCTTTCCACTGACGGCAAATAGTCTCCATGGAGGATAGGCTCAAAACGTCTCGTTTCCCTTCAGGAGGTCAGGGTATGCCGGAAGACGAAATCTTACAGGAGGAGGTTCGAACCGATTGGATCACTCCATTGTGCCTTGTCGGTTTGAGTCTGATCAGCGTCCTTTTCATTCGCTCGGCACAGGCTTATGTGGGAGGAAGTCAGTGGAAGATGCAGATCATTTGGTGCGGTCTGGGTTTTTCAGTTTATTTTGTGGCTTCGTGGGTCAATTACCAGATTTGGATGAGATATGCCCATATTGTCTACGCCTTGGCGATTCTTGCCCTGCTTTTGGTTTTCGGTGGCCCGGTCCTATACGGAGCCCAGAGGTGGATTGATTTTGGACTTTTTAAATTCCAACCTTCCGAAATCGCGAAATGGGCAACTTTAGTCATGGGGGCAAGCATTTTGGCCCGTGCAAAGGTCGGAGATCTCCGCGATTCCTTGAGTGGAATTGTCCGCTTGGGTCTTTGCTTCAGTCTACCAATGTTCTTGATTTTTCTACAACCCGACTTAGGGTCTACTTTGGTTTTTCCACCCATTGCCTTTTCTCTTTTGTACGTCACCCGCATACCAACCCGGTTCTTTATTGCCACATTTGCTCTATTTGTGGTGATTCTCGGTGTGCTTGGGTGGGACGTATTTCGTTACTATCAATATAAATCTGAGAACCCGCGTCCCTCCGAGGCAACTATTGCCTATGAGGAGACGTCTCTCGTACCACTCAAGGACTATCAACGCAAACGCATCCTCACCTTTATTGCCCCTGAGGTAGAAGACCCTCATGGAGTAGGAGCCAATTGGAACCGCATACAAGCTCTCATTGCCGTGGCAACCGGTGGAATAACAGGCAAAGGTTTGGGTGATGGCATGCAGGCTAAACTCGGTTATCTACCATCTGCGGTAGCCCACAACGACTTCATTTTCGCCGTTTTGGCGGAAGAATCCGGTTTGTTGGGAAGCACCCTGGCCTTGCTTGCTTTTCTCCTGGTCGTATTTGGTTGCCTAAAGGTCGCAACCAAAGCTGCCGACCGGTTTGGAGCTATGCTCGCGGTGAGCGTTTCCGTGTTGTTGATGACACATCTGTTCGTCAACGTTGGGATGACCATCGGGATTACCCCGATCACCGGTTTACCCCTGCCTTTTTTGAGTTATGGAGGCACTTTCCTCGTAACTTGTTTTTTGATGCTCGGAGTGGTACAGAGCGTATATCGGCATAGAAAGGAATTTAGATGAAACTATTCACTCTAAGATACCTTGCTCATTCGATGACTGATTGTGGGTTCTCCATCCCTCAACCCAATGTCTAGAAACACCAAGAATCGCTCCCAGAATAACAGACGCAGAAGAAATCGATCGAATAGGAAACCGGCTGAAAATGCCGAGCCCAAGAATGATTTGACCCAGGCTCCGACGGAGCCCAAACCCATCCATATCGATAAGAAGGATTTACGGGAATCCGCATTGGAACGGTCTAAAAATCGTCCGATCCGAGAACGCATCCTATCTTTTTTCCGTCGAGAGAAGGATAAGGATTACAAGGAATTGATCATCAACACCGAGGCTCTGGAGCGTCGTGTGGCGATGATGGAAAATGGGATTTTACAAGGTTTCGATGTCGAGCGTTTGAATGAAGATCGAATGGTTGGGGCCATTTTCAAAGGTAAGGTCCAAAACCTCGAACCTGGTTTGAAGGCGGCTTTTGTTGATATCGGTCAGGAGAAAAACGCCTTTCTTCACTACTGGGATATGCTCCCGGGGGCCAACAATGATCCCTCGATCGAGATTGTCCGTGAAAATAAGAAGAAGTCTTCGGGTAAGAACGAAGCCAAATCGATCAAGGACATTCCCCGGGCCTTTCCGATTGGTTCGGAAATCGTTGTTCAAATAACCAAGGCTCAAATTGGTAGTAAAGGTCCTCGGACCACCACGAACCTTTCCTTACCCGGACGTTTTCTGGTCCTAATGCCCTATGCCGGACAGTGTGGGATTTCCCGGAAAATCGAAGAAAAATCCGAACGCACCCGGTTGAAGAGAATCCTTTCAAACCTGTCCCTCAGGGAAGGAATGGGAGTGATCATTCGAACCGCCGGTCAGAACAAGCCCGAGCGATTCTTCGACCGGGACCTTCACTTGCTTCTCCAGCAATGGGACGAGATTGAGGCCAAGATGCAGTCTCAGGACAGTCCNGCCTTTCTTTACGAAGAGCCTGATTTGATCGGGTTGACCGCAAGGGATTTTCTTACCGATGACATCGACCGTGTTCAGGTTGANAAGAAGGAGGACTACAACCGACTGATNGAAACGATTCAAAGGATTTCCCCTAAATCCAAGTCCAAGGTNAGCCATTTTGCTGAGGAAATCCCGATTTTCGAACGATTCAATGTTGAGAGGCAGATCGAACAGACCTTCATGCGGCGCGTGCTTCTACCTTCGGGTGGAGAAATCGTTATGGAGGAGACCGAGGCCCTGGTCTCCATCGATGTCAATACCGGCAGTCATAAGGGGGACCGTAAGGACGGGAAGAATTTTATCCTGCAAGCGAACATTGAGGCCGCAATGGAAGTTTGCAGGCAAATGCGCCTGAGAAATCTCGGAGGTCTGGTCATCGTCGATTTTATCGACATGAAAAATAAGAATGACCAAAGAAAAGTTTTTCAGAGGATGAAAGCTTCGATGGCGGACGATAAGGCGAAGCATAACATTCTGCCTATTTCTCAACTGGGTATCATGCAGATTACCAGGCAAAGGCATGATGAAAGCAAGTCAAGTGGAGTCTACGAACCCTGCCCCTATTGCAATGGTCGTGGAATTGTAAAGTCCCCACGCTCCGTGAGCATAGAGATTCAGCGTAAAATAACCAGCGCTGTGAGGCGTTCTCGCTTGGAGCCTTCCACTGAAAGAAACCTCAGTCTCAAAGTATTTCTTCACCCCAGCACTTTACGCCGGCTNCGTGGGCCGGACTCTACATTGATTGAAACGATGGAAAGAAATTACGATTTGAAAATAGAATTCGAAGCTTCCGATTCCTATCATTTGGAAAATTTCAAAATCGTCGATTTAGCCAACGACCAGGAAGTCCGATAAAACTTTTTAAGGATGCGTGTTCTTCTCGCTTTCGATAAATGCAAGGGTTCTCTTACTGCCGAACAAATGTGTTCGCTTGCCCGCTCCAGCTTGGTCAGCCAAAGCAAGGATTTCATTTCCGCTAGCGTTCCACTGACCGATGGGGGGGAGGGTTTCTCTTCAATCCTAACCACGGGTGCGGACGGGGAGCATCGGCAGTTCGAGGTGCGGGATTCTTTGGCACGAACCAAAACCGTAGGTTTTGGACTTTGCCAGGCGGACCGGTTAACCCCCAAAGCCCTTGAGTTTCTTGGTCTGAGCGGTTCGGAAAAACTGGCGATTGTGGAAATGGCTTCGGTGGTCGGCTTGGCTGATTTGAAGGAGGGGGAAAGAAACCCCTGGAAGACCACGACTCTTGGGGTAGGGGATCTCCTGCGAGAAGTAGCCAGGTTGGGCGTGGAGGTCATTCTTCTAGGGATCGGAGGGAGTTCGACGAATGATGCCGGCTTGGGAGCCTTGTCTTCCCTTGGTCTTCGATTTCTAGATCAGGATGACCAAAGAATTGAAGTGCCTTCACCCTTTGAATGGAACCGGGTGGCAAGAATCGAAGCCGATGAACTGGTGGACTTGCCTCCTATCGTTATCGCATGTGATGTNAAGAATCAACTGTTGGGACCCGAGGGGGCCACCTACCAATTTGGACCTCAAAAAGGTTTACCTGAAAACGANCTTGCCGATTTGGAAGGTGCGGTGATCGATATGCTCGCAGCTCTCGAACAAAGCTTTTCGGGTGCTCGTGAAATGGCCGAACGACCCGGCACCGGTGCAGCCGGTGGGATAGGATTTGGTCTTTCGTTGCAATACGAGACCAAGCTTAAACCCGGGTTTTCCCTNCTCGATCATTGGTTTGGCTTGGANGAACAAATAAGAAAAAGCGATCTCATCCTTACAGGGGAGGGGAGGTTCGACCGGACTTCAATGAGTGGAAAAGGTCCCTTTGAGGTGATTCGTTTGGCTCACAAACACCAGAAGAATTGCTTGGTCTTGGCAGGTTCCGTGGAAGATACGGCAAGGCAAGAATGCATCAACCGCTTTCCTTCCTGTTCGATTGAGACTTTTGGGCGTGAGGATTTGAGTCTTGAGGAGAATTTTTCTCAGGCGACTGGCTTGTTCAAGGCGAAATTGGATTCTCTCTTGGCCAATCAAGAATGAGCTCGAACAAGTCGAATACTAAAGTAAGCAATCCGCGCTTTGAACGTATCCGTCGTCTTAAGAAATGGATGCGTCCATTACCCCGAAGGTCCAATGTTCATCGCTACCCTGTCCTCAAGTGGTTTTCCAAGACTGCATACGAGCGATCCTACTTGTGGTCATTCCGTGGAAAAACCGTTATTCCCGCCCTGTTCTGGGGTTTGTGGATCGCGATGCTTCCGGTCGTGGGTCTGCAAATGCTGGTGGTTTTCTTTTTGGCTATTTTACTGAGAGCGAACCTCCCGGTCATCGTTGCCTTGCAGTGGATTTCCAATCCCCTGACGATGGGCCCGATCTATTTTGCCGACTATCAGATTGGTATGACTTTTCTGCACTTGGTGGGTGTGGATTACGAGCGAAACAAATTACTTAAGCGTACTTACGATTGGTCCGATTTCAGTTATTCGGACCTTTGGGCTTTGGTTGATACCTTTCCTCCCATGATGATTGGAGGTTCGATCATTGGTATATTTCTAGGGGTTGTGGCGGTCTTTCTTTACAAGTTTTCCGCCAACTTGTACAAATCTGAGNATGAACGATCGAGTGACTCCTAAATCNTCCGCAAAAACCTNTTTGTCCAAGATTGGGGGCATCCTGCGGTGTTTCCCTNTGTTGTGTGCCTTAGCGGTCACCCACTCATCGGTCGGGCAAGCTAAGATATCCTTGGGNATCGACTATTTGACCGAAACCGAATTCGAGGTTCTTTCCGGTAAGAAAGTCGGCTTACTCACACACCCAGCAGGCAAAAACGGTCGGGGGCAAAGTACGGTGGAGGTTCTCTTTTCTTCCCCTCAAGTCGATCTTGTCGCCCTTTTCGGTCCTGAACATGGGATTTACGGAGATGAAAAAGCAGCGGTTCTGGTCGATGATAAAATCGACCAAAAGACTGGTTTGCCGGTTTATTCTCTCTATGGGAAGTATCGCAAGCCGATTCCCAAAATGCTGGACGGATTGGATTCGCTGGTGATTGATCTCCAGGATGTGGGGGTTCGCTGCTACACCTATGTCAGTTGCATGCGTCTCGTCATGGAAGCCTGTTTCGACGCTGGGGTTGAAGTGGTTGTTCTGGATCGGCCGAACCCTTTAGGAGGCATGAAATTGGCAGGGCCCATGATGGACGAGCCGTGCATGTCTTATGTAGGTGCCTTTCAGATGCCTTTTGTTCATGGGATGACCATTGCCGAACTCGCATTGTGGTCCAAGAAGACTCCTGGTGTTTTGAAGGTTTCCGAGTCCGTTCGCAAAAGAGGAAAGTTGGTGATCGTTCCTATGAAAGGGTGGAATCGCACGATGACATGGCCTCAAACCGGATTGGCCTGGTACCCCACTTCCCCGAATATTCCAACCTTGGATTCCGTTGCCGGGTACCCCATGACCGGTTTGGGGGCACAAATGGGCAAGTTCAAACACGGAATTGGCACCTCTCATCCCTTTCGCTTCCTTACATTTGAAGGAGTGGAACCCAGTGACTTGAAAGCGGAGTTGGATNCGATTGGCTTGGCCGGCCTTACTTTCCAGATCAAGACCTTAACAAACTCCAATGGGATCGAGACCACCGGAGTCTATATTGTTATAAGCAATTGGAAGGCGTGGCGTCCCACCGATTTGGCCTTTCATATGATGCGGTTATCCGCAAAGTGGGAGCAGCCCAGTCCATTTTCGCAGGCTAAAGAATCCGAAATCACGCTTTTCAACAAACATGTGGGTTCNTTGGCTTGGTGGAAACAGTTGAGTACTCAAGGTTCCGCCGTTGGGTTGGATTCGTTTTTCAGTAAGTGGGACTCGGCCTGCCGGAGCTTCCGCTCTCAGGTAAATTCTTACCTCTTGTATTGAAGATCAGGAGGAGTAAGAACGCCTACCTGGCGAAGTCATCCTGAGATAGAATCTTGAGGTGGTTTTGCTTGAGTGCGTCCTCTGCTATATCCTCGTCCTCCATCGCCATCGCCAAAACGGGTTTACCATTGGGTTGGTGAAGAAAGGGGTAGACATAATGGATATTGATTTCGGCTCGTAAAAGGGAGTGAGTGACCTTTTGCATCGCCTCTTCGTTTTGCAGTTCTACGGCAAGAACATCGCGTTCCGTATAGGTGATCGATTGTGATTTGAGTAATCGGGCCAAATCCTTGGGATAATTGGGAATCAATCGGATCACCGCAGAATCGGAAGTGTCGAGAACGGAGATAGCCAAGATATGCACATCCACCTCTCTGAGCATAGATACGAAATCATTGAGCCAGCCGACCTTGTGTTCCGCATAAATGACGAACTGCCTAATCGACTCCTTGCCGGGGTTGGACAGAATGGATTTACCTGGGTTGGGTTCACTCATGGCGTGGGTNTTCAGTTAAGACTCGCGAGCTTGACGCTTGCCAGTTAGGTGTATTGGGGTAAAAATTAATGTTTTTGAAATGGGATACATTCGAACAACCACATACATTCTCGCTATTTGCCTGCTTTATCAAGCCCTTAGTGGCAATGAGGGTTCAAAGTGGATTGAAGCAGACTTAATTGATCTGAAGGATGCGTCCACTCAAAATGANCCGTATGCCCAGGGTTTTCTTGCTTTGTCTTACGCTCATGGGGACAAGGGTCTGGATCTCTCCATGGACAAAGCCTTGGAACTTTCTCAAGCCGCCGCTGGGCAGAATCATTGGTTGGGCCACTTTGCACTTGGGTACTTGGCTCGGTTTGAACCCTATGGTCCGAATGAAGCTCTAGTCCGGAAGCATTACCTTGAGGCTTTTCAGGATCCGGACGCCCGACTGATCAAGGCCTTTACAAATAATGATCCGGTAGCCTCCTATGCCCTTGGAGAGATCTTCACATCCGACGAAGTACGACCCGATTTGATCCCCGACTTCACTTTTGCGGCCAAACATTACGAAAAATCTTCCCAAGGGGGATACCAGCCCGCATCCGTTCAATATGCCTTGTTCAAACAGCACGAAATCATTGATCCCGAAATGGCGATTGAGAAAGATCTCGTTCAAGGCATCAATCTTCTCAAGCGGGCCGCTCAAAGTAAACTTCCCGCTGCCTATCATTATTTGGGGCGTTCCTATTTCAAGGGCATCGGAGTTGAACTTGATCAGGAAATGGCCTTGGTCAACTTTCGGGCCGCTGCTGATCGAGGTTTCCCGATATCCCAATTGGCGGTGGCGGAATTCTTTGCCTATGGAGTGGCCGGTCCGCCCAAAATTGATCTGGCGATTCGGTACGCCCGGCTTGCTTTGGATCAGGAGGAAGAGCGTGCGAAGATTAAGATTGCCGAATATGAAAGGCTCTTGCTCGAAGACACATCCGAGNTTCAGCCAAGTCCAGTACCATTGGCTTCCACTCCCCCTCCACCTATGGCTCCTCCTCCCCCGCCTCCAGCGCCGGACTCTTCGGAAGCCCCAACTTTTTCAAGTTCCCGCCTTCCCTCCGTGTATGAAAGTTCCGAATCACCATCTATTCCACAGCCTCCAAGCGATACCGGTCCAGGGCCGGTTGTTGACCTTCCCCCACCAAGTAAAGAAGATGCTTCCCCAAATGTTTCCCCTACTCCGAACGCAACCCCGTCCGCTCTCTGTGAAGAAGCGAAAAAGCATTACTGGGGTAGGGGACTACCGGTTAACTTCGAGTCCGCCCGGGGACTTTTTCTTCAGGCATCCGATCAGGGAGATGGAGAAGCTGCCCGATATCTGGGTTTAATGAGCCTCCGTGGCAAAGGTATTGCGAAAGATTCTGAACAAGCCATGAAATGGTTTTCCCTTGCAGCCGGTCGTGGAGATGCTCTGGCCAAGAAAAACCTGCAAATGCTCGGAAAACTATACGATTAGCCTGTTTTTTACAGAAACTCGGCCTCTGGAGTTGAAAAGAGGACATCTCGCCTTTATTTTAAATGTTAGATCATGACCCTACCAAACTCTTACTCGGAAAATATCCAACATACCAAGCTTGTTTTGGTGGATGCTTTNCGCAAAACCTCAGACCGNCTGGAAAACCCGGAAATTGANTACCAATGGGGTCACATGGGGCATTGNAATGCTGGNCACCTGATTCANACNTTAACCGGTATGAGTAGTTTTGAGATNGTGGAATCNATCGACTTTGAACTCGATGAGTGGTCTGAACATGCAATTGATTATTGTTCCAAAACCGGTTGCAAAGTGGATGATATTTTCATCACCATCGAACGCTATGGTGTGACTCATAACGATATCGTAAAATTGGAATACCTTTCTGACCGTCGGGTTTTGGAAAACCTCGAAGGTGGTTTTCGTTACCTCCAACGAAACGAACGCAATGATGTGATTGAATACATGCGCAGTTACGCAGACCTTCTCGAAAAAGACGCGGTCATTTAATTTTTTGGACCTTTGCAATCAGAAGGTAATCCACTCCTTCAGGGTATGATCATAGTACCGGTCAGGGTTTTCGTTTTGGACAGATAGATAAATCCATGTGTCTTCAGAAAACTGGAAAAGATGAGGATACACTCCCTCTTTTGTCCAAGTCCATCCCAACCCATCGATATACAAAAAGACTCCAGTAGGGGACCATTCGTCGATATAAACCCATCTTCCCAAGTCGTAGTGGTAAATCCAGCTGGCATGCTCTAGGTTCTCGTAGTACCTTCCGAACCATTCCAAGTCAAACCAACCCGGTGCAGAGTTGATTGCAAGCCGGGGACGGTATTCGTAAGCCCCAAGATCTATTGTTCCATAGATGCGTTGGTTACCTGTTAAATCCTTTGGCGTATACTCAGCAAGCAATTCATCCTTATCCAAATCACAACCGTCCATGGAAAGAAAGTCTGAATTCCCCGCGTCAATCGCTGGGGATTCTGGTAGCAACCTCAATCCATCATCCTCGGTCATCCATAGATCATCCGGTCCATCAGGGTCTGCTAAATTAACGAACTTGGGATCCGCCGAATATGCCGCTTGAAAAGGATTGGAGTTGTCGTTCCAATTGTGAGCGAGAATGGGAGTGGTGTTTTTGTTGTCATAGTAGATTTGAATAAAGTCTTCAAGACTTCCACCATCATTAAATTCGGATGCATCCGGATCCCCAGCGTATTTGGGTATCCAAAATTCCACGGGTAAAGATTGAAACTGATTACCAAGATTCCAGGAGTTGTATATACCATGACGGTCGTTTGAGTTGTAACTGTTATGGTTATCCCAAAGTATGCAGTTGGTCAGGCTGGTGTAGGCAATTCTTGGATGTTTGCTAATCGGGCAGAAGACCGAGGCACTTGCATGACCGGAATTCTGGCTAAATGTGCAATTGATTAGGGCTCCATATCCAGCAAAAGCTCCTCCACGTTGGGAGCGGTTGCCATAAAAGATACAATTGCTGACATTCAGAAGGTAGGCATACCGGCGGTCAATAGGCTCGAGGGAAAAGCGAGAGAGTTTGGTATAATCATAATCCTGATTGTACCAATCAATATACTCTTCATTCCAAACACTAATGGCTCCACCTTCGTAAGTAGCTATGTTGGAATCAAATACGCATTTATCGATGTGACGTACCGGCCGAACAAATCTACCATAGGATACATATGTTGCCGAGACAGTACCAAGATAGATGGCTCCACCCTTTAATTTGGAATAATTTCCTCTAAATACACAGTCGGAGATTCTCACATCTCCAGAGCTCACTGCTCCTCCATTTCCGGTGCTTCGGTTGTTGGTGAACTCGCAGTTACTTGCCGTCAAAGATTTTGATAAAAGGGCAGTTCCGTTGTTATCCGTAAATCTTGAATTAGAAACTTGGATATCTCCCCCACCAGCCTCGACCGATCCAGATTTATTGTTTTTGAAAATACAATTCCGAACCACTGCGTTTGTTGATCTAACATTTGCAGAGTCATTGTAATTATTGGAAAAGTTGGCATCGACTATTTCCACGGAGCCGGTAGCTGAAAGGGAGGATCCTTTATTATTAGTGAATTCGGAATCCGATATATACACTGTGTTCTGGAAAGAAGTTTCTAGGGAGTCTCCTTCGTTTGAATCGAACAACGAATTGATGACATTAAGATTTTGAGACTCAAGCTGTGCGGAAGCACCGCTGTTTTTTTCGAAATTCAAGTTATCAAATTTTATGGTAGCCCAACCTCCCGTTAAAGCTAAATTTAACCCGGCTTCATTCTCTTCAAAAACATTGTTCATGACATCCGCATTACCTCGGCCACTTAGTTTTACAGTAGTAGAAGAACCTTCGTTCTTTACGAATATGCATTGATCAAGCACAAGCTCTTGCCATGCAAGTTCTGAATCAACATTTATGGCACCTCCTTTATTGTATGAAAACTCTAAGTTTTTAGCCACAAAACTACCCATGGGAAGATATTCAAGCGTCGGCGAAAAAACAGTGCCATCGTCTATTATAAACCCTGATTCCTTCTCCGTCTGCACTCTAATGGTTTTGTTCGACTCGTTACCGAAGAAGTAAGAATCAACAATGGTAAAATTAACGGGAGTCGTAGGAGAGCGAATACTTGGTGCTAAGTATTCAGAAGGAAGGCTGCTCGACATTAATGGCTTATACAGATCAGGATCTATACGAACATAGATAATAGAGCCATCATCATCTTGCTTTTCAGGCTCACAGTAGTTTTCGGTAAAGATACAACCTTTAATGTTCAGATCACCACTAAAATTCCACAGGAAAAGTCCCGAGCCAAGTCCGGGAACTTCCCTTACTGAAGAACCAGTGGCAACATCCCTGTCACCGGTTTCGGCAAAACCGTCTCGAACTCCATTCGCATTTCCATTCTCAATACGAAATCCATCGATGGTTACCGTGCCATTGAGATCAACACCCTTCAATACATGCAGGCTCCATTGGTTATAATCTGAATGAATATTTCCACTAAGAATCGTGTTGTTTGCATCGCCGGGTCTCTGTCCAATAAAACCTTCAAACCCCCTGAACCCACCATAGAGCGATACATTGCTTTTGAGTTGGAAGGACTGTTCTCTGGGATACCTTTCACTATCATCAATACCATCCATTGGAGTGTATGTGCCTTCGGCTACCCAAATTTCGTCTCCCGACTGAGCTGCTTCCAAGGCGTCCTGTAGGTTGATGTATGGATTTCCCCAACTCGAACCTATGGATTCAAATTCCAATTGTACCGAAGGGGTCTTGTTAACAAAGAGTACGGCAGACTCAACCGCGATAACAGGAAGCAGAAGAATTGCTATGGAAAATTTGTGGAACATACCCAAGAAATGACTGATTCTATTTGAATAGGTTG
>NHCT01000016.1 GCA_002167605.1 Verrucomicrobia bacterium TMED40 | reverse complement strand
CCTTAGCTAAACATTTCTTTATGACGGATGACATTTTTGATGAGTTCGAAGAAAAAATACTTGATCGATTTATTGATGAAATGAATTTAAAGGAAGCTGATTTGGCCTTGAATATGGGATTTGAAGAATCGGTGAAGAGTTTCTATGATTCCAGTCCTGAAACCAAAAGGACCGTAATGCTTGAGCTACTTTGTGCCTGCTTTTGTAACAACGAAATTGACGAAGAGCAGAAGAACTTACTTGATCAAATCTCCAAGAAGCTCGGAATGGATGACGAATTCATGGACGAGGCAACCCGATGGGCCAAGTATTCAACGGCCATGGTTCGAGCAGGCTTGAAACTTATTGGAAGGCCGTAGTAATTTAAATTTCATGAAATGTCCATCAGGTAATTCCGATTATTGAGTAAAGTAGCCTATTACAGAAAAACCGTTAAAAAAGCGGAAGAATTTTTTGCTCGAAACAATTGGAAGCCTTTCCCTTTTCAAAAGAAAGCCTGGAAAAGCTATGCCGATGGAAAATCGGGATTGGTCCATGCCCCGACCGGCACCGGAAAAACCTATGCAGTCTGGACGCCTACCCTACTGGAATGGATGTCCGAACAAAAGGGCAAGGAAATGCCCAAACGGGCACCCCAATTGCGGGTGCTTTGGCTCACTCCACTACGGGCACTCGTCGAGGACACGACCCGAACGCTCGAAGAATTGAGTGAAGGCCTTGGGCTACCCTGGAGCATTCAGTCCCGGACCGGAGACACCTCCGCATCCCTCAAGGCCAAGCAAAGAAAACGCTTTCCCTCCTGTCTGGTCACCACCCCGGAGAGCTTGTCACTGCTCCTTTCCTACCCGGACACCAAGTCGGCTTTTTCCGATCTCCGGGCAGTCATCGTCGATGAGTGGCATGAGTTGCTTGCCACTAAAAGGGGAACCCAAACCGAGCTTTGCCTGGCACGGTTACGCCGTTGGAACCCACAACTCAAAACCTGGGGGCTTTCCGCAACTCTCGGGAATTTGCAAACCGCCCTGTCGACCCTGACTGGAACCGAAGGGAAAGGCACCCTCATCAACGGTGACCTGAAAAAGAAATTCGTGGTTCAGACCATCATCCCGAAAAACATGGAAAAGTTTCCCTGGGCTGGACACCTGGGCGGAAGATTAGTCGAACAGGTTGCCAGGCAAATTGAAAAGGCAGGCACTACGCTCGTCTTCACCAATGTCCGTTCCCAAACCGAATACTGGTACCACGCTCTTCTATCCATCCGCCCCCAATGGGAAAAGGATCTCGGCATTCATCACGGATCTCTGGATCGCAAGGATCGCACTCAGGTTGAGGAGCGTCTGCGCATGGGAAGCATCCGGGCCGTTGTTTGTACAAGCAGCCTTGACTTGGGCGTAGATTTTTCCCCGGTCGAACAAGTCATCCAAATTGGCGGCCCCAAGGGAGTTGCCCGCTTGTTGCAAAGAGCAGGAAGATGCGGACACCAACCCGGTGCCACCAGTCGGGTGATTTGCGTACCCACCCAAGCGATGGAACTGATCGAATACGCCGCCGCCCGCGAGGCCATGGAAGCTAGAAAGATCGAGGAACGGGAACCCTTGCGGGCACCGCTCGACCTCCTCGCCCAGCACTTGGTTACCCTGGCTCTGGGTGGAGGGTTCGAGGAAAAAGCAACCCTGAACGAAATCCGCTCGGCCTGGTCCTATCGGCATATCACTGAGAAAGAATGGGGATGGGTCCTCGAGTTCGTGATGAGGGGAGGCAAAACCCTGCGGGCCTATGATCAATTTAAACGGGTCGCCCATAGAGATGGCATGCATTTTGTGAACTCTAAGGTGATCGGTCGTTTTCACCGAATGTCCATCGGGACGATCACCAGCGACACAGCGATAACCGTCAAATTCAAAACGGGCAAAACTCTGGGCACGATCGAAGAGTCCTTCATCTCGAGGATTCAGCCCAAAGCCAATTTTTTCTTTGCCGGAAAGCTTCTTCGACTTGAACGAGTGCGCGATCTCACCGCCATCGTCAGTAAAGCGAAATCTGGAAAAGGAGCGATTCCAGTATGGGGTGGAGGCAAATCCCCCTTGTCCTCCGAACTGGCCTTGGCGGTGCGCGAAAAGATTCGCCAGGCAAGTGAGGGAATTTTTGACCGGGCGGAGATGAAGGCCATTTCTCCCACCCTCGCCCTGCAGGANAAATTTTCCATTCTTCCCAAACCCTCGGAATTCCTTATCGAGAGAACCGAAACCAAAGAGGGAACCAATTGGTTTCTCTTCCCCTTTGCCGGTCGTTTGGCGAACGAAGGACTGGCNGCTCTGGTCAGTTACCGCATGTCCAAGATCACTCCCATGTCTCTTTCCGTATCCTTTAATGACTACGGATTCCACCTCTGTTCGAACNCCGACCTTGCCCTCGATCGGCAGCAGTGGAGCGAATTGCTTTCCCCCGAGGGTTTGCTTGACGAATTGCTTGCCTGCATGAACCTGAGTGAAATGGCCAAAAGGCAGTTTCGGGAGGTTGCCCGGGTGGCCGGTCTGATTTTCCAGGGCTATCCGGGTGCTCAGAAATCCGCCCGTCAGGTTCAGGCTTCGGGCGGATTGTTTTTCGATGTTTTCGCCAAGTATGACCCCGGGAATCTTCTGCTNGAGCAAGCGCGACGAGAGGTACTGGAAAGGCAACTGGAGGTTCGGCGAATCGAGGATAAACTTCTCGAGATCCAAAAGCAGGAAGTGGTGATCAGAAAAACCCCACGATTGACCCCCTTTGGCTTTCCGCTTTGGGCCGAATCGCTCCGTACCCAAGTGAGCAGCGAATCATGGGGAGACCGGGTTCGAAAAATGGCAAAGGACCTTGAAAACGAAGGCTAGTTCCTTCATGCGTGTTCTNNTNACCATGAANATTACNTGGCAAAAAGAAACCNTCCNCCTGCTTCCGGAAAAGGCCATCCATTGGCCTGCCGAAGATACGCTTTTCATTGCTGATCCTCATTTCGGCAAAACCGCGACCTTCCGTACGGCAGGCATCCCGGTATCCGATGAAAACTCCAAGGATGATTGCAGAAAACTTCTGGCACTTTGCCAGCAGACCCAGAGCATGAAAATCGTTTTTCTTGGCGATTTCCTTCATGCCCGACAAGGAAGAAGCGAATCCGTGAAAAACCTTCTTTTGGAATGGAGATCGAATTGCCCTCAACTGGAGGTGCATTTGGTTCGTGGGAACCACGATCGGCAATCCGGTGACCCTTGGCCCGAACTGGAGATCGTATGCCACGACGAACCCTGGATCTTGAAAAGTTGGCAATGTCGCCACCACCCAATCGAAGACCCGGAGCTTCCGCATTTGGCAGGTCACTTACATCCGGGCTTCGCTCTTCGGGGAAAAGCTCGCTCTGGCATTCGATCCGCTTGTTTTCTGGTAAGCGAGAACCGAATTATCTTACCCGCATTCGGATCCTTCACCGGGTTGATGCAAGTAAAGCCGAGGCAAGGGGACCGTATTTTCATGACCAATGAGCATGAAATTGTTGCCCTNCCGGTCTTTTAAACGCTTTAGGGGCACCAAATCCCAAGTCCTNNCCCTTCCAATTTCAACTTGACTTAAACATGTAATATGAAAGCCTTGNGGAGTCGTTAGCACGACAAAATTCAAACATTAACCAAAACACATTGTTTACATTATGAAAAACCTGCTTTTCATCCTCGGATTACTTTCTATTGGATTATTTGCCTCTTGTGGTGGCGGTGACGCTGACGCAGAATGTTGCGGAGCTGACGGCGAGTGCTGCAGTGAAGGCCATGACCACGGTGAAGAGGACGCTCCTGCTGAAGGAGATGCTCCTGCCGAATAAGAAATTTAAATTTTCTTGAAAAGCCCTTGTCGCTATCCATGCGGCAAGGGTTTTTTTGTGCCCAAAAAATGGGAACGATTTGCATTGGGAAATACCGTAAGATAGATGGTTGTGTAGTGAATCATCATCCTAAGATTGTTCAAAGCCAAGCTTCCGAGAATTCTTTGGAGGTTACTTATTCTACGGAAACCAGTAGAAAGTCATTTCTCATTTGCATACCTCCTAAAACCGATGANCCTCCCCCACTGGCGATCGAATCCTTTGCCATGGATCCGAACCACTACCATCAACTCATGGAAAGAGTGGAAAAAATGATTAAAAATGACAGCTGATTGACGACTTGCCAAGATTTACCCTTTCCCTGATTCTTGAACGATGGCTTTCTCGCTCAAGTGGATCAGGACATCCTTTGGCAATCTCTATTCTCGCAACAAATTCCTTCAGTTTTTTTTAGGTTCTGAGGCAATCGGAAACTCCTCCTTTGGCCGAGCCCATTGGTTATACGGAAGGGCATTGGGCATCGTCACTCTCTTGGCGTTTATCTCTTATTGGTCACAAGCGGACGCACTCATTGGTCCAGATGGTCTAAATCCATGGATTGAGGATTTGGATAAAATCGAATCCCTTGCCGACGGCGAAGAGGATCTTTGGCCGAAAATAGTGCTTCGCCCCACCCTGCTTTGGTTCTCCCCCTTCGCCAACCATCATCTTCTGTTCGTTCTTGGTTCGCTTGCGGCCCTTGCCCTTGGAATTGGTTTCCTTCCTTTGCTTTCGGGTCTGCTGTGCTACCTCTGCTACCTCTCGCTTATGGTGGTGGGCGAGCCTTTTCTCAGTTTTCAATGGGATATTCTGCTCGTCGAGACTCTGCTTCTTTCCATGCCTTTCCTGCCAACCGTTCGCCTTCACAGGCGGAGCCAACCTATACCGCATTCGCGTTTGGCCCGTCTCCTGATTGTAGCCCTCCTCGCAAAACTGATGCTTGAATCCGGCATCGTAAAATTCACCTTCTTTGATCAGGACGGATCGAATACCTGGCGTGATTTCACCGCCCTCGAGTATCACTATTGGACGCAACCGCTTCCCCACACTTTGTCTTCTTGGATTCATTCGCTCCCTCAATGGTTTGACGAATTTTCGTTGCTCACCATGTGTGCTGTGGAACTGATCTTGCCAGTTCTGCTGTTTTTCCCCGGTAACATCCGACGGTTTGCTGTCTTGGGACAAGTCCTGCTTCAACTCGCCATCCTTCTTTCCGGTAATTACGGTTTTTTCAACTTACTCACTTTGGTTCTTTGTATTCCTCTTTGCGACGACCGCATGATTGTTTTTTTTACAAGGGAAAAACTTAAGGTTATCGAGTCCAAGCCCTTTCCAAAAGTTTCGCTCAGCAACGGATGTGCTCTCGGGCTTTGGGCACTTTTCCTCGCCACCGGATGGAAGCATTTGGCTCAGGATTTACGAGGGAACCAACCTGCTGACCAAGCAGTCATGAGTTACCCTAAAAAGATTGACGACCTCCAAGACGCATTGCGTCCCTTTCGTAGCTTTAACTCCTACGGGCTTTTCCGGGTCATGACCCAAACCAGACCCGAAATCATAGTGGAGACCAGTGCCGATGCCCAAGAGTGGGAAGTAGTCCGCTTCAACTTCAAACCATCCGATCCCANTCATACTCCCCGGTTCGCTGGTCCTCACATGCCCCGAATCGATTGGCAGATGTGGTTCGAAGGCCTGAACTTCGAGCGCTATGCCGTGCACCCGTTCTCTCGTTTCCTTTATGGTCGCTTTCTCGAATTGTCTGCCCGAGGTGCCAAACCGGAGGACTTTTCGAATGTACCAAAGGTNTTGGGNGATCGGGAAACCAAAGCCCTAAGCCAGGCTCCNNCCCAAGCCCAAAGACAAGCGTTGGCGAGCTATAACCANTTGATGAACTCCTTCCTTTCCCGCTCTCTATGGTTTGGTCGCTTCCTCGAGGCCATCACTAAGGGCAACGAAACCATACTCGCACAATTACATGAGGATTCCCAAAGGCTGACCAAGCCCAATTTTCTTCGAGTCTCGCTTCATCATTACGAATTTTCTTCCGATGAGCAAAAAGCTTGGATCACTCAACCGGTTCCAGAGGCAAGTTATGTTTTGAACCTTAAGGAATCTTTGCCGTAACCTTAAAATATCCTTGAGACTCGAGCGAAACTCGGTTCTTTTCCCAGAATGAAAAGTTCATACGAATTGGCCATGGAAAGAATGGGAGNCGAAGACAAACCACTGACTGACGAGCAGAAGGAAAGAATCGCGGAGGTGGGAGCCAAGTACAAGGCCAAGATTGCGGAGAGAAAGATTTTTCTCGAAAAAGCAATCCAGGATGCCCTTGCACAGGAAAAAGGGGAAGAGGCCGATGAGCTACGCTCTCAACTTGTCCAGGAAACTGCAAAGCTTGAAACCAAGTCCGAAGAGGAAAAGGATAAGATCCGAGAATCCTAATTTATCTGACTGGCATTTGTTTTTCTCTTGTAGGAAAGTATGTACAGCATAGTCAGAGGAATCCCGTAATCGCCCCACCTTTCGATCCATTCGAAGATATTTACAATGCCCATACCTGTAACGGTATCNGCGGGCACATACAGAAATTCCGTGAAAAGCTTCCAAAACAAAGCCAGGAAAATAAGTGAGCGAATGGGAGCCAGAAAGATCAGAACGCCCAAGGCGAATTCAAAATATCCAACCTGAGTGATGAATGCGATGTCTGCATTCACCCCGATGGATTGCCAATGATTGATCAGCATCTGTTTTTCCACCGCAAAACCAAATCCCGCATGACCGATCAAAAGCAGAGCNAGACAAGTCTTACACAAAAAGAAAACCGTATCGACGGTGGATTCCTTTATCTCGGGCTCGGAGTAAGTCGAAAGCAAATCCTTGCGGGTCAACGCAAATGCCCCGCCCATGACCAAGAGCATAAAAGGTGGCCCCCAATTCCCGGCACGCTCCCAAAATTCCCAGGTTTGCATCTTGGCGACCCTCATGGAATCAGTTGCGAGTTGAACCACCCATTCTCCATCCACCTGAACCTTTTCGAGATTGCCTGCCAAGGGTCGAAGAATAGCGGTCCACAAGGCCCATAAAAACATCCAGATGAGAATGGTTCGATTGGGAGACTTCAGCAAAAGCAGAGCCATCAGAATATCAAAGGCACCTATCAAGGGCTGGAGGGTCCAAGCCAATTCGGGTTCGATACCCTGTGAGGCAAAGAAAGGAAGCCAGCCGGATTTGGTGATCAACCCCCAGGTTCCATGTCCAATAAAACAAAGTGCTGCCGTGATACGCAGAGTCCAATGCAACTGGGTTTGCAAAACCCTTTTATCCCCCGAATGAGGAGAAAATAATCCATCCAAGAAATATTCTTTTGGTTTCATTAATCTATGCTTATTGACCGCCCTTCTTAACGCAATTAGTAAATAAGAATGTTTTGCCCCAAAATGCCATTGGTTCCATCTTGTATTCTTTGTTTCCTTGCCTTGAGTGGGTTTCTGTCATCTCTAATGAGCAAGGATTTCTGTGAGGGCTTAGAGGGTTTCGGTAGATTCTACGAGCGACCCGAATCGGGTGGCCTGCAAAGCGCCAAGCTCTTTCTCTCCTATCAGCATCAGCTCGGACATATCGATGGCCAAGACCAGAACGGCCAATCCTTCGATGACGATTTCGAGGAATTTCGCCGTTTTTGGATGGGGTTGTCCGGGCAATTCGCATCCCATTGGAAATTCAAGGTGGTCAGCCAATTATCCAATGACCGAAATGCTTATCCCGGAGATTACCGNCANTGGGGACATGAAACNTTTCGGGCAGCCAACCTGACCTACGACGCNGGCAAGGCTTTTGNCCTGAAAAACATGGATTCNNTGNAACTNGGCTACGGTCGNAGAACCGGGAGAATGGCNGANGAATGGCAACGCTCCTCTACCNTNATNAATTGCCTNGAACGCTCTTCNTTCGCCAACAAACTTTGGCTNTACGANAAGGAAAAGGGAAATCCTCTNGCAACCTGGGCAAANTGGTCCGCTGGCAATCANACCTTTGATGCCGCGGTTTTNTCAGGNACCTACGATGACTACTTGGGNGGNTGGAAAGACAGNAAGGTGTTCTACCTATCCTGGTTGGGAGACTANTCNGAGAACAGTTCCTNTGATCTTCTGGAGTATTGGATTTCCTATTACANACAGNAGGGAGATGCNGGTGAAGATCACCTGGCGGGAGGTATGGATTGGTCNCTGGCTTTNGTCAACCGGTTCGGGCAAGGCAAATGGTNCATGCACAGCACCTTGGCCTTTGGNCAGAANGGTTCNTTCGACCAAANCGGTGCNGCCCANAACNCCCTCCGGCAGGGAGAATTCCGCGGAGCCGTCCTCATGCCCATGTATTGGCTCAAAAAAGATCGGCTCAAACTGGTCGGTCGCTTCCTTTATCAGGAATCGGACCAAGCCCAAGGACTCAAGCTCAATAGTCGCTATGTGCCTCTTGCCCAAGCTCGAGACTCCAGCTTGCAACTCAATGGAGGTCGAGGAGATCAGCATCATGCCTTTTACCTCGGACTCAATTATTACCTTTGCGGGGAAAGGATGAAAGTGATCAGCGGAATCCAGTATGATGACCTGNAGTCGGAAGGTTCGACCCAGTACGAAGGAATAACTTTAGGAACAAGCTTCAGAATTTGGTTTTAAACAAGGAACCAATTCGGAATATCGAAAAATCCGATTTTCAGATCGATCCCGACTGGGCAATGTTTCTTGCGGAAACGACTCTTTCGATGATCGACTCCATCAACGGCAAAGATTCTTCCATGGAACTCAAGAGCTTAAACTGGGCACGGGTGCGATCCAGGTTATGGCCTATTTTCTTAACCTTAAAGTATCGATCCCCCTGCAAATAATCAGTCAGAAACCTAAGGCCCAACTCATAAGTGATGACCAAGGGTGCCACCGGCAGAAATTCAATCTCCTTTTGCACAAGCATCTCACCCGCCGACTCAAGGTAGCCCTCCACTATAGCTTCGAAAACCGCAGGAAGGAAGTAGACTTGATCAAGGTTCGCCTCATCTTCCAAAGACGAACAGGCCGCGGTGCGAACCAAATCGCCAAAATCATGAAGGACGCAACCGGGCATCACTGTATCCAAATCCACGACGCACATACCCTCTCCTGTATCTTTATGCAAAAGAACATTGTTGAGCTTGGTATCGTTATGAACCACCCGGGAAGGAAAATCGCTTAGACTGATCTTATCAGCCAAAAATGCTTTTCCCTTGGCAAAGGCAATGAGTTCCATCACTTCAGCGGAACGATCGCAAGAATCCCTTTTGACTGAAGAAAGGAAATCTTCAAGACGCTTTCGGGTGTTATGAAAGTCAGGGATAGTTTCCACCAACGCAGGACCAGGAAGGTCATTCAAGTCACTTTGGAAACGACCAAACGCTTTAGCCGCCTGATAAGCGTGATGATCGTTCTCCGGAACCTCAAAGGAACGACCGCCGGCAATGAATTTGGTCATTCGCCAGTAAGAACCACCATCGATTAGATAGGACATTCCCCCCACGGTCGGGACCAAGGTGAGCACTTGAAGTCCATGATTTCCATCGATGGACTTTTGAAAAAGATGAGCAGTGACTCTGGAGAAGTTGTCCATCAATCCCTTGGGATTTTCGAACACATCGGGATTGATTCTCTGTAAAGTGTATCGGTTGATCTCTTCCCCGTTTTGGCAGGCAACCAAAAAGGTGTCGTTTACGTTTCCATTGCCATGTGGCTCATAGGAGGAAAGCGTACCATCAGTACAGAAACGAAGGCAGATTCGTTCAATGGAATGATTGGATGAATTCAGCAAGATTTTGAGTTTTCTTAAATTTTATCCAAGGTCAATCTCTGAAGGAAAAAATCGACCTAGGGAGTACGGGAGATCCAACCCCATCTTGGCGCACTTGTTCGCTTTGTTGATCGTCGTGGCTATGCTAAGACGAAACAATAACCGAAAAGGAACTTTTAACAAGAAAGGGGAGGCATTTGCCTCCCCTTTCTATTTCTAAAGACTCCCGGACCTGAAACTACTTAAGCAATTCCTCGACATAATTTCTCTGATCAAAAATCCGGTTTGCATGGACAAAAACCGAAGTCATGGCTTGCATCCGAACCTCCAACTTGGCCAAGCGGGAAGCAGCAACCGCCATGTCCAGATCAGCGATTCGGGAAAGGGTCGTTTCCTTTTCCACAACCTGTTCGTCCAAACTCTCAAACTCGGAGCGGATACGAGCGGCACTTGCCCCCACCAGAGCCAACTTATCGGACACATCGCCTTCTGCATCTGCCACCCGACCCAAGGCATCCTGAGCATTGGCTATGGTTTTTAAGTTGATCTCAGTACTTGGCAGAAAGCGTTTGAAATTAATTCTCTCCAGCTCAAACTCCTGCCCATGCTCGTCATTCTGGACTCTCAAGTTCACCGGATCGCTTTCCCTTAAGTATCCGGTTGGATTTGTCGAAAAGGACTTGAGATCATTCCATAACGATCCACCTTTGAGAAGTTGGAGGTAGTCCTCATCTCCTGATTGGTTTGGTTCATCCCCACGGTCGGATGGCTTATTCCAGTTTTCATAAAGACCCGCTACAGAATAGCCTCCATTATCGAGCCCCAAGCCCTGCCAAAACTGAAGACCTTTCCCGCCCTCTTGCTTCCCATCTGGCCCCTCCACCCATCTCCACTCTCCTTCAGTCTCCTGATCACTACCACCCAACCAAAGTTGCAGATCATCCGCTCGCCCTTCGAGTTGCCGGTTGATCTCATCCTGTTCGTCCGAACTGGTAATCGTAGCCATGTAATGGTCGTATTGCGGGTCTCCATTGCTGCTTGCCTCAACATGCTCCCGGGCATTTGCCCATGTTGTCTGTCCAGTTTCAACCACTGAATAACGAGTGTTCCTGAACAAGTCCTGCCCATTGAATTGTTCCATATCGATCTCCAAAACCTGTTCGCGCAATTCCTGAAACTCCCGGTCGTACAATTCCCGGTCCGAATCGGTTTTGCTGACATCCTGGGCCATCGTCGCCAAGGTCGACATCCTTCGGTAAATCCCATGAACGACTTGGAGGGCGGCTTGCTGGGCATCGGTGTAGGACAATCCGTTTTGTANGGTCTCGCTGACCCGGCGCATCCTTTTTAATTCAGATTCGTGCTTTATTTCCGTGGACAATCCACCCGCATCATCGAAAGGGTGCCGATGTTTTTTGCCAGAAGAGAGCTTTTCCGAATATTCCTGTCTCTCCTCCTGAATCGACGACATGTCCCTCGATATTCGAGACGCGAAGTTGTGAGTATCTGCAACAATCATTTTGATTTGTGGTTGGGCGATCAGGTGGCAAAGCAAAGAATTCAAATGATAAATTTGAATAAGGCTCAGCTTGGATCACCGATTAATAACATCCTTGTTTATGTAATATACGCTTCCATCATCCTGATGGAAATCACTAGGAATGTTTACATAAGAAAATCCTTGGTTTCTGGTTAATAGTAAAAGGGGGTACAGCCCTACCCCAAAGGAACCCTAATTATTAATCAAAAACCCAAGGCTAACTTGGCTTGGAACGATCGCATGAAGGATTCCGTCGAGATAGCTGACTCGAAGAAAATGGATGAAGCGAACCTTCGACACTCCTTGCCGACGGAACTATGAAATTCAACTACGCCTCCATGCGTACGATATTTATAGTCGGTCGGTCGGAGAGTAACTTTAATCGATCTTCCCTTTTTTATGTAAGAAAAACTATCGCAGGGGTAACGCGAAGGTACCCAAAAGAGTCACCAACAAACCCAACAGTGAGATCGCNGTGAGCAAAACCGACCAAGTCTTGAGTGTTTCCTGTTCCGTAAATCCACTCAATCTTTGAACCACCCAAAAACCACTGTCGTTCATCCAGGACAGAGTGATTGAACCAAACCCGATGGCCAAGAAAATGTAAACGGGGTGATAGCTTAATCCGGATCCGTCTCCAATGATTGAAGCCATCAACCCGACTCCAGTGATCATAGCCACGGTGGCCGACCCTTGGGCAATTCTAATAAAAGCGGTGACTCCCCAGGCGAGCAATACATAAGACAGGTTCATCGAGCTGGCAAGGGAAGCCATCGAGTCACCCACCCCACTCATCCGAATCATCCCTCCAAAAGCCCCACCCGCTCCGGTGATCATGATAATCATTCCTGCCGTAACCAAGGGAGCCTCCAATTGTTTTGCGATGTGAGAACCGGCTTTACCGCCCACGCCTTCCCTTTCGATTGTAACCTGGCGGACCATAAGGAAAACCGAAATCAGGCAAGCGAGGCTCATCGCGATATTAGGCTCGCCGAAAAAAGACAGGATCGAGAAGAAGGGTTTCCCTGAATCGGGTGCAAAAGGACCCAAATCGACCCCTTCCCCCGCCAAGACCTTGATCAGGGAAACTGAAGAAATCAGCACCACCGGTATGGCGATAGGGAGGTAGGAAAGAAGAAGAGGTGGGAGTTCGCTGTCGTCCTTGGCCATCAACGACTGGCCCTCCTCCGTATCCGTTCCCCCAACCGGACGCATGGGGAAATCGTATTTCCTCTCGAACCAATGGGACATCACCAAGACCAGAATGGCCACCGGCACGCTGGCCACCAATCCCGCAACCAAGGCATACCCCAAGTCAATCGACAAACTGTCTGCAATCATTAGGGGACCGGGCGTTGGGGGAACCATAGAATGAGTAATTGCACCGGCTCCCGCCATCGCCATCACAAAAAAGAGATACCTTCCACCCGCCCGCATCGCCATCGCCCGGGCCAGTGGAATGAGCAGGAAGAAAACCGTATCGAAGAAAACCGGGATCGAGAGCAGGAATCCGCTAATTAACAGAACCAACCCGGCTCTTTTTTCCCCAAAGACCGAAAGCAAGTGTCGCACCACACGCTCCGCCGCTCCGCTTCGCATCATGCAGGTTCCGATGATTGCAGCCAATGCAATGATCAGCCCGATCCCTCCGGCCGTGTTACCAAAGCCCATCAAGGTCCACTTGATTGCTAAGACATGATTCGAAGGAGCACTTTCGGGATCCGGCAAATCAACCCGATTATGAAACAAACCCTTATTTTCCACCGATAACTCCGGTAACGGGCCTGACAGCAAGCCGACGAAAATCGCGGCACTCATCAAGGCGAGAAAGGGATGAAGCTTAAGCTTGGCGATGGAGAACACGACCCAAGCAACGGATACGAGTAGGACCAGTAAAGGAGAATGGGAAGAGACGGTGGAGGCAAGAATGGTTTCAGTGATCATATGGCGTGCCTTCGATTTGAGGTTCCCTCAATGCCGATGGCAAGAAGGAATTTACATCAAGAAGTTTAAGGAGTTCACCCAGATCAGGACTCAATACTCGATCAGCCAGCACATGCCATGGGAAAAGTGCTCAGCCTCCGCCACTCCAATCCACCTCTCCACAAAACGTGGCCCCCAGGAATCGGTAAAGGCAATCTCTTCGGTTTCNTTNTTGAATCCGTGAATGATGCAAATATGCAGGTTCTCCGAGCGGTGGGGCTTGGGTAGATCAGCCACTTTATCAGCNGCCTTCTCCACAATTTTTTTCCATGATTCCGTATCGGTCGACCTGCGCAAGGCGGTCCGACGGTCCGCCGTATCATTGAACCATTCCGTGGAGTGCATACCCCAGAGAACCGGTACCCCCTCATCCAGAAGTTTCTGCAAATCGCGAAAATTCGGCTGGGCTTGCAAAGTCTTGAAAGTCCGCCCGGCCCCCCACACCTCCTTCTGCACCGAATTCACGAGAACCGAGACCACGGTTCCCCCNCCCAACCCGGTGCTGCCCGACATCGCCAAAAGATACATATCCGCAGGGATTTCCATGTAGCGCATGCAGCGCTCGAAAGTCGCGGGCACGCAATAGCCCTTCGGTCCCTGATCCACCATCGGAATATTTCGGATCACCACATCTCCGTTGTCCCGCCTCTCCACATTGGCCTCGTGAATTCTGCGAATATGCATGTCCGCGACCTTATCCTGCTTACCCCGGCGGTCCGCCACTTCCGAATGCTCAATCGCCAGGCTGACGAATTCCCCCTCCGCCACCGACAAGAGGAAACTGTGCTCGTTCCAATCCCACCTCGAAACCTTCCTTTTCGCTGAACCTTCTCCATAATTCTGTCTTCTCGGAGTACCCAAGATGCCCTCCAGTCTCTCCGCAATGGTTTCCGCATCCCGCTCGATCATTGCCGCCAACTCTTCGGGATCTCTGGTCACCGAACCGTCCCTGAAGTGCTCTTCGGCAACTCCTGCGGAGGCGAAGCAATCCCCCTTGTTCGCAAACACCAACGAGAAACGGGACACCTCCCCGGGAGACCCGTAAAAGGCAGCGGAATAGGGACGGGCATTCAAAAAACGATAACTGGAATCCGCGTAAAGACGACAGCTGATGGAATTGCTGGTCGATGATTCGACCGGCCAACGCAACCGTTCTCCCACTTCATCCGCGGTATCGTCCCAGAGCCGATTGTCCTCGAACAAGGATTGGCCCACCGCCTCATTTAATCTCTTGAAAGAGACCTTGGAAGCGGATGAACTCAACCGGCTTCCGCTTCCACTTTCGGAACTTCTTTGCTTGTCCTCCATACTTTGCATAATCAAAGCCTTGCTCGCTTCGTTGAAAATGGAGATGGATACCACAAAGGCCACTCCATCCTTTCGCTTCAGTTGTACCCTTCCATTTTGAAACGCGAGAACTTGAGCTTCGATGGTGGTTCCCGAAAGGTTTTGCAAACGGACGAACTCCCGACCCTGGCAAAGTGAACTTACAAAGAAGACGAAAACCAAAAAAATACGGGTAATCATGCAAGTTTGTAAAAGCTTCGACTAGGGGAAGGCAAGGAAGCTTTCATCCAAGTTCAAGAATCTTCCCAAAGAGAGTTGCAGGTGAGCGGAGGGATGGCTATTGCTTTTCTTTTTTCATTTCATTCCATTCCTTGCCAATGAACCCCACGCAAACCATCGAATACACCCAAACGGATGAGGCTCCCGCCTTGGCGACTCACTCCCTCTTGCCCATCCTCCGAGCCTTCAGTGCCACCTCCGGGATCGAATTNCAACTCCGGGACATTTCCCTTGCCGGNCGGATCCTCGCTCATTTCCCGGAGGCTCTTACGCCTGAACAACAGGTTCCTGATGCGTTAGCCGAACTTGGGAAACTCGCCACCCAACCGCAGGCCAACATCATCAAACTACCCAATGTCAGCGCCTCCATCCCACAGCTTCAGGACGCCATTCTCGAACTCCAGGGCAAAGGCTTTGCGATCCCTGACTTCCCCTCTGACCCCCAGTCCGAGGAGGAAAAAGCAACCCGGGCGACCTACGCCAAAGTTTTGGGTTCCGCAGTCAACCCGGTCCTTCGCGAGGGAAACTCCGACCGCAGGGTTGCTAAACCGGTCAAGGAATACGCCCAAAAGAATCCTCACTCCATGGGGGCATGGGCCACCGAATCCAAGTCACATGTGGCTCACATGCAATCGGGTGACTTTTACGGAAGCGAGCAATCCTGCATCCTTGAAAACGCCTGCTCAGTCCGNATTGAATTCGTCGATTCCNCNGGAAATGCTCAGATNCTCAAGGAAAACCTTCCNTTNCTGGAAGGTGAGGTCATCGACGCCTCGGTGATGAACCGTAATGCCCTGCGCTCCTTTCTCGCTGAACAACTCGATGAAGCCCGCGACCAAGGCGTTCTCTTCTCCCTGCACATGAAGGCAACCATGATGAAGGTATCCGACCCCATTATCTTCGGGCACTGTGTGGACGCATACCTCGGAGATTTGCTCGAGGTCCACGGGGACACCCTNCAGTCCGCCGGCTTCAATTCCAACAATGGACTCAATGATTTCTACCGGGCACTCGATTCGTTGGAATCCGAAAAACAGGAAGCCATCCGAACCCGCCTCGATGAAATTTTGCAGGACCGCCCTCCCCTTGCCATGGTTAACTCTGACAAAGGAATCACCAATCTTCATGTACCCAGCGATGTCATCATTGACGCCTCGATGCCCGCGATGATCCGGACCTCCGGACAAATGTGGGGTCCCGACGGCAATCCCGCCGACACCAAGGCGGTCATCCCTGACCGAAACTATGCCGGTGTCTATCAGGCCACGATTGATTTCTGTAAAGCCAACGGTGCCTTCGATGTCCCCACCATGGGCAATGTTGCCAATGTCGGCCTAATGGCCAAGAAGGCCGAAGAATACGGATCCCACGACAAAACCTTTGAGTTATCAGAACCGGGCACCGTCCGGGTGGTCAGCGATTCCGGGGAAACTTTGCTCAGTCATGAAGTGGAGACCGGAGACCTCTGGCGGATGTGTCAGACCAAACGGGTGGCGATCGTGGACTGGGTCAAACTTGCGGTGAACCGTTCCCGCCTAAGTGGCTCACCGGTTATCTTTTGGCTCGACGAAAACCGGGCCCACGATGCCAACCTGATTAAATATGTGAAGGCAAAGCTGACCACCCTGGAAATCGAAGGGTTGGATATCAGTATCCTTGCTCCGATCGAGGCCACCCAAGTGACCTGCCAACGGTGCAAGGACGGACTGGATACCATTTCNGCAACCGGAAATGTTTTGCGGGACTACCTGACCGATCTCTTCCCCATCCTAGAACTTGGCACCAGCGCCAAGATGCTTTCCATTGTTCCCCTGCTTGCAGGCGGCGGACTGTTCGAGACCGGAGCCGGTGGGTCCGCTCCCAAGCATGTCCAGCAATTCGTGGAGGAAGGACACCTGCGCTGGGATTCGCTTGGGGAGTTCCTTGCCATTGCGGTTTCTCTCGAGGACTTGGCCAACAAAACCCAAAACCCCAAAGCCCAGGTTCTGGCCGATACCCTCAACCAAGCCATCGGAGTCTTTCTTGANGAAAACAAATCCCCATCGCGGAAAGTGAACGAATTGGATAACCGGGGCAGTCATTTTTACCTTACCCTNTTTTGGGCCGAAGCCCTTGCCTCTCAATCCGGCGACAAGGACTTGCAAAGACGCTTCGCCCCCTTTGCGGAAAAGCTCCGCTCTCAGGAAGAGGCTATCGTGGCCGAACTCAATGATGCACAGGGAACCGCCATTGACCTCGGTGGATACTACCTACCCGATCCGAAAAAGGCCTCCCAGGCGATGCGCCCCAGCCCTCTCTTCAACGACGCCATCGACAGCCTGAGCTGATCCCACCTTGATCATGAAACCCCTTTCTTTTCTTTTTGTGTTTGCACTCGTTCTTGCTTTCCTCGAGGCCAAGAAACCCAATGTGCTCTTTATTCTGATTGATGACATGGGTGCTCACGACCTCAGTAACGAGGGCTCCGAATTCTACGAAAGCCCCAATGTTGATCGTATCGCCAGCGAAGGCATGAAATTCACCCGCGGATACGCCACCTGCCAGGTTTGCAGCCCCTCCCGGGCAAGCATCCTCACCGGGAAATATCCCACCAATCATGGAATCACCACCTGGATCGGAGACGCGGCCGGAGAAGCCTGGGCCAAGCGGGGCCGGCACGACAGTCATTTTCCTCCCGAATACGAGCGTAATCTTCGGGCCTCGGAAATCACGCTCGCGGAAGCCATGAAGGATGCGGGCTACAAAACCTTCTTTGCGGGAAAGTGGCACCTCGGCTCGGAAGGTTCCTGGCCCACCGACCACGGCTTTGAGATTAACCGGGGAGGATGGGATGTGGGCAGTCCAAGAGGAGGCTTTTTCTCTCCCTGGCAAAACCCCAACCTCGAATCCGGACCCGCCGGAGAATCCCTAACCCTTCGCCTCGGACAGGAAACCGCCGATTTCATCGAGAAGCACAAGGACCAGCCCTTCCTCGCTTACCTCTCCTTTTACACGGTGCACGGACCCATTCAGACCACTCAGGCGCTTTGGAACAAATACCGCGACAAGGCCGAGAAAGCCGGTCTGTCTAAGGAGCGCTTTCTCTTCGACCGCCGGCTCAATGTCCGCCAGGTTCAGGACTGCCCGATCTATGCCGGGATGATTGAATTGATGGACGATGCAATCGGAACCGTGCTCCACAAACTGGACGAACTCGGCCTCGAAGAAAACACCATCATTTGCTTCACCTCAGACAATGGTGGCGTTTCCTCCGGGGATGCCTACGCCACCTCCAACCTCCCGCTGCGCGGGGGAAAGGGCCGCCAGTGGGAAGGCGGAATTCGCGAACCCTTTTACCTTAAAGCCCCCGGGATCACTCAGCCCGGTTCAACCTGTGCGACTCCGGTCAGCGGCATCGATTGGTACCCCACCCTACTTGACCTCTGTGGCATTGAATCTCCCAGTGAACAGGCGGTGGATGGCGTCAGCTTGGTGCCCTTGCTTAAGAGTAAGAAAATCGAGGATCGCCCGCTCTATTGGCACTACCCTCATTACGGCAACCAAGGTGGCGAACCCAGCTCTATGATTATGGAGGGTGACTGGAAATTGATTCATTACCACGAAGACGCACGCAACGAACTCTATGACCTTTCCAGCGACCCCGGCGAGCAATCCGACCTGCTGGCCAAGGAATCCAAACGAGCCCGAAAAATGACTCGCAAGCTCGACGCCTGGCTTAAGGAAACTAAAGCCACCTTTCCCACCAAGAACCCAGACTTCGATTCTCAGAAAAGAGCAGACCGGTGGAACGACCTTCGAACCAACCGTAAAGAACGCTTGGAGAAACAGCACTCTGGATTTGTCCAACCCGATTACCAACCCAACCAGGATTGGTGGGGGAGTTCGGCGGCCGACTGAACTAGGTCCGAATNCTCCGTTGGTAAGTCCCAGGACTCACCCCAGTAACCCGCTTGAACACCGTGGTGAAGTATTGCCGGGATGCNAAACCCAAACGATGGGANATNTCCTTAATNTGAGAGTCGTCCTTATTTAACAANCTTTGNGCCTCAAAAACCCGCTGACGATTCAGGTAATCCAAAGGGGAATACCCCACCTCCTTACGAAAGCGCTTGCGAAAAGCTGTGGTCGACAAACCGGCTTGCTTCGATAAAGCCTCCACCGAAGGCGGATTACCCAGGTTTGCCCGTATGGTCTCGATGCATCCGAGCAGAGCATCAGATGTCCCAACGCTTTGATTGCCCTTTCCTNCNGTNGCAATCTCCCGTAAGTAACTCACCANCAACTGGTGCAGGGAAGCCCGTGCCCTCACNGCNGAGTGNTCNNGCCNGCTTCGGTGCTCCTCGATCAGTTGTGAGAAGGCTTTCTCAATCTCTTCGGAAGCGGAGAAATCCCGCCTTTCCAAATTCTCAAAGGCGATTCGCAGGGCTTTNGTCTGCTCCTTATCCAGTCCNGGCAAGGNCTTATTCCGGGGAAATGCGATCCTCAGCCAATAGTGTTCGCAGGGTTCCAAAGCNCCGGTTTCACTGCCATGNCGTTCACCCGGNTTGATCACCAAGGCGGTTCCCGCCCGTAANACATAGGAATCTTTTTTCACCCACCAGTTGACCTCTCCGTTCACGATGTAGTGCAATTCAAACTCCTTGGCGTGCTGATCCGGTTCCAGACCGTGATCAAAGGCCCGGGTGAAACGTAACCACCCGATGATGTTCAATTCCGGGAGTAAGCGTTCTTNACCCTCGAAGGTGACATGCTGCCTGCCGGGTTCCGTGCTGAACCCTTCCCACGCGTCGATATGCCTACGGATTTTTACTTCTGCATTCACTTTTTCGGAANAANAAATGGGTAGTGTATGAATTTCAGACCTATTGATTCTCGAAACATTATTACCTTATAATTTACAATCATGTTTGTCATTATGGATATTTGCATTTTCATTAAACTGCAAATGTATAAATTTCAAATCTCTGATTTTCTACTCATGAAAAGTATTCTGTATGAACTTCGCCGAAAAAAGCTTTTTCTTTTTTCCATCGTTTTCGGTCTGCAACTCAATGCACTTGTAGCAAAGGAAGCCACCGAGGAAGAGATCCAACTCATCGCCGAGGCGATCCCTGAAGCGATCCCAACCGAACATCCCTACCGGGTGCTGGTTTTCTCCAAGGCTTACACCTACAAACATTCCTCCATCGGAGTGGCCAAGGAAATGGCCAGACGCATGGGAAAGGAAACCGGGCTCTTTGAAGCCGATTTCACCGAGGATGCCGAGGACCTGAGTCTGGAAAACCTCCGCAACTATGATACGGTCTACNTNAACAACTCCACNAGNATCGAACGCGGCNTGACCAGTCCGGAGATGCGNNAGGGNTTNATTCAGTATGTCCGGGAAGGCGGAGGTATTGTGGCGATTCATGCAGCAACGGACGGCGGATGGCCTGAATATGTCGATATGATCGGAGGGAACTTCGACGGGCATCCGTGGGGGCATCAGGGAACTTACTGCATCTGCAACGAAGACTCCAACCATGTCATCGTGAAGGGAATCTTCGGCGGGGAACGAAATTTCACCCTCAATGACGNACTTTACCAGTACAAGGATTTTCATCGCGATAAAGTGCGCGTGCTTCTGTCGATTGACATGTCCAAGTTCGAAAACCACCGGGGCGGNCGCAAGCGGGAAGACAATGATTATGCCCTGGCCTGGGTGAAGAAATTCGGCAAGGGNCGGATCTTNGTTTCCAGCCCCGGACACAACCACCACATTTATTGGAATAAGGAAATCCTCAAAATGTGGTATCGTGGCTTTCGTTTCGCNTTGGGCGAGATGGATGTGGAAACCGACTCCATCCCCAAACCCTCTTTCTCTCTTCCGCCCGAGGNAGGCGAACAAAGCCCGTCGGTCCGTTTCAAAACTCCGGAAGAAAGCCAAAAGACTTTTCAACTGCAGNATGGGTATTCCATGGAACTGGTGGCCGATCATCCCCTGGTGACCGAGCCCTCGGTCTGCGTATGGGATGGAAATGGCAGAATGTATGTCGCGGAATGGCACACCTACATGCAGGACATCGAAGGTAACGGGGTGAATGAACCGGTCAGCCGGGTGGTCCAACTGGATGACACCGATGGCGATGGCGTCTACGACCAACGAACGGTCTTCGCAGACCAACTTATTTTACCCAGAATGATCCTCCCTCTGATCGATTCCGTGGTCATTGGAGAATCCAACACCAATGATTTGTTCGAATACTTCGATGAGGACGGAGACGGGGTGGCTGACCGCAAGGAACTCTGGTTCGATGGAGGAAAACGCGGGGGCAATGTCGAACACCAGCCATCGGGCCTGATTTGGAGCATAGATAACTGGATTTACTCCACCTACAACGATTACCGCCTCCGGGTGGTCGACGGCCAAGTCGTCAAGGGCGAGACCAAAGGCAACCGGGGGCAATGGGGACTTACTCAGGACAACACCGGAAAAGTTCTTTATGTGGATGCGGGTGCCGGGATCGGACCGGTTCATCCCCTCTTCCCCAACATCTACTCCAAGTGGCATCCCAAATGGGCATTGGCCGAGGGATTTCGTGAGGTGTTCGCCATTGACCGGATTGCGGACTCACAGGGTGGGTTCGGAAGCATGCGTCCGGACAACTCCGCCAAAAGCTTCACCGCCACCTGTGGACAGGCGGTCTTCCGGGGCGACCGCCTACTAAGATTTACCGTTGCATCCATTCTCTGAATGTTTTTCACAACCAACTGTTTTTACTTTTTCATCAACAGCAATAAACACATCTGAAATTTT
>NHCT01000015.1 GCA_002167605.1 Verrucomicrobia bacterium TMED40 | reverse complement strand
GCATAATCGACATCGCAGAGGCCAATCACTTCAACATTGTCATGCTTGGCCAGATAGACCGTATCAATCCGCCCTTTGCCCCCGGTCCCTATATGGGCGGTGCAAATCTTACTATTGGGTGACTTGGCCCGAAGACCGGAAGGTAGAATAAAGAAGCTTCCGATGGCTCCTGAGGTTTTGATGAAATTTCGACGACTTGTGTTGTTCATGGCGTGGGGGTTCCTGGTGGGTTGCAATAAATGGTTTGGCTTTAATGATCTACTTGGAGAGATCGACAAGGAGATCAGTTAAGTGGAAGGAAAGAGTCTTTGCCAACGGAAAAAAGCCTGCCCATAAAACTTTTTTATAATGGCTCAGTTCTTGGGCCTAGCGCTTGGGGGTAGAACATTTTCCCATCCGGCCCGAAGCATCTTTTCCAAGCGAGCGAGGTTTTCCTTTTGCTTTGGATAGGTCGCGAGGTTGAGGTTTTCCTCGGGGTCGGAGTTGAGATCGAAAAGCATCTTTTCCCCATCCTTGAAACGGACGAAGTTAAATCTCGGTGTAATCAGGCTAACCGCCGGTCCGTACCTCGAAAAGGCGGCCTTCTTCCAAAGCATACGGGGTTTGTCGAGCAGGGGTTTGAAACTGAATCCCTCGAGTTCGGAATTGGTTGTCTTGAGACCGACCAAGTCCAGGATGGTGGGATAGAGGTCCACGAATTCGACCAACCGGTCGCAGGTTTGCCCTCCTTTACTTCCAGGGGTGGAAACGATCAGTGGAGAGCGGGTCGAAAGATGCATCACATTGTGTTTCCCCCAAAAATCATGCTCGCCCAAATGCCAACCATGATCTCCCCAAAGGACCACCACGGTGTTCTTACGAATATCCAATTGATCCAAGGTTTTCATGATCCGGCCCACCTGAGCGTCCACATAGCTGACGCAGGCGTAGTATCCGTGCCGGCACGCTCTGTGCCAGGCGTCGTCATTATAGGTTAGTCCGCGGTCATGGTAGCTGTGGATCTCTGCGGACCCGGTCAACTGATCCGGGGCGTTTTGAGGACGCTTTCGGTTATCCGCGATCTCGATGGCTTGCCGATCGTAAAGATCCCAATATTTCTTGGGAGCATAAAAGGGGAGGTGGGGTTTAAGGAACCCACAGGCCAGAAAAAACGGCTTCTTGCTTTTGGTCATACGCTTGAGATCGGCTATGGTCTTGTCTGCGATCTGACCGTCTGGGTACGCATTGTCGGCAACCTCCGGGCTTTCGAGAACCGGCCCTCTTTTCTTTGTTCCTCCAATCATGTCCTTGGAGCTTGGATCCAAAAAGGAGGCACCTCCGACCTCGGGTTTCCAGGGAGCCTCACTCCAACTACGGTCCGCGGTGTCTTTCTTATTGTGAAAGATTTTGCCATTGGAAATGCAATGATAGCCGGCCCCTTTCAGTTCTTCGGCCACCGTCCTTGCACCGGGAGCGTCCTTTTCAGCGAAAGTATTGTAGGTGAGGAATCGTTTCCAGGTGGGGCGAAGTCCCGTCATCAAGCTGGCTCGTGAAGCCCCGCACACCGCAACTTGGCAATAGGCCCGGGTGAAGAGCGTGCCTTGAGCGGCCAGTTTATCGATATGTGGAGAAAGGATCTCTTCTTTTCCATAACAACCGAGTTCGGGTCGGAGGTCATCGACGGCTATAAAGAGGACATTGGTTCTGGGCTCTGCTCCGATTGGTGCTAGCAGAGAAAGGAAAAGAATCGAGAATAGGGTTTTCATGAATATCTAAAGGCTAACCCAGTTAGCGGTCGGACGGTTTGGCGATGATGTTATCGATCTGTTTGCTTATCTTTTGAAGGTCGGTGTTTCCTTCGGCTCTGGAATAATGCAGGCGCTTGGTGGAGGTCGATCCGTCGGTGTGAACGCTCACCAAGCGAATCTCATGATTGCCCTCACGGAGTTCTCCGATGCGGATGCGAAATTCATTTTTAGGGCTTAGGACGGACACCCATGTGGTGGCGTCGTAGTCCTGGTTGACGCCGTATCCTCGCTGTCCCTTGTTTTCACGGTCATTGTAAGCGATCATGGCAAGAGCGGGGATGGATGAACGAATTCTGCCCCGGATGTGAATCGAGTCCTTTTCGTGAGTGGCGTTCAAGTCCAGGTAGTCCACTTCGTTGGGTGTGGCCGATCCGTCGATGGTGCCTCCGAAGAGCGGATGTGCGAGCAGACGAACGGCGCTTGCATGAGTCAGGAAAGAGCCTTTGCCTTTCTGGCGCCATTCCTTGCGGTAGGTGTAGTTACCCGCTCCCATAAGCGCGGTTCCTCGAAGAGCCTCGCTTTTCGTGGCGAGGTTGTGGGGAAGAGAGAGACCGTGCCCAAGGTCATGGATTGCACCACCAAGGTAGATGGTGTTGAAACGGGCGAGAGTGAACGGTTCGTAGTCGCGGTGTTCCTTCACTTGGAGAATGGTTTTGGACGGGTCGGGCTTGAGTCCTTCGACGGAGAGCCACTCCATATCCGCAGTGAAACAGATACCACGGTTGTGGTTGGCACCCATGCCATAGTAAGGCGAATAGAT
This sequence comes from Verrucomicrobia bacterium TMED40, assembly GCA_002167605.1. GTDB lineage: Bacteria > Verrucomicrobiota > Verrucomicrobiia > Opitutales > Seribacteraceae > Seribacter. The sequence goes on along the minus strand of NHCT01000015.1, from coordinate 24,127 downwards.
GGTGACTTTCTTGCCTTCCGTCTTGGAGAGTCCGCAGACAATCAGGATGGTTTCCCTGTTGGGGTCGATGCCTTTTTTCTTGAGCGAGGCAAAGACCTCTTCACGGATCTTACCTCCTGATTTGTAGGTGTAGGAACCGTCATCCTTGGACTTTCCGCGAACCTGATGCAGTTTCAATTTCCCGTTCTCTCTTTCGAGGGTTATGGTGACCTTCCCGTAGTTCAGGTACTCCATTTCACTTCGGTAGAAATCCTGCATGTCGCTCATGATTGCGTCCCAGCGTTCGAGATAATTCTTCAGAGGTGGTCGGTCGGAGGGATGAAAATAGACCACACGCAAGGCCTTGTGTGGACTACTGGGAAGAGTCTTTCTCCAATCCTTGAGTGCTCCGAGAATCCATTTCGCCTGTTTGGCTTGGTGCTGGTTGACCGACCAGTCGAACGGAGGGTCTGTTTGCAATGCATCAGAACCCCTCAGTACACCGGAGTTCGCAAGGCAAGCAAGTAAGCTCAAGGAAAGGACGGAAAGAAAAGAGGCGTTGAGCATTCCGAAAGGTATGAAAGACCCAATCGGGATGGCGAGTCCAAAGGCTGGGTGCCGGGAGGTTTGGCAAATAAACAAAAAGGCGTCGTCCACTCCCTTCAGTGGACGACGCCTTAGTTAATTGGACTTACCTTTGATTGCTTACCATTTCATCCAAATTTCATTTTCGTAGTCATAAAGGAAGGTACTTTCGGAAAAGGTTGCAGCGGTGTAGTGAAGCCATCCGTTGCACCAGTCGCTCATGGCGTACACCATGCCCTGGGTTTGGATGTCGAACCAGATCCAACCCAAGTCCTCCTGGTAGAGCCAGAAAGAGCATTCGGAGTCGCAAACCTTTAGGTAGCACCAACCCATCGAAGGTTGGAAGATCCATCCGTTCCCGGCATCATAGAAGATTCCGACACCCGGTGCCTTGAGCCAATGATCTCCCAATTCTTCGGTGAAGGATAATTCTGCGAGAGTAGGTTCCTCGGTTGTTTCCTCCTTTTCAGATTCAGTGGAATCCTCCTTGCTTTTATCAGCTGTGGGAGCTTCCGTCTCTTCCTCGATTGCCTCACTCAACTCGATTTCCTCTTCCATGGTTGGTTCGGTTTCGGTCTCGGGTTTTGGTTGACTGGACTTTTCGGTGGTGGAATCCAGGTTGCCCTCTTCAGTGTCGTTGGTTTTCGAGGTATTTTCTTTTTCTGGATCGGCTTCGGTTTCACCGGCTTTTTCGGTGGGTAACGGGCCTTGCCCCTTAGTCTTATCAACGGGTGCGACAGCTCCGACAACCTTTTCGACTTCAACTACTTTTTCGGCCTCGGAGTTTTGTTCATTGGCCTTTTCTTTCGTGGCAATCACTTCAGGCTGAGGCACATTCTCCTCTGCCACCGTGGCTGGTTCGCTGGCTTCGGTTCCCGCATTGGCTTCTGCATCCGTTCCCGAGTCGTGGGAAACCGTTGCTTCACTTTCGGTGCCTGTGGTCGGATCAATCAAGGTTTCCGATGCCTCGCTTTCGGGAGCATCCGAGATGTATGCAAGGGTATCGTCCTCACCGTTCATCGCTACGACAGTTTCCGTAAACCCGGACTCTTCGGTGGGCAGAGGCTGGGGATTGCTTTCTTCGATGGCAATCACTTCAGGCTGAGGCGCATTTTCCTCTGCCACCTTGGCTGGTTCGCTCGCTTCGGTTCCAGCATTGGCTTGAGCACCCGTTCCCGAGTCGTGGAACACAGTTGCTTCGCTGTCAGAGCCTGTGGTCGGATCAATGAAGGTTTCCGATGCCTCGCTTTCGGGAGCATCCGAGATGTATGCAAGGGTATCGTCCTCCCCGTTCATCGCTACGACAGTTTCCGTAAACCCAGACTCTTCGGTGGGTAGAGGCTGGGGATTGCTTTCTTCGACGGCAATCACTTCAGGCTGAGGTGCATTTTCCTCTGCCACCGTTGCTGGTTGGCTGGCTTCGGTTCCCGCATTGGCTTCTGCATCCGTTCCCGAGTCGTAGGAAACCGTTGCTTCACTTTCGGTGCCTGTGGTCGGATCAATCAAGGTTTCCGACGGATCGCTTATTGGGGTAACCGGGACGAGGACAATGGCCTCCTCCACTTCGTGGATCGGTGCCTCTGGTTCCACAACTTCCGATTCTTGGTTGGATGCTTCGGTGGGTGCAGGTTGAGTTTGGTCTGCATCGGCTTCGGGTGAGGAGACTTCGGCCTCATCTGCAAGCGGAGTATCCTCGAGGTCAGCGGTGGGATTACTTTCGTTGTCGGTTTCCTCCACTGGTTGTTCCTCGACAATCAACTCTTCCTGATTTTCTTGCACAGGAGCACCAGTAATGTTTGTACCTTCATTATCCATATCTGCATCTGCACTAAATACTGGAGCCAAAGAAGGAGCAACGAACCAGTTTAATCCAGATTCTCCTTCCTGAGCGACGAAATCAAACTGGGCAACATCTTCGAGAGCGGTTCCGTCGATCAACCATTGCTCCATACTCATGGCTTTATCTTCTCCGATTTCCTCGGTCATTCTGGCAGTCACCTGGGCATCACCGGAATNGGAGCAAAGCTCGAAGATACGGCCTCCGGTTTTGGAAAGCAGTTCGTTGGCTTGGTAAAGCATATCNATGAGGTCCGAGTCGATTTCGCCCTCAAAGGCGATCGGCACTGGGTTATCATGAGCCATAATNTTGACTGAGAAGGTAGCCTGAGTGACTTCGATTCCATCGGTGACCTCGAGCATCAGGTTCTCGACTCCTGCGAATCCGGGCTGGGGAAGGNAGACCAGTTCCTCATTCTCGAAATAGCAGCTTCCGTTGGCGGGATCCCGGGAGAGGGATACGGTCAACTCATCATTGTCCGGATCCTCAACGAGAATCGCCATGCGGTAGGGAGTCTCACGAAGGCCCTCTTGGGTGGACTGGGTGGACTGTGCGAAGCTGGGTGCATCATTCTCNGGATTGATGATTAGGGTGATTAGAGTCTCTTCGCTGTCCAACTCTCCGTCGTTTGCCCGGACTGTGAAGGAGTCTTCGCCGTTGAAATTGGTGTTGGGGTAGTAATCGTAGGACGGACCGTCTCCGGCAAGAACCCCGTTGGTTGGAGCCTCGATCACTTCGAAAGTAAGCTCATCTCCCTCGGGATCGGAAGCGATCAGTTTGATGGCGACCTCTCCATCCTCTTGCATCGTGAAGGTGGATGCCTGAACGACCGGAGGATCATTTTGCTCCAGAACCACGATNCTTACGGNAGCGAGATTTCCCTGGATCAAGGCATCGCTTGCCCGATAGGTCAGGGAATCCGTACCCGAGAATTGATCAAAGGGTAGGTACTGCCAGGAGACTCCTCCCAAGTGGATCAACTCACCATGTTGCGGTTGGCTAATGATTTCGAAACTCATCTCGTCTCCATCAACATCCGTTGCCTGCAGTTCGAAGACCAAGGCTTGGTTTTCGTTGGTTTCGAAGGCGAGGTCCTCCGCTACCGGAGCATCATTGGCAGGCTCAAGATTAATCCGGATGCTGGCTTCCTCACTGCTGAGGGATCCGTCGTTGACTCCGAAAAGAATCAGGTCTTCTCCATGATAATGATTGTCGGGGAAGTACATCATCATTTCGTTTTGTTCCCAAATGAANCCATGCTCGGGATATTGAGTGATGATNAGNTCCACCGCATCCCCATCGGGATCTCCGTAGTCGAAGGAAAGGAAAAGGAACTCGTCCTCGGTGCCATTCAGATCCTGGGAGCCCGCCCAGGGGGCGTCATTGACGGCTTCCACGATGAAGGTGACTTCCGCGGATTCGCTGCTCAGGGAACCATCGGAAACCCGGAAGGTGAGGGAATCCTCGCCATTGAAGTTCGTGCCTGGAACATAGGTGAGATCAGGAGCGTCTCCGGTCAGGNTCCCATGTGCAGGCTGGGAGAGGATTTCATAGCTGAGTTCATCTCCATCCGGATCGGTTGCGGATAAGACGAAAGAGACACTTTGGTCTTCCAGCAAGGATAGGGTAGTGGAGCTAGCCACTGGTGGTTGATTCTCGGTGACCACCAGCAGAACCTCCACCCNGGAGTAGGCTTGCACCGGATCGTTGGTCACGAAATGAGCTTCCGCGGTGTAATTGCCCACGGGAAGATCNGTGGCATCGAACAGAAGAGTCATTTCAGACTCGGAGTTGCCCAGAACGCTTCCGGAAAGAACATCAGCGGAGAGCCAGTCCGGAGCGCTTCCATTGGTGGTCCAGGTTAGGCAATTGGCCATCAGTTGCCAACCGTCGGTGCTGGAGTCCCANCCGGGGAAATAGCCCAGGCCATCCGCCTGGTCGGAGACCGGCCAGAAGCTCAGGTCGGCCACCAAGGTCAGTCCTTCACGAACCGTCACCAGGGGAGTGCCGTTGGACCAGTTGGCCACCACCATCCCATTGGCGTTGGGGTTGCCGCGTACATGCATGGAATTACCAGCAAAGCTTTCAACATTGAGCAAAACGGGATGTCCGGGGATCAGGGCATCGCCCATAGTCTCCTCGACCGCCAGGTAGTTATCTTCTATGTCATACAGGTTCAGTGCCTCTTCAACCCATTTCCCGGAGAGGGAATGAGTGTTCCCTTCGTGCGAGGCGGTGACCACACCACCTCCAGCGAGGGCGTAGTCAGCGACCACATTGCCCAGGGCCTCGGCATCCCAGTAGGGATCAATGCTGTAGACCAAGATGGCATCGAAGACGCTCAATTCTGACAAGGTCGGAGTCACCCAGGATACATTGATCATAGTGACGCCTCCAAAGGCCTCGGTGGCAACCAAGCCGTTGGCGATGTCTTCATTTTCGTAATCAAACGCCGCTCCCAGGACCGCCACTTCCAGCTGGGAGTTGGGGTTGGCCTCGATCCTTACCACCGGCTCGGGCTCTTCAAGCGTTGCGACTTCTGCCGCGGACAGCATAGAGAGACGAGGGCTGCGAAAATCAGGAATTTCCACCCGGGCTTCGATGCTGGCCAAGGCATTGAGAAGGTTCATCTTGTTGGAAGTCGACGCTCCGGTCTCGATCAGGTAGGCGTCCCATTCGCCGGTTGCTTCCCCGGTGTTGGTAATCGTCAGTTGCTTCTCTCCGGTTTCGTCCTTTTCCAAGCTCAGGCTGACCGAGGTGGGGGCAACGCTGAGACTCGGAGGAAGAATCCCGTTGACTTGCAGGGCCACTTCCACGGCGGGGTTTTCCTGGTCATTTGAATCCAAGGTCAGAGTGGCTGTAACTTCCGAGCTTGCCTCTGGTTGAGCAGTGATTTGAAGTTGAGTGGACTGACCGGGGTTGAGGGAAAGACTTGTTTGGTCAGCCGAGAAGACTACATGGTCGGAGGCGATGGAGGAGACCTCCAGTGCATCGGTTCCGAGGTTGCTGACTTGGAGCCCGAGGGATGCGCTTTGTCCGGTCCAAACCGTTCCGAAGTCCAGTGCGGTCTGGCTGACCACGATTCGGGGAGCACCGGTGATGGTGAGCTCGACGGGAACCTCAAGGGTGGGGGCCAGGGGATCGTTGGTTTCAAAGACCGCAATCGCGTTCCTGATGCCTGCGTTGAAGTTTGCAGCATCCGCAGAGAAGATCAAATTCGTTTGCCCTCCGGCGGCCACCGAGCCTGATTCGGGGGCGACGGTCAGCCAGCTGGGGCTGGTTTCGATCACTGCGTTGGCGAGGTTGAGGCGTCCGGCCGCCACCATTTTCCCTTCAAAGGCAGGGATTGGGTCCACTGAATTCATCAAGAGGTTCTTCAGCTTCTGGTATCCGCTGTCGGGATCGATCGAGAGAAGCAGGGCGGCGGCTCCGGCAACATGGGGAGTGGCCATCGAGGTTCCGCTGTAAGAGGCGGTCCCGCCATTCGGGATCAGGCTGAGAATGTTTTCTCCGGGTGCAGCCATATCCACGGTCAGGTTGCCGTAGCAGGAGAACCAAGCAAGTTGATCAAGGTCATTCGAGGCGGCTATCGAAAGAATGCTGGGCAGGTCATAGCTGGAAGGGTATAGGGGAGAGAGATCATTATCCGAGGCGCTGTTTCCGGCGGCAGCGCAAAAGAGATGACCCATTTCGCCGGCCTGTGCGATCACATCCTTAAGTGCCTGGCTGTAGCCTCCGCCTCCCCAGCTGTTGTTGCTGATCGGGAAGTCCATCGCGGCGCAATAGGCCACTGCGTCAATCGCATCGGCGGTGTTGCCCCATCCGTAATCCGAGAGGAATTTGAGACCCACCAAACCGGCGTGCCAGGAAACCCCGGATACCAATTGTCCGTTGTTGGTGGAGGCGGCAATCGTCCCGGCCACATGAGTGCCGTGGCTGTGACCGTCCATCGGATCGTTGTCCTGGTTGCAGAAGTCCCATCCGCGAACATCGTCAATGAATCCGTTGCCATCGTCGTCAATGCCGTTGCCGGCGATTTCTCCGGGGTTGGTCCATAGGTTGCCCTGGAGATCGGGGTGGTTGTAGTCAATTCCGGTGTCAATCACCGCCACGATCACGCTTGCGTCTCCCTTGGCCATGTCCCAGGCCTCGGGTGCCTGAATCTTGGGTAGGGCCCACTGCTCGCCGTACTCGGGATCGTTGGGTAGGCTGGTGTGCCGCACGATGTAGTTGGGTTCGACATAGGCAACCCCGTCATCCTCTGACAACTGCTGAGCCAATTCCCTGAGGCTGAGGTCGGTTTCGTTGCGCACCAGGGCGATCGATCCCCCGCTGAGGGCCTGGGCTCCGGTGCCCGGAGTTTTGGCGATGCCGAGCGGACGGACCTGAACGATGCCTTCAGTTTGGTTTACCTGGTTGNCGAAGCCATCCACATTCGCCTTGAACACCACGATNAGTTCATCGGCGAGGTGTTCGGCCTGGAAAGGATCCTCGGGGATGAATTCGGATACCTGACCGGCGTTGCCATTGAAACCGGTCAGGGCCTGGGCGGCCTGTCCGGAACGGATCTCGCGAAGAGCGTAGGTCCCTTCAGCCTGTCCCTCGAGGTTGTCCATTACCGCAGTTTCGGATGCCTGTTGACCGGCTTCCACGGACATGTGTAAAGACTCAGGGTTGATCCGCAGCTTGGGGGAAGCCAGTCCGATTCCCGAAAGGGGTACATCCAGTGGGGAATTCTCCGCATCGCTGAGCAGCGAGCATACTGAATCATAAGTCATGCCTGAGCTGGGTTGAAAGGATACGCTCAGGGTCTTGCTTGCTCCGGGGTTAATCGTCCCGGCAGAGAAGTTGGTGGAAAAAGCGGCGTCGTTGGCGGTGAGCCCGGACAGGGAAACCGGAGCATTGCCTTCATTGGTCAGGGTGAGCCCCAAGGTGTTGGACAGGCCAACTTCCACCTCTCCGAAATCCAGGGCAACCGGAGATGCGGCGAGGATTTGCGTGGCCTCCACGGTCAGGGCCACGGGAACCTTCACCATCAGGTTGTCCGGGTCATTGGTGCTCAGTTCCATCTCACTCTCGTAAGTTCCGTGTTGGATCTTCCCGGCTTTCAGGATGAGATCGATGGTCTGGGACTGCCCGGCCGACAAGGTGCCGGATGACTGGGAGACATGGAGCCACTTTGGCGAGGTGGATACACGGACCGTCATTTCGGATTCGATCTGTTCGTTGTTGTAAGCCACCAGCAGGCCAACATCTCCGCTGGCATTCTGGATTCCGGTGGTGGCGAGGGCACTGGCCATCTCCTTGTAGTTAAAGAAGATCACTCCGTTCCGATAAAGCACGGTTTGAAAGGTGTACTCGCCCAAGCCCGCGAAGTCTTTGACCTTCTCATACTGAACGATGATTTTCTCCTGATCCTTGAGGACATAAATTTCTCCCCCATTGGCCGGGTTCAGGTCCATGGCCAGTGGGGCCACCAGGTTTCCGGGCATCATGGTGGAGGGGAGGGGGAAGTGAGCGTGATCGGTGGAAGGGCTACCAAAGGTCAGGTACCCGTTGGAGCTGACATAGACCCGGTCAAACTCTTCGCCGTAGAGGCTCATCGTGAAAGGCAGGGCGACTTCCGAGTACCCGTCATCGCTTTGTGAGAGCTCAGTGAGGAGCTCCCCATCGGTGGAGATGTCTTCCCAGTTGTATTCGGGGCCGGCTGGGTCCTTCGAATCCGTCCAGGAGTATCCGTGGAAATCGGGACCGCCTCCCATTTTCGAAATCGGACTGCCCGAGCGACGATCGATCCCACCCTTGGTCAGCGGGGCAAAGTGTTCCATTCCAAAGATTTTTCCTGATTTGTACCAGCTGGCTCCAATACCGTGGTTGCAAGCGGTGCTGCAGGCGTTACTGGTACCCAGTGCACAGGGGGTGGTGGCTCCCTTGAGGCTCCACTGCAGGGGGCTTCCTCCGTTGTTGGTCAGGGTGAAGGATACGGTTTTTTCCTGGTTCATTTCCAGGGATTCGGAGATCTGCCCGGGGCTGAAGGCAAGGGAGGGTGCGAACACCGCACTTCCGCTGACCGGTAGTTGGTAGGAGGTCTGGCCCTCCTCATTGGTCAGGACGAGTCCGTTCGACTCGATCAGTCCNGCAGAGTCNGGCTCGAAGTAAAGGGTGGTGGTGACCAGATCNCCNGCCTGCATCACCATGGGTAANTNAAGGTGGTGNGAAAANGCGGAATCATANAATACGAAGTTGGTGATGGTCAATGGATCGGTTCCACCGTTCAACAGAGTGACTTCCATTTCCGAGGCCTGCCCGACATAGGTTTGATCGAAGGACACTTCTCCGGGGTTGAAGATCAGACCTTCGCCCTCCTGCAGCAGGTTGGCGGTCACGGTCACGGTTTGAACCGGTTCGCTGGGGTCATTGGATTCGATCCGAAGATATGCGGTGGCAAAATCTGCGGGAAGCAGGCTGGCATCCGCAGTGACCTGGATTTGATTATTTTCGGACGGATTGATCGATCCTTGGTTCTGGTCAATACTCAACCATATTGGCTCGATTGTAGTTTGTGAACCTTTGGTGAAGAGGCAATAGCCCCAGCCCAAAGCCAGGTCGCTGACTCCTCCGTCGACCAGTTTCTCGGGGACCATGCGGTTTTGGTTACCCCCGCCGTAGGTGTTGGATCCCATCGCCCAGAGGCTCCCGTCCTCCTTTACATAGGCACTCCACCATTCCTCGGCCCCAAGGTTCACCACCCCTGCGGATTCGATCATAACCGGGGTGCTTTGGCTTTCCCCGGTGCCATCCCCAAGCTCACCGTCGGAATTACTGCCCATGGCCCAGAGACTGCCGTCTTCCTTGAGAAAGAGGGTGTGGGTGTTGCCTGCGACCATCTCGGATACCCCACTGGCTACCTCCACCGGTGAGCGGCGATCTTCAAAGGTGCCGTCTCCCAACTGGCCGTACCAGTTGCTGCCCATCGCCCAGAGGCTGCCGTCTTCCTTGAGAAAATGTGCATGGTAGCAACCGGAGTAAATCTTCACCGCTCCGCTTTCCACCACCTTTTCAGGAAGGTAACGGTCTCCCGTATCCTCTCCGAAGTAATTGACCCCCATGGCCCAGATGCTGCCGTCCTCCTTCAGGTAGATGCTGTTGTACCAGCCTGCGGAAACTGCGACCACTCCGCTTTCCTCGATCTGGACCGGTGCGTTCCGGTTAGTGCCGCTGCCGTCCCCCAACTGTCCGTTGGAATTGTCTCCCATGGCCCAGAGACTGCCGTCTTCCTTGACAAAGAGGCTGTGCCCCGACCAGGTGCCTCCGGCNGCAATCGCGACCNCGCCCTGATCGACCACCATGACCGGGGTGGTTTTGCCTTCCCAGGTTCCGTCGCCAAGNTGGCCNCCGCTGTTGTCTCCCATGGCCCAGAGGCTGCCACCCTGCTTGAGCATCAGGGTGTGGTTGTGGCTTGCGGCAATGTCGAGGATTTCACTTTCCTCGATCATAACCGGAAGAACCCGGTGCTCATAGGAACCGTCCCCCAGTTGCCCGTAATCATTGGTGCCCATAGCCCAGAGGGTGGAGGTGGTGGGGGCTTCGGATTCATCCGTGGTAATAAAGATCTGATAATTCAGTTCCCCATCACCCAGATTGGAAAGAGTCAGGGTCTGCGTCTTGGATTGCCCCTCGAGAAGAGCAAAGTGCATCGATTCCTGGTCAACTTCCAGAATGGGTGTGCTCATGACCTCTGCAGTGAGTGGAATCTCCAGTTCAGGCTGATTTTGGGCATTGCTTTCTACAATAAGATTGGCTTGGTGAATGCCTTCCTGATCAGAAGAAAATTTGATCTTTCCTATTTGGGATGAGTAAGGCTCGAGAGTGAGCGGAGTCTCCAGAGCAACCGAAAAGGGGGAAGAGAAATCCTGACCTTCGTAAATGGCCTTGATTTCGTCTTCAGTCAGGGTCGTTGCGTAGAGGCGAAAGTCGTCCACCCACCCACAAAAGAAATCATCTCCAGCGGCTCGGCTGCCAATCAGCATGTCAAATTCGTTGTTGTTGAAGTTTTCGTATGGATCCGATTCCTCCACCATTTTCTCACCATTGAGAAAAAGATGAATTTTCCCATTTACTCGGTCAAGAGATGCTCCGTAGTGAATCCAATTACCATATTCTTCCCCAACTTCATAAAGATTATAGGCTACTTGGTTGGCATCTTTCCCGGCCGAGCAAAATTGAAAATAATTGTCCCGATTGGCAAACAAGGCAAACTCTCGATTCCGCCATTGTCCTTCTCGCAAGCCACCTTTATGNATTATCGGACCCCAGATAGTGGTATATTCCTCCGCCTTAGCCCAGAGGGTCATTGTCAATTGATCGGTCGGATTAAGCGATTCGTGATGAGGCACCACAACTTTGTCGTCAACCCCGTCAAAATAAAGAGCGGAATTTGGTCTGCCCAGCCGGTCTTCGACAAACTCCGCCCCAAAGGCAGTGCCATGATTTTGGTTGGAGGAGGAATCCTCAGTGTTGCCATCGAATTTCCATTGTCCCATGAGATGTTGGGAATATTCATTGGTCCCTTCAATGAAGGCCTCAGTAACTATGGTGGGAGTGTTGCCTGGATTGCTCAGGATAAATTCAAATTCGGCAGACTGATTGATGGAAACAGTTCCAAAATCAATATTCACTGGATTGACTATAATAAGGTTTTCTTCTGAACTCTCCCCTGACAGGGCTTTGAAGATATTCAGTCGGCCTCCGGTTACGCATTTGTTTGTCAGGCTATCCTCGAAGTCGGTTGCGTTCATCAGGGTGTTCTTGGCTTCTAGGACCGTCCAGTCCGGGTTGGAGGCAAGCAAAAGGGCATAGGCCCCGGCTACATGCGGGGTGGCCATGGAGGTGCCGTCGTAACTGGCATATTGGTTGCCGGGTATGGTGCTGAGAATGTTGGTGCCGGGGGCAAAGAGATCCACGCTGGTCTGGCCCCACTGGGAAAACCAGGCGGAATTTCCGTTATCGTTGTGAGCTCCGACCGAGATGATGTTCTCAGAAGCATAGGAAGCAGGGTAACTGGGATAGACATCATTGTCATAGGCATCGTTTCCGGCCGCTGCCACGAAACCGATCCCTTCGAGACCGGCTTCGTCAATCGCACTCTTGACTGAGGAGGAGTATCCGCCTCCTCCCCAGGAATTGGAGGTCAGGTCGACTCCGATCCGGGTGGCGTAATCGATCGATTTGACCGCATCGGAAGTGTAACCTCCGAACGGCCCGAGAAAGCGAATACCAACCATGGAGACATCCCAGCAGACTCCAACGACTCCGTTGGCATTGTTGCCCACCGCTCCAATGGTACCGGCGCAATGGGTGCCNTGNCTGTCACCGTCCTGTGGATCATTNTCGTCGCTGTAAAAGTCCCAGCCATGCACATCATCGATGAANCCATTNCCGTCATCGTCAATCCCATTCCCGGGGATTTCACTGGGGTTGGTCCACATGTTGGCGGCGAGGTCAATGTGGGTCCGGTCGATTCCGGTGTCAATCACCCCGACAAGTACATTGTGGCTGCCAGTCTGAAGATCCCAGGCTTCGGGTGCGTCGATGTCCTTGTCGTCGGTGCCTCCCGCCTGTCCCGCGTTGTGCATGCCCCAGAGGTTAATCATCATGGTGTCGTTGGGGGTTCCGATCGCATAAACAATGTAATCGGGTTCCACCACTTCCACGAATTCCTCGATTTCCTCAATCGCCTGGCGTATTACGAAATGTTTCTCAATGGAGAGCTCCCCNTTGAGGGTGACNATGAAATTGTTATCCACCAGCTTTTCGCCAATCGAACAGTCGAGTGCGGTGAGTTTCTCCTGCAATTGGACCAAATTGGTTCCGGGACGAACCTGAAGCATGAAGTGGGTGGCCACCTTGGCCCGAACCGATTCAATGGATTCTTCCGGCTGGCCGAAAAATCGACCCNTTTCCTCAACGATGACAAAAGGATGCTTCATGGAGGTNTCGATCAAGGATCTTCTAATGTCGGGGGTGTCCGCTTCCTTGCCAGGAACGGTTTGGGTTTCAATCCGGTTGACCGTGGCCTGGGTCAGGGTCTCGAGAATCCTCGGCACCGTGCCTTCGGGTTCAAAAGTGGCCGGCTTGGCTTNGGGTTGGTTGGATTCCCGGGCAACCGACTTGCTGGTGGGTTGTTCCTGATTCCCTGATGCGGGGGTTGTTGGGCTTTGAGAACCCGTCCGTTCGGCCTCGGCCTTGGTGATCTGCTCCCGGGTTTCGATCAGCGGGTCAACCGTAAGATAACGGTTCACCCAGAAAGCAATGGATGCGACGAGAAGGATGGTTAAGGGGATGGTGACTTTTTTCATTTGTAAGGGATGTGATGTAATAATGTAAATACACTAAATACATAAATATGGAAATCGTCAAACTAAAAATTACTTTTTTATTTTCCCAGGAGGGAATTCCCTGAANCNGNAAANCTTCCGCNTGGAAGCTCTNCCCTGATTTTANNTGCTACCGNAAACAGACGAAAGTTCGTACTGAAAGGGGAGGAAGCGGGCTGTTCAGGGGAACGCTCTGGCAATTGAGGGTGCGATCCGTTTGAAAGGCCCGCTTGGCGGAGAACCCGTCCTTTAGGTCCAGTTTCAGGGAGACCGGAGACTCAGTCGGATTGATGGCCACCACCACCAGACGGGTGCCATCGTAGGTTCGGTAGGCGGAAACCTCGAGGTCCGAATCCATTTCGATTTCCACCCGCTTGGACCCTTTCCAAATATAATTGGCAAACTGTTTAAAAACATAGAATTTCTTGGTTTTTTCGAGGTATTTCTGCATTCCATTCGCTCCGCCCTTTTCCTCGACCAGCACCAGGCCTTCGTCGCGGTGCTTTTCCCGGACATTGGGGTCGGTTTCCTTGTCGGGAGCGAGGGAGTAGACCAGACCCCACCAGAAAAAGGCGTTAGCCTGAGCATCGGCAAAAGTCATGTGCATGTAACGGCCGGCGAGAATGGCCTTGTCGAATTCACTGGCCTCGGGCGTCCATCCGTAGGTGTGCCAGACATCGTTGTTCCACTGGGCCCCGGTGGTTTCGGTCATCCAAAACCGCTTTCTTGGNAAATGCTCCTGCCGGATCTGTCCGATTCGNNTGGAATTTTCCCGGAGAATTTCCANNCTTCCGTCCGTGCCCTCCTGGTAACTGTCGTACATGTGATANGCGACCAAATCGACCTGTTTGCTTCGAATGGTGGGGAGAAACCGTTCCAGTTCACTTCCCTTGTATCCGACATAGGCCAAGTCAGGGGCGGTGATCAACACCTCCAANCCNGCCTGATCGAGCTTTGGTTGGAGTTTTTTGTCGATGAAATCCCNGAGCCTGTAGGGGTCNCACATGCAGGTTTGAGTGCCAAGGTGAGAATAATTGGTTTCGTTTTGNACGCCCAGGTTGGTNACATTGATTCCCCAAGCCAAAAACTGCTTGGTCCGCTTGACGATTTCGTCGGCCCAGGCATCTTCCATCTCTGGTTTCATGTAATACTGGGCGTCGTCGTCTTTCTCCACTTCAATCATCCAGTCATCGGTTTCCAANAGTTCGACGGACCGGGGTTGCCAAAANGTNAGCAAAACTTCCAGGTCCGGGTTCATCTTCATGGCCCGTTGCAGAACATCACGGTTGTGATCGATGACTCCAAGCCGGGTGACTTCCCCCTGTGCCCGAAGGTAGGATACTTTGAGTTCCTCGAANCCGGCCTGAAGGGCTTGGTTGTCTGCCTTGGTTGCCCAGAAGGCAATGGACCCTCCGAAACCGTCAATGGCTTGCCTGAGGTTTTCAGTTGAAGGATTNANCGTGACCNATNCNGACTTGGCCGGGGCGGANTCGGGGGCGGGGTTGGGCTGAGCACTTTGTTGGATGCGCAGAGCGAGACGCTCCTTCGCATAGGCCAAATCCTCGGNATAGTTGGAATCGTTCACCAGGTTGGTTTCCTCACCGGGGTCCGCCTGCAAATCCGTGAGCACCGCGGCCACCACCTGTTCCCCGGAATCCCGCCATTCGGTGTAACGGCAGTTCTTGAAGCGAATGCTGTGNCCGACATCCTTGTGNGTNGGGTAGGANCTGTANGCATCCAAGCGGTGGCCCGCCTCGGGGTCCNTGAGCAGGTGNACGAANCTGCGGCCTTGGCAGTGGTTCGGAGTGGGCAGTCCGCTGAGTTCGCAAAGAGTGGGGTAGAGGTCAATCAGCTCNACCAGCCGGTTGGTGGTTTTTCCTCCNTCCATNCTTGGGTCCCTAATGATCAGGGGAACCCGGGTGTCGCATTCAAAATTGGTATGTTTACACCAACTCGAATGGTCNCCGAGTTTCCATCCATGGTCACCCCATAGGACCACCAGGGTGTTCTCGCTCAACCCGTTGTTTTTCAACGCTCGGAGTACCCGACCGACGCAGGCATCCGCGTAACTGGTGGCGGCAGCGTAACCATGGAGAAGCCTNCGGTTGGTGGCATCGGAAAAATCGGTGGGACCGTTGCCTTCGAAATCGGAATAACTCTTCATCTCACTGGCGGANGGGTTGGCCGCATAGACCGGATAGCCAGGGGGGATGCCCCGGTTTGCAGGCATTGAAAAATCCTCCCGGTTGTAGAGGTCCCAGTACTTTTTTGGGGCGACGAAGGGCAGATGCGGCTTGGTGAAGCCAACCGCCAAAAAGAACGGAGAGTCCTTCCGTTCCTTTAAATCTTGGAGAAGCTGGACTGCTTTGGCAGCCCGTTTTCCGTCCCCGTAGGTGTCATCATGTACATCCGCACTCTCGGTGAGAGGTCCCTTGGCCGGGTTATTGGGGTTGGCTTGCTGACTTTGCCGGGACCTGCGAAGAATGGCGAGGTTTTCCTCCTTGGCGTAGTGCTCGCCACTCTTGACATTGATCCACTCGCTCCAATTTCCCGGGTCCACCCCGGGTCCGGAGTGTCCGTGATAGATTTTGCCCAGACCGATGGTGTGGTAGCCGTTGTTCTTGAAATGCTGGTTGAGGGTCAGCAGATCCGGGTGACGTTGGCGCCATCCACTGACATGAAAAGTCTGTTCCTTGGTCAGTGTGGGATAGAGCCCGCCCATGATGGAGAGCCTGGAGGCACCGCAGACCGCTTGCTGGCAATAGGCCCGTTGGAAGAGCATACCTGATTGGGCCAGACGGTCGATGTTTGGGGTCTTGACCCTGGAGGCATAGGCACCCAATTCCGGGCGGAGATCGTCGATGGCAAGGAAGAGTATGTTCGGTCCAGTGGCCCGATTGTTGATGGGCTGAGGTTCGGAGAAGAGTGGGCCATTGGCATTGGCGGCCTGAGGAGGACCGGAGGAAACCCTGATGGGCAGAGTTTTCAGGGTCATNGGCTGGGAGAGGGATTGGGAGGATCCNCCNACCCGCACAAGATANTGGCCCTTGGGAAGAACCCGGTTNAGCTGAGAATCATGGAAATGCAGATCATCCGCGTCCAATGAAAGGGTCACTTCCTTTTCTTCCCCGGGATTCAGGGAGACNCGGGAAAAGGCTTTCAGTTCGAGACCCGGCCGGGCGATCTCGTATTGTTCNCCCGAGACATAGAGCTGGGCGATTTCCGTTCCTTTGACTGAACCCGAGTTCTTGAGTTTAAAGCGAACCTCAACGNCCTGTCCGGGCCGGACCGTGGAAGCGGATAACCGGGGTTCGCCATATTCGAATCGGGTGTAGGACAGACCGTGACCAAAGGGGTATTCGGCCCCCCTGGGGGCATCGAGGTAATCAAAGACCAAGGCACTTGGTTGTTGGCTGTAGTGGCAGGGGATCTGGCTGACCGAATAGGGCCAACTCAAAGTGAGTTTGCCGGATGGGTTGGTTTCCCCAAAAAGAATTTCAGCGGCTGCATTCCCGGTTTCCTGCCCGGCATAATGAGCACTGAGAACGGCGGAGAACCGTTTTCCCAGCCCGCCCAGGGTAATCGGCTTACTGTTGTTGAGAAAGGCGACCACGGGCTTACCCAGAGCCAGTATGGCCCGCGAGAGCTCCTGTTGGGATGGAGTCAGGTCCAATGTTGAGCGGTCCCCGACATGATTGCCTCCCCAAGCCTCGCGGTTGAGTAGGACATTTTCCCCAATAGCGAGGATGACTAAATCCGCTCCCTGGGCCACTTCTTTCGCTTCTTGGATCAGGGCCTGGTTGTCTTCAACTGAGGCATAATCCACTTCATTGACATATCTCCAGTTTGAATAGGAGTCATTGGTGTCATTGTGAGCAATCCGGCAACCCTGGGCAAAGANGACTTCAGTCTCTTCGCCAAGAAAGGTTTTAAGCCCATCATAGAGAGACACGGTCGAAAGGGGCCGACCTGAATAATTGCCGAGTCGGCAGACCTTGGCATTCGGGCCAATCACGGCAATTTTCTTGTGTTGACCCTTCTTGAGCGGGAGAATCCCCTTGTCATTGCGAAGCAAAACAATGGATTGCCGGGCCGCTTCCCTCGCCAATTCGCTCGCCTTTTCCGACCGTGAGAGAGACAAAGCCTTTTGCCGGTTGAGTTCGAAGGGAGCCTCGAACAAGCCAAGCCTGAACTTGAGGGAAAGAACCGCCCGAACCGCATCATCGACCAGTTCCCTTTGAATCTGNCCGCCGGAAATGAGTTTGGGCAGGTGTTGGTAACCGAAATTGTTGGGTAGCTCGAGTTGTAGNCCAGCTTTCAAGGCCATAGCGGCGGCATCCGCATCACTGCTTCCGATCTTTTGGTATTTACGGACCAAATCAATGCCCTGGTAATCCCCGACAATCAGTCCCTTGAAACCGATCCTTTCTCGAAGCACCTCGGTAAGGATCCAAGGGTTGACATGGCAGGGTAAGCCCTCGAATTCATTGAAGGCGGCCATCACCGCAGCTGGTTGTGTGTTTTGGATCACTTTGCGAAAGGCCACCACATCATGATCNAGCAAATGCCTCGGACCGAAGGGGTAGGGGGAACGGTTTCTTCCGCCCTCGGTGCTACCGTATCCGGCAAAGTGCTTGAGGGTGGCGGCCACATGATCCGAATCGATGGAACCGTCTGAGGATCCTTGCAGACCTCGCACCATCGCTTCTCCCAACTTGGCAATAAGGAAGGGATCTTCCCCAAGGGTTTCGTCCACTCGTCCCCAACGCAGGTCCCGGGAAACATCGAGGATTGGAGAAAGAATATGGGAAACACCACGAGAACGGGCCTCGCGCCCCGCCTGGTCGTAAATTTGCTCCATCAAATCCGGGTTCCAGGCACAGGAAATGCCGATGGGGGAGGGAAAGGAATTGGCCTCGAATCGCATGAAGCCATGAGCCGCCTCATCGTGTTGGATCGCGGGGATTCCCAGACGGGTGCGATTCCGGAAATATTCCTGCACCGCGGCATATTGTTTGAGGTCTTCCTCGACAGTGAGGTTGTGCAGGGGCCCAAGTTGGCCGATGCCGTGGGGGCATTTTTCAGCGTAAAAGGCAGGGTCGTGGATGCGGCCTTCCCGACGGAGCTTTTCCTCATTTGGGTCCCACCATCCAGTGAGTTGGGCAACCTTTTCCTGTAAGGTCATTCGCTTGANTAAATCTTCGACCCGGGTTTCAACGGGAAGNGAAGCGTCGCGGTAGGTTCCGGAATCCAGGGACCGGGGCTCGCGGTTGGGGAATCCAATCAGAGAGAAAGGCTTGTCGGCGGCATTAACGAACTGAGGTTCGGCCATTTTTTCCAACCATTTTGATTTGAGNAGGGGAGCGGTTTCCAGGCGGCTCTGTCCCCACTTCTCTCCCTTCCACATATCCTGCCCTTCCCAGTTGGCGTTGATGTAGGAAACAGCCCGAATAATGTCTTTGTTCTGTTCGATGTGGCCAAAGAACTTTTGGAACCATGCGTCCCAGATCTCCTGAGGGTTCTCCCGATCGAAGAAGTGACCCCGGGGGGTGGCTTCAGCAATGAAAATGGGTTTGTTGACCTTGCGGGCAAAGTCCAATGCGGCTTGCCCATCCTGGTCTCCGCCCCACCAGGAGTACCCGACCCAATCATAGTATTCGGGGCCCGGATCGTATTGTTCAAATTGCTGGGCAGTGGCTCCGCTGGAGGAAGCATAGACGGTGGCAAAATTGGTCAGGTTCGCTTTCTGCAGGGCATCGACGATCCGTTGGAAGGCCTTCTTGAAGTTGGGCGGGTCGTAGTCATTCCAACTGCCATCGAATTCATAGCCGATTCGAATCAAGAAGGGATGGTCAGGATGATCGCGGACAAAATCAACCAGTTCGCGGATAAGATGATCGTAGGATCCGTCCGCGACCTTGTCCTCGGAATTGCCTTCCATGGAAATCGAGAGGTGCATCACGCAACGATCCAGAGTGGGAGAATCGAGGTAGGCTTTTTGGTTCATCGGACCGGCGGCCCATTCGGTCTCGGAATTCAGACCATCGACTTTTCCAGTGGCAAAGGTTCGCCCATACTTATTGGTCCACCCTTCGGCGAAATAAACATAGTGGGTGATCCCGCCGGGAATGCCCACGTTGTCGACATACCCATCCCGGTGCTTGAGGGTCCCTCCGGTCGATTCGTTGTCCTGCCCGGCAAAGACCAGAATCTTTCCGGGAGGGGGAGAAAAGCGGGCGGCGTAGCGGTCAGCGTGCAAGACGGTGCCTAGCAACAGGCAAAGAGATGCAAGGGCGGAGAAGGTATTCATGGTATTCAGGCTGGGGATTGGCTATCCAGTTCTTTGCGGATTTCGTCGCACCGGGTTTGGTTGAGTTTATAAAGGGAAACAATGGGAATCAGCAAAAAGTGACCGATTGCGGGAAATAGAGTCAGGGAAAGCACAATGCCGCGTATGGCTTCGGGGCTTTGGGATTCGGCCTGGCCGTCGTATCCGTAGTACGCAAGCACCAGTCCAATAAGCCAACCCCCAATGGCCACGCCGAGCTTGAGGGCGAAAAGAGCTCCGGAGAAAACCAGTCCGGTGACTCGTCGTCCGGTCTTGAGCTCTCCGTATTCCACGGTGTCCGCTGCCATAGTGAAAAGAATGGGGGCCCCCATCTGAACAAAGAAATTGACCAGTCCAAAAAGGATGAAGATCACCCAGACACTCGAGCTGGAAACGAAATAAAGGGCGACCGAACCCACTACGATGATCGCTTGCACCAAGATGTAAGCAGGGACTTTTCCAAGTTTTTGGGTGATGGTTGAGGCAAAGCCTGCNCCGATCATCTGGCAAAAGGTGCCGGTGGTCAGGAAGGCGGCGATGAGCTCGGGTTCGCCCATGAACCATTTGACATAATAAACCTGGGAGGCTCCGCGAAGAACGATGGGAATGAGCAAGACCAGAAAGAGGGCGGCAACGACCAGCCATTGGTCATTCTTGAGCAGGGTTTTAAAGTCGAGTGCGAAAGAACCTTTGGTCGGTGCGACTTGTTTAACTCGCTCTTTGGTCAGGTAAAAACAGCCAAAGAAGGCAAAGACAGCGAGAACCGCAAAGACCGCCATGGCATAGGGATAACCCGCCTGCTGATTCCCATCTCCGAAACGGTCCACCAGTCCGGGTCCGAAAAAGGAGATCAAAACACCGGCCGAGGTGGCGATGAAGAAACGATAGGAGTTGGCCGAGACCCGCTCCTGGGAATCTGAAGTGATGACTCCTCCGAGGGCACAATAGGGAATATTGACCACCGTATAGAGGACCATGAGCAGGGCATAGGTGATGTAAGCGTAAGTGAGTTTTCCACTTTCGCTGAAGTCGGGTGTAATGAAACTCAGTACGAAAATCACCGAGAAGGGAATAGCGAACCAGAGAAGGTAAGGCCGGAATTTGCCCCACCGGGTGTTGGTGTTGTCAGCGACCATTCCCATGATCGGGTCGGTCACGGTGTCCAACAACCGAACGGCGAGAAACATCGTTCCCATGGCGGCGGGAGCAAGTCCGAACACATCCGTGTAAAAAGCAGGCAATAGGATGAGGATGGTTTGAAAGACAACATTGGAACCGAAGTCACCCAAGCCGTATCCAATCTTTTCAATGGGTTTTAATCGAGTTTCGCTCATGGTTTGGAGAGTTCGAGGTTAGCAGGAAAGTTCGAGAAATGAGAAGTGTGCGGGTTGGCCAGCACCGGTCAGATCCTGGCAGGCCAGGGCCACGAAGGTACCGGTAAATCCCCAATGCTCGCCATGGTCGTCGGAGAGAACCGAGGCATCGAGTGCCGGACCCGCTTTCTGAAAGGTTTCGCCATCCTCCGAGAAAAAGAACTGAAGACTCAGGTCTTCGAAGGTTGCCCGGAGAAAGAGCTCGCCCGTGGAAACGGGAATGATCTCGGAACCAAGGGGAAAGGAAGACTTTCCGTCGTCACAGCTGTGGATCTGGAGGCAAAGTCCCTGCTCCTCATCATGGGACAGGTGGAGGTAATGGAAAAGGAAGGTGTTGTAATAGGCTGCGATTCCCGCCATTTGCTGGAAACTTTGTGGGTGGAAGGAAATCTTGGTGGTCGCGGTTGCCCGGTGTTGAGTCAGCCGCCGGGCCAGCATGGCCTGCTCAAAATTGGATTCAAGGGATTCCCGTCCAGTAAGGGTCAGCCCATTGGATCCTCTGACAACCGAGGAGGATGGCCCCCGTGGCGTCGCATAGTGAGGAGAATCGAAGGGCAGGCGCTCGGGAAGTTTGGGAAAGGGCTGGGGTTTAAGTTGGGGTGCAGGAACTTGGGGTTTTGGATCGTTTTCACCGCCTGCGAGGTAAAGCCAGTCGTCGGCCCGCCATTCCACTTTCTGAATCGCGGTTTCGCGGCCCAGGTTGCATCGCTTGGTCCCGGGAAGGGGACGACCGCATAGATGGGGCATGTACCACTCGCCGCCTTGCGTTTCCACGAGGCTGGCATGCCCGGCTTTTTGAAGGGCGAGTTCGGGTTTTCCGGAAGAGGTCAGAATGGGGTTTTGCGGATGCAATTCGAAGGGTCCCCGAAGGTCATGGGATCGAGCCAAGGTCACGGCGTGTTCGTATTCAGTTCCGCCCTCTGCAGTCAGCAGGTAGTAGAAGCCGTTGCGTTGGTACAGGTGGGGGCCCTCGGTGAGGCCGAGTGAACTGCCCTTAAATATAAGCTCGGGCTTTCCGGTCAGGGATTTGGACTGGGGATCGTATTCCTGCAGGATGATCCCATAAAAAGGATGGTTGTCGGGTCTATGGTCCCAGACCATATTGAGCCAATATTTTTTCCCATCGATGTCGTGAAAGAGGGAGGGGTCGAAACCGGAGGAGTTGATAAAAACGGGATCGGACCAGGGTCCGTCGATGGAAGGGGCAGTGGTCAGAAAATTGGGCGTGTCCTTGGTGGCGGCTTCATGCTGGTGGACCACGGTGTAGCAAAGATAAAACTGTCCGTCCGCATGACTCAGGGCGGGAGCCCAAACTCCACCTGAACTCGGTACGCCCTGCAAATCGAGCATCCTTTTTTCATTCAATGCCTGTCCGATGAGTTCCCAGTGAACCAAGTCCTTGGAGTGGTGAATCTGAACGCCCGGAAACCATTCGAAGGTCGAGGTGGCGATGTAGTAGTCGTCGCCTACCCGGCAGATGGAAGGATCCGGATTAAATCCGGGAAGGATGGGGTTGGTAATCACGGATCAGTGGATTCCTGTTGGGCAGAGTGAAAAATGGGGCATAGAGCGTTTCCTGAAACTTCTTCTACAACAAATGTATGAGAGCGTTCATTCAGCGTCAATGGTAAGCTCTCCGCTTCACTCCTTCCCAAGTCTGTTTTTTTCGGTTTTGAGTTGAGCGGTCTTCCAACGGTTATGCCGGCTTCCTGCTTCCAATTCCGTCTCCCTTCCCAAATCATGTTGGCTGGTCATCCAATGCTGGAGAGCCCTCCTTAAGCTTTCCTGCTGGGTATGGAAAGCGGGATCACCGGCTAAGTTTTGCTGACAGTAGGGGTCCTTGCTTATGTCGAACAACTCCTCCCTTGGTCGTTTGAGGTAACGGTTGGCAAAATCCTGTTCGGACTGCCCCAAGTCCGTCACCGCTGATCGAAGGTTGCGGGAAACGGGAATGCTGAATTCATTTTCGGGAAACAAGTTGAGAATATAACGGAAGCGTTGATTGACTACGGAACGAATTCCATAGGGTTGGATGACTCCATTCACCCCGACGGTGGTCTGAATGCTGTATGCGTATTGTTTATGTTCCCTCGTTTTCCCCAGAAGCAGGGGAAGGAAGGACCGGCCATCAAACTCCTTTACTTGGGGAATACCTGCTGCATCTAGAAAAGTGGGAACGACATCGACATACTCAATGATGGCATCGGTCTTGGTCCCGGGTTGAATGATTCCGGGCCAGGAAGCAACCAGGCCGCTGGCCACACCCATTTCGTAGCAGGTCCATTTTCCGAACGGGAAGGAGCTTCCCTGTTCGGAGGCGACCATGAGCAGGGTGTTCTGAGTCAGGTCGAGGCGGTTCAGCATTTGGACAATCTCACCCACTTGACCGTCAAAATAAGTGATCTCTGCCAAATACTTGGCAAAGGACGATCGGTGGAAGTCCAATTGCTGAGGAGACAGAGGGGCTTGTTCGTATGGAGATGGATCTCCCTTGGTGTAAGGGCCATGCGGTTCGTTCGAGCATAGAAACAGGGAGAAAGGGCGGTTGGCGGAAATGGAATCCTGCATCACTTGATGAACTTTTGGGTACCTCCATCCATTGACTTTCGGAACTTCCCGGTCGGTGGGGTCGGCAAATTCATCGAGGTATTCGAATGGAAAGACGGCCTCCGGTTCGATGTGCCTTTTCCCTGCCAACACCACCCGGTAGTTTTCCTTGCTCAGAAAATGGGGAATGCTACGGATGTTTTCGTAAGCCCGGGCATGGTTGGGGTGAGCTCCGTTCCGGACTGGGTGAATCCCGGTATACAGGGCATGCCGGGTCGGGGAGCACATGGCAGCGGACTGATAACACCTTGAGAAAGTGATCCCCTTCCTAGCCAATTCAAGCATATGAGGCGTTTTCGCAGGACCTCCGTAGACTTCCATGTCGAGGTAGGTACAATCGTCAGCGAGAATGAATACAAAATTCGGCTTAGTTTGGGCTGGAGCCAAAGTACAGAGAAGAGATGAAACAAGGAAGAAAATAGGAAGAGGGCTGTTCCTGTCTCGGTTGGTTTTGCGAGCTAAGAGACTTCTGAAAGTGAACAACATAAAATTATCCTACCTGACCTAGGCAGCCGTAAACAAATTAAAAAACCCTCGAATTACCGGTCTTAGTTAAGCGAACTTTTATCACAGCGTTCGTAAATCAAACAAGTCGGTAGAGTGGTCCTGAGTCTTCCCTACGGACAATGTGCTGAAAGACCAAAAGGCAACCTACTAAGAAGAGTTGTTAATCCCTTAACATAGCTCTTTGGACGATTGTTTCACTGCTGATATTTTTGGCAGGGAGTAGACCTCCGCCCGCGATAGCCACTTTCTTTTGCTTGAGGGCTTGGAATAAGTCTTGAGCCTTTTGTTACTGATGTAGTTGGCAATTGGAGCTGATTGCCGAAAGCCGAGGATATGAGCGGCCTCCCGGATGCTAATCAAATCGTCTATCTTTTGATCACTCATTCATTACTTAGCGGAACAGTAGTGATAAGGGTAACATACCAAGATTGAATTATCTCGCTTTGACCCGAACGCGAATGTACTGACGGGTATTTCCGTTAGCCGTGCGGGTTTGCCTACTTCGGAAAACCACGCGCTCCATGCCTCCCCCAAG
>NHCT01000014.1 GCA_002167605.1 Verrucomicrobia bacterium TMED40 | reverse complement strand
GCTGGAATTGCCCTCGGGGTTGACTAAGGCGAATTTAAAGACTCCCTGTCCGTCGAAGGCCTGTCCGTTGACCGCGACCTGTCCGGCGTAGTTGAGGGTAGGGGGAACCGCATACGCCCGTAGGGCGAACAGGAGCAAGAGCGTGAACAGGTGAAGGGATGCTCTCATTAAAATGCAATCATCGTGCAATGCATTTGCTTTGTCAATAGGCGAGATTATGTAACGAATTCCCTCCTGTTTTCTCAAACAAAAAGCCCGTCCAGAGCGGACGGGCTTTTTAGATGTAAGAGTACGGAGTAGAAAGTGTTATCTTACCTTGGGTGAGTTTTTCGTAATCACCAGGATTGCCACTCGTTGTCCTTGTAGTTGAAGAAGTTCCGGGGGCTGGAGGATCCGATTTCATAGAGCAACCAGTCTCCTTCAGATTCGCTGTAGATGAAGGGAAAGAATTCGGCGTTGGTGTAGAGCCATCCCTGTTCAGGGCTATACATCCATTCGGTGAGGAAGGGAGCCTGAGCCTGAGCCTGACATTGTTCGAGCTGCTGTTTGACCTCGGCGAGTTCCATGCTGCAGGCGGAAGCGGTATTCTCGGCATTTGAGAGTTGGGAACGCAGGTTGTTGTTTTCGTTGGTCGCGGCAAAGACCTCAGCCTTGAGGCGATCGACCTCTCCGCTGAGAGCGGTGCAACTGGCATTTGCATCAACGGCTAATTGTTCACACTGTTCAGCCCGATCGGAGAGTTCGGCGATAAGAGCGTCCTTCTTAGCGTTTTCCGCCTTTAGTTCCTCGATTTGTTTTTCCAAGCTTGATCCGGGGCGGGTTGGAGGAGCGGTCGAAGGAGGGGCGGGGGCGTTCGAAACGGATGTGTTTTCCGCTTCCTCTTCCTTTTCCTCAGTCTTGGTCTCGACATAGTTGGGTGATTCCTTCCAGGTGGAAATGGAAGTGTTTGCGTTGTAGGTTATGTCCGACCGACCATTTTGAGAAATGATTGAGCCATCAGGTGAGAGGATAACTACCGTGGGGATACCCGTCACCTTGAATTGACTGTAAAGTTGGTTGGTTTTGGATGAGTTCAGTGCGAGGGCGTATCCACTCATGTCCATGTCTTTCATGTAGTTGAGCTGGGCAGACGAACTGTTGTCGGCACTGACCATGACGATTTCGAAGTCATTGGGGTTTTGGTCTCGAAAATCACGAATTTTCGGACTGAATGATTTACAGGGCGGGCACCAGCCGGCGGAAAAATAAAGCCCGATCATTTTACCGTTTAAAACTTCACTGGAAAATTCATTGCCGTTCTTATCGATCAGGGATGATCCAACCAGGTCTTTCATTCCTTGGTGCAACTCGGCTTTTGCCGAGACCGTTGCAAGCAGGAAGAGGATCATCGAACTGAAGCATATAAAGGAATTTTGAATTTTCATAGTTAGGAATAATTAAGAGTAAATGTAAAACTTATAATAATACAAATACACTAAATATGCAGGTATGCAAGTAAAAAATAAATTATTTTGTAAAAACGAGCGAAGGGGAGGAGGATTTAGGGTCTCAATCGAAGAGTCAGAAAAGAGGGAGGTGCCTATACGAAACCAAAAGAAAACGCCCGACCAAAGTGGACGGGCGTTTTAGGGGTAAGATTTTGGGGTAGAAAGAGTTAGGCGGCTTGTGGGAGATCGTTAATGTTGCCTTGTTTGCGTTTGACCCGTCGAAGTCTTGATCTTCTGCGGAGCCCGCGGTCGAGTTTCTCGACCAGGTCATCAATGGATTTGTTAATGTTGTCGCTGGCGGTGGAGATGGTGATGGTGTTTCCCTTCAGTTCCAAATGACCTTTGGCGATGTATTCGTTTTGGTGGGAGGAGGATTTGGAATCGTGTTCCAATTCGACTCGCGCCCGGATGATTTTCTCCTCGTGCTTAAAGATCTTTTCCATCTTTTCGGAAACAAGGCTTTTATGCCCATCTTTAAGATCGAAGTGGAGACCGGAGAGAATCAAGTTGTTCTTCATATGCGTTTGTCGTTGTATGTGATTATTGTTTAGTGAATCGCATGAGGCGATCTGCCTACAACCTTGCGCGCTCAAAATGAGATTACCAATAAAGATTGCACTTTTTTTACAAAACCATCCGAAAATCCGATTCCAGAGGGGGGTTGAGTGAGCTCGGAATCCGCGGATGCCCCTCTGGTGGAGCCGGGAGATTTTCCCGCATGGATTCTTTTCGAGGATTCGGATGTTTTGGTTCTTAATAAACCTGGGTGGTTGGTCTGCCATCCTTCAAAGAATGGTCCATGGTCCAGTCTGGTGGGTGCGGCCAAGGAGTACCTGGGAGTGGATTCGGTTCATCTCGCCAGTCGCTTGGACCGGGAAACCAGTGGAGTGGTCCTGCTGGCCAAGCATCGCAAGGCCGCCAGTCTCTGGCAAAAGGGAATCGAGCGAAAGACGGTCCGAAGGAGTTATTTTGCTATCGTCCGGGGCGAAATGAGCGAGAGAAGGGAGCTTTCCACCTTTTTGGGTAAGGATCCGGAGAGTTCGGTGTTCGTGAAGCAACGGGTGATGGACCGGACCCGGACTTCGAAGCGGGCGGAATCGGTATTTGAGCCTTTGGGTACAGCGAAAGGCCACACCTTTTGTATGGTCTCCACGAAAACCGGAAGAAAGCATCAGATCCGGGCTCATGCTCAGGCGATGGGACATGAATTGGTGGGGGAGAAACTCTACGGACCCGACGAATCGATTTACCTGCAATTTTGCGAGGGTGGNTGGCAACCAGGTTGGNTGGAGNTACTCGGAATGAGNCGGCAGGCTCTGCATGGNCGTTCGCTGGGCTTTTTGCGGGATGGACCGGTCTTTTANGCGGACTTGGCTCCTGATATGNGTGNCTTCCTTAGNGANCNAATGGGNTTGAAGGANGAGGATGTTCAAAGCCTTGTGGGAAAGGGGGATGAGTGGGCCCGCAGCGAGGTAGAGAAGGAATTGAGTTGTCTGAACGAAGAGGAGTGAGTATTCGATACTTTTTACCCCAATGAGCNCACCACCCACTGCAGCATCTCCTCTGGAGGCCTTAAAGGCCGGATTTCGGCGGGCCTGTGTTCGCCGATTGGTGGGAGACGAGAATGGGGCGATTGAGGTGCTGAAGAATGAAATACCCCTGCTTGTGGTGGGTTGGGCCAAGTCCACTTCTTTGGAACCGGCGGAAAAAAAGGCCAAACTGAAGGAAATGTTTGATGACGAGTCGGCCCGGGCGGACGAATTAGCCACTGCATTTGATTTGTTTGCCGGAA
The DNA here is from genome assembly GCA_002167605.1 of Verrucomicrobia bacterium TMED40. GTDB lineage: Bacteria > Verrucomicrobiota > Verrucomicrobiia > Opitutales > Seribacteraceae > Seribacter. The sequence continues at coordinate 98,292 of NHCT01000014.1, read as the reverse complement.
GGTTTGAGACCCGGGTGGCGGAAATGGTTCGCAAGGAACTGAAAAAGACGGCTTCAGGTTTGGAAAAGCTGGCCAGGGAGTTGGCCAAGGCCCCTCGGGCGAAGCCCGATGAACCCAAAGTTGATGCACAGACGGAGATGGAATTGCCCGAACCGGAACCTGCCCCTGAACCGGAACCAGAAGAACCGGTGGAGGAAGAGGCTTTTGAGGAAGAGGAGGTGGAGCACTTGGATCCGCCTAAGGGAATCGGTCTGCGCTTCGATGAAATCGAACAAATGATTGATGAGGTTTTATCTGGGGAATCTTAGGATCGTAAAGAATTTCGATGGATTTTCTTGCCATGCTTTGGGCAAAGTTGCAAAACTTCGTACCTTGCCTTTTCCATCATGACCGAAAGTAAAAAAGAAAATTCCAACGATGACCCATCCGGGGAGGCCCCGGACGATGCCGATGCCAAGAAGCGCAAACTCTATGTGGGACTTGATTTGGGCACCTTGCAGTCCTGCATCCTTTCCCGCCTGAGCAAGCCGGGTTCGGAGGAAAATCACGGTATTTTGGTGCCCACCGTGGTGGGGTATCCGGAAGATGGTATTTTGGCTGGGATTTTACCCGGCAACGCCAAGATGCTTCACGGAGACGAGGCCTTGGCGAACGAATTGCATTTACGCTTGGTCAATCCTCTTAGTGATGGGGTGGTCAGTGATCTGGACGCCACCAAATCCTTTCTCGGATATCTCCGTGAGAAGGTGGATCCGGAGCGCAAGCGTGAAGTCTACTGCGTGATTGGAATTCCCGCAGTGGCGGATGGCGACGCCAAGGACAATTTGAAAAAAGCCGCCAAGGGTGCTTTTGACGGGATTCTTTTCATACCAGAACCCTTCCTGGCTGCATTGGGTATGAGAGACGAGGAAAAGTTGGATGACCCAGATTACAAGGACCCGGTGAACAATTCCCTGTTCGTCGACATCGGGGCGGGTACGACGGATTTTTGCATCGTGCAGGGCTATTTCCCTAAACCTGAAGATTTGCTAAGTATTCCCTTTGCCGGGAATGAGGTGGATGTCATACTGGACAAAGCGATTCGGGAGGCGTATCCCGAGGTCGATGTGCCTTTATCAATGACGCGGAAATTTAAGGAGACCTACTCCTATGTAGGGGAAAGTGAGTCTGGAGCACGGGTGAAGGTTCCGGTGGACGGCAAGCCCAGGAAGATTGAGATTGGTAAGCAGGTGGGAGATGCCTGCAATCATTTACTTGATCAAATTTTTGATTCCATCAAGCAGGTGATTGCGGTGGCTTCGCCGCAATCGGTTTTCTCAATGTTGCAAAACATCATTCTTACCGGTGGGGGCAGCCGGATCCGCAACATCGATCAGGAGCTGCAAAGGCTTCTTGCTGATGATGGCTATGAAGATCCGGATGTTCGTCTCTCCGCACGTGAGGTGAAACCTTTCGTGGCAATCGGAGCGATGAAGGTGGCCAAGGCCGCCCGCGAAGATCAGTGGATCAAGCCCTAGGCAAGATTAGATAATCCCGTTGAGGGTCTGCCGGAGTCGGTCGAGGGTTTCGCTCAGCTTTTGCTCAACTGAGGGTTCGAGAGTTTCCTCCTGATCCTCCTTTTTGGTTTCCTCCTCGAGGGAGGAATCAATTTTTTCTCCAAAAAGAATTTTCCATCCTTCCAGTTCAAGGTGGGAGTCCTTGGCGGGGCGGGCGGTTTTCTCCATTCCCAGAACTCCCAATTGCTTGATGAGGTTGTCAGACACCTGAATGGCGGAGGCGAGTTTTGGGTTCACAGTGGCTTGAGCGGGGTCGTTGTGCCAATGAACTGCATCGACCACTTCTTCGGAGATGTGATGGTTCCATAGGTAGTAGGCTCCGATCTTGGCATGGTCCCAACCTACCATGCCTCCTTCAATTTCGAGGAGGTTTCGGGTCGACTCGGTAGGAGTTTTGTAGACTTCCTTAAAGTGGTCGGGGAAAGTGATGGCGAGGATGAGGATACCCAGGTTGTGAAGCAGTCCGGATACATAATCCTCCTCCTGTTCAAATTTCTCATCGGCAAGGGAAAGGACTTCGCGGGTCAGAATCGCGGTTCCGATGCTGTGTTTCCAGAAATCAACCCAAGGGAAGGATTCGCTGGATTTGCCAAGTCGGAAGATCTCCTCGATCACAGGGGTGGCGGCGAGCAGTTCCTTAATGCGGTTGAGCCCAAGAAAGATGGAAGCTTCTTCGACTCCGGANATCCGCTGCTCATCCTTGGTTCCGAAAAAGATTGAATTGACCAAATCAAGGACGCGGGTNGTGAGAGANGGGTCCAGGCGGATGACCTCAGCAATCTGAGCCATGAAGGAGTCTTCGGAGTCAAGCAGGGCTTCCAGGGTCTTGTTTATGCTGCGCAGGGAAGCGAGCTTGGGGCATTGGTTGATTCGCTCGATAAGGAGGAAATCGGAGGGTGCCTTCATGGGGGATTCGGATGATACGGGTTCTTAGACAACCAGTTTCATCGAAAGCAAAAAGGTAATCAGGACTTCAGGATAACCGCGTCGGGTCGGAGNGGAGATTGGGAAGTTCCGTTCAGCATGNATTTCTCGTAATAGGCGAGACAGGTCTGATTCACTGGAGAGTTTTGCTCAAGGACGAGGGTTTGCCCGGAAGAGGAACCCAATTGCATCGTNCCATCGGCCCGTTTTTGGAGAAAAATTTGGCAGTTTGGGTTGTTTTCGAGAAAAGAGGCTACGGTGGGATCCTTTAGCAGATGATCCCGAAGCTGGCTTTCGGAGAGTTGGGCAAGATTTGGGCCGGTGGTCACTTCTTGTGCTTGCTTCATCTCGGTGACGAAGGATTCGCTACCCGGTTGAAGGTGAGTGCCAGCCTGTGCCNTCGGTGAGGAGGTAATTTGATCAAAAACTTCTCTGCCGAGAGAGATGAGACTGGAGGTTAAAGCAAGATTCATGCATCAAGTTAAGCATGTNCCTTGCCAATTTGTGGACCTACATGAACCTCAGGCATTTCCTTTCGACCAGGGTTTCGGCAATTTGAATGGCATTGAGGGCGGCACCCTTCCAAAGTTGATCGCCCACCACCCACATCGCGAGTCCGTTTTCGAAGCCGTGATCGACCCGCACCCGGCCGATGGCACAGTTTTCCTTCTCGGAGTACTGAATGGGCATGGGGTAGCGGTTGGCATTAGGCAAATCGAAGAGTTCCAAGCCCTCGAATTTCCCCAAAGCGGTTTTGGCGTCCGGNACATTGACCGGNGATTTGAATTCTGCGTTGATGCTGATGGAATGGGCCCGGTAGACGGGGACGCGTACGCANGTGCAGGAAACCCCGAGCTTGGGNAGGTTAAGNATTTTACGGGCCTCGTTTCTCATCTTCATCTCTTCCTTGGTGTATCCGTCTTCGCGGAAGGCGTCGACATGGGGAATGAGGTTGAAGGCAATGGGGTGAACGAANGCGGACTCNAAGGGAGTCTNACTTTTTTGNCCGGAGGCTTTTTCGTTGACCTCATGGTCGAGGGAAACGGAGCCGTGGGCNCCGGCGCCTGATACCGCCTGGTAGGTGGAGGCGAAGAAACGCTTGAGTCCAAAGCGCTGGTGCAGGGGATAGAGNCCCATGAGGGCTACNGCGGTGGAGCAATTAGGGTTCGCGATGATTCCTTGGTGGTTTTCAACTTCGTCCCCATTGATTTCGGGAATGACCAACGGAACGGTGGGATCCATGCGAAAGGCGGAGCTGTTGTCGATAACCACGCATCCCTGCCTCTTAGCCTCCTCCGCGAGTTGGATCGAATGCTCGGACCCTGAACTGAATATCGCTATGTCCAAATTCTTGAACGACTCGGGTTTGGTTTCCTCCACCGTTTCCAGGTTTCCACATGCTTGAATTTCCCGCCCGGCAGAACGGGAGGAGGCAAGCAGTTTGGCTTGAGCGATGGGAAAGTCTCGCTTTTCCAGCAAACGGATGATTTCCTGACCTACGGCACCAGTGGCGCCGACGATTCCGACTCGATATTTTTTCAATGAATTTTGACTGTTTGTATGGTGACTATTGTGAGAGGGTTTCGACCTTGGGGGTCAAACGCACGGAGAACGCCTTGGTTGCCTCCATCAAGGATCAGCTTATCGTGCGCTTCCACAATGGGAAAAGCGTAAAGGACTACCCAATGTCAAGTTCCAAGCGCCCGCCATCCTGTAAAGAAAACTCCTTGGGCACTCCGAACGGGCTGCATGTAGTGTGTGAAAAGATTGGAGAAGGTGAGCCATTGGGTATGGTTTTCAAGGGGCGTAAGCCGATTGGCTTAAAGTATAAGGAATGCTCCGAAGAGGAGCGGGAGAAGAATTTGATTACCACGCGGATTTTGCGATTACAGGGCTTGGAGGATGGGTTGAACAAGGGGGAAGGTATAGATACCTATGGCCGTTATGTTTACATTCATGGAACCAACCATGAAGAAAACCTTGGATCGCCCGCAAGTTCAGGTTGTCTGCAGGTTTCGAATGCGGAGGCAGTCGAATTGCATGACGAGATCCCGTTGGGGAGTCATCTTTACATTAAACTCTGATCATTAGGCAGCGACCTTCTTGGACTGCTCGATCAATTGCTTGATCCGCATACTCACCTGTTTGGGGGGTTCGTCTTCATTGGTTTCGACGCAGGTGGTGTCCGAATCCATTGACTTGATGGTTCGCTGGATAGCATCCTGTTCGATTCCCGGGGAATCGGTGTCATAGATTACAAAGTTATAATTAATTTGCCTAAGTTGGTTTAGGGCGTCGTCGTGATTCATGGTGGTGGTGACGATGAATCCACTCTCCTCAAGAAGATGGGTGATTCCGCATCTCAGATATTTGTCATCCAGATGAAGGAGAATTGAAATACCTCGGTTGTCACGAATGATTTCAATGATCTTTTCGACTTTGATGGGTTTCCGGAGAAAGGCGTAGATTCCCAGTTCGCAAGCTTGGTCTTCGAGTTCCTGAATGGAAAAGGCGGTAATCACAATGAATTTTGAATGGTATCGTTTCTTGGCTTTGAGTTGGCGGAGCACCTCGACGCCATTCATGTCCGGCATTTGCATATCGAGTAGCACAAAGTCGTACTCATTGGCCAGGCACTTCTCGATGGCTTCCGAACCATTCTCCGCATGATCGGGCTTGAATCCCTCGGCTTCCAGTACATCCGTCATGGTGGTGCGAATGGCAGGGTGATCGTCTACTACGAGGATGGTGGTGGGTTTGCGTGTATCATTCATAGGTGCGACTACTTTGGGGATGTTCAGGATGGAAGTTCGATGAGAAATACGGTGCCTTCGTGAGATGTTTTTTCAAGAGAAATCTTCCCGTTGTGTCGGGTCATGATGTCCTTGCACAGTGGTAAACCCAAGCCAACGCCATCCATTTTATTCGAGTACAGAGGCTCGAAAATTCTTTCCTGATGTTCCTTGGTGATCCCATTTCCATGATCCCATACTCTGATTTCCACGGATGGACCCCCTTTTTTTTGGGCAATCACTCCGAGCGGGCACCGATTCTTGGATCCATGGGAAGCTTGGAGCGAATTAAGAAAAAGGTTGGACAAGACCTGTCGGAATAGGATCCTGTCCACTTTCACTTCGAAGGCGTCTGGTTCGTAGGTGAACCTGAAGTCCGAGGCGTTGGAGGTGTCTGTGTACAAAAGAGCTTCCTGAGCTAATTCCTTAAGGTCAACGCTTTCGAACTTGATCGTTTCCTCCTTGGTCATTTGGAGCAGTCTTTCGATGACCTCGTCGCTCCGGGAGAGTTCTCGATCAATCACTTCGAGGTGGTGGTTGATTTTTGGGTCCTTTTCGTTCTTCAGACGAAGAAAGTAAACGGAGTTTCGAATAGCGGCCATAGGGTTACGCAGTTCATGGGCTATATTCGAAGACACTTGGCCCACATTTGCTAGTATTTCCCGTTTATTGAGCTGGTCCCTGGTTTGGATTAATTCCTGGGTCGCCTGTTCCTTTTGGTTCATCTCGGCAATGATTTTTTGGTTGGCGATCGTTAAATCGAGAGTTCGTTCGTTCACCCGTTCTTCCATATCGTTTTTTGATTCGAGGAGTTTCTTGTTACTTTCCGCAAGTGAATCCATCATCTGGTTGAATAGGGATGTGAGTTTACCAAATTCATCTTCGCTGAGTTTTTTGGCCCGATGGCTGTAGGTGCCTTCGGAAGAGATCTTTTCCGCCACAGTCATCAACTCCTTAAGAGGACGGGTTAGGGCGTTTTGGTACCAAACCGTCACCAGCAAAATAATGAGAATAATGATGAACCAAGAACTTCCGACAAGTTGCAGAAAGGTGATTCTTTTTTCACTCAGATCAGAAAGTGACCGTTCCACCGANATCAAACCTACCTGCTGATCGAAAGAAANAATGGGTTTGGTNACACGAAGGGTTCGATCCGACCAAATTTCACCAATTAAAGGGATTTTGCTTGCAGATAAGAAGGGGGCGTCTGCTTGAACGGAAGTAAAGTACTCCAGNTCAGCTTTGTTNTTTTCAATATTTCGCTTCCAGACCATAACCTGTTTGATCTGGGGATTGATGGAAAGGGAATCAATTAAGTCATAGGCACTCGCCACATCTTCGAAGGCGAGAGCAGGAGGCAAGCTTTTGGCCAAAGAGGTGGTTTGGCGTACAACATCGTCAAAAATGAGACTTTTNGCAGTGTTTGCCTCACGGTTATAAAGAAAAAGNCCTGCCACTGTTGGCAGGATGAGAGATATGAGTACCGTCGAGAGTAGGAACTTGGCCCTAAAAGACCAGGGTTTACTCAGACTCTTCATACTTTTGGGGACATNGAGANACTCCCTTGGATGATTGTCCCGCCTTCATCCATGATTGAAAAGGTNAGGGTTCCTTGCGGATGGTATTGATTGCTTCCTTAAGAATATCCTCAGGAGGNGAATTCAAGTNCTCACGCAGTTTGATCATGAGTGCNTGTTTANNATCATCTTCGCTGANCNGCCTGTTTTGTGGATNCGATTGTGCCNGAATTACCTGAGAATCCTTGNCGGTNTTAGANAGGTNGTTCCGGGCAACACTTTCGATNGATAGATCCAAGTAAATGGCCTCGCAAGCATNTTTCAAAACGGTTTCCAATTCCTCGGTTTTAGTAATTCCATCNATCAACCTGAAGGGGTGGTCCAGTCGAAGATCCAANAGACTAAAAAGGTCTTCAGAGGAAACTAANGNAGAATCCGCCGGTAAAATAAAGAGGGAATAGGATTGGTAGTGACCGGANCGTAGGAGCCAGGGGATGGAATTGCAATGATCCAAACTGATGAAAGACGGATCCAAGGCTTCAAGGCAATGGGTGTACTCTTGGTAATCTTCTGAAAGATAGATCGCCCTGAGATGTTTGTCCGGTTTTGTTTCAAGAACTTTTCGGGACAGTTTCTCAAGGTCAGGATGATCCAAGTCAAAGGGGGCGTGAACCCGCAACGATTTATTCAGGGTATCGATCATAATGCATGGGGGATTGGGGATTTAGTTTANCCTANAACAGAATAAGACNTGGTCAAACGCGAAAATTAAGCTCAAATACTGGTCTGAGATTAGATTATTTGCTTTTCAAAAGATCGTGGCTGAGCTGATCGAGGTTGGGGGAGACCACGGAACCGGGGAGGGCGGAGAGTTCTNCAAAACTATGGGTTCCGGTGCTCACGAGGTAAGCGTTCATACCTACGGCTTTGGCAGTNTCGTAATCATAGGGAGAATCCCCGACATAAATCGTACTTTCTATCTGAGCACTCAGTAATTCCAGGGTTCGATGGGTCAATTGGGGTTCTGGTTTTTTCCACTCGGTATCGTTGGCCCCGATGACCANTTCCAAGTGGGAGTCGAAACCGAGGTGGGAACAAGCGGTGCGGGCGTGCGGACCGTGCTTGTTGGTAAGAACCGCAGTTCGAATTCCCAAGTCTGAACATGTTTGAAGAATTTCCAAGGATCCTGGTAGGGCAACCAGTCCGTTTAGCATCTCTNATTCGAAAATAGGACGAAGTAATTGAACCGCTTCTTTTGCCCGTTCTGGACCCACAAGCTTGGACATNGTATTTTCTGAAGCCCCTCCCACCGCTCGTTTTACGGTCTCGNAACTTGGTTCNGGAAATCCCATTTNGACGAGCACTTTTGAGAATGACCGATGAATCGCATCGAATTGATCGATTAAGGTGCCGTCTAGGTCGAACATGATTGCCCGTATCTGCATATTTCTTTTAGTNTGGTTTAAGAACANTAGTTGGATCAATGAAAACCCACCACCATAGCTCTCCGTCCGGCAATGGCGAAAGTAAAAAACCGAGCATAGAATTTACTCGATCAGGAGATTCAGTGCTGTGCCTATTAGGAGGACGGTGGTCTTTGAACGATGATTCCAGGGAGGATGTGGAGAGGAAATGGAACGCTTACCTAAAGAGCAACCCCACGCTTGACGAAGTTCGTTTTCAATTTGAAGAGGGAATTATATGGGATTCGACCTTGGTGGTATTCATGGCTAAGATCATGGGAACCTTGGATACGAAGACTAAAAGGATTGTTTTGGACGACTTACCTGAAGGACTATGTAGATTGCTTAGCCTCAGCGGTGTGAATCCNGGATTTCCNAAAAAANCATACGCNAATCGGAAGATAAAGTTTCCTGATCTCAATTTACTTTTTTTGGCTAANAAGTTCGTTTCCTTTTGGGGNGACTGGGTCCTTGCNATNTTCAGGTTGCTCACNGGAAAATCCAAAATGCGCTGGCAGGATTTTGCAGATGCCGCACGCTCCTGCGGTGCCGCNGCTTTACCCATTGTNACTCTAATNAGTTTTCTGACCGGATTGACTATGGCATTCGTGGGAAGTGTTCAGTTGGAAAAGTTTAATGCCAAAATTTATGTCGCCGATNTGGTGAGCTTGGCCATGGTTCGAGAAATGGGTGCTCTGATGGTTGCGATTGTNATGGCGGGNCGGACNGGNGCAGCCTTTGCNGCGGAAATCGGAAATATGAAGTTGAATGAAGAAATCGATTCCTTANGGACCTTTGGTATTTCCCCNATTGATTTTTTGGTGATGCCGAGGACCTTGGCACTTTTTCTTATGACCCCNCTGCTCACTTTGTATGCGGATGTGGTGGGTATGCTTGGAGGGCTTACGGTTGGAACTCAGGTGATGGATTTTTCGGTTTTGCACTACTTCGAGCAGACTCAGGTTGCACTCAGTAGTATGTGGGAAGTTTTTTCCGGTTTGCTGAAAAGCTTGTTCTTTGGATTGATTATTGGACTGGTTGGTTGCTACAAGGGTTTGAATGCGGGCAGCAATTCAGCTTCCTTGGGCAAGGCGGTAACTTCCGCGGTGGTGCTTTCGGTTACCTTGATCGTGGTCTGTGATGCACTGTTTGAAATTCTCTTTAGCCACCTGGATTTGAGATAATGGAATCAGTAGAAAATATTTCGAGGGTGATTGAGTTGGAAGNCGTCAGCTTGGCTTACGGAAAGCATTTGGTTCTCGAGCAGGTAAGTTTTGAGGTCAGGCANGGTGATTGTGTCGTGGTAATCGGTGGGAGCGGNTGTGGNAAAAGCACAGTTCTTAAAGCAATGACCGGTCTGCTGGAGCCCATTGAGGGAAAGGTGAAGATCCGGGNTANAGATTATTGGTCCGCGGATTCCAAAGAGAGGAATCTTATCACCAAAGAATTTGGGGTTCTTTTTCAAGGAGGAGCTTTGTGGAGTTCTATGTCTCTGATGGAAAATGTCTCGCTTCCCCTAAAGACACANACAAANCTTGGGGACGATGAAATTNCTGAGATTGCAAGCTACAAATTAAGCTTGGTNGGNTTGGGNGGGTTCGAGAATTTTTATCCATCCGAGTTAAGCGGAGGAATGAAAAAAAGGGCCGGTTTGGCTCGTGCGATGTCTTTAGATCCACAGGTGCTATTTCTTGACGAACCTTCAGCTGGATTGGATCCGTTGACCTCGAGGAGGCTNGATGATTTAATCAATGAGTTGAAGGAAAGCCTCGGTATNACTTTCGTCGTTATCACTCATGAGTTGGCNAGTATATTTGAAATNGCGGATGATGCGGTTTTTTTGGATGCNGATACGAAAACCCTNGTGGATCAGGGGACTCCGGANAAACTNCTCCNTTCGAGTTCTCACGAGAAAGTGCGTNCTTTCCTGAATCGCGGAGCGGAACCTTCCCAAAACTTGCNCATTGATTCATGCAGCGAGAATTCTTANCATANNGGAAGAGTGAAATCGGCAAGTAATAGTATTTTGGTTGGAGTCTTTTCTTTAGGAGCACTTTCNCTCCTGCTTGGTTTTGCAATCTTCACCGGAGGCTTNTCTTCGATTGGAAGCAGAAACGAACGTTTCGTTTTGGTCTTTCATGAAAATATGTATGGCTTGTACGAGGGNGGAAAAGTAACNCTGAATGGAGTNAGGATCGGTCGTGTNGAAAGGTTTTTCCTCGGAGANGCGATAGANGANGGTCCGGTTCCTGTGCTTATTGAAATTAACCGGAANTTGGTTTTGCGTCACATGGTTGAAGATGGAAACGAGATTTTTGATCAGGATGGTTTGTTTAAGAAGGAAATTATCCCAAGTTTAGTCGGTCAGTTGATCCAGGAAAGCTTTGTTACTGGAATNCTTTATGTTAACCTTGTNACTGATGAATTGAGTGACCAAGCCGACTTAAGTGAACCGATGCTTTACGGGCACCGTGAGTTACGTACGAAGGCATCGATCTTTGCTGAATTGAGCGAAAGCATAAATTTAGATAAACTCAGTAAGCAAATCAGTAAGTTGATGGAGGTGGCAACCGGTCGTTTGGAGGAATTGGATTTCGATGTCCTTATGCGTGATTTCTCAGAAACGAACAAAGTCTTGCAGGGATTCATCGGTAATTTTTCAGAAGCTTACTTGGGCCTAGGCCCTAGTCTTTTGAAAACTTCTGAGGAGTCCAGGGTGGCACTTTCCAAGGTGAGTGGTTTGGCGGAACAACTGGAAACGGTGGTGGCTCCCGATTCTGACTTTAGGTTCGAAATGGAAACCACGCTTCGCGAAGTTTCAACAATGGCAAAGTCTTTGAAGAAACTTGCCGATTTATTGGAAAGAAACCCACAAGCCATAATTCGTGGGAAACCCACAAAAGATGAGTAGTGTAATGAGGCATTTGATTTTATTGAGTTTTCCAAGTCTGATTTTCCTTGGTTCCTGTGTAGTTCCTGAATCCAACCATGTGGAGCCTGACTTTTATCTTCTGAGCACCGTACTTGCGGATGAGAATCAAGCGAATTCCGAATCGGAAAAGAGCTTTTACATTAACCAAGTACAATTGCCTCGATACTTGCAGGACAGTCGGTTGGTCTTCAGACCCAAAGAGGAGTCGATTGAGTTTCGGGAAAACAAAAGGTGGGGAGAACCCCTGGAGGAGGGGATCGCTCGTGTCTTGGGTTCCAACTTGGGGATGAAGATGAATGTGCTGCGATTTTCAGTCTTTCCAAATCGTAAGAAGAACGGTTGCGACTGGGAGATTAGTTTCTCCGTGGAGAGGTTTGAGAAAATTAATCGGGAGCAAATTCGATTGAAGGTGATTTTTGAAATCATTTCGCAAGAAAAAGTGGAAAGTCATGCCTACGACTCCCTTTTTCCGATCCGTGGAATGGATGAGATTTCCGAAGTTCGGGCGATGAGTGCCGCATTGGATGACTTGGCATCCGTGGTAACCTCGAAATTGGAATCTCCCTAAGCGTTCCTTTTGAATGAATCTGCTTGGTCCATTGTTTTTTCTTTCGTTGGGCCTATTTTTTTTCTTTTGGATTCGCAGGCGAACCGTGCGAAAAGATCAATCACTGCTAGAGATGGAAATAGAAGAAGACTTGAAAGAGGAATTCCAAATTGATCCCGATTCTACGAACTCAGATTCGAATGAAGGCCTTCTCAACTGGATGGAGGAAGAACAGATGCTCGACAAAATTGAGAGAAAGGTTTCGGGTAGGGATGAATGATACATTGCTTGCCTTCATTAAGAAAAGATATCGTATTGGTGGATTTTGCTCGATGATGGGCTAGGGGGTATTTAAGAATTTGCTCATGAAATCTTATGCATTGCTAGCTCTTCTTTTTCAATGGATCGCATCTACGCTGTATTCCGCCGAATCCACCCCAGGCAGTTGGACGAATTGGCGGGGGCCTAACTATAACGGTTCTCAAACGGAAGAGGTATCTCTTCCTGAGAAATTCGGTCCCGACAAAGGAGTTAGGTGGAAGTGCACTCTCCCTGGATCGTCTGCTGCAACACCTATCATTGATGAAAAAAGGGTTTTTCTTTCTTCGGTCGACATGGGTTCCGATTCGGGTAATTCAAAAGGTGGGCTGGTTGCTTTATGCTTGGACCGGTTCACAGGTAAGGTTCTCTGGCAAAAAAACGCGGGGAGTGGCTATCTGCCAGGAGGAGATGGGTTTACCCATCAACTCGATTCGAAGTCAAATTATGCAAGTCCTTCTCCCGTCACTGATGGCAAGAGGGTTATTTTCTTTTTTGGCAATGGAGACTTGGTTGCTTACTCTGTTAAGGGAGCGGAGGAGTGGCGTAGGAACATACAGCGTGATTATGGGAACTTTTGTTTTCAATGGACTTTTTCCTCATCACCAACCTTGCATGGTAATCGTCTTTACCTGCCCATCCTTCAGAGGAATGAACCCGTGCACGGCCGGGGTAAACCAAATGCCGATTCATTTTTATTGTGCATGGATCCTAAAACTGGAAAAACTCTATGGAAAAAGAACCGGGACTCTTCCGCTCGCAAGGAATCCTTGGAATCCTTTGGCACGATTATCCCGCACAAGGGGCAACTGCTTGTAGCAGGCGGGGATGTCCTCACCGGGCATGATCCAAAGAGTGGAGATGAGCTTTGGCGTTGGGGCACTTGGAATCCCGGACATAAACAGGAGTGGTGGAGACTGGTTCCCTCACCTGTTGTTGGTGGTGGCCGGATTTTGGTTTGTGCTCCGAAGAAAGCCCCGGTTTATGCAATTGAAACAGGTTTGTCGGGTACTCATTCGGGTAAGGTCGGTTTGGCTTGGAGCACGGAAAATCAAACCGTTTTGACATCCGATGTCCCCACACCTTTATATTACCGCGAGAAATTCTTTGTGTTAAGTGATTTGCGCAAGGTCCTTTCACGCGTGCAACCGAAGAGTGGGAAGGTCGAGTGGAGTCTTGATTTACCTGGTAAGTATAAGTGGAGGTCTTCCCCTACAGGAGGTGATGGGAAAATCTTTTTAATGAATCATAATGGAGAAGTTTTAGTTGTTTCCTCCGAAAGCGGAAAAATTCTGACTCATGCTAAGATGGGCGACAGTTATGATGATAACACACGTTCCTCGGTGGCCTTGGCCGGTAATAATCTCTTCATTCGGACGAATGAAATTTTGTATTGCATTGAATAGAATTTTATCCATTGTTAATAACTTTCTTTCCCATCCACCACACCCGCGCCGGGCGGTTCCCGCCAATCTACCGCCCGGCGCTTTTTTTTGCCCGGATTTCTTTCTTTCCTTTTGAGAAAAAAAAGACAAACATGATTCCTTAACTCATGGATCGACTTGTAATTAGGCTATTTTGCTCAGCACTCTTTTGCACCCCCTTCTTGATTTGTGGGCAAACTGTTTCTTCCGATCGTGCAAGCTTACAGAGCAGGTTAGTTGCAATCAAATCGAGATCAGCGGAGCATGAGAATCGAGTTCGTGATTTGCTTGCCCAACCACCTCTTCAAGAAACCAATTTCGAAATTCCGGTAAGTTCGGAAGTAGCGGAAGTTAATAATTTAACTATTGTTGAGACAGAACCTTCTTTTATTCCAGTTCCTGAATACTTTGACGCAGATGAAATCGAAGAGGTAAATGAAGTGGAACGCCCCCCATCCGCAGATGATCTAGTAGAGGACCCAAATGTGAGTTCTTCCAATGACTCGAAGGAATCCAGTGAAGATTTGGAAAAAGCTTACCAGACTTTGTACGAATCTAATTTGCCTGATCGTCACCTTGGATATTACTTTGATTTCCTAGTTGGAGTTGCCATACCTAATGACGGTGCAGTTCGAGACCGGACTGTTAATCCCTATGGGAAAAAGCACTTCGAGTCTGACTCTGGCCCATTTATTGGCCTTCATTTGGGAAAGGATTTTGGGTCTTCACGAGTTGAAGCCGAGTATAATTATTTAAATTTTGATGGATCCAAAGGTGTGGAAGTCAGTTCTCACAACCTTATGCTGAGACTAATTTTAGAGTACGAAGTGGGTGAGCGTTTTGATTGGAGAGCGGGTCTTGGCATGGGAGTCGGTTTCTTAAATTTCGAATACGACCGCGATTATGGAGGTAGCAGTTTTAGCTATGACTTCTTGGTTGGCATGGGCTATCGATTGGGTGAGAATTGGAGTCTTCAATTAGATTATCGTTATTATCTTACTGCCGCTAACGACGAATATGATCGTTTGCAAAGTCACATCATCCTGCTGAGTGCAGGTTTTGACATTTAGTTTTATTGTTCTCCACCTAGTTGAATAAAGATTTCAGTTTTGTTCGGTACAAAATCAACAATTTACCCTTGCAAACCAAAGTCTCTATTAGACATATTTGTATCATTCTAAACTTGCCTTTTTTAATCCGTTTTCGGATCGCCCTTGTTTGACCTGATTACATCTTTTGCCCAAAGACTTCCATTGAGATTGTCAATGAAGTTACCCTTGATTTCTACAAGAGTAACAAAGCAACTTTGCTTGCTCCTCTTCGCGTTTCATTCCACTCATTTGATCGCGTTAGTTCAAGGTATTACTTTCACTAACACGGATATTCCAGAGAATTCTCCGGTTGGTACTTCTGTCGGATTTTTTGATGTTATCTACCAAGATGAAAATGAATCCTATTCATTTCAACTTCTCCAGGTGACTCCAGGTTGGGCTGAGAATTCGTTCAAATTGGAATCCAATGGTTCTCTGTACACAGCACAATCCCTCGACTACGAATCCTCGTCTAAGTATTCCATAACCTTAAAAGGAGATTCATCTGGTGGGAAAAGTCTCGTTCAGTCTTTTGTCATAGAAGTGAGCGACATACCAGAAATCATAAATTTGATTCTTTCAAAAGACCGTTTTCCTGAGAACGAGCAAAATTTTCCTGTTGGTTCCCTGATTGGAATTGCTGATGATAACAATCAGAGTACCCAATTTACCTATCTCATCTTGAATGATGACAAAAACTTTTCCATCCGTGAAGATCAGTTGATTGCTGTGAATGGATTTGACTATGAGCAAACTCCAAAAAAAGAATTACAAATTCAAGTCTCTGCGTCTGGGTATCAGTCCCTTAATAAGAATTTCACCATTTATATTGAAGACCAATATGAAAATCATGCTCCTTCCGATCTTAAGTTTTTTTCCGCGGGCATAGACGAGAATCTGACTGCGGGACAGCTTGTTGGAACTTTGCATGGCAAAGATCCCGATGCTTTCGATATACTTTCTTACTCTCTGATTGACCGAGGACTTGCCCCTGATCTTAATGTAACTAAAGACGGAAAAGTCTTAACCAATCGAATGTTCGATTTTGAGGCTAATAAGACATTCTTATTTTCTGCGAGAGTCACGGATGGAGGTGGAGAGAAATTTGACGGTAATTTCACATTGGAGATTTTAGATGATCCATCCGATAACGCTTCGAGCAAAGAACCCGAGGGTGTCATCAAAGGCCGGGTTTACGACGACGAAAATGAAAATGCTAGTGGAATCGATCACTTTGAGATTTTAGCTTTCGATGTGAACCAGTCCATGGCTGAAGAATTACCCGTTAAAACCAAGCTTCACATTGGAGAAAATGGAAATTATACGATCAAAATTGATCCTGGTTGGTATTCATTGAAAATTATTGGGGCGTACTCAAACGAACCATATACTGTGTTCAGTCCAACAAGCTACACGGAAGGTGTAGTGAAAGTTTCAGATAAAACACTCGAATTGACTAATGTAAATTGGCCACTTTCTCCGACTCTTCTAACAACTGATACTTTTGATGTAAATTCATCCATTAATTCGATGGTTGCCGGAAGAGTGACTGATACAAATAATTCTCCCTTGGCGGGAATTGCAATCGAGATAAGAGAACAGGGACAGAAGCTCGAAGCTTTACCCATTCGAGTGGCATTGACCGGAGTTGATGGCAACTTTTCGATGGATCTTGAACCCGGGGTGTACCAGTTTTTTGCTCGGGACTACTCGGGGGTATGGATGCAAAATCCGAACGAACATAAAAGAAAGATCATACGCAAGCAAACGCCCATTGAAAATCTCGATTTTGCCTTGGTTCAGCGACCCCAAATTAAGGTTTCCGGCATGTTGATGACTGATCAGGCATTTCCTGCCCTTGGGACTGTAAGCTTCTGGGACCAGTCGAGAAATCACACGCAACTTATTTCTCCGGTTGGGTTTCACAATCTATCCACGGGTGAGTTCGAATATACTTTACCGAGGGGAGAATATTTAGTGCAAGCTACTGATTCGCGAGGAATTTATATGGAAAGTTGGTATGGAGGACGATCTCGCTCCACTGCAAAGATCATCGGAGACTCTAACGATAGTGAATTCGGGAACATTGACTTAGTCATGGATAATCACTCCTACATCAACTTTTATGTTACATACAAAAATGGAAATATTCCATTGGGTCGTCCTCCAATCCTTGAGGTTTTTTATAATGACCCTAGCGAACTTTTCGATGAGGACCTTTTTTTTCCCGTGGCCGAGAGAACCGCAACGGACGGAGAATTTCTTTACCGTCTTAGGGATGTACCTATGCACCTTTCCTTACTACCCGTTTTTGAATCCAAATCGGCAACTACATTTCAAGACGCAGAATTAAATAATCAAAGGTTGTCTTTCCATAAGGATGACAATTCTTGGTCAGCAAAACTTAATGGGACAAATTTATATACAATAGAAAACAACAAATCGATCTTGAACCTAGATGAATTCCCGGAATTCACGAAAGGATCGATCCATGAACAACCTGAAGCATATTCACTCGAAGTAAAGACTTCCACTGCTAATTATAAGTCGATTTCAGGTATCGTTTCTTCACCGAATGGATTGGTTGTTTCCAATGCACAAGTTCTCGCAAGAAATTTGGAAACTGGTTTGACCATCGTATGCTACAGCGATGGTTGCGGACGATTTCGATTGGAAGGCTTAAGAGATGGGCAGTGGGACTTTTCGTGTTATCCGCCAGATGGGGGGCACTATAAATATTTTACCGATGTATCAAAGCAAGTATCGGTAGGTTTTGACGAGGGAAATGTCTCGCTGGTTCTCAATCAGGCAAATGTGATTGGGCAAGCTGCTTTCGTAAATGCCTTGGGGGATCACCAAAAACCACGATCCGGTTGGTGCTTTGCTGTTCCAACTGAAAATCTCATGGATTCGAATCCAGGTCTTAGTTCAGAGGCTGGCTATTACAGTGAGCTCGATGAATCCGGGCATTTCGCGTTGCAGTTACCTCAAGGAAACTACAATTTTACAGTTCAAGTAGATTCCTATTCTGGCCAATCAAAGCGACAAACTTTCTCTTTCCGCATAGTTGACCCCGAGCAAGTTTTAGTCATTGGCGAGAGATTGGAGTTCAGTTGGCCGAAGGTACCAAACACTGTGGAATATCTTATTCAGCAAGAGACTCATTTTTCGGGTCACTATGAAAATTTGGTAAGGTTCGAGGGAAACCAAACTACTGGAATCTTCCATGGAGAACCAATCTCAAAACACCATCAAAAATATCGTATTTTTGCCAAAACCAAGTACAAATTCGATACACTCTCCTCGGTGGAAAAATACTTAGAATTGAAAGATATTTATGAAATCGGCCAGATTGAGGCAATGGGTGACCTAAATGAGTCTCTCACTTATCTTAAAGGTGAGCACCCTTACACTCCATTTTACGAACTCGATTCGTATGAGTTGCAAGTATTGTCTGGTGATTCTAGCTTGCCGGAAGGAAATTACACAATCCTTAAGCAACTTGGAGAAGCGAATCAGACTGATGAGATTTTTATTGCACCGGTCGAAGTGCGCCAAAATGTCAGTTCGCAAATTGGTGGCAACAAGGAATTAGAGTATGATGTTTCCTCAAATGAAAAGTGGATTTCAACTGATACTTCCTATCATAGAGACATAGTTTTTCATGAACCGGATCTTCGCATCAAGTTTCCCATTATCGAGTTCCAAATTACAGATTTTGAGATCATGGGTATGATCGAGGATAAAAACAATACGCCTTTGTCTGGCTTCGAAATCATTGCTTCTCATTCGAATGGATCAGTATTGAAAACTAATTCCGACTCGAATGGGAATTACAGTTTTTCGGTGGGGGAAGGGATATGGGAAGTAGTGGTTGGAAAAACCAATTTTACACAAGAGAAGAGGAAGATTGCTCAAGTAAGCTCATTAAAATCTGAGTCAAGAGTTGACTTTATCCTCAACCGCTTTGCCAGTTCGAATCTGATCAAAGGCCAATTTTCAGGAGTCGATGACCTGGCAGGTTATGGAGCGGAAGTTCGTTTATCTGGAGAAAATGGAGAATTTGATGCCAAAGTTGAGGATAACGGTTCTTTTACCCTCTCGGTTCCCGAGGGATTTTATGAAATCTACCCATGGATTGACTCTAGGACTGGTTTCTACCCGGAATTTGAGCAACCGGAGTTTCCTCAAGCAAATGTATTTGATTCTTATGCGATGGATTCACCATACAGTTCGATTACGGTAAGCTCAGACTCTAATCAAAGCGTCGAGATTTCCGTAGGCAACCTAGTGGCGACGATTCAGGGCTATGTGAGAGATTCGAATGGTATTTCGATTCCGGGGGTTGTCGTCACAGCACTCAGTGATCTTGAGGAATTGCTGATTACTGAAACGGACTTTTCCGGTTTTTTTAAATTTGAAGTCAGACCACAAGCTCAATGGACCATTCAGTGTGACTTCATGGGTTCAATAACCCAAAATGCTCGACGATATGAAGAGCCAGAGTTCAATCGTTTATGGATTTCTTCCTCAGAAGAAGAAAAAAATATTGAATTCATTGTAGAAGAACTGACCGGTGAAATTAAAGGTTCGTTACCCGGGGGAGAGGATTATTTCGGTGGCCATGCCTACTTAATGAAAACTGATCTTTGGGGTAATGAAACTCTGATGTCCAAAGCCATGATCGACCCTCGAGGGGCCTTTTCCCTTGCGGTTCCCGAAGCTGAAGAATTATTAGGTATTTATGACGCAAGTGTTACTTTTGGGGTAATTGCCGACTGGACAGGTTCTTTGCCTGCAGTCAATCCCGCTACGACTCCAGTCGAGTACCTTTCAAAAGAATTGTATGAAGATTCAATTTCTCTGAAAGCAAAAAAACAAGTCACCGTAAGTGGAAGATTCACCCGCAACGGGATTGAAAAAAACCAAGGATGGTCTGGCGAGGTTTTCGCCATTTCCCTAGAAGATGTTTCCGCTTCGAAGCAGGAGTCGGACATGCGAGTTGAAAGAATTTCAGAAGATGGTAGTTTTTCATTTTTTGTCCCGGAACGGGGCAATTGGTCTTTCGATTACAGACTCTACGAAGTTCCAGTAGAAGATAAAGGGTTTCAACCATCGATGTCTTCTTCTCTTGCTCTAAGAGTTAACTCGGAGAGCATTGACTTGGACGACTATGGCTTTGGAAACATAAAGTATTTGAGCTCCGACGACTCGCTTCCTTTCAAGATCACCCTGTTGACCCCTTCGAAACAACGAGTTCTCGGTCTCTGCAATTTGGAATTGGTTATGCACTCTTCGGATGTTCAGAATCGAGGGTTTCCCAAAAGTCGTTATTCATTTGCAACCACCGATGGTTCAATGGAAGGCGAAGTCTTGACCAAAGGTATGTACGACCTCTGGGTTTTTCCAGGGCCGGAACTGAGGGAACTGGGATATTTTATGCCAAAGCCCAAGGCGTTATGGATTGATTCAAACAGCTTGGAGCACAACCTCACAATTCCTACGAGATTAAAGTCTCGCAGTGATTTGACAGACATATCCTTCAGCATCAATCAACAACCCAAAGGGGGAACAGCTAACATTCATCCCATTGAAGGAAACTGGACCTACGAACCTAAATTAAATTTTTATGGGTCCGACTCCTTCGTTGTCAAAGCAACAGAAGACCTAAGTAGCTCCGTTTTTTCAACGATCGAACTAACAGTCCCTAAGGAAGGCGAGCGCACAAATATTAGCGGTAATCTTTTAAATACCACCACTCTTGAAGGTATCGTCTTTGGACTTGACGGAAAACCGATTCAACTTCAGGGCGGTGGCGACCAAAGGAAGCGTCCAGTCATATGGATCACAAGCTCTACGGGGCTGTTTAGTTGGTGGTACGCGGAAGCAGATGGTACCTTTAGATTTGTTGATGTACCGCCAAACCTTGAGTGGTATGTAGGTGGAATGTATTACGACCCTTTGCTCGGAAAAGACATGGCAACCTTTAATGATATTGGCCCACACACAAGCGGCGACACAGAAATTGAACTTGAATTAATGGATTTTAGCGGGGCGACTCCGATGCCCGAGGTAAAAGGTGAATTTTTTGATCCGTGGTCTGATTATAGATTGCTTTTGGAAGATGGCATGGAAATTCTAATTCCCAAAGGAGCAATTCCGGTTGATCCAAGCCAAAGGACAATACGTGTGGTAGTATCACCGAGTCTGGATTCGTTGCATCGAGATTTGTTCTGTGTACCTGTGGGTTATGGATATGAGATAAGTTTGTTTGATGAAAAGGGAAGGCTGATCGACGGTCAGTTTACAAAAAAGGTCAAACTAAGAATACCTTTGAATTCTTTTTTTCTCGAAGGTATGGACCTCAACGCCTCGGATGTCCAAGTGGCGTATTTTGATCATTCCTTCAACTCTTGGCGCCCCGAGCCCAATCAAGTTCTTGATTCAAACCAAAGTATTCACCTTTTGGTCGACCATTTCTCTACTTGGGTGCCAATAGCCTACGCAGGTGCTGATGCACCATTACCCATTGCCATGGGTGATTCGGTAAAGGTAATCGAAGGTACTTCATGGTATGAGCATGATTGGTTCGGCAAATTCTTTGCGGATCCAAACTCGAACTGGATTTATCATTCCGTTCATGGTTGGTTATTTACTGAAGACGCCAATGATAAGATGGTATGGATTTGGGACCCAATCTTAGAGGATTGGCTTTGGACCTGCTCTGAAAATTATCATGACGGACGCAAGCATTTTTTCTTTTCTAACAAATGGAAGAGTTATCTTTGGCATTCTCCCGAAACTACTAATCCTCGTTGGTTTTTTGATTATGAAAGAAATGCTTGGTTTCTAGTTAAACCTTCGGGGTTTGGTAAAAATACCGGCCAAACCAATCCGAACTTAGAGTTTTTCGTATCTATTGATAACCAAAACCCAACCTATGGGGAAGTATCAGGCGGAGGAATGTATGTGTCAGGCCTTTTGCCTTCACTCTCTGCCGAGCCGAATTACGGCTACATTTTTGATGGTTGGACGGTAAAGCATGACAAATCGTCTAATCAAGAGAAAATTAAACTCCATGAGTTCACCTTCGTTTCTCCATTGAACCGTTCTGTAAATGTTGCCGCTCAATTTTCTAAAATTTCACCAATGTCGGTTGAGGTTGAATATTTAGGAAATGGAAAGGGGGCGGTTCAAGGACTCAAAAACGAATATAATTTTGGAGAATCGGTTTTACTACAAGCGGAGGTTCAGGCAGCAGACCGTTCCATTTTTATGGGTTGGCTTGATGAGAATGGCTCCATTTCATGGGATGATCAATTTATTATTGAAAAACTCGAAACGAAAAGAAGCTTGAAGGCAGTATTCGAACTAGCCACCATTGAGAATATTCTTCGGAAACGTTACGCACAATGATCTTTTCAATGAGAGAGCTTCCACCTATCATAGTACTTTGCCTTTTGGTTCTTTCGAGCCGATGTTCCTTTGCTCAAGAATATTCCTCCTCATCGTATGAGAGATATGTCCCTTTGACCGATCGTGCTTTTGAGGTAAAAGTCCAAAATCTTCGAAGCCAAGTTAATTCCTACGAAGAGAGGCTTAGGGCGAGTCGCCTGCGCTGGAACCAGCTCTTCAATACGCAGTTTGAATTAGAGAAAGGGGAACCTGCCCAAAAACTCAACGACAAACTTGGTGCATCCGTAGACCCTCCGCCCACGCATGAGAGTAAATCTGGTTCATCCGAAGAGATGGACGCATCTTCTGCATCCTTAACCAACGCAATCAAAACGAAACTGAAAAATCGTTATTACCTGGGCTTTTCGTTGGGTGCGTTTGTTGCCCAACCCACCAAACTTTCTTATCAGAGCGATGAAATCCCAATTGAATTTGATACATCTTTTGCAGGTGGATTAGAAATGGGTCGCAGATTCGAGCAATGGAGTTTTTCATTCAGTTATGTCTATTCTCAGGCAAATTTATCTGAGGAGGCATGGAGTGACTGGTTGTGGGCAAGTTCGGGGTTTTCCATTCCCGTGGGCAAAACAGGAATTCTTAGTCTTCATAACATGAGATTTGAAGGGAATTACCTTCTTGATGTAAATCCTTGGCTCACTTTGGATTTGGGTCTCGGTGCTGGCTATTCATTTTCTTCGCTATCAGATATGCCTTTGCCCTATCCTGACCAGAGCGTGAATTCCCTCAATTACTCTGCCAGTATTGGTAGCCGCATTACAATTTCAGATCGTGGAACATTGAACCTAAGTTTGACCTATTTAGGTTCCTTTCATGGACAGGATTCCTTGGATTCGATCAATGCTTATTTGGCGGAAATAGGAGCACACTTTTATTTCTAGGTAAGTAATTTGCCAAATGAACGGGGCAGGGGCGAGTCTACGAAAAAATCAATGGTTTCGTTGCCGGTTTGGATTTGGAGTTCGATTTCTCCGGCATGCAAGCAGAGTCGATCCACTTTTGTCGCTCGAGCAATTTTGCGATTGAGCGAGAAATCTCCGTATGTCCGGTCCCCAAGGATCGGCATTTTTCTAAGGGAGCATTGTACTCTTAATTGGTGAGTCCTTCCGGTCTTTGGTTCGAGTTTGATCAGAGATAGTCCGTACAGTCCCCCCTTCTGCCTCACGATTGAAGCCGAGGTCAGGGCAAGGGGTCCTCTTCCTTTGGCAACCCGTAATTTCCCCTGAGAGCGCTGAACGACCAAAGGATCTTTCCATAGACCTTCTCTAAATTTCCCCTTAGATTGAACGACCGCATAATAATTCTTTCTTACTTTGCGTTCGGCAAAGGCCTGACGAAGGGTTGTGGCGAGGGACGGTGTGGATACCCCCAAAATGACTCCAGAAGTGGGTGAATCCAAACGATGACACAAATGAAGGTACTGTTGCTCATTTGACGAGTCCATCCATTTGTAGCATTCTAAATCGTGATCGAACTCAGCATTTATGAGGGAGTGAGCTTTTTTGGCATGATTCTGTTCCTTGTTCGGATGGCTGAGGATACCCGCAGATTTTTCAAATGCCCAAATTCCTGCTGAATGATAGGCGATCACTTGACACTGCCTATCTATGGGGATTGGGGGGTGGTCAGTTATCTCTGTCACTTGTAACTGAAGGAGATGGTGATTTGATCGGACTTTCCAAAGTCCTGGATCATGCGGTCCGTCCATTCTCCAAATGGCACTCGAGATGCAATGGCTTGCCTGCAGAGTTCAGCAGGTAGACCACTTTCCTCAGTGTCCAGCCTTTGCATTGCTTGAATGGACCCACTTGCCAAAAGGGTAAAGCGATAGGTGATTTTCGGAGGCAGTTGATCGAACTTCAAATATCGCATCGATCCTTTAGCTAATTGGTGCCATTGTTCCTCAATGGCTTGGAGCATTTCCTGAAGATAAACTCCATAAGGGTGCAGCCTGCATTCGATGGCAATGGTTCCAATTCGCGGTGCGGTTGTTTGAGTTTTCATCAGTGGACCAGTCAGTAGATCCGGGGACAGTCTTGGCCGAGCTTTAGGAGTGGGGGTAGGTGAGGCAACTCTGGGAGCTTGTTTGTAGGTAAACTCTTTTCCTCCTGATGATTCTTCCTTACTGAGATTGATGATGCGTTGATCCTTTCCTTCTTCTATGCTTTTTGAAAGCTTGATCCCCTGTCCATTTTCGCTTTTCGAATCAATCTTAGATTTAGGCGGTGCGCTGTAGTCGGGCGCAGGAGTTTTCTTTTGGACTGAACCGGAAGTAACTTGGGGAAAAGAGGTCGGTGGTTCGGGAGGCGATTGCTGAATCAGCTCTTTGGGAGGAGACACGATTTTTACGGTTTCTTTTTCTCCATCCAACCGAGGAGTTTGCTCAGTTGCTTTTGCTCTAGCATCTAGTTGGGCAGCCTGTTGGTCTTGAAAGGAAAAGTTGGAGGTCTTGTCGGGGATGTTTTCGGGAACATCTGGATTGGCCTCGAGGAATTTCATGCGGTTTGGAAGATGCGGATCTTCTGGGGTAATTTGCCAAGAGATTTCAGTATCTTTGGTTTTTTGGAAAGGCAAAGAGTTGGAATGGTTGAATTCCAAGGGAATGCCGAAAACTCTTAGGACGAGCATGGCAATCGTGGCGGAGCACAACCCAAGAACCCAGGAGAATGGTGTCCCTGAAGTTGGGCTGGGGTGCTTGCGGTCTTTGCTTTTAGTACTCAATGATTAGCTCAAAATCTGGGCGTATGCTTGGTAACAACCGATGGCAAGGAAACTTAGGAAGGAAAGCCAAAGGAAAAAGTCCCAAATGACGGAATGCCCCAATCGGGCATCCGATTCGCGATATCGGAAATAAAGGACAGCGAAACCAATGAGAGGAAGCATAAGGGCTTGCATGGTGCCGGAGATTAAAATTAAAACTACTGGTTTAGGGAAGAAAGCATAGCAACTTACACTGAGTATGGGAAAGAGTGCCGCGGTAATTTTTAAGCACATGGATCGGTTCTTTTCATTTTTTTGAATGATTCCCGATACCATCAGTGCATCAATGGCCATCCGTCCCTGACCCGCAAGTGCGACGAAGAAGGTAGAAAATAAGACCGCAATCGCCCCCAAAAGAAATATGCTTCTGGCCCATTCTCCGAAAACCGGGGCATACATGGAAGAGAGAGTTTGGATCATTTCCGACCCTGCAGGTACCAATCCAGTTCTTCCTAGCACGGAGGCTCCAAGTAGATAGAAGGCAATGGTGCAAAAGGTGTAAACGAACATTGCTCCCCATGCATCCCATCTCATGACGCGCAGCCATCCCTTGGCTCGAACTAGCCATTGGTCTCCCGGTTCCCTGGATCCGGTAAATCGGGCATATCCTTTTTCCATGCACCAGTAGGGGTAGACCAACAGTTCTGATGCACCAACGCCAATGATACCAAAGGTGGCGAGGGCCGTGATAATAGGATTCTTCTCGGCGGAAACTGAAGGAAAGGAGAAGGAAAGTCCTGCAATCAAGTCCTCAGTCCGCACTGCCCATGCATCGTGAGTCTGCAATGCTATCAAGTTAATTATAGTGATTAAGGTAAAGCTGGAAACCAGGAAAATACAGAACTTTTCAATGAAAGAGAATTTTCCATTGAGAAGCAGGGCGATGGTCAGGGTTGCCAGGATGATGGCCCAGAAGATGTCATCTTTTGATTCGGGTAAGTCGGGAAAGCTTTCAAGTTTTTGGCGCACAAGATTGGCTTGATTCAAATTACCTGATTTTTCAGCTTCCGATAATTGGAGGGTGAGTGAAACTTTTTCAGTCACCAGTTGATTTCTTTGAGATCCCTCTTCAGAAAGCGGGAAGGTGATAGCCATTGCTTGCCCGACACCTCCAGCAATTCCCCCTTGCTGAGCAAGAATGGTTAGTAACATGACGGACCAAAAGAGCAAAATCCAATTTGCTTCAATTTTTCCGCCTTTGGTTGCAAGCTTGAGTCTAGGACCGGGAAGGGAGTTAAGAGCTGAAAGTGAAGTTTTGTTGTGAGTGATCACATATCGTCCAAGTTCAATTTGAGCGAAGACTTTTACTATGCAACCTAGGATAATCAACCAGAGGAAATCGAAGTGTGCTTCGGCTCCGGTTTTAGTCGTTGCGATGAGTTCTCCGGATCCTACGATTGAACCAGCAAGGATTAATCCGGGGCCAATATTACGGACAATCGAAGGGATTGTATTCGGTGGGGCTTTGACTTCGTTATTCATGAGAGAGTGAGGTTTAACGAATACTCAGAAGGAGGGAATCAGTTGTTTGGATCCATCAAACGGATCAGGAGACGAGAAACAATGAAATTGGATTTGAAATCGGGACCCTTAGCTTTCATTTCCGAAGAACTTATTGTAGGAATCGATGGTTTGCCGGGCAGCGGAATCCGGGTCGGGCCAATCGAAGGCTTCCGCGGATATGCAACCTTGGTAGTTTAAATCTTTAAGAGTTTGGGCGATGGGCTGGACATTGGTGTGTCCGCATCCAATTGGCCGGCGGTTGCTGTCAGCGAAATGCACATGACCCAAATGCCTGGCCCCTGCTCGTAAGCTTGATGCTAAGTCTCGCTCTTCAATATTCATGTGGAAGAGGTCGGCAAGCAGGCGAACTCCTGAGGTATCGAGGTTATCTAAAAAGTTTGCGGCAGGTTCGAAGCGATTGAACAAATTTGTTTCGTAGCGGTTAAGTGGTTCGTAGATTAAGAAAGTTCCCCTTTGGGCAGCCTGCTCCCCTAGTTCGTTTAAGGCTTCGGCCAAATATTCGTTCGCTTCTTCAGCAGAAACGCCATCCCCATGATTGCCCTGCATGGAGCCAATAATGGCTGGAGCATTGAAGTCGGCTCCAAATGTAATCATTTGAGTAACGAATTCTTTGGCCTTTTTACGAATAGATGGATCCTTGTCGGTCAGAGTCAAACCATGGAGAACCTTGCCGGCTCCTGTTCCTACTGCCCCTAAGGTGAGTTCGTACTGATTGAGTAATTGAGCAAGTTCGTTTGGTTTTCCTGCGACCGGTTCTGCGGTAAAAAGTTCGACTGCTTCGAATCCGAAATCAGCTGCTTTGCGCAAACCCACTTGCAGTTCATCCCAAAGAATCCAAGGTCCTCCTCTAAGAGAGGGTACGAGAGATAAGGTGATGCAGGATTTCATTTATTATTCGTCGGTTAGTTGTAAACTGAAGGGGTGAGGAACATTATCGTTTATCAAGCAGAGAATTTACTTCTCTTGCAACCTGCAAAGAGCCGTTTTCCATCTCAGGCTTGTTGACTGTGATTTTTTGCATGGAAAGGTTCTTTGCTTGTTTCAACCAAGCACCCGATTCGAATTCCTCAACGGTTATTTCCGCAGCAGTCATTTCCTGATTTGAAAACCTCCGCAGTGTTTCGGATTCTCTAAAATCTTCTCGATAAACTCCAAGTAAGGGAGTGCCTGCGGCCCAGCATTCGACCAAGGTCCCATACCCTACCTTCCCCACGACTAAATCCGAGGCACAAACGAGATCCTGAAAGTGGAAGTGACTGCTCATGGGGATCCGGATGATATTATTACTAGACTCCATACGATCAAAATTTCCAGCAAGCAAGAAAGTGTGGTCCGTGAAGTTTCTGAGTGATTGGATGAAGTCATAATTTTGAGCGATACCTCCCGTTGTGATAAGGACAAGGCGATGACCGGAAGGAATGTTGAGTTTTTTTCTGACTTCAGGTGCGGGTTGGACTTGGAGGCGATGAATGGGGTTTATGGTAATCCCATTGGCTGCCTTTTTGCAGAAGGGGGTTGCTTGGAGTCGCACATCAAAGTTTTCGTATAGATCGGATAGTTTTTGGTTTATTACTTTGAAGTGTGGGTTTTCCCCTGCGTAGATCTCGAACATCCAATCCCAAGTGAAATTCTCGATGAGCACGGTTGGGATCCGCAGGGATTCACCAACCGAAAGACCTAAAGGCGAAATATCGCAGAGAATGCAGTCGGGTTTGAATTCGTTGGTTAAACCGAGGCAGTTGGTGAAATTTCCGCTCGAAAATGAAAGGAAGTCCATCCAAGCTCGTGCTGATAAATCGATATCGTGTGAGAAAGGACTTTTTTGGATGAGTCCGATATCGGTTTCCGCTTGGATGCATTGGTAATCTGTTCCGCTGAGGTTTTCCTTCCAAAACCAATTGGGTAGCGTACTGAAAATCATAAACCTGGATGGATGCCGTTTGTTTAAGGCATGAATCACGGCACATGCTCGGGTTGCATGTCCAAAGCCGTGAGAGGTTACGAAATAGGCAAAGGTATGTGGTTTCTTAGCCAAGATTCAGGCCAAATATGAGTTCAAGGTAGGTTTTGAGTTGGTCGGAGGGAACGAAATTTGAACCCTCTTTTAAAACTAATTTCCTGCAGGGTTTGTTTTGCATTGCTAGATCGAAGCTGAGAATTTTGATCATCGGATCTTTTGTGGAGGATTGGGTGCTCGGGTCTAATCGCAAGGGGATACCAAAGGGGCCAAAGGAGCAATCCCATGCCTTGAAGGTAGAGCCTTTCTTGAAAGTAGGTGCAAGTGTGGGATACCTTATTACAAAGTCCGGGATTTTTTTGGTTTTAATTCGGACTTTCGTCTGAATAGGTAATGACCTTAGGTACTCAATGGGTTTAGAAAAAGATTTTTTTTGGAAGGATGCGTAAAAGGGAATGGGGTCAATTCCCACCAAATTAAAGCCACTGTAGTTCCCGTGACGATTGGCGGTTTTAAAGTCTTTACGGGAAAACCACAGTTGAAATTCATCAGTCAAGCGAAGACCTATTTCAAAATGCAGGTGAGAGCGCTCCAATGGGATAAAGTAGGATGCACTGTTGCCCATCTTTCCCAGCGGTTTGGCGACATCAACGATCGACCCTTTTTGAAGATTTGGCTCGATCGAGGCTAAATGAGCATAAAGAGTATAGAGACTGGGTTGAAGATCGGAGTGTTCCATTACCAGGTATTTTCCATAGGCACTATGGGCTGAGTTCTTGTTAAGGTGAACAATTGTTCCTTTCATTGCGGCAAAAACCCGATCTTCGGCTTGACCCTGCCTGTCCCTTTTTAGCGGATACAGATCTAAGCCCTCGTGAAACTTGTACCCATTGTTGCGCACACATCCGAAGACCCCGGAAGAAAACTCTTTGCTGGGGCCAGTTTTCTGAATAAAGGCTGAATAGCCCATGCCTCTTGCAAAGGCTGGATTTGGGGTTGGCCAAGACAAGCGAAGTGGTGAATCGCTAAAAAGACAAACGGGAAGGGCAATTGAAATTACCCAAAACTTTATTCGAGAGGAAAAATTAATAGAAGTTCGAGTCATTGTTTTTGCTCTTCAAATTCTGCTTGTATGTGGACTAAAGATTGACTGAGTTCCTGATACAATTGCACAGCACTCTCCTCCGTAACATTATTGGATAGGATAAAAGGAAGCATGCCATTCGAAATGCCCTTTTCAATGGGATGAATACCAACTACTTGCCCTCTGATGATTAATGATAGATTTTTTCCTACATTACGCACCGTCTCCTTTTGTAAAGTCATCGCACTTCTGCGATCCAAGGCAAACCAAAGGGTGAAGGTTCTGTCAGCAGTATCGGAGGGGAATATGTTAGCGATTGTCCCAATTTGCACTCCCCTAAAGTCATACTCGTCCAAAACCGGTATAGGAGCAGCTCCTTCCATGAATACCCTGGGCCTCATGGTAATTTTAGAAGGATCCGATCGAAATTTATTACAGCCCCAGAATAGTAAACTGCTCACACTGCATAAGAGGAAAAAAAGGAAAGTTTTGTTTTTCATGGTTGATTTCATTCAGCGAAAATGAATGGTGGGACAGGCGGTTGATGATAAGGACGGGTTGTAAGATGTAAACTTTGGTTTGGTTTAATCATCAATCTTAAACTTTATTATTATGGTTAATTTCGAAAATGAAAATAGATATTCTTTTAAGCGTGTTTCTGGATTGGTCTTGGACATGCAACCACGTTTGCTTGGCGGAATTGCAGAAAAAGATGATTTGGTCGATGCGGTGTCGATCTTTTGCAAGGCTATGAACTTATTTGATATACGAACGGTCATCACCGAACAAGTTCCCTCGAAATTGGGAGAAACTGCTACTCAAATCTCTAGTCTTTGCACCGATTCGCCTAGATTTTCCAAGAAAACCTTTTCAGCTTTCGGAGAAAGTTCCTTTGCTTCATGGGTTGAGAAAGAAAAGATCCAGCACTTAATCATTACCGGGATAGAAACGCCGATATGCGTTTATCTTTCAGCAGTCGATGCAATCAAGCAGGGAATGGATGTAACGGTGCTAACGGATTGCATCGGTGCGAGGAGGCTTGGAGATGCCAAGCAGTGCCTTGGGCAACTAGAGAGCATCGGTTGTCATTTGTTGCCTTTAGAAACTTTGCTCTACTCTTTACTCGGTTCTGCCGACCATGAAGTTTTTAGATCTATTTCCGGACTTGTTCGGTCAAGAGCCCCAATGATTTAAGAAAGGGTAATACTTATGTTGGCTGTTACCTATTCTGGTGCGATTCTTGGCGTAGAGGCTTTCCTGGTAACCGTGGAGGCAAATAGTGGTGAAAAAGGGGAACCTCGTTGCGTCTTGGTGGGTTTACCTGACACTGCGGTTAAGGAATCGATGGATCGCGTGTTCTCGAGTTTAAGTAACACCGGTTATTCTAAACCTAGAACTCATGTAACAATCAATCTTGCCCCGGGTGACTTAAAAAAGGAAGGTGCCTCCTTTGACTTGCCTATTGCTTTAACCTTGCTGTCTTCAATGGGTAATCTTCCCAGTGATGAGTTGAGTGACTATCTGGTTGCGGGGGAACTTGGCTTGTCTGGTGAAGTTCGTGATATTAGAGGCGGTCTGACACTTGCCATGCTTGCCCGCAAGATGGGGAAGAAGGGAGTCCTGTTGCCAGAAAAAGCAGCGGATGAGGCTTGTTTGGTGGAAGAGGTGAATGTTTATCCGGTTAAGAGTCTTGCCGAAGCCGTGGCCTTTTTTGAATCTTCCGAAAAACCGAGCCCTTTGATGAGCAAGGAAAGCTCTTTTGCCCGGGCCGAACTGCCTCTGGGAATGCCGGATTTCCAAGATGTTAAAGGCCAGTTTAACCTGAGGCGGGCCGTCGAAGTGGCGGTTGCCGGTTCGCATAATATGTTGTTAATTGGGCCTCCGGGTTCAGGCAAATCAATGATTTCCAAGAGGATACCCACAATTTTGCCTGTTCCTTCGACCTCGGAATATTTGGAGATGTTGAATGTATACTCGGTTGGAGGCCAAAGCCAAAGGAGCAAGCCAAATGGTTGGGTTCGTCCTTTTCGGTCGCCTCATCACACCATAAGTGATGTAGGTTTGATAGGGGGAGGGACTTTGCCTGGTCCGGGGGAAATTTCCTTGGCACACAATGGGGTTCTTTTCTTAGATGAGTTACCTGAGTTTAAGAGATCTGCACTCGAGGTTTTGAGGCAACCTTTGGAGGATGGCGAAGTTACGATTTCTCGNAGTGCAGGTAAAGTCACNCTTCCAAGTCGNTTTATGCTGGTTGCNGCAATGAATCCATGTCCTTGTGGNTATTTGGGAGGGATNGAAGGNAGATGCCGTTGCTCGATTCCNCAAATCGAAAGGTANCGATCCAAGATAAGCGGTCCATTGCTTGATCGAATNGACATACATGTGGANGCTCCAGCGGTNAGAATCGANGAATTACAAGAATTCGAAAAAGGAGAAAGTTCTGTTGNTATGAGGAAGCGTATTGAAGATTGCAGAAGNATTCAATNNGAGAGGTTTGANAAANNTCCGATTCAGGCNAACGCCTACATGCCNGAGGCTCTTATTGAGGAAACCTGNAGNTTGGANAAGGNNGAGATGGATCTNTTGAGNACGGCNATGAAAAAGCTNTGCNTGTCNGCTCGTGCNTATGGNAGAATTTTGAANGTGGCTCGTACGATTGCNGATTTGAGTTTTTCAANCCANATAAAAAAAGATCATTTACTAGAAGCTATTCAGTATAGNAGTTTAGACAGAACGCANACNAATTAGTATATTCTTTACAATAATTAAATTGGTTTTTATAAAATTATTTTTAACCACAAAATTACATTTATTATGGATATAAAAGATAATGCATCAATCAAGGAACTTGAAGCCTTGAAAAAAAAGATCGATAAACAGATATCTGTTCAAAAATCGAATAAAAAAGATCAATCTCAGTTATATAATTTGATTAAAAATGATCACGAACAACACAAGCGAGAAGATGGAAGGAAAGTCTTTCGTGGGGTTGTTGATTACTTAGAATGCTACATTAATGGACTGCCCCCCATTGCGAAAGCTAAGTTTTATGNAAGGTTTGGCATCGAAGGCAAAAGGGGGAGGGTAACTCCAGAAATCGTATCACAAGCGAAACAATTGCTTTCCGAAGGCAAGACTTTAGCTGAAGCTGCCGCTGCAACGGGCGTTTCAACGGCCACTTGCCAAAAGATAAGAAAGGGCGATTACGACTCTTAAAATTTAAACTTTTTTATAGGACAGAGTCGTGCCATTGGGGCACGACTTTTTTGTTTTTTTAAGCCTACCAATGGTTAAGAAAATCAAAGGAGAGTATTTCCTTAATCGAACGGAGACGATCGAATACTTGATGACTGCTTATCAATTAAAGTGGTGTAACACAAAATGGGTGGATGGTTTAGTAGTCATATCATCGGAAGATATGAAAGGTGTTCGATCTAGAGTTAAAGTATCAGCGTACAAATCAAAAAAAAGCTCGACGGTGAGATTTCGTAAGAAGGAATTGGATTATGAATTCATACGAAGGCTGGGCTAACCACCCAAACCCCTCGTTCACTCGTCCTTAAATGTCTTCTTCCTCAGGGATCTCAAGTCTATGCATNGTGGTTTCTTCACCTTTTGAATCCACNGTTATAACTTTCATGATCTTGCAATCCTTGCCTTGAGCTTGGAATCTCTTCGGTTCGCCATCTGGACCGATCCTTTGCATGAGCCCCGGTTTCTTGTCGATTTCTACGCACTCAAGCAAGTCCTTACCGTTGTAACCCTCTTCATGGGAAGTCGAATACAAACCGTCGGGGTGAACGAAACAGACAATCTTGCCGAAACGAATGGTACCGCCTCTTTTATGTCTGACCACATCCCCTTTCTCAAAAGTTTTCTTGGAGAATAATTTCTTTCGGGGAGTGTAATGTTTAAGTCTTGACCGTTTTGCCTTAAAGGTTCGAATCCCATCGGTTCCCTTTTCTAATGGAGTTAATTCATCGGGATGAACCTCTACACACTCAAGAGTAGGGTCTCCAGGGTTATCCTGAAGAATCATAAGAACTTCTCCACATCTTTTCTTACCTTTGCTTGTTACGGTTTCCTTTACATGATCACCGATCTCAATATCTCTCTTACGCTTTTTTTTGGTTGTAGATGGCATTTCTTTATACTTACTTCATCGATCCTGTATCTGCCAATCTTTTTTCCCTACAATCCGAGCAGATACAAAATTTACCATGACCATAGTCACCTGGCCCGGGCAGATCTTCGAAAAGTGAAGTTGTGGATTCTTCAGCGACTGGCTTCAACTTTTCACCTTTAGCAGAGCTTTTGGCGAGTTCAAGTTTCCGCAGTCTTTCTTTTTCAAA
The DNA here is from genome assembly GCA_002167605.1 of Verrucomicrobia bacterium TMED40. Classification (GTDB taxonomy): domain Bacteria; phylum Verrucomicrobiota; class Verrucomicrobiia; order Opitutales; family Seribacteraceae; genus Seribacter. The sequence continues at coordinate 64,578 of NHCT01000014.1, read as the reverse complement.
ATACTCTCGTTGTCTTTTTCGAATTTCAAAAAGGTATGCGACTCCTTGTTTAAAATCAGTTTCCTTGATGTCGATTGTCGCTCTTAACTTGGAGTTAAGAGATGGCGAAATTGTGAGTGTGTTACCTCTTAACCCTAATGCAACTACTTCTTCTCCCTGAGGAAGCGAAGATGTTGCAATCACTTGTCCCTGAGTCGAAAGAACTTTAAATGTTACTGGAGACTGCACATTCACCGAACCCAAAGGAAAAACCGAAGGAGGAACTCTTTTCCAATTTTGGACCGCTTGTAGAAGTTCCTTGCTGAAACTAGGCATTTGGGGAGCAGTGGCTGCTTTAATTGGCTTTGCTGCTATTTCCTTTACCTTTTCTTCAGGTTTGGGAAGATCAGGCATTGGCAATTCCGGAGGGGGATCATTTACTTTCTTAGAAAGTAATTCGGGGGGGACAACTGGTTCCGGCTCAGTTTCTGATTTGGTTTGTGAACCATTATCTTCTGGGGGAACACTTTGCTGGTTTTGGTTTTCACAAGATGACAAAAAAATCATCAGAAGAAAGGAGAGGAACACTTTGGAGAGTTTCATAAAAAATATTCTCGAAAAAGACCTGACCAAGGCAAGTATATATGTAAGTTTAATTTCTATGTTTATCTTGATGTTAGAAAAAGTATGACTTTTCAAAAAACTTTATTCTGCGTATTCGTTTTAAATACGACTTTATTCCTTTTGCTACCTCTCTCGTCCGTTTTGAAGGATGCCAATGCTTTAATGCTGGAAACCATCCTTCTTTCATTAGTCGGAGTTTCCCTTAATGTTTGTATGTTTTTTTCTTCTAGAAAGTGGGTAAAGATTTCCACTGACCAGAAGCTTCCGGACGAGAAATCGCAAGAAGAGATCATGAGCGATTTGGACCAAGAGGTCACCCGAAGACGAGAAATAGCCAAGTTGGAGAAAAACTGAATGACTGATTACAGGAAATCCCCTTTACCCACAAAGGGAATGCCTTCGGGGATTCCATATATAATTGGAAATGAAGCCGCCGAACGATTTTCCTTTTATGGGATGAAGGCGATTCTCGCAGTCTTCATGACTAAGTACCTCGCAGATTCTGCGGGAAATCCGGATCTGATGAGCGAAGGGGAGGCTACTATTTGGGTGCATACCTTTAATACGGCCGTTTATTTTACCCCTTTGGTCGGCTCTTTTATTGCCGATGCGTTTTTGGGGAAATACCGAACGATTATTTCGCTTTCCTTGGTTTATTGCCTTGGGCATTTGACTTTGGCTTTTGATGAGAGTCGGCTGGGACTCACCTTGGGACTTACTTTGATTGCAGTTGGGGCAGGTGGAATAAAAGGTTGTGTCTCCGCCCACGTCGGTGATCAGTTCGGCAAAGCAAACGGGGGGATGTTGGAGAAAGTATATGGTTGGTTTTACCTTTCGATTAACCTTGGTGCTTTTGCATCCACACTTCTCACTCCATTTCTCCTGACTCGGTTCGGACCGTCGCTTGCTTTCGGTGTGCCTGGTTTTCTGATGCTGGTCGCAACCATTACCTTTTGGGCGGGAAGAGGTGAATTTGCTCACCTTCCCCCCAAGGGCAGGGAATTTATCCGGGAAACCTTTTCTCCCTTGGGTTTAAAAACCATGGGCAAGCTGATGATCATTTATTCGTTGGTAGCCATGTTCTGGGCATTGTTCGATCAAACCGCATCGACTTGGGTTTTTCAGGCGGAGAAGATGGATCGAGATTTTTTTGGTGTAATCTGGGATGCATCTCAGATTCAGGCTGTCAATCCAGCTTTTATTCTTCTTTTGATTCCTCTTTTCAATTGGTTGGTCTATCCTGCCATAAGCAGGGTTTTCCCACTTACGCCCCTTCGAAAGATTGGCATTGGTTTTTTTCTGGTGGTGCCATCCTTTCTGATACCTGCATGGTTGGAACATAGAATTGGTTTGGGAGAGGTTCCCGGTATCGAGTGGCAGCTGCTCTCCTATCTTCTGCTTACTTCAGCAGAAGTAATGATCTCCGTAACTTGTCTTGAGTTTTCCTACACACAAGCCCCTAAAACTATGAAGTCCTTGGTGTTCGGCTTGTTCATGGCGTCAGTTGCAATGGGAAACCTGTTTACGAGCCTCGTGAATGTTATGATCTTGGATACAGATGGGAGCAGTAAATTGGATGGTCCTTCTTACTATCTGTTCTTTGCCGGCGTGATGCTACTTACGGCCTTACTTTTCATTCCTATATCCATGGCATACAAGGAAAAAGTTTACCTCCAAGAATAGCAAAACCTAGTGGATTTTAATTTCGCGTATGAAAGAACAGTTGTTCAGTTTTCGTATCGCAGCCAGTATCTTTTGCTTGGCAAAAGAAAGCTCCTGTTTGACCGGGCCCCCTGATGCCCGGATAAAGAGAGTTCCGGAATTCCCGATCAGCCGATCCGGAGCACATTTACCGGATAGTTGGATGCCCACGATTTTTTGCCAGTTTTCAGAGATTATTTTTTCTGGTGTCACCACATCACCTATACCCCAATCGTCCCAAGTATTTTCGACGATTTCCGAAATACTTTTGGGCAGATTGGATTTCGCAGGGTCTTCGGTTTGTGGTAGNCNAAGGAAGTTTGCGACTAATTCTCTATCTTNACGGCTNNGCTTCATCCTTNNATNCCACNATCANCTGTTTTAACAAGAAAGGCCTTCTTTCCACTTGCAAGACATGCTATTACTAAAATCTTCATTTTCNTATTAATCTTTTAAAACACCATTTCGATCTATGATTATCAAACCTAGAATTAAAGGATTCGTATGTATAACCGCACATCCTAGCGGTTGCATGCAGAATGTAATGGATCAGGCTGAGTTCGCCCGAAAAAATACAGTCAGCGAAGACCGCAAACCTAAGCGAGTCCTGATTCTTGGTTCTTCCACCGGTTATGGGTTGTCCAGTCGGATTGCCGCAACCTTTTCAGCGGGTGCGGAGACTTTGGGCGTATACTTCGAGCGCCCGCCTACCTCGGAGAAAACTGCCAGTCCGGGCTTTTACAATTCGCAAGCCTTTGTGAAATTGGCCCAGGGGCAGGGAATTCGTTCCATTGATGTAAACGGCGATGCGTTTTCGAATGAATGCAAGGCTGAGGTTGTGGCCAGAGCCAAGGAAATGGGAGGTGAATTTGATTTGGTTGTATACAGCTTGGCTTCTCCCCGTAGAACCGACCCTGTGGATGGATTTTCTCATCGGGCTTGCCTCAAGCCCATTGGTTCCGTGTACAAGAACAAAACCTTAAACACGGATCGATGTGAGGTGAGGGAGGTTGTGATTGAACCGGCAAATGAGGCTGAAATCCTCAGTACGGAAAAAGTCATGGGAGGAGAGGATTGGCTGCTTTGGACGGACTTGCTGATCAAGGAAAATCTACTTGCACCGAATTGCTTAAACTTAGCTTACTCTTACATAGGACCTGAAGTCACCCGTCCTATTTACCGAAATGGCACGATTGGTCAGGCGAAAGAACATCTTGAGTCGTCAGCGGAAAGAATCTCTCACATGATGAGCGAAAGTTGTGGAGGCCGGGCATATGTTTCGGTTAACAAGGCGGTCGTCACCCAAGCCAGTTCGGCGATACCGGTCGTTCCTCTTTATGTGTCGATCCTTTTTAAAGTTATGAGGGAAATGGGAACGCACGAAGGATGCATCGAGCAAATATCAAGATTGTTCACTGAAAGGCTTTATGCTGGGGGTGATGTACCTCTTGATGTCCATAACCGAATCCGTTTGGACGATTGGGAGATGGATCCGGAGGTACAAGCTAAGATTATGGAAGTTTGGCCTAAGGTAAATACAGAGAATCTTACTGAACTCACGAATTTCAGTGAATATCAGTCTGAATTCCTGAGTCTTTTTGGGTTTGGCCACCCCGGAGTTGATTACGGTTTGGAGGTAGATCCCCTTAACCCTTTTTAGNCCTTTTCGATTAGATTGAGAATGGGTGAGGTGGAGGAATCTTTGCCCACAAACTTTTGGTTTTTCCAATCTTTTTCTTCGATGAGTGCTTCGATCGCTCGTGCCTCTTCGGTTCCACCTGGATGCCCCCGATAGACAAGTACGGAAAGAAGGCCTCCCTCTCGAAGCCAGCAATATGCCTCCTTAATCGCTTGTACGGTACTTTCTTTTTGGGTGACTATTTGTCTGTCGCTTTTGGGTAAATAACCCAAGTTGAAGAGGGTGACCCGGATTTGCTTTTTGAACTTGGATGGAATGCGTTCGGCTAAGTTCGAGTGGCAAGCATGAAAAAGTTGGGTGGATGGAATGCATTGGTGGTGCTCAAGTAGTTTTCTTGTCCGCTCCAAAGCCACTTCCTGAATGTCGAAGCCAAACACCACTCCGTCTTTCCCTGCAAGTTTTGCCAACGCCAGAGTATCGTAACCATTACCAACCGTTGCATCGATGCAAAGATCCCCTGGGCGTATTATTCTTTCGAGTTCCTGGTGAACGGTTCGGACCAGTCCAGAGGGCTTTCCTGCATTCATGTGAGCTATCGTTGGAACCTCGAGAGGCACGCTTGTGGGGAGATGGGTTTGTTTTTTGTGAGTAAATNAACGGTCTGTTTGGCAAAAAAAGGAATGGTTGTCGATCCCCGTGAACCAAAGCCATTGAAGACATAGTATTGACTGATTTCNGGATGCCTACCGAGGATAGGCTGTCGATCCNTGGTGGAGGAGCGAATTCCGCTGGTATGATCGGTAATTTGGTACTTCTTAAAGTTCAGATAAGATAGGTTTTTAACAATAGTTCGCATTCCCCGCTNAGTCGGTCCGCATTCGATATCCTCGTGATTCCAAGTAGATCCTGCGTAAGCCAAACCCTCATTCTCGGGATAGTACCAGGTTCCATTGCTTGCTGGCACTTGGCAAGGACCCTTGAGTCGAATAACTTCTCCCTGAGCGGGTTCGAAGGGAAATTGCTTAAACCATGGATTGTGAACCACACCGTAGCCTTCACAGAAAACGACCTTGTGAGAGGACGGCCAATCTTTGGGGTCGAACTTTGCTTCAAACCAAAGGTTTTTTTGCTTAAGTATTTCTTTGGAGTGTTTGAGAAATGCTTGGACATTTAGGCGGTGAGCCTTGGTAATCCCGAAGCCATAGGGGCAATGAAGGCCCAAAGACTCTGCCTGCTCCCTTGTTCCAGTCGAACCAGTAAATACTTTAGAGTCAGATGACTTCCCTCTTTTTTCCCAAAGTTCGCGCTGTTCCGGGGAAATGAAAATCCGCCGCAATGAAATCTCCTCGAAGTGATTAACCGCACTTTCCGGGNCAAAGGATTCGTGAAAGGCAAGANCNTCTTTAAGGCATTCCGCTATCTGTGGTGGAGGGTTGAGCTTTGGACCTATCAGCGGATTGACCATACCAGCGGCAACTGAGCTTGCGGAGAAGGGAAGTTTTCCTTCAATCACAACTACCTTTTGGCCTGTTTTTAGGAGTGAGTGAGACAAGATGGCTCCAGCCAGACCGTGGCCAATAATAAGAATTTCTTTCAAAGCAATTACTTGCATAACCCGAAATTTATTTGCAGGCAAAATTTTTTCGTGTGAGGTTTTAATCAAGATGAAACCAAAGCGAATCTTCGGCACCCTGCTTTTTATTACTTTAGTGGGCTTTGTTTGGCTTTGGGCTTATTGGAAGGGGAAGAGCGGGCGGATTTCTCCAGCGAGTGTTCAGACGGTGATGGATGTACATGACGCTCGCGAACCCCGCAAAATTCAATCTGGAAACTTGTTTTATGATATGAACNTTTCTTTCCCGTTTCCTGATTTCAGTGACACTGATTTGGATTTGATGGANATAACNCTGGGTTTTGCTAAACNGGAAANNGCCAANGAATTTGCAAGGAAAGCATCAATGAATGGGTTCGAGGTTTTAGGGCAGATTCCTGGCTTAGGTACAATCAAAGTCAGGATCATCGATTTTACCAAGGCGNCCNAANNCTTAGCTGNTNNGGAAGAAGATTTTGAGCTGGCTCGNAACCCNAGGGTNCGCTTACCCACCTTACCGGACANCCAAAGNATTGTTGGAGAAAAGGGATTTGGCGATCAGGCTTTCGATTGGCTTGGTGCTCCCAAAGACCGAAAGCANTGGGGGGATGGAATCAAGGTGGCAATTTTNGATTCGGGTATTGACNCNGNTCACCCNCTNCTAAAAGGAGCAAGCATTGAGAGAATCAAATTGGTGGATGATCATGANAAGTCTTTTCTNGGACATGGGACNGCGATCGCTTCAATCATCGGAGGNCAGTTGGAAGGGANTCTGGGCTTGGCACCTTCCGCATCGATTCTTTCCATCGAAGTTTTGGATCAGTTTGGCGAGGGNGATNCCTTTACGGTTGCCNAAGGAGTTGTGGANGCAACTGATCGAGGNTCCGACTTGATCAATCTTAGCTTGGGNGGAGACTTTTCAAGTCCAGTACTTGAGAGNGCGGTTGCCTATGCGAGNGAAAAAGGNGTNNTGGTNGTGGCTGCAGTTGGCAANGAGGGGATACCTGAAGTCGCATATCCTGCCCGTTATGANGGCGTGATCGGAGTAACCGCNGTCGATCTGATGGGACGTCCTTCCNCATTTGCAAACTATGGAGATGGAGTAGATGTTTCTGCACCTGGAGTGCAAGTGAATACGGCATGGGAGGANGATGAAATTGTTTCTTTTAGTGGAACCTCAGGGGCAACCGCTTTTGTTTCTGGNGCACTTGTGGCGGAGATGTCAAAGAATCCGCACTTAACCGAAGCACAGTTAGTGGATGTGCTNTACGGAAATGCCAATGAGCTCGAAAAACCCGGTTTTGATGAATGGACAGGNCATGGTGTCCTAAGTGTTGGCAGAATGTCGAATCGGAATATCGAGGGAATCGCAGATGCCGCGATCGTTGGATATTATTTTGATCCTGAGGATTTGAAGGGTGGGGGAACGACTCCCTTTTTNGTGACAGTTCAAAACCAGGGNACNACTTGGCTGAATAATATGAATCTGCAGGTAGTNTACAAAGGCATTGAGAAAGAATACNTAATCAATAACCTGAGCCCNGGTGAAACCCGNAGCGAACGGCTTTATGTCGAAGGGGGGCAGGCGAGCAAGCCTTTATCGATTTATTCAAAGGTNCAGATTGAAGGGCAAGANGACNTTACTCCCGAAAACAACATAAGAAGGAGTACCTTGGAATTGCCCGGGCAAAAATAGGATCTGATTAAGCGGCGTTCCGCTTCGGTTTTTCGAGTGGAATGACCTTGGCTTTGCTTTTGCCCTTGGCGACACCCGCATTGATTACCACTTCAACGGGTTCGCTGATGGTTGGTAGGTCATACATGACATCGAGCATAATGTTTTCCATGATTGACCTTAAAGCCCGGGCACCAGTTTTCATGGTAAGGGCTTGCTCGGCGATGGACATGACCGCTTCACGGGTGAAGCGAAGTTCTGCCTTCTCCATCATAAATAACTTCCTGTATTGTTTGAGGAGAGAATTTTTTGTTTCCTTAAGAATTTTAACAAGTTCGTTACGGCTTAATTCNTCTAAAAGTGAAACAACGGGTAATCGTCCAATNAATTCTGGAATAAGACCATATTTAACCAGGTCTTCCGGGCGAACATCGCGCATCAGTTCCACCATATCCTTGGGGGATTCAGNAGAGTAGCCNACCATTCGATTACCAGTTCTTTGCTCAATGATTTGATCAAGGTCAACGAATGCACCTCCACATATGAACAGTACATTGGATGTGTCGAGTTGTATGTATTCTTGGTTGGGGTGCTTCCGCCCGCCCTGGGGCGGAACATTGCATACGGTTCCTTCTAGAATTTTAAGGAGGGCTTGCTGAACCCCTTCACCGGATACATCTCGAGTGATTGAAACATTATCCGTCTTGCGTCCGATCTTGTCGATTTCATCTACATAAATGATTCCACATTGGGCCTTTTCTACATTCTGATCGGCAGCTTGAAGTAATCGTAAAACGATGTTCTCGACATCATCACCCACATACCCGGCTTCGGTGAGAGTGGTTGCGTCCGCAATTGCAAAGGGCACATCAAGCATGTTGGCGAGAGTCCGAGCCAAGTAGGTCTTTCCGCTTCCCGTAGGACCGATCAGTAAGACATTGCTTTTTTCAATTTCCACATCGGATAAGTCNTCAGGCAAAAAACTTGATTCAGTTTCTTTGCCAATCCCAAGTTCGGCTGATAGTCGCTTGTANTGGTTGTGCACGGCAACGGACANGACTTTTTTGGCATGATCNTGNCCNATNACATGNTGGTCNAGATAAGCCTTNATTACACTTGGTTTTTGGAGNTTGAAAATGGGNTTTTCACCCGAGGCTTTAGGAGAAGGTTCNGAGTCTCCAAGTTCNCGGTCAATAATGGTNTTGCAGACGCGAACACAGGAATCACAAATGAAAACACCNGCAGGNCCGGCAATCATTTTCTTAACTTCCCCTTGTGGCTTCCCACAAAANGAACAGAAGTTAATCTTGGTTGCCTTTGCCACNTGGNTTTATTCCGNAGGTTTTTGGGAAATCACTTCGTCGACCAACCCGTAATCCTTCGCTTCGTCGGCGGACATGTAATAGTCCCGATCCGAATCCTTTTCCAATTGCTCGATAGGTTTGCCGCTGTGCTGAGAAAGAATTTCATTGATGGTTTGNCTCCATCTAAGGATTTCCTTGGCNGCGATTGAAATATCNGAAGTTTGCCCACCAGCACCTCCACTAGGTTGATGAATCATAACTCGACTGTTGGGCAGTGCGTAGCGTTTTCCNGGAGTACCNGCNGCTAAAAGTACCGTACTCATACTNGCGGCCATGCCAATGCAGTAGGTCACTATATCGCATTGCATGAAATTCAAGGTGTCGTAGATGGCCATTCCGTCNGATACNCTGCCNCCTGGNGAATTGATGTAAAGGTGGATATCCTTTTTAGGATCTTCCATTTGCAGAAAGAGGAGTTGAGCAATGATGGAGTTCGCCACATAATCATCAATGGGAGTGCCAACGAAGACAATACGGTCCCGTAGCAATCGGCTGTATATGTCCCAAGCTCTTTCTTGGCGACCTTCGCGTTCATAAACATACGGTAGTGGTAGATAAGCTCCCATGGTGTTTATTTTTGAGGATCTTCTTCTTTTTCGCAAACGGATTCTTTGGCATTGGACGCAATAAACTCGAGGGTTTTGTCGTAGAGGATGTCCTGACGGAGTCGGTTCAATTTCTGCCTGTCTTGTGAAAGCTCCTTTACATGGGCCGCTGGGTCTTTTCTAAGCATCATCGCTTCTTGGGTTGCAGCTTGGGCAAGGTCCTCATTGGTCACTTCCACTTTTTCGATTTCAGCGATTTTACTAAGGGTAATGGTTAACTTTACGCGGGCTTGTCCCTGAGTTTGTGCCTGTTTCCATAACTCGTCTCTTTTCGCTTCGATTTCTTCCTCTTTGGCACCCTGCTGGATAGCTCGCTGGGCATTGCCTTGAAAAATGGTCTTGGATTCCTCTTCAACGGCTTGCTGAGGCAAGGGGAAGTCTGGTAAATCAAGGATTTTCTGCGTAACTTGATGGCGCTTGCCGTTGATATTTTCTCTTTCCTTTCGNTTTTTTAAGTCCTGATCGATCTTATCCTTNAGTTCTTCAACGGTTTCCACTTTCAGNCNCTTGAGGAATTCCTCATTTAACTCNGGAGCTTTTTTCTCGCGAACTTCGTGTACTTCCAAAGAATAAANTACGGTTTTGCCNGCTAAAGGTTCNACTTCGTAATCTTCNTCGAAGGTAGCTTCGACTTCTTTGCTTTCGCCTTTGTTCATTCCGACAAGGCCNGTGGCAATGGCATCGATNCCCAAACCCTTTGCTTGNCCGGCCTCCTCCCANGTGTTGGCTTGTTTGCCAAACATNGGTTTGTCAGGGAGGATNTCAGCTACTGGTTTTTCATCCAATTTCCCCTCNTAGGAGCATTTTACATAATCGCCTTCGGTNATGGTCCGNTCGACCTCATCATAAGCTGCCCTTTGGTCTCGAAGGGATTCGATTTCTTTTTCGATTTCTTCGTCAGAAACCTCGGTTGGATTTACAGTTAAATCGTATTTCTTATAGTCTGGTAAATCGAATTCAGGTTCCACATCGACGGTGATCTCTACGGTTGAAGATGTTTGAACATCGATTTCACCCGGATCAACCTTAAGAATTGAGTAAACTTTAAGATCCTTACTATCCAAGACAGCTTCGTACGCATCGGTGGAAACTTTGCGGTTCAGCTCGTTCGATAATTCCTTAGCGAATTTTTTCCTGATTACCGGAATCGGAGCTTTACCCTTCCGGAAGCCAGGGATATTCGCAAGTTTAGCCAATTCCTGACAGGCTTGGTTTTCCTTTTTGGTCAACTCGTCGGAGTCGAAGGTGACTAAGGCAATTTTACGGGCGGTTCCCGCATCCTTGATTTCTAGATTCACTTTTTTGGAAGTTGCTTGTTTTTAACTAGTAGTGATGANGTCAGTNCGCAGGGCAGGGCTTACTGAGNAAAGGTTTCATGATGCGAAAAAATGCCTTTGGGTCAATGAGATTAGGCTAAAAAACCCTTATCTAGGGGGTGCCCAATTAACTGGTCGAATNCCGGACAGTTCGGGGAATTCATTCATTAACTCTGCCATCGTATTAAGGATGTCGCGTGGCGAAAATTTTTTGATCTGAAGAATCCACTCCTCGCTCGACGAATTTTTNCCAATTATGCGAAAGCGATCTTGNTCAAGTTTGAGTTTGAATTTGTCCAAATTCACTGGGTCATGGAATTTGAGATAAAGTTCCGAAGCTCGGTAGAAAGAAATTCTCGAAGAGTTTCCTTCAAGGGTTTGTTCGGCCAAAACAAAGAGTCTTTCCGAACGAAAAGAACCAACTGTTTCNATAACCCAGCTTCTTGTAAAACCTCTCTGGGAGGTGCTCAGTATGGATTGGTTGGAATCGTAGTGTATGACGATTCCGTGTTTTAACTTATCTCGAACTTCNTCAGGTAAGGGATCAAAAGGCAAGCCATCGAATGCAGTTTCCAGAGTGTTATAATTTCCTGCTCGATCCTGCATTTTTTGCTCTTTGGTCTGGAAAGCGTAGCGAACCAACATCGATGAGAAAACGACCCCAAGGGCGATNCCAACGCCAATGGCCAGTCTGCGCTCATTCTTTGTAATGGTCATAAAGTTTCCAATAATCAGTGCTTGAGAAAGGTAGGCTGAATGCGATAGGGATAATCAATGCTCAGCACAAGCGTAGAAATTCGAGTGAGGTATGAGGAAACCGATCAAATGGGCGTTGTCTACCATGGAAAGTACTTTACTTGGTTCGAGGTGGCGAGAGTTCATCTTTTGGATCGAATCGGCTTTCCGTACTCAGAGTTGGAGAGAAAAGGTTTCTTACTTCCAGTTTTGAATTGTGCGGCAAAGTTCCGTGCCCCCGCTCTGTTTGACGACCGGTTGAAAGTGGAAGCCCGCATCACCGACATCCCAGTCGCTCGTATTTCATTGGACTACAGAGTTTCAAGGAAAGATGTGCTACTTGCGGAGGGGGGGACTACTCATGCCTTTGTTTCTAAAGAAGGGAAACTTGTGCGACCACCCAAAGGTTTTCTCCGGGGAGTCGAGTTATGCATGCATCGGCAGACCAGCAGTCAATCCAGCGAAGAATTGACATAGCTTATTTAACTGGTTTGAGCCGAGTAAAATTCCACCACAAGCTTGGCCACCTGCTCGATGGAGCGGTTGTCCGTGGATAAAACCTTATCGGCGGCCAAGTATCGCTTTTCCCGTTGAGCGAGGATTCGCTCTATTTCAGCAAGCGGGGAATCCACCTTAAGTAGGGGACGATTCGAGTCCGCTTGGGTTCTTGAAAGAATGGTTTCGGGCGATGCCCAAAGGCATATCACTAGTCCCTTCTCTTTGAGTTGCTCCAACATTCCTTGTGCAATGCAGAGTCCCCCACCGCATGAAATTAAGTTTCCCTCTGATTCATGACCCTCGACGACGAATGAATGTTCCAGTTCCCTGAACTTTTCCTCCCCAAATTCGGTGAAAATTTCATTGATAGACAGTCCGGTTTGCTCTTCGATCTCATGATCCGAATCCAAAAAAGAGAGGCCGAGTTTTTCTGAAACGATCTGTCCAACGACGCTTTTTCCCGTCCCCATCATTCCGATAAGATAAAGGTTTTGTTTCTTCTGTTTTGGTTGTTCTGTCATGGAGTCCCAAGATTTTTCTTTGATCTTAAGTGCTTGCGAACGAATGCTATAATTAAGATAATGACAAGATGAATAATGATTCAGTCGTAGTCTCCGTGAAAGGAGTTATGCCAACTTCCAATGGTTGTGCGATATTTTTGGGTAACGATGAGAAGACCTTCGTCATTTATGTTGATCCGGCGATCGGGAATGCGATCAACATGACCATTAATCAGGTGAAGAAGGAGCGCCCTCTGACTCATGATTTAATAGGATTGATTCTCAAGGGCTTGGAGACGAAAATCGAGCGTGTTTTGATCAACGATGTGGATGAGGGGACTTTCTTTGCTCGGATTATTCTTCAAATGGAAAATGAACTTGGAAAAAAAATCATAGAATTGGATGCCAGACCCAGTGATTCCATCGTTTTGGCTTTGCAAATGAAGCAACCCATACATGTTTCCAACAAAGTTCTTGAAAATGTAGAGGATATGACTGAAATTCTTGAAAGAATCCTCCGTAAGCAGGATTAGGCAAGAGAAGTCCGAAGGTTTCCGCAAACGCTGAATTCATGCGTTCGTTGTCGATTTTTTCAAACAAAAGTGCTCCGGTTACAACNCCGACCGCTTTGGCCCCGATGCAGGATGTTACAGGACTTCCTTTTATGAAAATCATTGCTCGGCGTGGNGCACCGGATTTNTTTTTCACCGAATTTTTTCGGGTACACGCGNACTCACGACTCGATGATGCAACCTTGCGTTCGATCACTGAAAACCCTTCCGATAAACCGGTGTTTGCTCAAATGATTGGTGAGGATTTGGATGATTTGATTCGAACCGCAANAGANCTCCAGAAATATTCGATCGCAGGAGTAGATCTCAACTTGGGTTGCCCCGCCCCTCGAGTCTACCGTAANAATGTGGGGGGGGGGTTGTTGCGCGAACCTGNTAAGGTGGATCAAATCTTAAAGGCACTCAGAGNAAATGTCGCATGTCCTTTAAGCGTTAAAATGAGATTTGGGTTTGAGGATGATCGTCATTTTGAAAGTTTGCTTGAGATTTTGGCTAATCATAAAGTTGATTTGGTGAGCGTTCATGCCCGAACCGTGTTGGGAGGNTACCGCTCCTCGCCTGATTACAAATATGTTAAGCAAGCGGCACGGTATTTGGGTTGCCCTGTTTTGCTGAATGGAGACGTTCAAACCTATGGGGATGCTTCTAGCTTGATGGATTGGACCAAAGCAAGCGGTGTGATGATTGGGCGAGCCGCCATTCGTAATCCCTGGATCTTTAGGCAAATAAGGGAAAACTCCGAGAATCGAGAAGTTTTCATTCCAAAATTAACCGATGTCTTTGACTATGCGACGGAGTTGTTCGAAGCTCTCAGCTTTCCCAATTCCGATGACCGGAAAACTGTTGGGCGCATGAAAAAGTTTCTCAATTTTGTGGGTTTGTCCGTCGACTCTGAAGGGGGCTTCCTTTATGCGATGAGAAGAACCAGGACTCCGAAGGAGCTGTTCGAGGTTTTGGAGCGGTTTCTCCATGATAATCGTAGGCAGGACTTTGCTCTTAAGCCATACTCCGGATTGACCGCTCGCCCAAGTTGCGAAGGCTAAGTGTATGCTGAACCACTCTTTTAGAATAGGTTTTAATTTGTGGGTCAAAGAGTGGTCGGGGGCCTTGCTGAGCGGTTTTTCGACCTACGGTTTGCTTCTGCTTGCTCAACCACCGCGGCATGTACCCGAGGCCGCCTACTTTTTTCTTCTTCCGGCTCTCGTATGGTTTTCACGAAAACCAGATTTGAAAAAGGTCGCATTGACCTTCTTGGTATGCGGATGGTTTTATCACATCGCTCTAGTTGGGTGGATGCGACATGTGACCTTTGGGGGTATGTTGATGGCTTCCTTTCTGATGTCCTTGTACCAATTGCCTTGGTTTCTGGTGGCACGCACATGGCTGCCAGTTGCAATTGGATTTTCTTTCCCGAGGCGAGTCCTTCTTATTTTGGGACTTTCCTCATGCTGGGTAATGATCGAGTGGATGCGGTGTCAGTTTACGCTTGGTTTTCCCTGGTGTCCTTTGTCCGTGACGCAATGGGAACGTCCCGCGATTCTTCAGACCGTTCCCATTCTTGGAGCATGGGGCGTATCCTTCTTCCTGATTGTGTTCAATTTGTGCCTGGCTTCTTATTTACATCACCTTTTGGTTCGCCGATGTGAAAAAGAAGGTTTTTCCCTCAGTTCCTTTTGCCCTGATTTTTATTTTGGACTTTTGGTTTTTATTCTCATGGTTCTGCCATTTTTTGAAAATCGAAGGAAAGCATTATCCAATGAAGCTCAGAGGGTTTTGAAGGTTGGAGTTTGTCAGCCTTACTTGAGGGATAAATGGAAGGAGAATCGTGTGCTTGAGCACAAGGAGACCCTTGTCCGGCAAACAAAATTTTTATCGCTTCTTAATCCGGACTTGATTGTTTGGCCGGAAGCTTCGACTCCCTATGCGGTAAATTTGGATCGGCAATGGGTGGAAAACTTGGCCAAAGATGCGAATTGCACCTTGCTCATCGGTGCTGTGGTCAAGGAAGGAGATTTCTCATACAATACAATTTCCGAAGTTTCACCGGATTCGGGTCTCAATCCAGAAAGGTATGACAAGCAAGTGCTGGTGCCTTTCGGGGAGTATGTGCCCTATCCGTTCAGGTGGATCCCTGGTTTGAGCAAAATGGTTGGACCCGTGGGGAATTTTACTTCCGGTGACCATCCTCACATTTTTCAAATTCGGGCAAAAGACCGAAAGGGAGCGGTTCGGGTTGGACCTCTTATTTGCTATGAAGATATCTTCCCCTTTCTTTCTCGAGACATCGTTAGCCAGGAGGTAGATTTTCTTTTTGTTTCCACCAATGACGCTTGGTTCGAAAGAGAGGGGTGCACCGAACAACATGCAGCTCACTCTATCCTTCGAGCTCTTGAGTTGGGAAGGCCATTTTTGAGATGTGGAAATGCGGGATGGTCCGGTTGGATCGACGCAAGAGGAATCGTCAGGGAAGTCTTAGAAAACGAAGAGGGAAGTGTTTATTTTGAGGGAGCTGGACTCTTTGAACTCTTGCTTCCTGAGAGAAACCGCACCCTCTATGTGAGGTATGGAGATTATTTTTTGGTCGTTTGTCTTTCCCTTTTTTCTCTTTCTTACCTGATCAAACGTAAAAGGATTGATTTAAGTGAGGAGTATGGGTAATAGCTTAATGGTCACTTTTCGTAAATTAGCATAACTTATTTAATACATGGATTCTTCCATAGACTACGATTTTATAATCAATCAAATTCAACGCAATTTGCCAACTTTACCGACGATTGTTAACGAATTGACAAATATTCTGCAAAATCCTGATTCTTCGACTTTTGCAGTGGAGGAAGTCATGACTTCAGATCAGTCCATGACCATGAAAATTCTTCGTGTAGCTAATACTTCTTTCTATCGGGGGGGGCGGGATCGGGTGACTGACGCAAGCGAAGCCATTGGTACTCTTGGATTTGAGAAAATTCGTAATGTTATTTTGACCACCTCTGTATTTAAAATGTTTTCGGAGGATAAAGCAGAGGAAAAGTTTAGTTTAGAGGGTTTATGGAAGCACAGCTTGGGAGTTGCCGCGGCAAGCCGAACTTTGGCCAAATATTTAGGGAAGCCCTGGCATGAACGAGCCTACACTTGCGGACTCGTTCATGACATTGGTAAAGTTGCCCGATACAAATTAGACGAAGAAGACAACGCAAAGTACTTTATCAACGATTCTCAATTAGCTCTTGATAAGAAGATTAACTTCTTCAANGCCGAANTNATNAATCNNAGNCCNCGNCATGATTACCTCGGNTATTTGATCTGCAAAAACTGGGGNTTNTCGAGTCATGTTGAAAGTGTTGTTCGTTGGCACCATGAGCCGAATCCCGAATTGAGAAAGAAAGTCCTTTCAGAAGAGGCTGGAGAAGTTATCGACTTGGTTATTATCGCTAACTGGGCAGTGAATCATCTTAAATTTGGCTTTGGTGGGCATGATCAACCCGATGCCCCCTCCGAGGCATTGATGGCAAGGTTGAATATTTACCCAACGCAGGTAGACGATATTCTCAGTCAAATCAAAAATGAACTTGAATTGACTGAGGACTTTTGCGGTATGCTGGACACAAGTGCGGGAGAATAATTTTCTTTGTTCATCGCATTTTTAAAGAACAACCGTTCTTTGATTCCAACTTACTTAAATCTTGCCATTTCGCCTGCATCGTTCATTTCAGATGTTTCACNCTTTTTCCGTAATCCTAAAAAATCAAGTCAATGTCTACAAAAATTGGAATTAATGGTTTCGGTCGAATCGGCCGTTTAGTCTTTCGCGCTCTTGTTGATCAAGGTCTTCTTGGGAAGGAGTTTGAGGTCGTAGCAATTAACGACCTTGTTCCTTCCGATAACCTTGCCTATTTGCTTAAATACGACTCTACGCAAGGTCGTTTCAGTGGAACCGTTGAAGCCCCTACAACCGACTCTTTGGTGGTAGACGGACATACGATCAAATGTCTCGCCGTTCGCGAAGGACCCGCGGCCCTTCCGTGGGCGGAACTCGGAGTGGATGTCGTGATTGAATCTACTGGTTTATTCGTCGACAAGGAGAAGGCTGAGGGTCATTTGCAAGCTGGAGCTAAAAAGGTCATTATTTCAGCACCTGCCAAAGGAGATGTGCGAACCATTGTTCTTGGCGTTAACGACGAAGAATTAAGTGCTGACGATCATATCGTATCGAATGCTTCCTGCACCACCAACTGTTTGGCTCCGATGGTCAAGGTAGTTCTGGAAAATTTTGGCATTGCGGAGGGACTTATGACCACCGTTCACAGTTACACCGCTACGCAAAAACCTGTAGACGGTCCTTCAGTCAAGGATTGGAAGGGAGGCCGCGGAGCAGCCATTAACATCATTCCTTCAACCACAGGAGCAGCCAAGGCGGTTGGTCTGGTTTTGCCTGATGTGAAGGGCAAGCTTACCGGAATGGCTTTCAGAGTTCCTACTCCTACGGTTTCAGCTGTCGATTTGACAGTTAAAACGGAAAAGCCCACTTCATACGAAGAAATTTGCCAAAAAATGAAAGAAGCCGCTTCCGGTCCCCTGAATGGTATTCTCGAATACACTGAAGACGAAGTGGTTTCCGCTGANTTTATTCATTGTCCCGCATCTTCAATTTTTGATGCCGGATCCGGAATGGGGCTCAATGATACCTTNTTTAAGTTAGTTTCTTGGTACGACAATGAATGGGGTTACAGTAACCGATGCGTTGATCTTTTGAAGAAGGTTGCCGCCCATCTATAACCTCGAAATTGCAGATTCCAAAGATTGGAGCGTCCGTNTGATGCTTCTCACCGTTTTTTGACNATGCCAAGAGTAAAAACAATCGACGATGTAAACTTAAACGGCAAACGTGTGTTCGTTCGTGTGGACTTTAATGTGCCACTTGATTCAGACGGTACCATTACCGATGACACTCGAATCGAGGCTGCATTGCCCACGATTCGAAAACTGCTTGATCAGGGAGCCAAAATTATCTTAGCGAGTCATTTGGGTAGACCCAAAGGTAAGCGAGTCGAAAGCATGAGTTTGTCGCCCGTTGCTCCNATCTTATCCGATAAGCTGGGAGTCCCCGTTTTATTTCTAGACGATTGCGTGGGTGAGGCGGTGGAAAACGCCCTNAATGGCCTNGGGGATGGNCAGGTTGCCCTTCTCGAAAACCTGCGGTTTTACTCTGGTGAAACCGACAATGATTCGGATTTCGCTTCCCAACTCGCTCGATTAGCGGACGCTTATGTTAATGATGCTTTTGGTACGGCTCATCGTGCNCATGCCTCCACTTATGGAGTCGCTACTCTCNTAGCGGATAAGGTTTCAGGATTATTAATTGAAAAGGAATTGGAGTTTTTGGGGCAAAAAACTGAATCACCCAATCGCCCCTTTACGGTGATCTTAGGAGGAGCCAAAGTAAGCGATAAGATTAAGGTGATCGATAAGCTACTCGATAAAGCCGACTCCATCATTATTGGCGGAGCAATGGCCTACACTTTTGCCTTGGCCCAAGGCAAAAAGGTGGGCGAAAGTCTGAGCGAACCCGATANGGTCGATTTGGCTAAAGATGCCCTNGCNAAAGCGGAGGCTAAAGGNGTNCGTTTTTTATTACCGGTGGATACTCTTACNACCGATGCCTTGGATTTCGANGCGAAANGCCTTGGGGAAATCAAGGTTGTAGAAGGTGATATTCCGGATGGATGGGAAGGTGTTGATATTGGCCCGAGAACTGTGGAATTATATTCTTCGGAAGTTGCGAATGCTCAAACTGTGCTTTGGAACGGACCCATGGGGGTCTTTGAAATCGAAGATTCAAGTAGNGGGACNTTTGCCATTGCCAAAGCAGTTGCTGAGAATGATTCCATCTCTATTATTGGAGGNGGAGACAGCGTGAAGGCCATTAAGCAAAGTGGGTATGNTGCCNAAGTTACCTTTATGAGCACAGGAGGCGGTGCTTCNCTTGAATTTCTTGAGGGCAAGGAATTACCCGGAGTTTCGGTGCTCGACCAAATCCAGAATTGATCGATCTATTATGAGCAGAAAATACTTAATCGCAGGAAATTGGAAAATGAATAAGACCGCAACTGAGGCGGTCGACNTTGTCAATGAGATCCATGCTTCCGTTGGTTCCCAAAATAGCGTTCAAGTNTGCGTTTGCCCNCCTTATACCTCTTTGGCAAAAGTTTCAGAGCTGATTGAGCAATCGGAGGTTTTTCTTGGGGCTCAAAATATGAATNCAGAGTCATCCGGCGCTTTTACCGGNGAGGTTTCAGCAGAGATGNTAAGGGATTTGTATGTCAATTTNGTTATTCTNGGTCATAGTGAACGCAGGCAGTTATACGGAGAAACTAACTCCTCCATCAATGGAAAGGTTTTGGCTGCCATAAACAACAATTTGAAGCCGATCTATTGCATCGGTGAAACTTTGGAGGAGAGGGAATCTGGTAAAACCCTTGAGGTTGTTCGCTCTCAAGTTCGGGAAGGTTTGGCTGATTTCCCCGCTTCTGCCATCGAGCATTTGGTTTTGGCCTATGAACCGGTGTGGGCTATTGGTACAGGTAAAACCGCCACCGATGAAATGGCTCAAGAGGTACACGCTGATATTCGAAGCGTTTTATCGGAAATGTTTGGAGAAAGCGCCGCATCTACGGTGAGAATTTTATATGGTGGATCGATGAAACCAGAAAATGCCCTGGGTTTGCTAGCCCAACCCGATGTAGATGGAGGGTTGATTGGTGGAGCTTCTCTAACCTCACGGGCATTTTTAGGGATTATCGATGCCGCCGCAGCTTCTTCCTGAGGCTCAGACCGCTTAGTTTTCTTAGGCTATTGGGTTTCGTTTAAGTCGCTTAATACCTCGTTTGGATGGGACTGGGCCTTTACTTTAAGGTAAGACTTTATGATTTTACCATCCGGACCGATGAGGAATGAGGTGCGGTGGATACCGTCGAAAGTCCTCCCCATAAATTTCTTCTCTCCAAATACGCCGAAAGCCTTGGCTAGGTTGTGCTCTTGATCAACAAGCAAGGGAAAAGGTAGGTTGTACTTCTTGCTGAATTTTTGATGCGAGAGGGGTGAGTCGCCCGAAACTCCGATCACCGTGACATCCAATTGATGGTATTCATGATTCAAATCCCTAAAACCGCAAGCTTGNGCAGTGCATCCCGGAGTGTTGTCTCTTGGGTAGAAGTAAAGTAGATAGCNTTTGCCGATCAAAGATGATTTTGAGAATGCATTACCGGATTCGTCTTTGGTGGAGAAATCAGGCACCTCATCTCCGGAACCGAGCGGTTGGACTTTGCTGTTCATCAGTCCTTTGCAAAAGATGCGGTTTTACCGACGATCGATATAAGTTCGGCCTCAAGTTCATCTTCCAAGGTCTTGGCTTGTTCGATTCGGGTTTGCTTATCTGAGTTGAGAGAGACCTTAACCATTCCATCTTTACGTAGTGGTTTGCGAATCTCAAGGAGAAGGGATCGAGTGATCCCCCGCTTCCCAACCTTGATATCTACAGGGCGTGTTTTNGCTATGGACTTGAGGTTTTTCCNGACCTTCCCGGGGCTCGGTTCGTTCACTGAAAGCTTTTCTCCTGGAANAAAGTGAGGAGCGAANGGCTGTCCTGTGCTGCNTTTACCTTGCTGTTNANGTANAGGATNTTTCCTTTTTTTGAGACTAAGAAAGTCCACCTCTTCGTCGTGACCCCACGTTCCAGAGTGACTTTTTCTCCCTCGATGAGGCGCTCGATCCGACCNCCNTTACTTGTAGGAACTCCGAAAGCTTTNGCGATTTTACCCTTTNAGTCGGAGAGAAGAGTGAACTTGAGACTTTCGGCTTTCTTGAAGACTTTGAGGTTTTCGGGGGAGTCTCCGCTAATCCCAACGACTTCAACTTCATTCGATTCCCATTCTNCTTTATGTTCACTGTAGGAACAGGCTTGCTTGGTGCATCCGCCTGTCATTGCTGCTGGATAAAAATACACTACCAGATGCTTCTTTCCNAAGAATGAAGAGGACTGCCAGGTCTTTCCGTTGGAATCAACTGCAGAGAAATTAGGGGCATCCTCCCCAATTTTCAGTGCAAAAGTTGAGGGGGCAAGCATTAGGTAAACACAAGCGAATGAGAGAAACGATTTGTTCATCGTTTTACCCTTACGTATATCAAACACTAAAACAAGGAAGGAACCAATAGCTACCAAGGAATGGGCAAACCATCTTCTCCGATAAAAGTTCCTGAATCCTTCAAGCTGACTTTCTCAATGGTGGAGCTAAGCAACCGCACGGATTCTTGCACTTCATACTTGGCTTCATCTCCCCCCATGTCGGTTTTGACCCAACCTGGACTCAGCGAGATTACGCAAATTCCGAGGGCTTTGAGGTCAAGGGCAGCTTGCCGGGTAAGCATATTCAAGGCACTTTTGGAACATTGGTAGGAAATGGCTCCTCCAAGTTGGGTTTCTCCTCGTAAACCGATCGATCCGAGGCGCGACGACAAATTCACTACGATTGGATTGGAGGAAAGCCTTAGGCAAGGAATCGATCNGCGGAGACTGTTGAATGCCCCAATGACATTCGTTTGGTAAATNTTTTCAAAAGAATCTTCACCAACCTCATGGATGTTGCTCCAATCCATGATACCGGCATTGTTGAAAAGCAGATCAATCGGTTGCTTTTGCGCATAGAGTTCCGCGAAGCAATGATCGACCGAACTTTTCGAATTCACATCCATTTTCAAAATATCAAGCCGATCATAACGATTGAGTAATTCTGTTAATTCAACTGCATCTTGTGGCTTTCTGCATGAAGCCAAGACATGATCACCTGCAGCAAGAGATTGTTTAGCCATTTCCAATCCAATTCCCCTGCTTGAGCCTGTAATGAAGATCGTTTTCATGAGATAAGTCATATTTGTTTTTGAACCGCAATCAAGGGAAGATAGCTCTTTACTCTTCCAATCAATTTGGTTTTGCGGTTTTATAGGACCGTTCTCTCAGATGAAATTCAAAGAACTTGGAAATTCAGATCTTGTCCTGTCCCGAATAGGTTTGGGAACTTGGGCAATTGGAGGCGGAGAATGGGGAATGGGTTGGGGTGATCAAGATACGACCGATTCAGTTCATACCATTTTAGAAGCCTTGTCTGTGGGTATAAATTGGATTGATACGGCCCATGCTTATGGGTTCGGAGAAGCTGAGGTCGCCGTTGGGAAGGCTTTGCGTGAATGGAAGAGCGACGATGTGATCGTGGCTACGAAATGCGGAGTCTTGCCCATGGAGAATAATCGCCCTCGTAGGTTCATTTCTCCCGAAACAATCCGCGAGGAGATCGAGGGTTCGCTCAGGAGAATTGGCAGGGATTGGATCGACCTTTATCAAATTCATTGGCCGGAACCCATGGAAAATTTGGTGGAGTCTTGGCAGACTCTTCAGGATCTNAAAAAGGAAGGAAAGGTTCGATGGGTTGGGGTTTGCAATTGTTGGACGGATGAACTCGAAATNNTAAGTGACATTTCCACCATCACATCCAATCAACCGATGTACAGTATGTTGGCCCGCGAAGTTGAGCAGGATGTNCTTCCATGGTGCGAACGCCATGAAACNGGAGTTTTAGCCTACAGTCCGATGCACTCCGGTTTGCTTACTGGNAAGGTTTCAAAAGCCTGGTTGGATAGTCTTCCGGCCAACGATTGGCGTAAGCACAAAACCGATCATCCTGTNGTTGAGCCCCTTCAAAGCGAAGATGGGATGAAGGCTTTTCTTGATTTCCANGATCAGTTGAAGGCTTTNGGGCAAGAGACCGGAAGGACGGTCGGNCAGGTTGCGGTTGCATGGACTTTAAGGCGCGATGAAATTACTTCGTCTATCGTCGGAGCCCGTANAAAAGGNCAAATTGTAGAAACGGTAAAAGCGGTTGACTTGGAATTGCTTCCTGANGAACAGGTTTTTCTNGGTGGTTTATTGGAAGNTTTTTCCGGAGATTATTAAANAATGAGTGAAGAAGAGGCANCNAAAGGGAATGAAAATCAGAGGACTAATCGGGGNCGAGGTTCGAGAAATAGAAGNGGAGCCAAACCAAANGTCACCGGAGATAAGTCTTCCTCTTCGTCGTCCACAGGNAAGCCCCCTCAGTCTAANCGCGAAACGCAAACATCTAGGAGTAAAACTCAGCACACAAAAGAAACGGATGTAAAAGCATCGGTTTCCCATATCTTNCANCTAAAGGGTAAGCGTCCCATTGTNGGNCTGACCGCATATGATGCGATTATGGGTCGTGCGGTTGCCGAGTCGGGCGTCGACTTCCTTTTAGTTGGAGATTCGGTCGGAACGACCCTTTTGGGCTATGAAACAACAATTCCTGTGACCATGGACGATATGGTGCGACACACTGCGGCGGTTAGGCGGAGTAAGCCAGGTTGCCTTTTGGTTGCAGATCTTCCTTTTGGNGAAGCCAGCCTATCCTTTGACCGATTACTTGAGTCCAGTCGACGGTTGATGCAGGAAGGCGGTGCGGANGCNATCAAGCTTGANGGAGGGAAGGATGTTGCCGACGATATTGAAAAACTCGTTGCCACNGGTATTCCCGTTCTCGGNCATATCGGGTTGTTGCCNCAAACGGTCAAGGCGATAGGAGGNTACCGCAAATATGGTGTTTCTAAAGAAGAGTCGGAAGACTTGTATACCGATGCTATTGCTCTAGAGGAAGCAGGTTGCTTTGCTATTGTTGCTGAAATGATCGACTCCAAGGTTTCTTCTGAATTGGCTCGNCAGATATTACCTCCTCTCATTGGCATTGGTAGCGGAGAGAATTGTGATGGACAAATTNTAGTGANCACTGATCTCTTGGGTTGGTCGAACGGACCCGTTCCTTCCTTTGTTAAGCCTTATGCAAACCTTAATCAGGTCGTAAGTCGGGCACTNGGCGAATTTGTCCGTGAGGTCCGAAACCGCAAGTTTCCGCTCAAATGAACTTTAGTGTTCTAGGTGCGGGTGCTTGGGGGACTGCAGTTGCAGTTTACTTATCNAAGCAAAGTCATGTNGTCACCTTGGTTCCTCGGAGAATGGAGCAAGCTTTATGTCTNTCCAGTGAGCGGACCAATCAGGAATATTTGCCGGGGGTTGTTTTTTCAGGNGACTTGCAGATAGGNTGTTCTTTACGACCGGTTGTGATGGAAAGTGATTATTTGTTCATGGCGTGCCCTTCTCACGCTCTGCGTGAAACTTGTCGCTCNGTTGTTNCTTTTGAAGAAGATTTCGCACAATTGAAAGGAGTTATAGCCTTATGCAAGGGGCTTGAACCGGATACCAACAAGTTTGCCCATGAAGTTATACAGGATGAGTTCGGTTCCTCAGTCAATGCAGGTTATCTGACAGGACCAAGTCACGCTTTGGATGTGGCGGTAGGGAAACCTGCGGCGATGGTGCTGGCTATGGATGGTTCATCTGAGTCCTTGATTGAGTTGCAGGATTCCCTTAGTTCAGATGTGATGAGAGTNTATCGATCCGGGGATCGAATTGGNGTTGGGTTGGGCAGTTGCCTNAAGAATGTCTATGCNATTGCCACCGGTCTTTCCGATGGNTTGGGCTTGGGCGATAATGCTCGTGCTGCCTTGCTCACTAGAAGNATGAGCGAAATGGTTTCGCTGGGAGTTGCCCTNGGTGGCGAGACCGAAACCTTTATGGGACTTAGCGGGTTTGGGGATCTGATTGGGACTTGCATAGGTGGTTGGAGTCGAAACCGTACCTTTGGCTTGGAGTTAGCCAAGGGAGTCGACCCCAACGAGGTTCTGCGATCTCAGAAAACGGTGGTCGAAGGTTTCTGGGCAACCGCTTGTTTTTATGAAAAATGTAGGAATCTTTCCGTTGAGATGCCTATTCTAAGAGAGATTCACGCCATTCTTTATCAGAGCAAGAAACCTGCCCTTGCTTTGCAGGATCTGATGAAACGCAACTTAAAGGCTGAATAAGCTGATTGCCATTCATGAGCAGGGCAGACATTGTTTTATCGTGAATTCTGCAGAGCGTCGAAAACTTGAAGCACCGAATGGGGAAAAGACCATTCTACTTCATTCGTGCTGTGCTCCATGCGAAGGGGAGGTTCTGGAAACGCTTCTTGCTTCAGGGATTACGCCGACGGTTTTCTTTTACAACCCTAATATTCACCCCAAAGGAGAATATGAAATCAGAAAAGGTGAAGATAAGAAGTTTTGCGAGAAGATCGGAGTGAAGCACATTGACTCCGATTATGACACGAATAATTGGTTTAAGAGAGTCAAAGGCTTGGAGTGGGAACCCGAAAGAGGAGCCCGATGCTCTGTTTGTTTTGATATGCGCTTCGAGAGAACCGCATTGTATGCACATGAAAATGGATATAATCTTTTTTCGAGTAGTTTGGGTATATCCCGATGGAAGAATATGGAGCAAATTAACGGATGCGGCGAGCGGGCAGCCTCCAANTATGAGGGGCTAACCTATTGGACTTACAATTGGCGTAAGGCTGGTGGCTCGCAACGGATGATCGAAATCTCCAAGAGAGAAGCATTCTATCAACAGGAATATTGTGGGTGCGTGTACTCCTTGCGTGACACTAATAAGTGGAGGGTGGCGCAGGGCAGAGGAAAAGTTGAGATTGGCAAGAAGTTTTATGGTGCTGAATGAGCATTTTACTATATTTTAAATTNGAAAANCCATCTTATGAGTGATTCGCTNTGGACAAANTTACAACACGAGGCAACCNAGTTAGCTTCTGGTGAAAGAATTCTTTCGAAAATTCTTACCGAACTNATTTTGGATCGGGAGTCNTTGTCTGACGCTTTGAGTTGGCGGTTNTCTTCCCGTTTAGCGAAAGGCTCNGTTNCGGAGGATGATCTTCGAGGTCTTTTCAGNAAAAGNCTNGAGTCATCCACTGAGCTCATCGAGGCAATCGAGGCAGATCTGCTTGCAGTCAGGGAGAGGGATCCGGCATGCAATGATTACATTAGCCCGTTTTTGTATTTCAAGGGATTTCAGGCTTTATGTTCCTATCGTGTCGGTCATCACCTTTGGAGTGAAGGTCGCAGAGAGATTGCTCTTTATTTGCAAAGCCTCACATCCATCGTTTATTCAGTAGACATCCATCCGGCTGCCAAAATTGGAAAAGGAATTATGCTCGATCATGCAACAGGATTTGTTGCAGGAGAGACAACTGTAATCGACGACAATGTTTCTATTCTTCATGAAGTGACTTTAGGAGGAACTGGAAAGGAAAGAGGGGATCGTCATCCCAAAATTCGTTCCGGAGTCCTGATTGGAGCAGGTGCCAAGATTCTTGGTAATGTTGAAATTGGAGAAGGTGCACGAGTTGGAGCGAGTAGCGTTGTGCTCTCCGATGTGCCTCCCCATGTTTCGGTGGCGGGAGTACCTTCCAAAATTTTGGGGGAATGCGCGGAAGAAAGCCTTCCTTCCTTGAAGATGGATCATTCGATGGAGAATTTGAAGGAGTATGAGATGGGAGGCGGTATCTGAGAATCCACTAGCATTTACAAAAGTTTTAATTTCATTTAATTTAATAATAACATGTCAGTAGATCAGAAATCAAAACCCTCACAAAAAGAAAGCTTGCGTAAAATGCCTGAGCCCGAGGATCAGGATCCTACGAAGGGGCCGAAAAAAGTCGAGGATTTGGAAGTCAAGGATGCTCAACTTATCTTTCATACGGTTTGGCACGAACTTGAGCAGGAGTTCGGAGGGGAAAACCTTCGCTTTCCAGCCGAAATCTTTTGGCTAAACGGTTCGCCAGGAGCAGGGAAGGGTACGCAAACCGCCTTCATTATGGAGTTTAGGGATCTAACCGAAAAACCCATCATTGTGAGTGAGTTGCTTAAGTCGCCGGAGGCTCGAAAAAAAATCGACGCNGGAATGCTTGCNGGGGATAGAGAGGTGACCAAGCTCGTTTTGGNTTCCCTNCTTGANCCTGAATATGAAAGTGGTGCGATTGTGGATGGTTATCCNAGGACGAAGACTCAAGTTGAGTGCTTGAAGCTTTTCCACGGAAAATTAAGTGAGTTGAGGAGTAAGCATCTTGGAACTTTCCAGGAGTCCCAATTCCCCAAGCCCCGGTTTCATATCATCATGCTTTTTATTGATGAGGAAGAGAGTGTTCGCAGACAGTTGTTGCGTGGGCAACGTACAATTGCTCATAACGCAGAGGTCGAAGCTTCCGGAGTTGGGGAGTCATGGGAAATTCGAAAAACCGATTTGGAGGAGGATGCCGCCCATCGAAGGTACAAAACCTTCAAGGAGTCCACTTATGATTCTTTGACAACCTTGCGTGAGGTTTTCCACTATCATTTCATTAACGCTCACGGCTCGGTAATCGAGGTTCAGCAAAGGATCATAAGTGAGCTTAAGTACCAAAGTTCCCTGGAGCTGGATGAAGCAACCTATGACCGAATTTCTTCAATTCCTTTGGCAGAGAAGCTTTCTTTACATGCACGACAAATCCTCGTTCACCGATTGGATTCGTATGAGAAGTTTCATTCCGAACTTTTCGGGCAAGTCGTTGGATTAATTAAGTCAAAATTTATTCCCATTGTGGAAAAACATTCCATTTCCGGACTTGCCTACATTAATTCCGAGGAAGCTGTTTTTGATGACCCTTTAGCCATCGCCATGCTTATTGATGTTTTTACGGAACGTGGCTTCACCGCGGTTGTGGATATTAGGAAAAAGAATGTGCCAGCTCGGGTAGATCCTAAAACCTACGAAATCATCAATCGGGTTCAAAAAGTATATCGTGTAAGGATTAACTTTGACGGATCCAAAATCCGCCGAGGAGTCTAAGGGCATTATCATATGGACTCTCGTTATTTGACTCTTGCTGAGAATCTAGTCTCGCATTCAACCAACCTTGNCGCAGGGGAAAAACTGCTCATTCATGCCTTTGATGTACCTGACGATATGGTNCTGGCNTTGGTTCGNGCTGCTCGGAACCGAAGTGCGNTCCCTTTTGTTCAGGTTCAGCATGCCCGGCTTGACCGTGAATGTATTTTGGATGGNAAGGAGATCCAATTTTCNAGTGCATTGGGCTGGGANNTGCAAAGAATGAAAGAGATGGACGCTTANATTGCNTTGCGTGGTTCATCCAATGTNTTTGAGAATTCGGACTTACCTGCNGAAGACATGAAGCGGGCGATGAAAATTCTAAAGCCGGTTCTGGATTGGCGTGTTCAGGAAACGAAATGGTGTGTCCTCAGATGGCCTACTCCGTCCATGGCACAGCAGGCCAAAATGAGCTCCGAAGCATTTGAAAATTTTTATTTTAATGCCTGCTGTATGGATTACAANAGAATGACCCAAGGCATGNCCGCGTTGGAAGCTCGGATGAGAAANGCCGACCGCGTCCGAATTATCGGGCCGAACACGGATCTTCGTTTCTCTCTTAAAGGAATTGACGCCGTTGCTTGCGGAGGAACTCATAATATTCCGGATGGGGAGGTTTTCTCATGCCCGGTGCGAGACAGTGTTGAAGGTTATGTTTCGTTCAATGCCGATACGATTTATCAGGGGACTTCCTTTTCAGGAGTGCGACTGGGTTTTGAGAAAGGGAGAATCACCGAGGCCACCGCAAGTTCAAATGAAGATAAGCTTATCCAAATTCTAGATTCAGATGAGGGAGCGAGGTATGTGGGAGAGTTTGCCATTGCCTTCAATCCAATGATCACCGATCCGATGCTCGATATCCTCTTTGATGAGAAGATTTCCGGTTCTTTTCACTTCACTCCTGGTCAAGCCTACGAAGAGGCGAATAATGGAAATAAATCACAGGTGCACTGGGATATGGTGAGTATCCAGCGACCGGAGTGGGGCGGTGGAGAAATTTGGTTCGATGACGAATTGATCCGTAAGGATGGACTTTTTGTCGCCGAAGACTTGTCGACATTAAACCCTGATTACCTTCTTGGGGAATAGATCAAAGTCTACTATGAAAGGTTTGGCTCTTAAAGAATTGATAGCCAATTTGCCTAAAACCGAGACTCACTTGCATGTGGAAGGGGCACTGCCTTGGGAAATGTTGCGAGAGGCGAACCCCGAAAAGTTTTCTTCTGTTCCCGCTTTCAGAATGCCTGGTTTTCGGTATGACAGTTTCGAGCAGTTCGAATCAATTCTGATCGATCACGCTCTCTTAATTTTTAAGTCGGCCGAATCATACTATGAGGTAGCGAAGCGAATTTTTGAAAAGCATCTCGCTGAAAATGTGCGCTATGTGGAAACCAGTTTTCATGCTGGAATGATGGAGTTCCTTAACATTCCAGGCGAAGAAATTCTACAGGCCATTCGAGCGGCAGTTCCTGAGGGTTTGACTGTTCGGGTTTTCCTCGGGATCAGCCGAAACGCTTACTCACCTTACCTTGGTCCGCGATTGGAGCAGGCAATTTCTGAATGGGAGGATCTAGCCGGAATCGATCTTCATGGATTAGAGAGTCTTCCTCTGGAAGATTGGACAATGCCTTACTGGGAAAAGGCCAAGGCAAATGGGTTGACGGTCAAGGCTCACGCAGGAGAGTTTGGCCCGGCGGGAAACGTGTCTCATGCCATAGATCAATTGGGGGTTCGTCGAGTTCAGCATGGGGTCCGTGCAGTCGAAAGCGAGGATGTTCTGAGCAGGATCGTTGATTCTGGAACGACTTTGGATGTTTGTCCGATCAGTAATTACAAACTACGTGTTGTGAAGGATTGGATTGATCATCCGCTTAAGCAATTTCTTGATCTTGGAATTTCTTGCACGATCAGTAGGGATGATCCTTTTTCCTTTGATAACACACTGTGTGAAGAGTATCTGGTTTGCATCGATCAGTTAGGGTGCTCGATCGCTGATGTCGGATGTCTTGCTCGCATGGGATTTGAGGTGGCAGATATGGATTTATCGGAGAAACGTTTGGCTCAAGCTGAAATTTCAGAAAAAATTGACACTTACCCAGCGAGTGATGTCTAAGCAACTCTTTCGTTGCCCGCATGGCGTAAGTGGTAGGCTTGATAAAGTATTGGCAGACGAGTTTTCTGGTACAAGCAGGACGGTTACAAGGAAAGCTATTGAAGAAGGTCGAGTCACTCGTATGGATGGATCCCTTTTGGAACCGAAGACGAAAGTTTTTCCTGATGATGAGTTCATGATCGACTTGGAGCGACCAAGTTTTACCCCTATTGAGCCCTACGATTACCCTTTGAAGATTTTGCATGAAGACGATAGCTTACTTGTAGTCAATAAGGATTCCGGGATGGTGACTCATCCGGGTGACGGTACATCCGCCGACACCTTGGTTCATGCTTTGATGCATCATTGCCCAGATCAACTTTGTCCGGTTGGAGCGCCTGAGCGCCCTGGTATCGTACATCGACTGGACAAGGAAACCAGTGGAGTTATGGTCATTGCCAAGACCGAAAAGGCTTACCACTCCTTAGTATCTCAGTTTTCAGACCGTACAACCAAGAAAAAGTACCTAGCTTTGGTTCTCGGTCACATGAATAAGAGGAAGGGGGTATATGAGGGTGCTATCGCCAGGCACCCTAAGGTACGTGTGAAGATGACGGTTGCGGAGCATGGGAAATCTGCACTTACCTTTTGGCACTTACGCGAGCGTTTTGAAGAGGGGTTCAGTTTGGTTGATTGCGAGATAAAAACCGGGAGGACTCACCAGATTCGGGTTCACTTTGCAAATGATTCGCATCCAATTGCAGGGGATAAAACCTATGGCTTTAAGGAAAAAGGGAAATTACGCTTTACCTTTCAACGGGTAATGCTGCATGCCAGTGAGTTGAGTTTTTGTTCCCCTGAATCAGGAGAAACCCTTACTTTTCGGGCCAAACCCCCGAACGACTTTACCCAACCATTGGAGGCCTTAACCCAAACGAAATAAACCTCGAGAGTCGCAACTTGAATGGTTGAACCTAATCATCGCTTAAGTCATTGGTGATTACCTGAAAAGCCTCTTCAACGCTGTCGATGACTTTAAACAGGTCAAGGTCTCCTGGTGAAATAACACCCCATTCCACGAATTGCCTGAAGTTAATTAGTCCTTCCCAAAACTCTTTCCCAAAAAGATAAATGGGTATGACTTTATTGACTTTCTTGGTTTGTATGAGCGTCAAGGTTTCAAAGAGTTCATCCATCGTACCGAATCCTCCGGGAAATACGACCACGGCCTTTGCATGGTAAAGAAAATAGAACTTACGGATGAAGAAATAATGAAATTCAAAGGAAAGCTTGGGGGTAGCGAACTGGTTTACGCCCTGCTCAAAAGGCAAACTGATTCCATAGGCAATGGATTCGCACTTTTTATTATCGGCACCACGGTTCGCAGCTTCCATCATACCCGGACCGCCACCGGAGCAAACATGGTATTTTTTCCCTTTGGTATTTTTGCCCCATTCCGCAACCTTTTCAGCGAGTTGAACCGCTTTGTCGTAATACTCGGACAATTTAAGGATTCGACGGGCCTTTTGTATATCCGCTTTTGTATCTTCACTCCAATTTTGATCATTTGGGTGAGAGTAAAGTAAATCATCCAATGCCTTTTTTGCTCCGGCGAGAGGTTTGGNCCTGGCTGAACCAAAAAAAACGATGGTGTTCTTGATACCTTGTTGTTCGAGACGAGTATCGGGTTCCATTAATTCGCACAACACGCGGATTGGACGAGCTTCATGCTCATTGAGAAAGTCGATGTTTTCGTAGGCCTTGGGTGGTTGATTTGTCATGATTCTATTTTCACTGTCTTTGGCGAAATGAAAAGACGAAAGAATTTTTTTCTAAAGTTTTCGATTAAAGGACCGACTTTAAGGGTAGTCGCAAGGATGCGGCTGTTTTTAAAATGGTTCGGCTCACAGGAGGTTAGTTAGAATCACAACCCTTCGTTTCATGTCTGATGCGAATAAAAGATGTTATGTTGTGATAAATATTAGTGATTTCCTTAAGCCAATNCCTAAAGGGCATGTTCAAAATAATCATCGGATGAATCCTGCGGACAACCTGAATGTAATCCCTTTCCCTGGAAGCGTAATCAATGCTTGTACAAGTAAAAAAGTGGGAGAACTCGTTGATAAACTCATGGCTATGCCGGATGTTGTTTGTGGTGATGAGGAAATGCAGGGGTTACTTCCAGATTATGAAAACTCTCACTTTGAAGAAGTGGCTGAAGCGATTCTCGCTCAAAAAGATCATAAGTCTTGATTCTTTTTTGGGAAGTCGAAATTGATTAACGAACAGGATGCGACTTCCAATTCATTCCAGTANTTCCCGTCAAATTTGAGACAGGAAATTGCACAAGTTGGAAAGTGGACCGTCATGGATCCGGACAGGAGCTGATTAAGATGGGTGATGGTTGGGTTGTGAAAGAAGAGGGCAATCGATTCGAAAACATCGTCAGTTGAAGCAACCAAATCAAGCACTTCCGAAGCGGTGCCCTCGTAAAGGGCAGGCTCAATCTTAACATCTTTCTTTGGGAACCAGTGCGGTTGCATATGTTTGACAGTTTCTCTGGCCCTTTTTGCTGGAGAGCAAAGGATCAGGTCTGGAGTTCCCCGTTTGGTTGCTCTTTTCGCCATTAACGGGGCATTGGTGTTGCCTCTTTCGTTTAATGGCCGATCGATATCATTAAGATTTGGTTGATCCCAACTGGATTTTGCATGTCTGATTAGAAAGAGAGTTTTCATTTTTGTTTACCTGCTCATAAAGAATCTACAAATTAATGAGACAAGCTCTATGCATGTCATATTAGAAATTTTATGCAGCCTTTTTATAACCCTGCTATTACTTTCGTGTTCCGATAGCAAGGAGGGCGTATCCACGCCAAAAGCGGATAACCGCTTGTCACAAATGGGTGCAGATATTTCGACGGAACCTGAGAAACTTTTTATCTCGGAGGATCGGACGGAGGAGGAGATCATGACAGACTATGAGAAGCCTCTTCGGTCTTATCCGACTATTTCAAGTGCTGAATCGAAAACAGGGAAAGACGGTTTGCTTTATCGCGATGGATTGGAGGTTCCATTCACGGGTCGATTGATAGGGCGTTTTGAGGATGGATCGGTTTCCATGGAAGCCTCCTACAAGGACGGACTTCCTCATGGTCAGCAGATTAGGCGTTTTCCTGACGGTTCTCCAGCCCTGGAAGCTATCTTTGATCATGGAATTCTATCGGGAATCAAAACGAAGTGGTGGGGACAGGGAATCATTCGAGAAGAAGAGTATTGGAGTGANGGTCAATACCGTGGTCGGAGACTTTGGGATCAAGAGGGTAGGTTGTTGAGGGAGGAAATTGTGCCAGGNAGCTAGAACTGCGCTTGNTCAATTTCAACAATTTGATCTAAGTAGCTTCCAAAGTCACCGATCCGGATGACGGAAAGGTTTTCNAATACCCCCCTTTTCTCAATCTCACGAAGTTGCACAAAGGATTCGTCGGANAGGTCATCAGGAGTTACTAAGACTAAATATTTCGAGCGAAGCCTGAAGTTGGTGTTACTNAAAATTCTAATGACCTCAATCTCTTCTTGCTCGCTCCATGAATTCCTTACTTCCACNCCCATGGAATACNTGGGGATCCAAAGATCAGTTTCTCCGACTGAAAATCTTTTCTGAATACTTATTTCGCGAAGAGCCAACATATGCTGGCAGATGTTTATCAGGTCCATTATGGAAGCNGAAAATGTCATTAANGATTGCTTCTCTTTGGAAACCAGAGATGAGAGGTAGGCAATCAGGTCGCCCCGATAAAGAATCTGCATCCTTTCGAGAGCAAAGGCCCTAAGCTTTGGATCAGGAAACAATGCATTCAAGCTTACNCCNGATTGCATCTGAGGGAATCCNCTTTGCGTACTTTTCTTTTCCTCGTCACTGATTACGGACTCAATGTCTTCAGGGAATGCAATTGGATGGATGCGTAGATCATAATTGCCCTGCTTAATGAGCAGGTCGCTTAGNGTCTTCCGAACCCACATCGCTAAAAAGAATGCTTCCGTATTCTGNTCAAAGCCAACTTCGCGAAACCCTTTAATTTTCNCTCTAAAAGCCACGACNCCTTGTTCGTANTAATCNTAAGGACCNTTCAANGAGGTTNACNANNCCNGCNAGTTCCTCGAGCAAATCTCTATCATCCTGCCANCTTCNTCGNTTGCGNTGGCAGACTGGAGTTCCGATTGTGGATGCTCTTGGTTTTTTAAATTTAGCCATNTNGGGCTAGGNTTTGACNNGAATCTTTAGGNAATNATGAAATTCGNTATTAGAAAGGTCTTCTGTATCAATTATTTTATTGGAAAGATCAAGTTGCTAAATGGAGTTTCTTGATTTGTTCTGAGTTTCATTTAGTTTAATTGTCTATGTGCCGAGTACTATTCTTTTTGGGGATTCTGTCACCACTTTCCCTTTCTCTCGCCGGAGATAACTTGAACAATGATGAAAATAGAACGGAGGCAGCCTCTACCGCNGAAGTGATTCGCGTAATCCAACCTGGGGTGTTTGATCTTAAGAGCACTGATTTTCTTATCCGCATGCGTGCATGGGGNGTTGGGTTTCCTAGAAGNGGAGAACCTGGATTTGAGCAAGCCTTGAGTTTTACCGAGAAACACCTATTGTCCACTTATCCTCAAATTACCATTCGCCANGAATTCGATACTAAGAATCTAAAGGTGTGTGAAGTAAGGGTAGCCAATGGTTCTATGAATTTCTCTCGCGAAGCAATTACCTTAGGNATTGGGTGGCATCTGGAGGACGAGACCGGACGGTTCGGCCCTTATTTGTTAGCCCAATTGAAAGCGAAACGAATGAGTCTNGGNGTGTGGGCAAATGACTACAATTATNCTCAACAGGTTGGCAAGGTGCTTACTCCCAGNCCCCAATTCCCTAACCTCTTGCATGGNGGAAAGGGTGGATTCGTTCCTCGATTAAATTACTGGGTGACTAGCTTTGGTAAAATTCATCGTCCAGGATGCTCGTTTTACGAGAGGGGACGAGGTGNNCTCACNTCTCAACCGAGTGGTATCGATTGTCGAATTTGCGGAGGGAGAAATCCCAAGAGGTGAAGTTCTTTATACAAAAACGAATTATGAACCAATGATTTCGATCAATTCGTCTTTTGTCTTCAATCCAACCAAGGTCTCGGAGAGGTTGCCGTCCTTGTAAACGAGCATAGTAGGAATGGACTGTACGCCGTGTTCTTGGGCTAGATCCGTGTTCTCGTCCACATTGACCTTGTAGATACCAACGGATTCACTCATTGCCGAGGAGATTTCCTCTAGGATTGGACCTAGAGCCTTGCATGGACCACACCAAGGTGCCCAAAAATCAATGATTAGTGTTTTGTTTCCTGTGGAAACAACTTTATCAAAACTTTCCTTGTTCAGGTTGATGAGTTCGCTCATTTGAGAAGTTATTCTGTATTAATTATGGTTTGAGAAAAAGAAAAACAGTTGCTGCTACAGCACCCCCAAATACCAAAAAATCAATGATAAGAAAGAATATGCTTGGTTTTGATTTTTTTTCGGTAGCGGGTCCAGCTGGGCTAGCTGGTGGTGATTTTGAAATTTTACCGGGTGGCGGAGTGCCAAGGGGGGCTCCGCCAGGAGGAGGGAGAGCAGGTCCATTTCCCGGTGGCGGTGTGGGGCTAAGACTGGGTGCGGGAGTAGACCCCATAGCAGGTGGAGGCGTAGGCGAGAGAGACGGTGCCGGAGGAGCCAAAGGTGCTGCCGCGGGTGAAAGTGGGGGGGAACTAGGAGGCGGGGAAGGTAAGCCAGAAGCGGGTGGAGGTGTCGGGGTAGGAGCGGGTGTCGGTATGGGTGCAGCAGGGGCAGGAACTGGAGCTGGGACTGGAGTAGGAGGTAGCCCTGCTGGAGCGGGGACTGGGGCTGGGGAAGGTAATGTAGCTGCAGGCGCTGGAGCGGGAGTAGCGGCAGGAATCGGGGCATTCGTATCAACTTTAGGGGCAAAGGGAGACCGTGTGACTTTAAATTTTGGGGTTCCGCCGGGCTTGATCGGTTCTCCTTCTTTGGGGGTAAGCTTTAAAGTTGGTCGTGGAGGTTGGTCGGACATAGGGCAATACGAGCTAGATTACATTAAAAATGAGTGCCTAAGCAGCACTACTCCTTGGGGGTGTTTTTTCGGATAAGATCTGAAACCTCTTCCATAGAAGCCTCTTCGAGGGATTTACCTTTAATGGATAAATCCTCCACTGTTTTGATGAGGGTTTCGGTCATTTTGTCGTGGGTTTGTTCAGAGCCTCCCATGATGGAAAATTTGTCGGCTTGAGTGATTCGCTTGTGCCCGTCTGAACCATCCAAGCCCAAACCAAAAAGATGAGCCATGACTTTTGGGTCTTTGACAGGTAAATTCGGGTGGTCATACCTTTTATTCATATCTACAATATATTTACGTAAAACTCATTTAGTCAACCTTTGTAGGAAAGAGTCAAAATGAAAATAGATTCGCATTCATCCGAACTTCCATCTCGTCTTCCTTCGCTGTTCCCTGCCTTTGAGAGATTGTAATTCCAAGCATCCAATTTCCTTTTGGGCGAAACCTGATTGCTCCCATCCAATAGGGAATTTTACTTGATTCACCATCGAAACGGATTCCCATGGCGAGGGTTTTTCTTGAATTCAATCTGTGATTGAGAAAGATTTGCCATTCTTCACCAAAGCTTTGCCGTTTAAAGTATGAGACTCTCAAGTCATTGACTCTTCCATCTCTAATTCTACAGGTAAGGTTATGCTTGAGGCTTTTTCCGGCGTTAACATCAATCTTTGATTGTCCTTCCAAGGAAAGCCATGGTGCTGGATGAAGTTCAACTTCACCGTAAAAATGAGGGTTTGTGTCTTCCAACCGATCATTTACCCAGAGATCCTGAAAAAGACTTAGGCACAAAAGCTCCCTGGCTGAACCTTGGTAGGTGCCGATCAGGTGGTTCGTCCATTCCAATCGGAGGACTTCGCTGGGTTGTAGATCATCGGCTTCGATGTGATCAAGCAAATCCATTGGGGAGAGGTTGAGATCTGAAAAAGGATGGTCTAATATTGGAATGTTGGACAAGAGTTCCTGTTCGAGTAAGGTTCTTCTTCTATGTTTGAGAGATAAACCACTAAAATGTCTGACTTGATCGATTTCCCAGACTTCGTTGTTGATTTCATAATTTCCATGGAAGTAGAGGTGTAACTCGTTTCCCCACTCCCCAAATTGGCGTTGTGAATTGCTTTGGTTTTCAAGGTCATAGGATTGTATTCGGTAGGCTAAAGACGGAATGTAACTTAAGCCTAGCGGCATCGAAAATCGTCTTTGAAGTTTATAACCAAAATCAAGTTTAGCACTTTCCGCAGTCGTGACTCCATGTGAAGTTTTACTTTTGAAATCTGCGTACTCGATGGCAATGCTTTGCATGACTCTTGAATCGAAAAGGGATGTGGGGCCTGCATCAATGCGAAGGTTTGGGGTTTGGGTGACCATGGACTCGTAGTCATTTTGTTGCCATTGAGTGAGGGCAGAAATTGAATAAGTCGAACCTTCATAGGAGAGTTCGCCAAAGTTTTGCCGCCATTGGTCTAAGCTAAATTGCTCACTTTGAAAATCTCTGTAGACTTCGCTATCCGAATTGGAAAATAGTTGCCCGATCAGTCGCCANTTTTCNGAAATCCGNTTTTGGGCATTGAGATGGATATGCCCCCTGTCTTGAGNAATAGCTTGGCCCAGTTGGTCTGTACCCCGATTANTCCCTTGGTCAATGATACCGCCCATNTGGACCGAGAAATCATAAAATNTTTNTGATTCGGAGCGGTCTGATCCATTTGCCCGAGGGGATAGGTACAAACCTCTTTCGGGAAAGAAAGAACCCGATAGGCTAGATTCNGAATTTTTCGAANANTGCCAAGTTCTTNTCACTCCCGCATACCATCCTANGGAACTCTTCTTACCTGCTCGAAAGCTGTAGNCTAAGTTTTTTTGATCGAAGTCTCCACGAAGNTTCGGGATTTTTAAAAAGGTTCTGTTTCCCAACCGAATACCGATTGATTGCGCCTTAAAGTCGCTATTATTCATATCCAAANTTATCGTTTCAACAANAAGACTGGGCTCTATTTGGTTTTGTTCTCTAAAAAACAATTCTGCGTCNCTCAGNGTAATCTTNGTGTTATTCGAATCATAATCCAGCTTTNTTCCAGAAAGGCCCTCCGCTTNTAAAACCCAAGGATAAAAGCCTGTTTTAAGGTGCTCAGCCTCAAGGTCTCCAGTCTTCANGTTAATAAAGATCCGCTCAGCAAGGACCCTTAGCTCGGCCCCNTTGAAGATTGCTCNNCCCCNCGCTTCAGCGGTGGACTCCTTTTTATCCCAATGAATCTGATCNGCGCTAAGAATAAAGGATTCGGACTGCAATAAGGCGTCGCCCGTTGCTCGGACAACCTGAGTTTTTTCGTCAAAGAAAAATTGGTCTGCATCCAGAGTGGGTGCTTGACTAGGCGAGACCTCTCCTTGCGATATGCCAAGGGCAAGGAAAGCAAATGAAAAAAGAAAAAGTGTGCGGTGTGGAGTAATAATTGTAGGATTCACTTAGCGTAAAATGATGCTAAACGATTGCGTAACAAGAAGGAAATGATTTTTTTATTAGTCCTTGCCGATTATGGATGCTTTTGAATGTATCAAAGTAAAAATCACCAAAGGTTATGATTATTAGTTCACGCGAAATGGAGGCTTGTCGCTCAGGGCAAATCGGAAACCCCCACCAATGGCTGGGGATGCACCTACTTGGCGAAGGCTCCGGTTTGGTGGTTAGGGTCTGGGATCCGGGTGCNTTGAAAATNACTATTTTGGAATCGGGTAAGACNAAGCGTTTTGAGATGGAGATGGTTCACTCGAGTGGTTTTTTTGAACTTNATCTCCCTNGTCGCCGTAAACTTTTTAAGTATTCTCTTTTTTCGTTGTATGCGGAAGGNGGAAGNGAATGGGCGGANCCCTATTCCTTTCTNCCGTATNTTTGCAACCAGGACTTGCTAGGTTTTAACGAAGGATGGGACCGAAGACCCTATGAGAAACTTGGAGCGATTCCGGTTGAACATCAAGGGTATGCAGGTGTGTCCTTTGTGGTTTGGGCTCCATCTGCGAAAAGTGTTCATCTCGTTGGTGANTTTAATCATTGGAATCCAGTTTCNCTGCCGATGCGTTCGCTNGGTAATTCCGGTTGCCGGGAACTCTTCGTTCCCTTTGCGAAATCGGGTGATAAGTACAAATTTAGGATCCTNGGGGCGGATGACAAACTTCGGGAGAAGACCGATCCATTNGGTTGGCGCTTCGAACCCCCTATGGGNAATGCTTCCATCATNCAGACTCGCAAACCATGCAGGGACCTCTCGCACAAGGGATGGAGATCAAAGCAACCCGAGAATTGCCCCCCTTTCTATTTATGAAATGCACTTGGGTTCCTGGCGTTTTAAACATGGTGATGATCGGCCTCTCTCCTACCTCGANCTTGCCGAGCAATTACCCGTGTATTTGAAGGAGATGGGTTTTTCGCATGTCGAGTTTCTTCCACCCAGTGAATATCCCTACGGAGCGTCTTGGGGGTACCAAGTCACCGGTTATTATGCACCCACTTATCGTTATGGTAGCCCCGAAGATTTCACCACCATGATCCGTGCAATAAAGGAAGCTGGTATCGGGGTGCTGATTGACTGGGTCCCCGCTCATTTCCCGGAGGATGAGTTTGCCTTGGCTCGTTTTGATGGCACCTGTCTCTTTGAGCATGAAGACCCTAAGCAAGGCCGACATGCGGAGTGGGGCACGCTGTGTTACAATTACGGTAGACCAGAGGTCAGAAGTTTTCTTATCGGGAGTGCTGTGGCTTGGTTGGATCGATTTGGGGTAGATGGCTTCCGCGTAGATGCGGTTGCATCCATGCTCTATCTGGACTATGGAAGAAAAGAGGGCGAGTGGATCCCCAATCCCTTGGGCGGGAACGAGAATTTGGAGGCAATCGAATTCATCAAGCAGTTTAACCAAGCCATTCACGAAGAACATCCCCATGCTATAAGTATTGCAGAGGAATCCACTGCATTTCCTCAAATTACTCAGCCACCGAGTGTCGGGGGCTTGGGCTTTGACTTTAAGTGGAACATGGGGTGGATGCATGATGTGCTTGGGTATTTTGCTACCTCNCCAAGCGAGCGGTCGGGGTCCCACGACAACCTTACCTTTGGTGCCATGTATCAATTCTCCGAAAACTTCGTTCAGGCCTTTTCCCATGATGAAGTGGTGCATGGGAAAGGTTCGTTGGCCAACAAGATGAACCTAAGTGAACATTCAGACCGTTTGGCTAATCTGCGCTCNTTACTTACCTTGCAGTGGACTTGGCCCGGAAAGAAGACGCTATTCATGGGATGCGAATTCGGTCAATGGAAGGAATGGGATTTTGAAACGCCGCTCGANTGGGCCCTGCTTGAATTCCCACTCCACGAAGGGGTTCGACGTTTGGTCGCAGACTTGAACAATNTGTACCTTAAGCACCCGACTTGGGCAAAGGCGGACCATGATTCGGATAAGTTTCAATGGGTTGATTGCAACGATTCCGAAGGTCAAACTCTTTCCTTTTTGAAATTCGGCGAACATCCATCGGATACCTTGCTGGTTGCCTGTAATTTTTCAGATCAACTGAGGCATCGAGACTGGGGTTGTCCACACCAAGGTCATTGGCGGGTCTTACTGGACACTGATTCTCAGGACTATGGAGGGGAGGGTACTGCAGGTGCTACGGATTTTGAATCCTTTTCCCATCAAAGAGATAACCAACCACAGGGCCTCGCTTTTGCGGTTGCCCGTTGGAGCGTTCGTGTTCTTTCCTTGGCAAGTTAAAGAGTTATTCCGTTAGATCGGATGGATACTTCGTCGTACGCAAGAAGCTAGTTAAAGAATTTTCAGCCAATTAATCCGGCATCCGAAAAGCTGTAGTAACCGGTTCCATTTGGACAATGTTCAGGTTCTCCTAAAATGATGTGGTCGTGCATTTCCAGGTCCACCGCTTTGGACGCTTCGAGAATTTTTTTCGTTACCCGAAGATCCGCTCCACTTGGGCTTGGGTCTCCACTTGGATGATTGTGAGCCAGGATCAAGGCCGTCGCTCCATGGCGGATTGCAGGTCGGAAGACTTCCCTCGGATGCACCAGGCTGCCAGTTGCTGTGCCGGATGTCACCGCTTCGGCTCGAATCAGTTTGTTCTTACGGTCAAGGCAGAGAACCCAAACCTTTTCGACGGTATCGGAGCGTATTTCCGGGTAAAGGTATTCCCAAACTTTTTGGGGTTCGTCCAAAATGAGATCGGCGATTCTTTCACTTCGCATCATCCTTTTTGCTATCTCAACTTGGGTACTGAGTTGCAGGGCCTTGATCTTGCCAATTCCCTTGATTTGAAGAAAATCCGAGGAGTCCCAACGTAAAAGCCCGGCGAGTGAACCCGCTGAACCAATTAATTCATCGGCAATGGCAAGAACATCGTATCGAGCGGTTCCTGAGCGGATCAGCATAGCGAGAAGTTCGCGATCGGAAAGTGCGGATGCACCAAGTCTTTCGAGCCGCTCCTGCGGTCTTTCTTCGACTGGCAGGTCACGAATGGTTGGCGATGAGGAATGTTTCATTCGCTGGCAAGCCCATCGGCCGCGATCTTTTACAAATTAGTTTGGGAGGTTGATCTCGACATAGGCGTCTTTTTTCAACTTGGCCAACCAACGCTGCTGGCTGTCTTTCTCGATATTTGCTGTAAGAATCTTTTCGATCTCATTGCGAACGCTATCCAGAGGCTTTCGTCCAGAAGGTATTTTTTCGTCCACTT
This sequence comes from Verrucomicrobia bacterium TMED40, assembly GCA_002167605.1. GTDB lineage: Bacteria > Verrucomicrobiota > Verrucomicrobiia > Opitutales > Seribacteraceae > Seribacter. The sequence goes on along the minus strand of NHCT01000014.1, from coordinate 22,940 downwards.
TAATGATGTAAACTGCCGATTTTCCGGATTTCCCAATACTTCCATCCGGCTTACGCTCGAGCACACTGACCAAAAAGGGTTGAGAAACTTTCCCTGTGGCTAAGGAAAACGCTTCTTTTCTAAGTTCTTCGCTTCGGATTTCACGTTTGGAGACCAAGACTCCCCAGTCACCGGCTTTATCGCGATAAGGGCTTTGCCCATTTTGAGCAGCCAACTTTTCGAAAGGTTCTCCTGCAGCAAGATTGGCCCGAGTTTTTCTTGCTTGTTGCATAAGGACGGAGGCTGGTTCATCGGCAATCTGGGAGAAGGCAATCTCACGGATCCTCACCTTCTCCTCGGTTACAAAAAGGGATGGGTTGTTTTTGTAGTAAGCCTCNACCTTATCCGGGCTAATTTCCTCTTTNAGTCTTTTTCGGGTGGCGAGCATGTGACCATATATGATTTCTTCTCTAATTTCATCACGATATTCGAGTTGGGATTGTCCATTGCTCTTGAGCACATCACGAAAGAGTTTTCGGTCACCATTGAACTCCTGAATCAGTCTTTTGTTGTATTCCTGTTCGATGTAAGAATCTGGAATGGCCATTCCTTTCTCGGAAAAGGCAACAATGGATAGGAGGCGGTCTATTTTGCCATCAACAAATTCAGATGCTCGAAGTTTCTTTTCGCTATTGGAAAAATTGAGCCGGTCCATTGCTTTTGCAATTTCGCCCCAGGTGACGATCCGGTCATTTACTTTCGCAACAATCCGATTCACTTCAATGAGTTCCTCGGCTGAAACAAACGAGTGAAAGATGATGAGGCTCACTGGCACCAACCATGAAAGCTTAAACTGTGTTTTCCGTATTCCCATGGATTCTGATCTTGAGAAAAGCAATCAGTTCCTTCAACTTTAAAAGAGGCGTTTTTGAAGAAAGGGTAGGGATTTTACCCGCCAAACGTAGGAATTTCACGCTTTTGTCACCTGGCTTTCTTACCAGGCGGAGGAATATTTCATTTCCTTTAACTTCCAACTGGTCAAAGTTCGCCTCCTCACAAAGGCACCGGATTTCAGTCTCCAATAACAAGGCGGTCACTTCTTGGGGAAGGGCACCGAAGCGATCCTTCAACTCTTCGGCGTAGTCATGCACTTCTTTGGTACTCTGGAACTGGGCAAGCTTGCGGTAACTTTCTATTCTTAGACGAGGTTCGGCGGCGTAGGATTCGGGGATGAGTGCCCCGATTATTTCCCCTTCGCTTTCTTCTTCCGATGAAAGGAAGTCAACTCGTATTACGGCACTTGGGCGCAGGCTGATTTCATCACCTTTAAGCCGTGATACACTTTCTTTGAGTAATCGACAATAAAGTTCAAAGCCAACTCCTGCAACATGTCCGCTCTGCTCACTACCCAACAGATTGCCTGCACCTCTGAGCTCAAGGTCGCGCAAAGCGATGCGAAAGCCGGCTCCGAAATGATTCACTTGGCGGATCGCTGAAAGTCTTTTCTTTGCTTGGTCCGAAACCGTGAGGTGGCGATTAAGAAGGAGGTAGGCATAGGCTTGACGGGAAAACCTGCCCACTCGTCCGCGAAGTTGGTAAAGCTGGGAAAGTCCAAATTTATCAGCTCCTTCTATAATAATTGTGTTGCAGTTGGGAATATCCAGACCGGATTCAATGATGGTTGTGCAAACTAAAATATCATATTCACCGGCTACGAAATCGGTCATAATCTTTTCGAGTGCCTCCTCATTCATTTGTCCATGCCCAACGGCAATGCGAAGCTTTGGATAGAGAGCCTCGAGTTTGCGGGCTACTGAGTGAATCGTCTTGACGCGATTATGAAGGTAAAAAATCTGCCCACTTCTCCTGATTTCAGTATCGATGGCTTTGGTAAGGATATCGTCTGACTTATGGAGCACTTCCGTCCTTATTGGGAGGCGATTGACCGGAGCGGTTTCGATGGCACTCATGGAACGAGCCCCAACCATTGCAAAGTAGAGCGTTCTGGGTATAGGGGTGGCACTAAGGGTGAGAACATCCACACTCGCCTTAAGCTTTTTGATCGCTTCCTTGTGTTGAACGCCAAATCTCTGTTCTTCGTCTATGATTAATAGCCCCAAGTCCTTGAAGCTTAAGTCGTCACTGAGAAGGCGGTGGGTGCCAATCACAAGATCCAGTGAACCCAGACGAAGAGCCTCCAGGATTTTGGTTTGTTGACCGGCGGTGCGGAACCGACTGAGCATCTCGAGGGTTATGGGGAAGTCGATCATTCGGTCACGGAATGAATTAAGATGTTGTTGGCAAAGGATGGTTGTGGGGCAAAGGAGAGCCACCTGCTTTCCATCCATCACTGCCTTGAAAGCTGCCCGCAGGGCAACTTCTGTTTTACCGAAGCCCACATCTCCGCAGACCAATCGATCCATTGGTTCTGAACTTTCCATGTCTTGCTTCACTTGGTCGATGGCCTTTTGTTGGTCAACGGTTTCTGTATATGGAAACGCATCCTCGAATTCCTTTTGCCACTGGTCGTCAGCGGAGAATGCATGACCCGTATTACTTTCTCGGGATGCTTGCAAGCGGAGTAAGTCTGCCGCGAGATCCAAGGCAGCAAGTTCTGCTGCCTGGCGAGTTTTGGCCCAGGACTTGCCGCCAATCTTTGCGAGTTTTGGTTTGCTTTTACTCAGGCCAACATAACGAGAAAGAAGGTGGGATTGCTGCAGGGGTACATGGAGGAGAAGACCGTCATCGAATTCGACCGTGATGGCTTCTTCGATGCGGTTGCCTTCTTCTATTTTACCCAAAGACTGAAATCTGCATATTCCATGTTGGTGGTGGACGAGGTGGTCGCCGTCGATAAGCTCCGAGAAATCCAGTGCCTGATCCACTTCCTTCCTTTGCACTCGGGCTTTTCTTGATCGGTTGGGCCGGCGGCTTCTTTCTCTCCCCAAAAGTTCCTTACTAGAAACAAGGGCAATGCCTGAGTCCGGACGGGTAAGAAATTCGCTTAGAAAGTCAGTTGATTTCCCTTTGGGTATTCGAATACCTTCGTTCAGACCGACTGGTATGAAGGCTGGGCATAACCGTTCGAGCGAAGACTCTTCCCTTATCAATTCGGAAATCCTCTTTTTCTCTGCTTCTGCACCAGCAGCAATTAGAATCTCGTGACCCTCGTCCTGCCTTTTGAGTAATTGGAAAAGAGAACTTACCCGGTTTTGCTTTTCATTTTCAAAAGTCCCCTCATGAAAAACCGCAGAGGACTTCCAATGAAGTTCCCGGCTCGTAGATTGTATATCGAGTTCTTTCCTTTCTGCATGCTCAAAGATTCCGGCTCCCGCATCAATCTCACTTGATCCTATGAAAAAACTTCGGTGCTTGGGATGCGTTTTCCAAGCGAGCGAGAAATTCGCCTTTTCAGCTGCTTTTTGATGGGCTTCGTGGAAAACCAGAGGGTGAAGACCCAGTAGAATCTCAGGTTCGTGCAAAAACCATAAAACCGAAGAAGTTAGATACTGGAAGAATTCGCCCTCCTTCCCATACTGCTGTTCGATCTGCGTTGAAGATAGGCTAGTATGAGCCAATTCTTCATTGGTTCTTTGTGTCGTTGGGTCAAAGGCTCGAATTTCCTCAATTTCATTGCCAAAAAAGTCTACCCGAATGGGACGATCTCCATTAATCGGATAAATGTCGACTAATCCTCCTCGTACCGCGAATTGTCCGGGTTCTTCACAAAGGATTTCAGACGAATAACCAAGGCTCGTTGCGAGTTCTTCACAGAAGGATTCGAAATCCAAATTTTGTCCCTTGGTGATCCTTACTTCACTTTTTTGATGATCAATCAGGCGCGGGCAGGGGGAAAGCAAGGCTTCGGGCGTTGTTGCAATGAGAAGGCACTCATTTGCCCCCGTTCCTTGTTCGGCGGACTGCATTTTGGAGAGCACGCTGATTCGGTCGCAATCTCTTTCGAAAGCATCTGGGTGCGAAGGGTTCGGAGATTCGTCAAAAACGAAAAACGAAATTTCCTTTTTGGGTTCGAGGAACTCAATCAAACCAGCAACATCTTCTCCCCAAAGTTCTGATTTTGAAATGGATTCGGCTATAAGAACGGTCACCTGGTGTTGGCCTGAAGCAATCAGGTTTGCTGCGATTGGAGCGTTGGAAGCTTCGGGTATCGAGGGGAGGAAGAGGGATTGATTTCCCCCTGGCACTTGCACCCTTTTCATCAGCTTCCCGTTCGCTGGGTAGGATGGTGTTCTGATCTAAGGCCGGTCAACGCCTCGCCCGCAGCTTTTTCTTCGGCTTCTTTTTTGCTTTTACCTGAACCTTGAGCGATTACTGCACCTCCAATGGTTACTTGCATGAGAAATCTTTTGTTATGAGGCGGTCCCTCCTCCCTCAAGAGATGATACTTTATTTTCTCTTCCGGGTTTTGGGATTGAACGAATTCCTGAAGTTGGCCTTTGGGGTTAAAGCCACTTTCCCCTGCTTCAAGCATCTGATTTACATCACCCAACCACCGCAAAACACACCTCTGCGCGTCGGGCCATCCACCATCCAAATAAATGGCTCCAATGATTGCTTCGATTGCATCCTCCAGGGTCGATGGGCGCAAGTGACCTTGGTTCTTTCTTTCCGTTCGACTGACTTGCAGAGCCTCAGGGAGTCCGAGCTTACTCCCCAAGCTTGCTAAAGTGGATCCGCGGGCCAAAACCGCTTTCTTTCTGCTGAGAGAGCCTTCATCATCATTGGGGTACAGTTCGTAAAGATGAAGGGAGAGGATCCCTCCTAGGATGGCATCTCCTAAAAACTCAAGTCTCTGATTGTCTTCCTTACCCTTTGTATGCTCGTTGAAAGAGGGATGGGTCAAAGCTTGTTCGAGTAGGGAAGGGTTTCGGAAAAAGTATCCCATTCGTTTTTCCAAAAGTCTAATTTTCTTCCGCAATTCAACTGGGATGGCCGATTCACCCTTCTTTTTCACAAGAGCACCGGACAGTCGCTGGAGCAGTTTCATCCCAAAGCGATCGGCTCGCTGAAAAAGCGATTTTTTATTTCTTGAGCAAGAGCTGCGTAAGCAATTGCACCTGGGCTTTGTTTGTCGTATTCGAAAATCGTCTTTCCGAAACTCGGGGCTTCGCTTAAACGGACGGTTCTAGGTATTGCGGTTTTGAAAATTTGCTTGGGGTAGTGCTTGTTCACTTCGAGCCAAACTTCATAAGACAATCGTGTTCGGTTGTCATACATGGTCATNACTATGCCACCNAGTGACAAGTTTTCGTTGGCACCCGAATTTTTTAATTGTTCGATCACGCTTACAATTTGCCCCAATCCTTCGAGTGCAAGGTATTCCGACTGCAGAGTCACGATTAAGTGATCTGCCGAGCATAGTGAGTTCATGGAGAGGAGACCNAGGGTAGGGGGACAATCGATCAGAATCGCTTTCAATCCATAATGATTCTTAAGGCTTCCGAGTGATTGCCTTAACTTCCCGAGATAATGGTCTTGCTGACTCAGTTCCAATTCAGCTGCCGCCAAATCCAGTTCCGAGGGTACAATCCATAGGTTTTTTCTCCCTGTAGATTGAACACGATTGGCTAGATCGCTTCCTGTGAGAAGAGGTTCGTAGACACCGAATCCCGATTTTTTTTCCATCCCAAAGGAACTGGTTGCATTTGCTTGAGGGTCCATGTCCACGATTAGGGTGGGAACCCCCATTGCAGCNAGTGCATGTCCAAGGTTTACNGTCGTCGTGGTTTTTCCCACTCCTCCTTTTTGATTGGCTATGGCTAAGGTTATCGCTGACATCGTTATGAATGGAACCTATGATTCAGTCGTTTTCTGTCGAGTGGTAAAGGGATCGAATTCGAATTTTGAAAAAGCGATTTACGCCTGTGGTAAATCGCTGACTGAAAAATATTACTGCGGGTACTGCTTAAGATATTCGGTCTTCAAACAGGAGGCAACCACGACATTGACCCAATCACCTTCGCTCTTGGTGTGTTCGCGAAGCACACCTTCCCGTCTCATCCCAGAAGCCTCAACGGCGTTTATGTGAAAAGGGCGGTTGTCGAATGAGTGCATCGACATTTTATTCAGGTTAAGCTTCATGAAGACAACTCTCATAAGCAAGTTAATGATTACACTGCAATCCGTACCGTATTGGAATGGATCCTTTAATCGATCTGTCTCAAAGAGAAAAAATGCTTTGGTATGAGCATCCTTCCAATTAAAATCGTAGAGACTGGCATATCCGATAAGCTTGTTTTCCAAGGTAAGTCGGAGAAGGATCAGGTCAGGTTTGGATTGAGAAAACTGGGGTTTCACCTTTTCGTTAAAAAAAGTGGTCTGCTGGGAGGAAGTGATTGGCTCATTTTGATGGAGGCAAGCGATCTGTTCGTTTCTCCACTTCATGATTTCAGCAGCGTCCTCGATTTTTATGGGGCTTAGTTCGTAAGCCCGAAACTGTCCTCGGTAACCGGAGAGGGCAAGGTAACTACTGGATGGGGAAGATGCCTGTGATGTGAATTTTTTGAAATCCATCTGGTTAATTTTGGGATAAAAAACTTGCGAGTTCGGAAACGACTTGGTCCTGTTCAGTCTCTTTTAGTGTAGGGAAAAGGGGAATGCTTAGGCAACCTGCAAAATATTTTTCGGCTCCAGNTAGAGAGAGTTTTCCAACGAGTTTTTCAAAATAAGGNTGTCGATAAAGGGGAATGTAGTGAATTTGCGTAAGGATTCCTGATTTTTTTAGGAATTTGTGGGCTTTATCGCGTAAACCTTCTTCCTTAAAGCGTATGATGTATAGGTGCCATGCATGGCCACCGCTTAGGGTCGGCCTGTCGATGTGATCTGAGAAAGGGGCAAGGGAAAATAGATCATCATATCGCTTTGCGATTAATTTTCTGGCCTTCAATGATTGATCCAATTTAGAAAGCTGCGATTTCCCTAGGGAAGCCTGTAGATCTGTCATTCTATAATTCCACCCCAGATCCACCTGTTCGTATTGCCAAGGGGTAGGGTGGTCTTCGTCAAATGGACGGATGATCCCATGACTTCTTAGTGATCTGCATCTATCGGCTATTTGGGATGAGTTGGTAAGCACAGCACCGCCTTCACCCGCACAGATGTGCTTGACCGGATGAAAGCTCAGGCAAGCCGATTGAGTCCATTGGCATGCCCCACTGGTTCCATCCACGTTCCATCCGCCAGGTGAGTGGGATGCNTCTTCAACAAGTTTGATNCCATATGGTTCACATAATTCCGAGCATTCGCGCAGAGGNGCAACTTTTCCCGCAAAAGAAACCGGAGAAACAAAGTTGTTTTTTTGCAGTTGTTCTTTCGGTAAATCTTCAAGAATTTGGCTGAGGGAATTTAGATCAATAATTCCGTCTGTAGGATTAACATCGCAGAAAATCACTTTTGCACCAAGGTAACGGAAGGCGTTGGCTGTCGCAGAGAAAGTAACCGCAGGCACAATGCCTATGCTTTCCTCGGTTGCTCCCATGGAGGCATAGGAGAGATGAAGTGCCGCGGTTCCACTCGAGCAGGCAACCGCCTGCTCAACCTTAAATCTTTGGGCAAGGGCTGCTTCGAAAAGCCCGATTTGGGGCCCTTGCGTAATGAAGTTAGATTGCAGCACCTCCAGAACGGAATTTAAGTCTTCTTCTGTAAGATTTTGCTTGGAGTATGGAATTTGAGGCACAACTTAAGGTAAAAGGATGAAATTTCTTATTCCAAGCCGAATCGTCTTTCAATTGTTTCTTGCTCATGATGGTTGGTTGAATTACTTTACCTAAATCTTGAAGGTTATAGGTTCAGTCATAGCACGCTTGGGAAGCAAAAGATTAGTTTATAAAAACATCCTACCCTANAAAGGCGTACCCCTTGCATTGCGGGCCGTNAAGAAGCTTTTGGCTTGTGATTTTATTNACCAGGTAGTTCTTTCCACGGATAGCGAATTAATCGCAAGAACCTGNATGGGAGNGGGCATTGAGATTCTTCAAAGACCTCCGGAACTTGCTGGAGACTCAGTGGCTTCAGTTCCGGTCTTTCANCATATTGTCGAACATTTCCCGTGCGAAGTTCACCTTAATTACAATTGTAATTTCCCTGAATGCACCGAGGCTGTGCTTGAAAAAGCNGTAGGANTGGCNNGCGAATCCGGTGAAGCTCTTTCTGTACCCTACGCGGCATGGGCACAAACCAGCGATTGCTTGCTTAATTACGGCGACCCGATGAGGATTACCGCAACTAGGTTTGAAACGGCGGAAGTTCACCCTATTGACGTACATTCCATGGATGATTTATTGGAAGTACATCGAGATAATCAAAGCGATTTATTTTGGGAAAAGTAATAAAAAACAAAAATCCAGTAAAGTTATTGGTCTTTCGTACGACTTTAAAGANTGAGATCAATTATCCATGGATTTAAAAAGCACATCTACAAAACGAATTTCGCGATGGCTCACATACCTCACGGCTTTTTTCGTTACAACTACTTCACAGGCTCTTGATACGAAGAGATTTGATGCACCTGCTCCAAAGCGTGCGGGATACCTTACTTTTGCANCTCCCAAAAACTTAAGGTTTGCACCAGCACCTATCGTTGCAGACAGAGGTGCACTTATCATGCCTTCTCCTGTTATTCCCCAAATAAATGTCAAACCGGTTGAAACTAATTCCAGTCTTGAGCAAGGTGAATTTCCCGTGTTCGACTACAGTGATTCAGCTGATTCTGATCCTGCAATCCCCGATGCGGGGAAACTAGAAATTCCCAAAATCGCACCCCCGGTTGAATTGCCCCTGGCAGATCCATTTGTCACTGGTAACNCAAGCTCGATCAATTCTACGGATGAACTGATGAATATTTTTGACCGATCTAGAGTCAAGGCCGGAAATTCAAATATANCCATACCTTTTATGCCACCCTATACGGTAACTCCAGAAAATATGACGGTTACATCTAGGTCAGTCTACAGGAGGATTAATCGATGAATAAATCTTTTCACAGACTTCTTTTCTTGATCTTTTTCTCATTTTCTCTACCGGATCTCGTCGGACAAGATGCTATACGTCCCTCAAAGACCATAGATGAAGTGATTGACGGCATTGATTCGTTGCTTGATGACATCGACAGAAGTTCAGCAGATCCTAATCTTGGTCAGCCAGTTTTACCACAGGATTCCTTTTTGCCNCAGTCCCTCGGTACCAGCTCATCAGATGTCGAAATTGATCGCTCCTTTCGTTTGCAGAACGAATTGATGCCCCAAAACCTTCGTTCTAGAAAACCAAGCAATGATTCAAATATCGCCTTGCCCCAAGCCAACCTCGATGACATCAATCCATCCAACCTGCCGGAAGCACCGCTAGAGAGTATTTCAAGCAAACCACTGAATAACCTTACAACTCGTGAGCTTGATTATAAATCTGCAACATTGGAGGATCTTTTGAGAGAAGTCGATCTTCTAGAACTACCTGAATTTCAAGCCCCTTTTAGCGTTCCAGGAACTGCCGCCGTCGCGGAGCCTATGCCAGTTCTGCCNTCTAATGCACCTTCGTCCAGACCAACCGAGGAGTTGGCTTCTGCCGAAATCGTATCTTCACCGCTACTCGATCCTGGACCAGTATCTGCGGAACCCATAGACATAGAAGAGTACACCGTACTTGGAGAGCAAATTGACGAAGAGCTCAAGGAAAAGATAAGAGAAGCCGTCATGGAAACTCGCTTGGCGTCTTCGGGTTCTAATAATCCATTTGTGACAAGGTCGGTTTTCAAGGCAACAGCTTACTGCAACCGAGTCCTAGGTCGTTTGAACGCTCCTCACCACAAGAGATACAGAAGGGATGTATTGCTTTCTTTGATCATTATGCATGAACGAAACCAAGCATGGGTCGATGCGGCGAAAAGTTACGAACGCTTTTTGGAAGAGTTCGCTGCTGATGAAAAGTATCCCTTCGAAGATCACGAAGATGCCCCAGGAATTCCAGATCTTAAGGCTGGTCTTGGATCTGTCCAGAAATTCCTAGAAGGGGAAAAGCGGGGTGCTCCTACAATTCCGGAAACTCATGTGAGAACAGGGAAGATTTACCGTTCATTGGGTGCTCATCGCATGGCATTGAATAAATTTTACGATGCAATCAATGCTACTCTTACTATTCCACACAATAGGTCTTTTGACCAGTCTGAACGCAGTAGAGGCAATAACCTAGAGAATAGGTTGGATGCGGAATCAAATCAGGCTATGTTTGAGATTGCCGAGACCTTTATGGATTCCGAGGATTATGCTAATGCCATAAAATTTTACGATAGACTTTGGAGGTTGGAGCAGTTGGAGGACAACGACCGTGCGGTGGTACGCTTCAATCAAGGTCTTGCTCATTACAGGAGGGCAAGGGATACCATTCGCAAACAAGAAAGAATTGACAGAACCCCAGGCAATCAGCAGATCCCACTTGAACTCGATTATGATCAAACCCCTCGAGCAGATTTCGCCAAAGTCAAGGAAATCCTAAGAGGGTACGGTACTCTTTATCCCCAAAGCCATTATGTTCCTGAATCGCATTACTTGCTTGCCCTAACTTACGAGCAGCTTAACCAAGACGAGGAATCGTATTTGGAATTGAAGAAACTTCTCAATGAGGCGACTTTCAAGCCAGAATTGATTCGTTCACTTGAAATGAACAGAGCCATGGGCGATCGTGATTACGCAACAATCAATGAGCTAAAAGCTATTTGGAATTTNTGGAAAAAGAAAACCGGTAATTATTTGGCTAATAAATTTTTCGAAAATGCCGAATTTTACAATGCTTATAGAATCTATTCTAGTTTACAGGACATAGACCCCTCTCCATCGTGGAAAGTGCCTATCCTCTATCAGCTTGCACTTTGCGAAGAGAAACTTGGCAATTATGTTCAGGCAACCGAAACATATTCCTCCATTGAAGATTATGTCAATTCCGTGCAGGAGGCTCGTGAGGACATGGCGAATAACGAATACCTGAATTTTGTATTTGGCATGGCCAAATGGAGACGGGAACAACTCGAAGACACCCGTGCGATTCGTCAGGCTGTCAACCGATATGGTATTTACACTGTTCCGAGCAGATCCGACCCGGCCTTGTCTGCCATCGAGTAATCATTAGATCCACTCGAAGCAACTTCATGGATCCGCGGAAAGTCATAGAAACTCATTTAGATCTTTGCAAGGAGGTTCATGCTCTGTTGTTAGAAGAAAATACTTGGCTGAAGAACGAGAAAAAGGCTCCAGATTCAGATTTATTGGATCGAAAACAAATTATACTTCCTCAATTGGAGACTTCTTTGCAAAATTTGAGGAAATTAAAACCCGAATTCTTTTCACCTTTTGACGATTCAAAAAAGTTGGTCAATGATTCTCACGCTAAACTACTACAGATTTTTTATGTTGACCGAGAGAACGAAGATTTGTTGCTCAAGTTGACGCAGTCAACTGAGAGACAGACTTTTAATCGTTTCACTGCGTCTCCTGAACAAATTGACGAGATTCATAATCGCATGCCTTCTCAGGATAGTGATTCTGGAGAAACAGAAGCTGTAGACGATACAGAGTAGTTCAAGACCTTTTAGCCGAAATCCCTTGGTTGAGGGGTATTGGCGGAAGGAGAGGGATTCGAACCCCCGGAACCGTTTCCGGTTCAGCGGTTTTCAAGACCGCCGCATTCGACCACTCTGCCATCCTTCCGAATATTCTCTGATATCTTTTTCCNGAGCTAAACACAAGTTTCAATCGTATGATTGAAGTTGGATGAGGATAGAACCGGTATTACTTTCTCCGGAAATCAATCAGGAATTTACTCACTTTATCCAAATCCACNTTGGAGTCGAAAGTGAATGAAATCAATTTCGCATCATCTTTTTGGAGGGCAAGCGTTTGCTTAGATCTTCCAATTTCCTGCCCACTCGAATTCATCGCCTTGGCCAGCAATTCTCCTTCGACTGCCTCATCCGAGATGAGGTAAATGTCCACCTTGAGGCCATCGACCAGCGAAGAGGTCATCGTGATTTTCTTCTCCATGACCGAAGATCCAAGGGAAACGCCTTTCTCCTTTTCCAGGCAACCGCAAATGAAAAACAAAAAAAGGCCGATGGTCAGGTTCCGTGCTGATAGTTTCATGATTTTAAAGAGATCTATGTGGAAAAGCTTTATCCTGAATCAAGCGATGAAGTTTTTCAAGCATCTTGATTCAAGACTTGGTCCAGGGGTCTTTTAAGTGAAAAAAGAGTAGCTCCCCAATTTCCTTTTGAATCACCCACTTGAAAAGATTCGATCAAAGGGTTTTTGTGTAAGTGTGCACGCACGGTTTCTCTGAGAGTTCCAATACCCTTGCCATGAATAATCCTTCCATTGAAAATTTCTCTTTTGGCACATTCGGTCAGGTATTCTTGCAGGAGATGGGGTACCTCCTTTGGATTAAAGCCATGGAGGTCCAAGTCTCCGTCGATGGGAATGCACACCGGATCGCTTTGGTCAGTTTCGCTCATTTAAGAAGGTTTTCGTTCGGGGAAGGTTTTCGGGGTTTTCCTTTGATGAGGTTTCCCTGTGCTTCACCGAAAGGTTTGCCCGCATCCTGCATCACTCGATTTTGTTTGGTTTCTTTCTTTTGATAGGCGGATGTTGGAGGATTGGTGTTTTCGGTTCCAGTCGGGGAATCCTTTGGCTGATAGGGTTCCGCAGGATATCTGTCTTTGGCGGGCTCTGCGGAGTATTGGGGCATTTCGCAACCGGACGCTAGCATGATAATGAGAAGTGAATTCAAAAGTCGGAACATGTATATATTTTGTAACACACAGGGGCTTGGGTCAAGCAAGGGCACACAACGGGTCATTCATCTCAGTAAATGCAGGTTTCCATAGCTGAAACCTACAACGAGTAGGTTGCCTTCGGACATTAAATTGTTTACGCATTAAAAGTGCCTACATTTATTCTATACACCAATACGGATGATTTGGATAAGGAGAAGTCAGATTTGATCCATAAAGAAGCTTGCTGGATTCTTGCGACTGAAATTGGGAAGTCTAAGGATTTTGTGATGACTTCTCTCCGTTTCGACTCGAATCTTAAATTTGGAAATAGTGATACTAATTGTGCGTTTGCTGAGGTTAAGAATGTGGGCAACTTGTCTGCAGACTGCACTGCCTCCATTAGTTTTTCCCTGACTCAATTACTCGAGAAAGAACTCGCTATNCCTCCGGAGCGATTTTACATAGAATTTCAAGAGTCCGAAAGACGACTTTGGGGATGGTCGGGCAAGACTTTGGGGTGAGCGTTTTCACGCAACTCTTAATTTTTCGCAATAATCATGAGATTTGAGCGCATTCCAGTTTTGCTGAGGGGAACTTGGTTTGGCTTAAACAGGGCCTTTCGGGCAAAGTTGTCCGGGGTTGGTGTTACTTCATCACAATACACCATTTTAAGGTGCATTTACGAAAGCTCAGGCTGCGAAGTTGAGCAGAGGGAGTTAGCTCATTTGATTTTTTCAAACAAAAATAATCTAGCTTCTGCGTTAATGAGATTAGAGAATGTAGGATTCGTTTTCAGAAAAAATGAGAAAAATGATGCCCGACGGAGGATTGTTCATCTTACAGATGAAGGGAAAAAGGTCTTCCTCAAGGCAAAAACAATTGCGGACAGTTTACAGTCCCAAATAAAAGCAAACTTGGGTGAGGATGACTTTGGGAAACTTATCCTCTACCTAAGTAAATGTGAGCAGAATTTCATTTCTGACCTGTAAAAGGTTGAGAACTTTCTTTTGCTTTTGATTACAAGAAAAGGCTCCCTGTAGCCAACGATCCTCTATCACGAGTTAAGGTACGATCACATGGAACTATATCTGAAATGATTGCACGAAGATTCGAATGTCGAATTTTGGAAAAGAAAATTTAATAAGCACGCAAGGGATTTCATGGTTAACCAAGCAAAACTCATTTTCCTTTTACGGAAGGTTTGAATTATTTGGAAATCCAATCCGGCAACCTTGGTAAAAGATCAGCACCTTTGGTAGACTTTACGAGAAGTATCTTTTACTCAGTCAGTAGATAAGGCTCATTCATCCCCTGGTTGACTCCTTCGATATCCTTAGAAAGCTGCTCGAGCGAACTGTTTATGAAGTTTGCCCGATTGGCCAACCCCTTGATTCTATGATCCATCGAGCGGTGCTGAGTTTCAATGGCAAGCTTGGGACCGGCACCCACATTTGCAACTTTAGGTTTCTTGACTTCAACGCTGGGCCAAAAGAACCCAAAGAGGGTCAGTGCAATGCCGCATGCAGCATGGTAGGATCCGATAAGATCGCTGAAAAGACTGGCCCCAATCGTACCAAGTCCGAGAACGACAAGCAGAGAAGAACTGCTGAATGAATAAATCTTTTTGGGTTTGTTTTGTGCAGGGTTTTTAAAATCTTGCATTAAATTCTCCTTAACGGAAGCAAGCGAATTAATCTGTGATTCAATATCTCCGATCTCAACCTGGAAGTTCTGCTGTTCAAGTTCCATTTTTGATTTCTTNTCGCTTGCCTTATCTTGGTCCAAATCCCATTGGCGTTTAATTTTCTCGGGGAGTTCCTCATCCAATTGAGCTTCGCTCACCTCAATGAATCTTTTGGTGACGAGTTTGGAATCCTCGTTCATTCGATAGAATTTTCCAGACCGTTCGAACTGTTCGGGATGAGTTTCCAGAAATGCAAGTATTTCCTCGTTTTCCACTTCACTGAAAATTTTTCCACAAAGTTCCTTGTTGAATGAGTTGAACAACTGAAGGCTCATGGGGATCCAGTGACTGTTGGGGTCAGGGAAGAGTTCAATGAACGCATCAAGAACGGAGGCTAGGACATCCATCCTATCTGCTTCCTCGGGTTCCTCCTGTTTGTGGAATTCCCTCATTTGACGACGTAAATCTTTATCAAGAAATAAATCACCATCTCCTGCATTTCGGGCGATATCAGGTTTTCTCTTGAGCCAATTGAAAGAGAATGCCGCTTCTTTTGGAGAACAGAAGAACTCCAGGTTGTATCGATTAATACGGGTCGGGTAGGATGCGAAGAGCAAATGAGACAGCTCATTTTCTGAAAATGTATCAGGTTGGATGGTGTTTTTTTTCTGTGATTCGCTCATTTTGAGATTCCCGTTAGAAGTTAGGTTAGATGAATTATTCAAAAGTTTCAATAGTTTCGATGGGATTCCACCGGATTGTTTTTTTAGGAATTTTCCTTCAATATTCGTTATACCTTTTGACTGGGCTAGCTTGATGCACTCGCTCTCATTCAAAGGGAAGAGCGGGATTTCCTGGGGCTTGGAAAAGCCAAAGCTTGCAAAAAAAGCTTCGAAATGAGCCATGCTTTGTTCGGAAGAAAGCAAGAATCGCGTATTTTGAAAGAATTTTGACTTTCGCAAGACTAGGTTAAAGTCATTTGCAAGCCAGTCTTTTAAGGGTTCGGGGATGAGTTCAAGGTCTTCGAAGATTAAAATTGGAGTGAAAGCAATTGGGGCAACATGGGAAGCACTGAGGGCATTTTCGATTAAGTCGATATAGGTTGTGGCCAACTCCTGTCTGAATTCTTTTGGTTCGAGACCTCCTCGAAGTTGATTTTCAATATCAACGATCGCAGTGCCCAGCTTTCGTCCAAAATCATGCAGTTCTTTTGGAGAGATTTCGCTGCCTGGAATTAAGTTGCGCCCCAAAGATGAAAGCAGGGAATGAAAGTCTTTTATTTCTCCACCATTTATGACAACCAGAAGGTGATGGGGGTTTCGGATGGCAAGGCGTTTGGCAATCTCCTCTAAGAGGTAAGATTTCCCAATACCTGGCATGCCTGAGACAAAGGCAACTCGAAGAGTCCCTCGGGAGTTTAATCCATTTTCCAGAAAGGATAATTCTTTTTTTCTACCAATCATAGGATCAGGTTAAATACATTTTCGGCGGAGATTCGTGAATGAACCATCGCACTCTCGGTTGCCTCTTGTGCGATCAGGTTCTTGGCCAATTTGGTGGCTTGTGATGCCATGTCGGAGTCAGTGATAACTCCATGAGTGGTTTGGTAGGAAATACCCCGAGACTCGGCTCGTTGTGAGTTAAAGCGCAGGTTTGAGTAGGTTGTGGCAAGGTTGCCAATCTGTGCTTGCAGGCTATTCAATTCCAACTGAGTTTGCTCCATGGCTTCGATGGCATTTGTTCTGCTGGATAAGTCATAAGCCTCGAGTGTGGAAAATCCCACAGTGGGTAACTCCATTGTTTCACCAAGTTCGTTTTTTATACCTTGGGGNCCATCAATGTAGTTTTTGTCGATTCTCATGAATAGATTCCAGGCAGTCGGCAACATCCTCGGGTTGATATCATTTATTCCATCGGGACCGAAGTTCAAAGAAGTGTCAAAAAGGTCAGCAGTTTGAAGAACTTGTTCTCCGTTAACTTCAACCGTAAAAACCGAAGTATTACCGATCGTTTCTCTTGTTTTGTATCCGTTTGAATAGCCAAAGGTAGAATCAATCGGGAAATCGTATAATCGGTCAGCCATGGAGTCACCATTAGTATCCCAAAAATTGGTTTGATTATCTGCATCCCCCACATTGTCAGACGCCGGACTAACAGTTGTTTTGCCAGGCTCGAAATCAATCTCAAAATAATCGCCCTTAACTTCTGTTACGCCGTCGCTTTTGTAAGTACCGTCATGAGGTCGAGTGTTACCACCGACTGTACTTGAGTATTCTCCGGTGTCAAAGAACCATCGATCACCTTGAAAGAGTCTCAATCGATCTGTGTAAGTGAAGGGTTGCCACCACAGTTTGATTTTGCCGCCCAAGGATCCAAAGTTCTTATTTACATCCGTAAAGGTTTCGGGACCACCACTTTCGCCTTCGACCTCTAGTGCATTGATGTTGGTTGACTGGAGTGGGTCAAACATAATTTTACCATCACCGAAGGACCTATCGTAGAGGAGTTGCTCGAGACTCTCCACATGACTTTTAAATTCGTTATTTAAAGATCTGCGGTCCACATCGGAAACCATGATATCAGTGGCTTCGTAAGACAGTTCGTTCATCCTCTTTATGGTTTGTTCCGCAAAACGCAGAATATCTGCCTGGTATTGAGTCAGTTGGTACGCGTTTTCAATGTTTCTTTTTGTGGTCTTGGCAGTCTTGATTTGAGAAGCAAACTTAGTTGAAATTCTTAGGGCTGCAGAATCCTTCCCGGTATCGGAGGCAAAACGATTACCGGAACTAATCTGATCCACTGACTTGGTGATTTCTCTTCGCCGGATGGACTGATTAATCTGATGCTTCGATGAAAGGACTGGAGAGATGAAAGACATTTCCAAAGATTAATTTTAAAGCTTACTTTGATTAATTAAAAGAAATTGACCCGCCGACTGGGCCGCCACCCAAGGTCCTCCCTGACCTTAGGCAACGACACCAGTTCGACTGAGTCCAATTCGTCAGCGTGACGAACCGAAGTTCAACAGATCCAGCACAATGCCCATATTCAGGTTTGATTGGGCCAATGCAGCACTCGCCGCATAGACCTGCACATTGTACTTTGCATAGTTGGTTACTTCGTCCGCTATATCGACATCCATGATTCTACTGTTCGCAGCCTCCAGGTTGGTTTTNCTCGTATCGAGGAAATCAGAGGAGAACTGTAACCTCGAAGAGGTTGCTCCACTGGTTGCTCGAAGAGATGCAACCTGAGTGATTGCGGTGGTTAGGTTTCCTATGCTAATCCCGGATATGGTCACCGAGCCCGTTGCGTTGGCTAAGTTAATCGTAGAACTAACGCTTAAGGCACCGGAGATATCCAGGGTGCTGATACTGATTGTGGGACCAGATTCTCCTCTTGATGAGATCATCACCTGCTTGGAAACAGCAGAGGATGAAAACAGGCTCAAGGAGTTGAAGGTCTCGCTCTTGAACACATCCAGTTGCTTCTGTAACTCCTTGAACTCACTTGCATAAGAAGATAAGTCCGAGGTGGTTGCAGTCCCGCTGCCGTAGCTGGTCTTTATCGTGGACATCCTGTCCAGTATGTCAGCTACGGATTCAAGAGCACTGTCCTGGGTATCCGTGTAGGATAGCGCGTTATCGACATTCCTCTTGGTCGCCTCGGTCACAGTAATCGCATTTTTGAGTTTCATCGAAACCGCCAAGCCACCCGGGTCATCCGAGGGTTTGTTGATTCGCTGTCCGCTCGATAGACGCAACAGGCTTTGGCTGAGCATCGATTGAGCGTTACCCAAGTACAGTGCACTGTAATTCGAGGTCAAGGAACCTCCTCCTAAGTTGAGGGCCATCTTAGTGTTCCCTNATTAGAGGAGAAGCAACGCCGTGGACGAGGCTTGGTTTGCCTGNGACAACATGGCTGCAGATGCCTGAGTGAGGATGTTGTATTTGGCAAACCTAGTGGATTCCTCGGCTACATCGACATCCATAATTCTGCTGTTGGCAGCTTCGAGGTTTGCCATCGTCAATCGAGCGTGATCTTCAGCCAACATCAGGCGAGCCATGCCGGCGGCATTGGATGCCCTGAGTGTCGCTATGTTCTCCAANGCCTTGGTGAAGAAGCTGATCCCCAGGGTACCTATTGACAGGGTCGCCGCACTAGGACTGCTTGTCGCGAGGGTGGTGCTTCCACCAGCAGCAGCAGCAGCAGTNCTGGTCGTANTTGTGAAGGTCAGAGCACTAAGCAATAAGGCTTTTTGCAATGACACAGTCGAACCTGCAGCGCCCTTGTCAGAGGTGTAGATTGCGAGGGAAACCGAGCCCGTCCCGAAGACTCCACTTCCGGCATCGCTGGCAAAGATACTTATGCCATTAAACGTTTCTGTAGCAATCGAGTGCAGTTGTTGTTGGAGTGCGTTGAACTCAGTGTTGTAGTTGGCTCGGTCCGACGAACTTTTGATGACATCCAGGCTCAATGACTTGAGTTCGGACATTCGGTTGACAATCGTGGCTGACGAGGTCAGTGCTCCATCCTGAACTTCCGCAAAAGAAAGTGCATTCTGGATATTCGATATGACGGATCGGTTACGATTGATCGCCGAGGTGAGCTTCATGGAAACGGCAAGACCGCCNGCATCATCTGCCGGAGTGGTAATTTTTTTACCACTGGAGAGGCGAGTAAGGCTTTGTTGCAGTTTCGCNCTGTTTTTGTTTAGGGAAAAAGCTGCGCTATTCGCAGCCGAGTTTGATAGTATGGATAAGGCCATAGTATTGAATTCCTTTCGTTATGGTTGAGGGTTTCTTATCCGAGCAGCATCAGTGCTGTGCTTTGTGACATATTTGCCTGAGCCAACATGGCTGCAGACGCTTGTGACAAAATGTTGTATTTGGCCAGAGCCGTGGATTCCGATGCGACATCGACATCCATGATCCGGCTATTCGCCGCCTCAAGGTTTGCCGAAGTTAAACGGAGGTGGTCTTCAGCGAACTGCAGACGTGTCATGGTCGCNCCATTTTCCGCTCTGAGAGTNGCAATATTCTCTAACGCCTTGGTGAAAAAGCTGATACCCAATGCCCCAATACTCAGCATGTTAGATTGATTGGCTAGGGTAATGTTAGTTCCTCCGGTTGCTCCAGCGGCAGTGCTTGCTGTGGCAGCCGTTGTGCCACTGAAGGTCAGAGCAGCTAAGAGGGTTGCTTTGTGAAGGCTTACAACGGAGCCAGCGGCACCTCGGTCAGAGGTGAAGACGCTGACGACATTTTTGTCGGTGCCAAATGTGGTGGTTCCACCCGATGATGTAGTGGCTGCGAATAAGCTGACCCCATTGAAGGTTTCAGCGGTAATCGACTGCAACTGTTGCTGAAGTGCCTGGAACTCTGTGTTGTAGTTTGCAATGTCCGCAGTGCTTTTCATAACATCNAGGCTGAGAGACTTAAGCTCAGCCAGTCTGTCTACTATTCGTGCCCCTGCTTGAAGAGCACCGTCTTGCACCTCACCGAATGATAGTGAATTTTGGATGTTTGAGATCGCTGCTCTCGTGCGGTTGATCGAAGCGGTTAACTTCATCGAGACCGCCAGACCACCCGCGTCGTCCGCAGGTTTGGTTATCCTCTTTCCACTAGATAGTCGGGTCAGACTTTCCTGTAGGTTCTTGTTATTCTTTGCTAGGTTGAAGGACGCTCGAATGGCGGCCGGATTTGTGTTTATTGTCAGTGACATGGGTATTATCCTCCATGATTGTATGTTTTTCCCGCAGCATCATGCTGCTCGTCCGATTTTAAGCAGGTGTCGAAAACCTGTATTGTTGTATTGAGAAACTTTTGATTTGGTTGCATTTTGTAAGAGCCCTAGTGCATTCTTTTTTGCATCGCTTGGTTCCTAAAAGTTGAGAGTTTTGAGGTGTGAATGCATGCCGGTTTTGTACTCTTCGAGAGGCCACAATCGAAGGACAGCTGATTGTATTGAAGAGGTTCTTTCATCCTTTAAAATCTCGAGCCATGAAGTCGCGGTAGTGAGAACTAATGACTAGGTTATGATCAGTAAGCAGATCCTTGAATGTAGATTTTATTTTGTCTTTCTGTCGTCTGAAATAGAAGCTACCAGATGTGTTTAGGGTTTGAAGTGTCCAGTTTTTTCGATCAACAAATTGTGTGGATATATGAAGCATGGGGTGCTCGTTTTTTCTGTCGGATAAAAAGCGATATTGGAGAGCCCTTTGCTTTTGTTTCCTTGTCAATGAATGAGACTCAGGTGCCGGAGGTAAGACAAGGTTTGAGCGATCTTTAAAGCTTTCTGATTGGTTGATCTTCCTTGATGGAAAAACAGTACTCTGTAATCGGGATGAGTCTCTTTTACTTACTCTATTCGCCTGATGGTGTGATGGGTAGGTCATTCTACTCTTTCCTTTCTCTTGGCACCTTCAGGAATCATGGAAGGGAGTTCCTCAAGTTGTAGCTGGAAGCGAGAACTAGGATGTATGGAACTTTGATATCCTGTGTCTGCAGGTTGAGTGATTCTCTTGTGAAATGCCTTACTCACCCACCTAATATTTGATCGAACTGAATGGAAAAACTTTTGTATTTTGATCAAATTTCGTGAACGAATCTTGGACCAACCAAGTTCATGAGTTTTCCCTCTTACATTAGTTCTTATTGGTCTCCCTGATGTATTTATCGAATTACACTTGATAAAACCGCGGTGTGATTTGATTTCACTCCAGGCTGAAGAGAATCCAGCAACATCTGCGATCAGGGGTAAATTTGTGGAAAACCTGCGACTAATGGATAGCTGCTTAGCCGCGAAGCTAAAAGCACCGAGTGTCTTTGGCCCAAATTCGGTCGAATCTGTAAAGAGACTATATTGAACTAACATGAGTTTGGATGAATGTAAGATTTGCTGAGTAATTCCCTGCTGAGAGCGAGTGGATGGAACGGATCGGACGAAGCTCATCTCTTTCGCTACGGTTCAGTGAAAGCTAAATCGTGAGGTGTATTTATCCTAAGAGCATTAATGCCGCGTTTGGGGTGACATTAGCTTGAGACAGCATCGCTGCCGATGCTTGCACCAGAATATTGTATTTTGCCAACCTGGTGCTCTCCTCGGCGATATCCACATCCATGATTCTGCCGTTCGCGGCTTCCAGTGTGGTTCGGGTACGATTTGCTTGTTCAAGTGCGAAATTAAACCGGGAAGAAGTGCCTCCGTTTTCAGCTCTAAGAGTGGCAACATTTTCAATGGCTTGGGTAAAGAAACTGGTTTTGATTGCACTGAGCGTAGACGCAGAGGAACTGTTCGAGACCGCAAGTGTGATAGCACCTGAAGACCCGAAGGCTTTGGACGTGCCAACAACACTGGAGTCGAAGGTTATGGAACTTAATAAAAGTGCTTTGCTGACACTTACAATAGGTCCAGAAGACCCCCGATCCGTTGTATAAATGCTCACGGTATTATCTAGTCCAGTGCCTCCACCAAAAACAGCATCAGTAGTCCCATCCGTGGCTTTAATCGCGAAAAGACTGACTCCGTTGAAAGTCTCTTGGCTCACTTGATAGAGCTGAACCTGCAAGTTTTTGAATTCAGTGTTGTAGTTCTCAATGTCCGAGCTGTTTTTAAGCACATCCTGACTGAGTGCCTTGAGCTCAGCCATACGTGAGAGAATGCTGGCAGCGCCTTGAAGCACCCCATCTTGTACATCCAGGTAGGACATAGCATTTTGTATGTTATTTGAAACCCCTCTAAGTCGGTTAATCGATGCATTGAGTTTCATTGAAACAGCCAACCCCCCTGCGTCATCTGAAGTTTGAATGATGCGCTTTCCGCTTGAAAGTCTGGCCAGACTTTTCTGAAGAGCATCGTTGTTGCGTGAGAGGTTGTAGCCAGCGGTTACTGCGGCATGATTGGTATTTATTGTTAGTGACATTATATTATCCTCCTTGATATGTATGTTGTTGATTTACAGTGACATCCTGTCTCTGTTCCGTATTTGAAATGAATGGATAACGGAGTAACCATTTTTCGATATTCGAAAATATTTTGCTTATATATGCTTGCTGTTGCATTTTGTACAAATTTAGTATGAAATTGGGTGAGTTTATTGCTGAATANGGTTAGACTAATCCAGTGGCGTGTGTAATTTTGCTGGTGCTAGGTTGTAATCAAAATATTANGTAATTGTTTGGTAATTAGGTATTTAAATATTACATTGAGTTGTTGTAAATATTTGGATGTAAGGGATCAGGGGGATGCCAACTGCCTGGGGGCCAGTTCACGCGTCTGTGAAAACGCTCTGTACAAGGTTCGGTCATAGAATAAGTTCCTGANATTGAATGGGGATAAAGCGGTGTCCGCATGAAGAGTTTCCCGATTGGGGAAAGTCCGGTGGATACGAGCACCAAGTGAGTATGCTTCCGCGATCGGGCGGATGCCAACTGCCTGGGGGCCAGTTCACGCGTCTGTGAAAACGCTCTGTACAAGGTTCGGTCATAGAATAAGTTCCTGAAA
>NHCT01000013.1 GCA_002167605.1 Verrucomicrobia bacterium TMED40 | reverse complement strand
GGGACGAGAATTTCAAACTTATGGCTTTGGAGGACGAGGATTTGTTGGAAGTTCGGGAAGCGTTGCTGAAGTTGGGATGGGCTCAGGTGGTGGTATGAAAGGTTCTTCCCGTTCGGCATTCAGTTTGATCGAATTGCTCGTGGTCGTAGGAATTCTCGGTATTATCGTGGGAATTTTCTTTACCGGATTTTCCTACATTTTCTCTAAGCAAAAGGATAAGCAGGCAAAAATGGAAATTGCGGCTTTGAAAACTGCAGTGCACTCGTACAGCTTAAATCACGGAAGTTATCCTAATTGTTCGGGGGGAGTGTGTACTCCAGGCGAATGCCTATTCCTTTCCTTGGCGGGTTTCCATAATGCGGAAGGAACGCTTGAAGTTCCTCCTTACCCGACGACGATTCCAGCGGGTCTGTTTGGCTATGAACTCATGAGCTTTGATGTTGCTGAAATTCCGGACCTTTCGCATTCGGGGGGTAATTCGGTGATCCTTTGGTTGTCCGAAACCCTCGGCAAGGACCCTGAGTTTTTGGATCCTTGGGGAAACGAGTATGTCTATGAATTTCCAAGAGAGGATGGTAACAGCGGATTTAGGCTTTTTTCCAAAGGACCGGATGGCAAAACCACAGAGGGTTACACCGAAGACGACATTCGTTAAGGGAACCCTACTGGTGTCCGATCAAGCCCCTCTCAATCAGGCGAGTACGGATTTCCTGCAATGGAAGGTTTTCGGGGCTTTCCGGATTCTCCAATAGCAAAAAGTCAATATCCATGAGGGTTTTGTCGAATTCCTCTCTTTCGTAATGGATCATGGCCCGCATGGCCCGGGTGTATCGGTCGTTGGGGCTGATGGCCAGGATGGCACCCATGTATCGAAGTTTGCTCACTTGATCCTGCTCCCGCTCCGCAGATTGGATCAGGTTTCTTAGCATTCGTGTAATGATATCCTTTTTGCTGGTGGGTTCGAAGCTTAATTCGCTGAGGAGTACACCGGTTATGTCAGATGCTTCTCGTCTATTAATGATTTTTCCGCCAAAGGCATCGATCAGGATTTCCTTGGACGGGGCTCTTTTCTTGATGTCCTTTTTCTCCAGCGGTTCGCGATAGATGGCCATAAAATGTCCGGGCAGTCCGAGACCAGAAACGGGTAAGTTGAGTCGGTTGGCTAACTCGATCAGAAGAATGGATAGGGTAATGGGTAAACCTTCGCGGTCGTCCATGACCTCATTCATGTAACTGTTGGATCGGTGGTGGTAGTCCAAGGTGCTGCCATGGAAGCCCATCTCATCAAAAAGTTGAGAGACCAGAATGCGAAGTCTTTGCTCGTTGTTCGTCTCATCGGAAAACTTCTTCTCAATTTTTTGGGCAAACAGATCGGCCTTTCTCAGGTAGCCGTCCAAATCGAAATGGGCATTGTCCAATCGAGCGATTAAGAGGGCGGACCGGAGCAGGTCGACCGAATGCTCGTCCTCGTGGGCAAGGGAATCGGCCAATTCCCGAATAATCAGCCGTTCGCGAATTTCCTCGGCAAGTTTCTGTACGGAGGAAGCTTGTTTTTCCAGCTCCAAGGCGTAATCCTCGATCGCTTGAGGTGCAAAATCACCCAGGTCCATGATTTCCAGCTTTTTACGATGGGGCAACTCTTCGCGGGTAACTAAGTCGCGAGTTAGCTTTCGAACCTGAGTCATAATTTTCGGTGTAACCTTGGATTTGGGGAATCGTTTGGCGAAACGGAAATTACGAAAGCTGGCGGTGGGTTCCCGGAATTTGCAAAGCCCGACCTTTCCTTTGACTAATGCTAGATCCTTGAGATCGATCACAACTTCTCCATTGACCGAGCAAACCATTCGTCCGTCCTCCTGTAATTGAACCTGAAGGAGGTTCCACTCATAGGGCCGGTAGACAGGAGAGTCCACGGTTCTGAGTATGGTCCAATTAAAGACACTGGGTCCCTCAAACCGGGTTAATCGCAGGGAACCACTGGTGGGGTAAAACCCATAATGAGTATCCTTGCCATCGGCATGAAAAACTAAGCCGGCTGCTCCACGGTCATCTTCCAACTTTACCTCCACCTCGATTTCATAGGGAAGGGTGGGGGTGCTTCCCTGATAGAGACAAAGCATTCTTCCTCCAAAACCGGAACCTAATCCACTCGCTCGAATAATTCCCGCTCTTTGTTTCCAGGATCCGTTCATCACTGGCTTCCACTCCAATTCGTCCAAGGTGCCAATAGTCAGCCATTTTTTTATGGGTATGGGTTCACTGGATTCGCTGATTAGCTTTTTGAGTTCATTGACCGGAACGCCGAATCCCATGGCTCCCCCTGATTTTATGGACAAAACCGCAATCACGCGCCCTTCGAGATCGAGGGCGGGGCTTCCGCTGCTACCCGGTTCAATGGGGATGGCAACTTGCACCATGGGTCGACCGTCCCCTAATTCCAGTTCACGTAAAGCCGCGACCACTCCCCGACTTACGCTGTGCGCATAACCCAGGGGATTTCCGAGGGAGAGAACCGCTTCACCCGGTTGGAGCTTGTCAGAATCTCCTAGTTTTAAAGTTGGGAGGTTCTCCGCATCGATTTTGATCAAGGCCAAATCGCGATCCCGGTCTATCCCGAGAATACTAACCGGGCGAAAGCTTTTTCCGTTTGAAAAGCGAATAGAGAAATCACGGTGTTCTCCTATAACATGAAAATTGGTGGCGATGACCCCGTCGCTCGAAACCACGAAACCGGTTCCTCTGCCTCCCTCTCTTCCTACTCTATCGACGCTTTCGACTACGACAACGGATGGTTTCACCAAGGCGGCTAGCTTTTCGAAGTCTTGTGCTTCCCGTTTAGCCAAGGCAAGCTCCGAGGGGGTGGAGGCATTCTTATCCTGGGCGGCCAAGTTTTCGAATGAATGCCCGAAGGCAAGAAGCAGACCTAAACGAATAACAGATGTGTTAATTTTGAGCATGAAGATTATCAACATTACATTAATTTCAATGGCTTCGGGAATGTCAAGTTTTGCAGGATCGAAACTTTGAGGTTGCGAGGGATTGATTTACGGTAAGAAGATCAGATCTCTTAACTGCTTGCCCAATTTAAAGGATGAAAAATATTTCAGGCAAATACCCAAAGGGTAGAAGGCTTGGAGGCATGCCTTACTTCTTGGGCGAGGCGGCCAAATAATCCTTAAGAAGATTTTGAGTCTTTGACTCCTGTTCGTTCAAACGGCCCCGGAACTCATCCACTGCTTTACGTCTTGAGGCGACTTGGTTGTTCGCCCGGTCGAGTTCGGCCTTTCTTTCACTAAGCACCTTGGGGGTGCTTTCACGCTGACTCAGAGTGGAGGCCAAGGAATCTTGCGCTTTTTTGACTTCGGCTTGAGCGATTAGAATTTCCTGGCTTTTCGCTTGCTGCCCTTTCGTAAAACCTGAGAGATCGGTTTTCAGTAGACTCAGGGCTTCCTTGATTTTGGAGTCCACTTGATTCAATGTCTTGTTTTGAGATTCCACTTGTGTTTGGCTGGTCGTTTTCTTGGCAAGAGTTTCCACTTGAGAAAGAAAGTCATTCTTTTCGGTTTTCCGCTTTTGCAAAGTTTCGGATTCCCTTTGTTTTTGAGAGAGTTGTGATTTCTTAGAATCCAAAACTTGTTGTGCCTGGGTAATTCTTTCGGGCAAACTACGCAGGGCTTCAGAGGTCTTTTCAAGGTTGGAGGATGCCTGATTTTGCAGGCTCAAGGCTTCTTCAAGTGAATCCTCCAGTGATTCGAATTCAATCTTCAAATCTTCGAGCTTGGCGATCTCATTATGTCTTTGCAGATTGATGATTTGTGCCTGCCAGAAAGTCAAGTCTGCCTCGTTGCGAGCAATTCGGTTTTTTGCACTTTCAACTTCCTTGGCAGGGCCCTGAGAAGCTGTTTGCTTTTTGGACCAAGTCGCTTGCAAAGCAGTTACCTTAGCTTTTAATTGATCCCTGGAACTGGCGTTCATTTTGAGTTGATTTTCGGCTTCTTTAACCTGTTTGATCCATTCGTTTTGAGCGGTTTGTGAATGTGCCAGAAGCTTAGAAGACTCGTCCAATGTTTCGATACTGGAGTCGAAAATCTTTTTGGATGCTACCAATTGTTGCTTTGCTTTTTCGTATATGCTTTTTGCTTCTTTTGATCGGTGTCCGGCATCTTCGTATTCTTTCCTCTTTCCATCGAAAGACTTTTGAGCCTCGACTAACGCTTTGCTAACCTTCGGATCGTCCGGACTTTGTGTTTTACTTCGTTTGACCGATTCAAGGGCTTTGCCAAGATCGTCGTTTTGTTTTTTTAGGCTGGTAACCTGAGCTTGAAGTTCCTGGTACTTTTTTAATTTTGAATTTTGATCGGCGTTCGCTTGTTCCCAAAGCTTTTTCTTGGCTTGGGATTCACTCAGTGCACGGTCTTTCTTGGCTTTGTTCGCTAAAAAGCTCTTTTTTGCGGTTTCTAATTCAGCTCTTGTTTTCTTGAGAGCGTTCTCTGAATTTACAACTTTTTCTTCGTGTATCTTGTGGGCACTTGTTTCCTGGTTGTGTAGATCCTTGGCTTCTTCCGCCGCTTTGACCAAGGGAGCAAGTTTCTGTTGCGCAGCATTATAGTCCTTGCGGGCTTTTTCCACGGAAGCCCGTGCTTGGAGAATTCTAGACTGGATGGTTTGGGGGTTTCCGCTTAAAGATCCGACCAGTTTTCCATCCGTTGCATTCCAGACCTTGATCTCACCACTCCAATCACCTGAGATGACCTTGGTTCCGTCGTGGGAAAGACGGGTTTCCATGACAATGTCCTTGAATCCTGAAATGGTTCGGATGCCTTTGCCATTTTCGTCCCAAAGCTTGACGGTTTTGTCACGACCGGAACTGACTACTTTACCTTTTTCATCAAAATGAGCGGACAAGGTACCTCCGCTGTGAGCAGTCCAAGTCTTAACCGATTTGCCATTGATCATTTCCCAGGTTCGAATACCACCGTCCTCGGAGGAGGATAGTAAGACATTCCCGTCGGTTCTCCAGGATAAGTCGGTGATTTCAGCCTTGTGCCCAAGAAGCGAATAAAAGGGGTTCCCGGTTCCCGCTTCCCAAACATGAAGGCCGCCGTTACGATCGGCAGTGGCGAGGAGTATGCCATCCGGAGAAAAAGATACTTGGGTAACCCATTCGGAATGTTTCTTGATTTGATAGAGAACTTCCCCACTGGCGAGGTCAAATACCTTAACCAACTTGGAGGTACCCCCAATCGCAACCAGGGATTGATCCGGTGAAATGCTTGCGGTGAGAATCGAATCCTGTTCGTTGCCCAAGGTGAGAACCCGCTCGCCGGTTTCAACCTGCCATGCNGCNACGATTCCGCTTTTCCCGCCTTTTCCTCCACTGGCAAGAATGAGTTTTCCNCTTCGGCTGAAACTAAGGGATTCGATAAAACCTTCGGGGTACGGAAGAATGCCCAGAAGATCGAGTGAGTCTGCGTGATAAAGAAGGACTTGCTTAGGGCTCGCAATCGCGAAGAGCGGAGACCAGGGAGCAGAGGCTACNGCTGAAGGGGCGAAGGCCCGTTCGGTNTGNACAAAGGGTTCNAGTCTAAGNTGNTGAGGCAGGGGAGGAGGGGTTTTCGGTCTTCCCATACTGGCCAAGTTGAGGCTGAGGTTCGCACTCGATTGCTTTTTCTTCATCGGTTTGCCGGAAGCGGTGGGCAGCANCCCCTGGTCAATCCAAAGCTTGATTGCGGCGAGTTGCGACTTTTCAATCTTATCACCACGGGGTGGCATGTGGGGTTCTTCCATCCGGGCACTAAGCAGATAAAGCAAACTATTAGCCGAGTCTTCCGGAATAGCGGTTTCTCCNGAACTNCCTCCAACCATNACTCCNTTCATACTGGNAAGATCGAGCCCCCCCTTGGTTTTGTCAGGATTGTGACAGGAATTACAGGACTGTTCCAATATGGGAAGAATATCGTCTTGAAAATTAGGTTTATCCGGTGNTGCNCANAGGATTTGCGAAGCGAAATAGAAANGAANGCAGAGGAGTTTGGNCATCGATCTCATGAGACTGAAAGTTCAGGGAGAGTCACTATANCGCCTAGTGGTTGAAGACAAATTCCTTGGAGTTNAAAAGGGCCCAGAAGATATCCATTAATCCGTTATCAGGGTCCTCCTGATCGAGNGAAGCCAGTAAGTTGGCTTTTTCGGCTTCGGTGGGCATTCTCGAATAACAGCGCAAATAAAGGTTTTCGATGATTTCGNCTGANTTCCTTCCCTCCTTCAAAAGTTTGTCTATGACCTTGCCCTGTTTTAAGCGCGTGTTGGTGACATCTCCATTGAGCAAATGGAGGGCTTGTGAAAGACTTGGCTCCATGACTACTTCGCAGGAGCAAACNGTCTCCCTTTTAGCTCTTCCAAAAGTGGAGAGGAAATAATTGCTCACTCGTCCNTCGGCAATTTGTATGGCTTTGGCTCCAAGAGGTAAACCTTGGAACTTGTTTTTGGTTTCGGTTACCTGGGTAATGACATCGAGCAGAACCTCGGCCCGCAAACGCCTCANCTGTGCNCGGGCGAAATTCCTTAGATCTCCCTCATTGGTGGGGTTGGTTTGGGTTGTCAGTTGATAGGTGCGGGAATTGCAAACATCCCGAACCAATTTTTTAAAATCGTAATTATAGGCGGTGAATTTTTTGGCCAACTCATCCAGGAGCTGTGGGTTGGAGGGNGGGTTGGATACCCGAACATCGTCCACCGGTTCAATGATGCCCTGTCCGAAGAAATGNGCCCAAACCAAGTTGGCCAAATTNCGNGCAAAGAAGGGGTTCTCNGGNGAAGCGAGCCAATTGGCAAGNATGGCTCGCCTATCATCTCCACTTTTCAGTTCGGGAGTTTCGCCTCCAAGGAATTTGGGAGGCATAGGCTTTTTATGAACCGGGTGGTTAATTTCTCCGCTTTTACGGTTGTAAATGATTGACTCTCTCGGGTCAGCCCCGCGTTTTCTCCCCACTTGGCTAAAAAACGAAGCGAAGGAATAATAGTCGTTTTGGGTCCACTGGTCAAAAGGGTGGTTGTGACATTGAGCACACTGGATACGCATGCCCATAAAGACCTGAGCGACATTTTCTGTGATCTTGAGGTTATCGCGTTCCACTTGGTAGTAATTGGTGGATGGGTTGACGAAGGTTCCGCCGGTGGAGGTGAGCAGTTCGCGAACGATTTGATCCATNGGCATGTTGTTGGCAATTCTATCCTTGAGCCAATTGAAATAGAGCAGGGTGGATTTATAGCTCATGCCTTGGTTGTCATCGGTTTGNATTTGCAGGAGTTCGGCAAACTTCATCACCCAAATTTCAGTAAATTCCTTACGCTCCAGCAAATCGTCAATCAGCTTGGATCGTTTGTCAGGGCTTTTATCACTAACAAAGCGGTCATAATCCTCCTTTTTCGGAGTCATTCCGACAACATCAAGGAAGATCCTGCGAAGAAAAACTTCGTCGGAGCATAATCCGGATTGAGTGATCCTCAGTTTGTGAAGCTTTTCATGCACCAGGGAGTCCACGTAATTGTTTGCGGGTAATTGGGGGCGTTGGTATTTGAGATTCTTTGGAATCACTACGGCTTGGATCCCAACAGTGAAAACATTGAACCGAGCCATGATGAAGGCTTCACCCCTTTTGCCTGCAGTCACCAAGCCATCCTCGTTGATACTTGCGGAAAGTTCGTTGTTGGATTGGAAGACAGTCAGCTTGGTGACATCCCGGGTGGTGCCATCGGTGTAACGGGCAAGAACAGTCATTTGCTGAGTGGCCCCGTCTCCTTCGAGGAGAAGTTCCGGCGGGTAAAGTTCCAGTTTTTCCGGTTTTGCAATATCCTTGGGATCGTCAAGAGCTCCTTTTTTGAGCCAATTCACCAGCGTTTTCCAGTGTTCACTGTCCTTGGAAAATAATTTTCCTCCGGTGTGGGGAACGGCCCCAATGGATTTTTCAACCAGCATACTTTCTTCGGGAACGGCGAGGTTGATTCTTCGCGTCCCTTGTTCCCGGGTAATCCGGTAATGATCGCCTTCCGGATCATAACCGAAAAGCGAAAGCATAAAGCGGTCTTGTCCCCGTGCGGAACCATGACAGGAACCGGTGTTGCAACCTGCTTTCAAAAAGACCGGCATAACATCCAAGTTGAAACTGACCTCTCGGTTTTCCTTAGCCTTTGATACGGTGATTGAAATTTCGGTATTCAACCCTTGGTAACTAGCCTGTAACTTGGTGTTTCCATCGGATTTTGGGAGAAGGAGGTGATCCTTGATGGATGCAATATTCGGGTCCGATAAAACAAAATTTGATTGGCCGGTTACATCCCTCGTCACCCCGTTATCATAGGTCGCGACTAATACGAAAGAGTTAAAGTCCTTATTGGAAGTGAGTGAAATGGAGGAAGGATAGGCATCCAATCGGACTACCTGAATGTTTGGAGTTTGAACTTTTGGAACTTGGGCTGGTGTTTTTTTTGCGGGCTCGGTGCTTTGCGGGGATTTTTGAACCTGAGGGGAGGGCGGTGGTGCGGATGGTTCACCCCAGGCAAAGGACAAGGAAAATAGAAAGGTAAGAAGGAGTCTCATCGCATTCATTTATTATTTTCCTTGGGCTGCCAACCTCAACTGCTCGAGTCTGCTTAACGGCTTTTCTTTCTTGGCAACTTTGGGAGTAGGCTTGGTTTTCGATACGGTGGAGGGCTTGGGGGCCTTGGGCTTCGGTGGTGGGTTGTCCAAGCGAATTTGACCGCCTTGCCCGACCGTGTGCGTGATCAGTTTTCCGTTGAAAGGCACCTTGGCAAAGCAAAAGAGATTCTTAGTGATACCGGCTCTGGCTTTGTCTTCCACTTTTATGGGAAACTGAATTTCGGAAGAATTGGCGTCGAATTCGATCGGTTCGGTTGTGGAGAACGCAGGAAGTCCGCGCAATTCAAGCTTGGCCTTGCCTTCAAAGGGGCGTTTCACCGAAAGATTACAGAGCATTTGACCGTCTTGGCCGCGTTGGATTGCTGGCATGTTGATTTTTAAGGAGACGTAGGGTTCTTCCACTTTGAGACCTACAAATTCGGAGGCTGCTAAAAATTGCCCACCTTCCTCATCCGCGGCTTCACCCTGCATGCCAATATCCCAGATGCCCAGAGCGGAGGCTCCGTTTGCAGTAAGCGGGTAGTATCCAATGGTGTCTTTGCCGGCAATCTTGAGGCTTCCCCGGGCTCCGATACCGGGGGGACGAGTGAGAATTTTTACGGTTACATCCTTGGTGAAGTTGGCGTCGCGAATCACTTCGACCTTCAGGTTGATCGAACCTCCTTTGACGATGGGAGTGGAGGGCGGATGAAGTTTAATCCGAAAAGGGACTGGCTCCACTACGGCAACGGCGAGTCGATCCATGTTGGCGTCGTAGTAGGATCGGTTGTTGGGCGGGCCGTAGACCAATTCCACTTGATGGCGGAAATCACCTTCTATCCTTTTGTCGTTCTTGTCCACATGGATGATATCGAGATCTAGTAAGCGATCGCAAAGCGAAGCGTTGCTTTCTGCTTTAAGAAGCAAGGGGACGGAAGTGAAATTGGATGGAGCCTTGGGGATTTCAGCGGACACTCCAGGAGGGAGGTTTTTAACCAAAAAATCAAGTTCACCGGTGAAGTTTTTCTTGGTGAGAGTTAGGGATGTAGCTACCCGGTTTCCTCTCGGAATGGGCAGCATTTGCCGAGTCTGGGAATCACGGTTTCCGAACATGGGAATGGACGCAGAAAACTCAGGTTCCAATCGGATGGTCTCGATTCGATAAATGTGTTTGGGGCTGCCTTTGCCCAGATGGTCGGAAATGCGAATGACATATTCCGCGTCTTTGTTGAAGTTCTGGGTGATCAGGCTGTCCGGCCCGTTGTTGGCATCATCATTTCCACGAATTCGGGAGCCACCTTCGACTTGGTAAAGACTGATCACGGGGTCGAGGGGCGAGGCAACTGAACGGGCATGGGCCTTGATATAGAATCGGTCTCCCTTTTTGGCCTTGAAGCGAAAGTTATCAATATCCCCGTCCTTTTCAATAACACCGTCGAAGGCCAAGGGAAGATAGGCATTGGCATTGGTCGCCTCCTTGATGGAAGGATTCGGTTCCTGCTCGCGAATCGAGGGAAAGGAATTGATCAAAATTCGATTCGGGCTGGGACTGCTTGATCCATTTTCATCTGTATGAAAGGCCAAGGAGGTGGATCCGTCATCGGGTAAGGTGAGGGTTTTCTTGAACTTGCCTTTGGGGTCGCCAATAAACTCAAAGCTCAGACTTTTTCCGGCTTGTCCGCCCGCCGGGAATACAACNAGGGGGCGGGGAAATGATCCGATGTGAAGCCTGTAGTGGAAATTGTTGCCNCCNCGATAGGAGGATTCCCNGACCTCGATTCGGTATATGCCATCTTCAGGAGCCAGGACAGAAGTGGTGGAATCTTGAAGTAGAAGTTCAGAGTCATCCGAGGCAGCAAGTTCGAAACGTTTAGCATCCAAAATGGCCACATAGGGATCAAACATGGCACCCGAAAGACGGATGGCTTCGATTTCCACTGAAATCCTTTGGCCTTTGGTGGCGTTGATTTCAAAGTAATCGACATCCTCGTTCGTTATCGTTCCGTTGACAGTAATTTCATTGGGCACAGGTTGGGCTTCCTCGAAAGAAGAGTTGGGTTCCTCTTCTTGAAGGTTGGGAAAGGGACCGACCCAAAAGGTCCAAAGTTTGCTCATCCCATTTTTCGTGCGCAATCTAAATTCGTGCTGCCCGAGTTGGGCNTCTTTGGAAATTTTGAAAGTGGCCTTGATCTCTTTCGTGCTCTTGAGTTCCAAATTGGTTGCAGTGATTCCCTTGGTGTAGAAAAAGATGGCCTCGGGNTTTAGTANGCGGTTTCCCTTGAGCAAGACGGTTTCCTCGCTATCCCTNTGACCTCCACGTGGCAGCACCGAATTGACCAATGGNTCGGCACACCATGCCGCGGAACAAAGGAAAAGAAAGAAGAGGTNGANNGACNACTTCATGAANGATCTGGGCTTTTNGTGAAAACGANCCTGTAATCGAGNACGATCACTTTCCGCGNAATCAATCAAACACAGATTTCTTTGATGACCTTGCCTCCATCCACGATTTCCATGGGTCGGTCTCCCGGAGCCATCAGCTCCTTGTCGGCGACGATTCCAATGCGGTCGTATACGGTGGTGGCTAAATCTTCTACGGATANCGGATTGTCCTCGGGAGCGGTGGCGAATGCATCGGAAGCACCGTACACCTGACCCCGAGTGATTCCACCTCCGGCTAGNGCGACGCTGAATACCCGGGGGTAATGATCTCGCCCGCTGTTTTTATTGATTTTAGGAGTCCGTCCGAATTCGGAGGACATCATNACTAGGGTGCTGTCGAGCATCCCACGTTCATCAAGATCCGAAATAAGAGCAGCAAAAGCTTTGTCGAGTTCNGGTCCNTGTTTATTGAAGCCTGCTTCAATATTTTGGTGCATGTCCCATCCNCCGTANGTGAGAGAAACGAACCGGACTCCAGACTCAACCAGTCTGCGNCCTAAAAGCATTCTTTGTCCGGCTTGGTTCTTNCCGTATTTTTCGACGGTTTTTTCGGATTCCTTGGACATGTCGAAAGCTTCGCGAGCTTCCTGNGAACTGATCAAAGAGTAGGCCTCGTTGTAAAATTTATCCATCGCACCCAAGGCGTCGGATTGTTCCATGGATCGAAAATGATCATCCACCGTGTCGAGTAAACTTCTCCGCTTGGCAAAACGATCTTCGGTGACTTCTTTGGGGAGAGTGAGNTCNCGGACCTTGAAGTTNTCCGAAGCGGGGTCCGAGCCTACGCCAAACGGACCGAAAGAAGANCTTANGTAACCACTCCCGGCNAACTCATTGGGTACATTGGGAATGCAGACATAGGGGGGGATATTCTTACGGCTACCAAGTTCGTGAGAAACCACTGAGCCAAAACTAGGAAATTTGATGGCCGGGCTTGGTTTGTAACCGGTGAACATGTTGTGGGTGCCACGCTCATGAGCGGCTTCGCCGTGNGTCATGGAGCGGCAAACAGTGATCTTGTCAGCAATTTTGGCACACTCCTTAAAGTTTTCGCTGAAGTGGACACCAGGGATTTTCGTGGGAATACTACGAAACGGTCCACGATATTCAAGAGGGGCATAAGGCTTGGGATCCCAGGATTCCTGATGGGCCATACCTCCCGGNAGATAAATATGAATCACGCTCTTGGCGGGACCCTCTTTGGTCTCATAAAACTTCTGGGCACCATGTGCCTTTATTTTAAGNAAGTCGGCAAGGGTAAGGCCAAGCCCCCCCACAAGTCCAACATGTAAAAATTCCCTTCGGGAAAAGTGCGAAGGTAGTTCAAAGCAGTTTGTTTTTTTCATGGGCTTACTCGTGTAACTCTTAACATATTTGCATATAAATATCCGTTCAAGCCGATTTTATCCCTTTTTTTTTGATAAAAAAATCATCTTTTTATGAATTGCAGTGCAATGCAAATATTAAATTATATCAAAAAAGTAGTAATAGTGTTGCAATGCAATTTTATTGGGTTACCACATTAGTTTGTGGCCAAAGGAAAAACTGTAACCATTCGAGTCTCGGAAGAGACTTTTCATGAGGTAAAGGAGATGTGCTCCGAATTAGGCGAAGCTTTCAATTTCAATCAATTCGTGAATCAGAGTTTGAGTGCGATCCTTGAGGTCATAAGCCATGAGGGAGGGGATATCCCGGTTCCCCGATTTGCAATGATGGTTCGCTTGATGAAAGAATATGAGGAAAAGCATTTCAGCGGATTCTCCAAAAAGGAAGAATGAGTAAGCCGGGCGCCAGTGATTCGCTTTCCTCTCTTTGGTTGTTACTGAAGCGTTTGGTTATGCCATCGCTTTTCTTCCTATTCTTCCTTGGTTTCCTTATTTCTCATGATGATCTGATTGAGAAATTCACCGGAAATGTATCGGAAGTTGTGATGGTTTCAGTTCGGTACGGTTCTCAGATCGGTTTATGGTTGTCGGCGACTTTCCTCGTGCAACGCTTAATTACTGTATTCGTTTGGGATGGCTTAATTGCGGGAATATCCGGACGTCCGGTGCCGAGTTTACCGAAAGATGTCACTGCGATGATCCTTTTTGGGTTTGCAGTGATGGGGGTGTTGGCAACCGTTTTCGACAAGTCCGTAACTGGAATTTGGGCGACATCCGGAATTTTGGGCATTGTGGTCGGTATTGCCCTGAGAAATGTAATTCTTGATGTGTTCATCGGATTATCGATGCACCTTGAGCAATCCTTTCGAATCGGAGATTGGGTAATGATCCACCAAAACCGGCGGGAGACTCATATAATTGGACAGGTGATCGAGATTAATTGGCGGACCACTCGCCTGAAAACCACCGAGAAAAACATGATCGTGGTTCCCAATAGTAAAATGGGCGAAGCCATTCTAACCAATTACATGCGACCGAAACCCCATTTCAGGATCGATCTTGAATTCGTGCTCGACTACAGTGTCCGGCCCAACCGGGCGATCCGAGTTCTAACCGGAGCCGTCAAGTCTCTGGTTGACGACATCCGCATCCTGAGCGATCCGGGGCCAGAAGTCCGTTTGGACCAAGCCTTGGCAAATGGGCAAAGATACGAGGTACGATTCTTTATTTTGCCAACCGGAATTTCTCCAAAGGAATCGAGGCATTTGGTCAATCGCAGGGTGATCGAGCATCTTTCCGAATCCGGACTTACTCCATCCATGGACAAGGAAAGGGTTTTTCTTGAAAAAGGTTCATCTTTACCTCTTCTCGGTTCTCACAATGACGAAAACCTGGCCCGGGCAATCGAGCGAAGTCCTTTAAGCAAGCCATTGAACAATAATGAGTACAATGATCTCAGGGCATCCTTTTATCGTAAGGATTTGAAAGCGGGAGAAACCCTTTACCGCCAAGGTAATCGCGGTTCAACGATGTTTCTTTTGGTGGAAGGTTTACTTAGTTCGCTCTGCACCATCAAAGGGTTTGAGGGCGAGGCAAAGGTCGAGCATGTGGAACCGGGTAGACATTTCGGAGAAGAGTGCGTCTTGGGTAAAAACAGTCGTTCGTCCACAATGACCGCGAATACGGATTGCGTTCTTCTTTGCATAGAAGACGAAGCGATTCGTCGAATAGCCCAATCCAACGCACAATTTTTTAGAAGCTTGAACACAGAAATGGGTTTAAGTCAGGACAAGATCATCAAAAGCAAGTGGAACATTAAAAGGGAAAAGGATAAGTCGTCGAAGGCGAGTCAGAAAAAAAGAAAGAGCGGAGTGTTTCAAACTTTCTTCACCGATTTGTTTCCACAATCCGCTTCTGAGGAACCCAAATCATAATGGCCATGAAAACATACAAACTTCTCTTCCTTTTTTCTTTCATTGCCGGGGCATCGAATCTGTTGGTTGCGGAAAAAAGTGATCCTGAAGCTGAATCGCTTCCCCTTGATATGCGCATGGTTTCGGAGCGCTTGCGTTTGAGTTATGTAGATCAGGATCGATGCATTAAACTTTTGAAATTATATGGGGTGCGAGTTGGAACTCCGGACCGAGCTGTAGATCCAAAAGATTTGCCGGTTGTAGTGCCAACCCCGGTTACGGCATTTCATGATGTGATTCCGGACCATGAGAAGGTTTTCCCGCAGACCGAAACCGACCCGATTAACGAATTG
Organism: Verrucomicrobia bacterium TMED40; assembly: GCA_002167605.1. Classification (GTDB taxonomy): domain Bacteria; phylum Verrucomicrobiota; class Verrucomicrobiia; order Opitutales; family Seribacteraceae; genus Seribacter. The sequence continues at coordinate 25,507 of NHCT01000013.1, read as the reverse complement.
CTTCTTTTTTACGATCCCCAAAAACCCGAGTCCGCAGGTTCCATTCGCCGAATTATCGCGGAGCAAATCGACTTGCCTGCCCGAAAAATCATGATTGAAGCAATGGTTTTGGAAATTTCCTCTCAGGCACTTGACCAATTGGGAGTGGAGTGGGACTTTAATTCGGGCAAGGATGGGGTATCTTCTGGGAATTTCATAAACCGCAAGCTCGATGGGCCGAATGACAGTTTGGTAGTGGGGAAAATCCTGTCCCCGACCGTGGGTACTCCTCAATTCGATGCCACCATCACCAATGTCTTTCGAGAGTTCAATCTTCGCCTGCAAGCCTTGGTTCAGGAAGGTTCCGCTCAAATTCTTTCCCGTCCGAGTGTCCTTACTTTGGATAATCGAATGGCGTACATCAATGTTTCCGAAAAGATTCCCATAGCCAATACCAAATTTGTAAAGGATTATGTGAGCGCAGTTGACTTCCGGGATGTCACAGCGGGAATCAAACTTGCGGTGCGACCGAGAATCAGCAGCGATGGAGCCGAGGTTTCCCTGCAAATCAATGCCGCCGTCTCGGCCCGGGTTCCTGGCAAGGACCAAAATGTCATGGGTAAAGATGACATTGTACTTGCGACCGCGCCGACCCTATCCATTCGCGAAGTGAAAACATATGCACGAATTGCCAATGACACTCCCTTTATCGTCGGAGGATTGATAGCGAAGGATTCGGAGGAAACGCTGAGAAAGGTTCCTCTACTCGGAGACCTCCCGATCTTGGGAAGTCTATTTCGATCGAAGGACGAGACGGGGTTGAAAAGGGAGGTCATCATCGTGATTACTCCGTCGGTCTTACCAGATGAATCCCCCGTGCACGCAAGTATGCCCAAGGATGACGACCTTTTTGATAAATTTGGTAATCGTCTCTTTAGGGATGCCTATCGCATCCGAGCAGAAGATACTTTTGACTTAAGATACCTGACGGAAAACAAAGGATTGCGGCAACTGCAGCGAGTGGTCGATCGGATCGTTAACGACCACCCGCAACTCACTCAGAAATACCCGTATCGGCGTTTTGCTGGACAGGCAGTTCCGGGAGAGGATGCTTTGGTCCGCCGGCAGATCTATGAAGTGCTCAAAAGACAAAAGGCGGCCGAGGTGCTCGATGTGGGAAAATTAATTTTCTTTGAAAAGGAGAAGTCAAGCGGTTCGGGTTTTCGGGTTCGTTTTTTATCTGAGTATCTGGAGGAGTTTGCCCCCTTTGTCTTTGAGGAAGGAACCACTGGAAAAGCGGTGGGCTTGTGTTTTCGAATGCGTCGGGATTCCATGACGATTGATCACTTGCTCGAGGAACCTGTGCCGGAGGTTATGGTTGTGGATTGTCCAGACGACCAGAGCTGGCGGTCGCTCTTGTTGGAATCAAATAAGAGAGTGCCTGGAGGGGCACTGAAACAAGTGATTTTTCTTCGTAACCAATCAGATCTGACTCGCTTGAAGAATGCGGTTCTAATGAAAAAAATAATCTCTCTCAATGCATCAGATTACATTCTGAAGTTGAAGAATTTTACCCGAGGTCGCCTTCTCCGCATGCCTACGGTTCGGGAGGAGGATGTTGAACTCATTGATGCCGATGTGGCTACCTGTTATTTCCAGTCGGAGTTATATTATTCCGTCCTCGAGCAATCCTTAGCCTATGATTACGCAGCCCTGAGAAAAGTCTTGGAAGGCTCGGAATATGGAGAAGGATTGAGGGTTTCCAACTAAGGGTTTTGGTTCCATTCCTTTCGGGACTTCAACAGGTAATCGTAGAATCCACTCGCAAAGATCGTTTGCGGATCCCAGGACTCTTTCGTTTCCAGAAAGGAATCCAAACCCGGGTAGCTGCGATGAAGTTGTTCCGGGGAAGCGTAGTTGCGATAAGGAAGGTAGAAGGTGCCGCCCTCGAGGAGGGCTCTTTCTATGAGTTCTCGTGTCAGTTCCGCGAATCCTTGTTCCGCTTCTTTCGTTAGGTCCAGGGTGAACAGCATGACCAATCCGAAGACCTTGGTTTTGGCGTAAGGCAAGGCGGTGTCGGAATCTTGGGTAATTTCCCTGACTGTGACATTGAGCAGTTCACCGGAGCGGTTGCGGAGCAAATTAGCCGCTTTGGGAATGAATCCGGAGAATCTTTCCTGCGGAATGAAAACCTCCAGGAGCAGATCGATCTTGTCAGGATCATTGTTTGCGAAAATGCGAACCGGTTCGATCAGTAGACTGGCTCGTGGATGAGTTCCTCCTGCTTCCCCACCGGCAATGCCTTCCATCAGGTTTCTAAAGTTTTTACCTCGTTTGCTGCCCAGGGATGCTCGGAAAATTGCCCGAGAGAGTGAGGTTCTGAACCCTGTCTTGACCGTAACAGGTTCTTTGGAGATTTCATCCGTCGACAGGTAAGAAACCAAAAGAATTTTTTCGAAAAACGAATCAGGAGCGACCGAAAGTCGACCAAAAGCCAGACGAACCGGTTCTTTCTTCATGTTTTCCCAATGGCTCAAAAATTCGGAAGGGGTAGTGACCTGATGCGAAGAACGAAGGATTTCATTTTTGACGGGTCTTATCCAAACCTCCAGAAGAATACCCATCATTCCGTATCCACCCAGAGCATGCCGGAAAAGATTTTGATTTTCAGTTCTTGAACAGATTTTCAGCTCTCCATCTGCTGTCATAATTCGAATTCTATCAACCGTGGAAGCTACCGGTGGACGGTCGGGTTGCCAACCATGTGCATTGACACTCAAGGTTCCCCCGATGGAAAAATCCGCGTTGCTTTGCATGACTTCAACGGCGAGTCCTCGGGGGGCAAGAAAGTTCAGGACCTGATTCCATCTTGCACCCGCTTCCACGCGAAGGAGACCGTCTTCCAGTTTCATTGCCCGTAAATTTTTCAGGTCAATATGGATGGCGTTTTCTTGGATACTCTGTTTGCCCATTGAGTGCCGAGCCCCAAAAGGAATCATTTTCTTTCCCTCCCTTCGGGCTTCAGTCAAAGTTTTTCTTAGCAAAGCAATACTATGGTTAAGGTCAGCGGGCAAACGGAGGATGCCCGAATGCTTGGTTTGATTCTTGCCACTCGCGTCATCGATCAGCGTTTCGTTGGCGAGTATGGACCGGTCATCCTGAATGGGGTCGGTAAGAAGGAAAAAAGTGACCCTTGCAACCGGGTAAATAAACCAAATGACTAAGGCAACGAGCGAGAAGCCCAATGGCTTCTTAATCAGATTAGTTCGCATGTGGTTTATTTTTTCAGGGAGGTGGAATTTTAAGAACTAGAGGCAAAAGGACCCAAGGGCTTAGTCCTGGACCTTGGATCAGTCCGAATCTTTGAATTGATCCAAAAAAGCCTGGCAGGAGAAGCCGACGAACATGGCCATGTCCTGGTCACCGGGAAGTACAATGACAGGGGACAGATCGGGTGGGCGGATTTTGTGTGCCCTTTTGAGACAGGCCCGCATCGCGGGAATGGCCTCTTCTGCCTGTTCACCAAGCAATTCGATGGTACGGGCGGCATGAGTGACCACGATCAGGTTCTCGTGCTCCAACTCACTGATTAGAATAGGAAGAGCGGCAGCGATGTAACCATGCTTGGCCAGGGCGTTCGCTGCCTCGATGCGGACCGAGGGCGAGGAGTCGGTGAGGGCTTTTTCAACGGCGTTTAAGCAAGATTTCGATGGCTTTTGCTGGTGCGCAGCTAGGCCGATGGCTCCCCAGTAGCGGACCGGAGGGTTCGGTGAGCGGAGGTTTGCGATCAAGGTTTTTTCCTTGGCCAAACCGACGGCGGATGCCGCCTCGCCGATCGTTTTTAGATCAAGAGAACCGGATTTCCCCACTTGCCATCCGGAGCTTCCCTCAAAGGCTTGCCACGCCTCGAATTCCGGAAGGAATCCCAGGTCCCGTGTTTCCCTGAGATGAACCGCGAGTGCCTTGCGCATTCGAACGAGAATCGCTCGATGATTGTTCGATCCGATTAGATTATTAAGGTTTTGTGGGTCCTTGCTGCAGTCGTAGAGTTCTTCGACTGGACGGAACGGCCCCGCAAAGTGCCACTGCTCCGGACTCATTTTTCCAGTCTTTGCCAACTGGTAAAACTCGTGGCGAATTTCTCCCAGATCAGGCCACGCAGTGGGCTGGTTGTAGCTGAGGTGGGGCATGTAGTTGCGAATATAAAGAAAGTCTAGGTCCCGGACTGAACGGGCTAAGTCTCTCGCTTCGTCGACGCGATCACGGTGTCCGAAAACAAAATCCCTGGATTTGTCCGATTCGGGACCGAGAAAGGGGATTCCTTGCATGTGCTCGGGAATAGGGAGGCCCAGGAGGTTAAGAACTGTGGGCCCGAAATCCACGAAAGCAACCATGCGGTCAATGCTTTGCCCGGCCTTTGCGGGAGCGAGCTTTTTCCATTTTTCAGGAAAACGGATCAAGAGAGGAACATGCATCCCACTGTCTAGTAGTGCCCGTTTATGTCTGGGCATTCCGGATCCATGATCCGAGTAAAAGAAAACGATGGTGTTTTCCGACATCCCATCCTCGTCCAATTGTCGTAGAATTTCACCCACTTCCTTGTCCATTACGGTGACGCAATCGTGAAAGCGGGCAACCGTTTTTCGGATGACTGGCGTATCCGGGTAATAGGGGGGGAGATTGATTTTGTTGGGATGGTGGATTTCATTCTCGCTCAGCTTCGACTGGATTTCCTTTTCGAACCGATCGTAAGACCAAACCATAGTCCGACTTTGGTGGGAGGTCATGAGGTTGAATACGGAGAAAAAGGGTTTTTTAGACTCGGGATTCAGGCGCCAATGGGCTTCGGCTGAACTTTGGTTCCATGAACTGGCGATGATGTCCTGGTAGTTGCCCGAATTGTAGTCGGTCTTTACATTGTTGGTGGTGAAATATCCGCTTTTGCGTAAGAGGGCGGGAAAACCTTTCATGGGAGCGGGTAGAGGAAAGCCCGAACGCATTTGCTGGGTTCCAAGAGACGTCGGATAAGAACCCTGGATCAGGCAGGATCGAGAGGGGGAACAAACCGGTGCGGAAGCAAAGGCATGCGTGTAGCGAACGCTTTGTTTAGAAAATGTATCAAGGTTGGGTGTGATCGCATCGGGGTGACCGTAGCATCCCAAAACTGGACTCATGTCCTCCGCAGTGATCCAAAGAACATTGGGTCGGTTGGGTGATACCGAGAAGAGAAGGGGACCAAGCGTCCAATTGATCAAAAGCAAGCGAAGGAAATGTGGCATCCCTCAAACCAACAGGAAGCTTTTTATTAAGCAAACTCAGAATAGTTTTCCTTTCTTCAAATTTCAGGTAGGTGGTTGGATCGTCTTCGAATCATCGGAATTTGAGCAAATTCAAAGGAAACGCACCTCTTTTGTTACGAAACCGTAAAAAAATAAAAGATTAACAAGAATTTATTGACAAAAAGTAAGCTAATAAGATACATAGTTAAATATTGGCTCACAAAATAAATAGAAAAATGCACTATATGAAATGACTATGTATAGTAAAAAAAACAAATCAAGCATATTAAAATCACTCATACTTAACTAAAAAATGTTACTCGAAACGGAATCCCGCACCATCCACACAGAAACTCCATCGCTCTATGAAATTTTGGTTGAAACTTCGCCAACCTTAATTCTGCTTCCCAAATTNGAAGCTCTGATCAATAAAGANGAACCCACNCTAGAGGATATTCTNNTAACCTGNTCNCACGATGAAGGNTTGTTAACCAAGCTGACNCGNCGTTCCGGTTTTGTGGGCAATGAAGAGCANTTCGCCAAAGATATTTTATTCAAAAAGGGATTGGGCTTTCTGAAGAGCTTGGCNATTCGGACAATGAATCAGGAAATTTTCGAACTGCCTTTGGGGTTAAACGGAATGTCCACTCANTTNNTCAAGAGGCGNTCGGTGATTTTAGCCCGTTTTCTGAAACGTTTTGTTGGTGATTTGGANCGTGAACCCGATGATTTGTATTTAGCNGGNCTNCTCTANAANTTTTCTTATCTNACTTACGAACACATGGTNCATGCAGGGAGNTTTCCNGNGCAGACCTTTGAAGAGGTCAGGGAGGCATGCACAGGCATGACCTTCTCCTCCCTGTCCCAGATCGGATTTGAACCCTATGTAACCACNATCATCGAGGATTCGATGCGTGACCTTTACGAAACCCGAAACCCTTTTGAACAGGCTCTTTTACGAATCGCCAATGAGGTTCTGGAACGGGCAGAGCAGAGCAACGCAACTCTTGGGCGAGGTAAAGCAATGGATCGCAACCTTTTGGACGCTACGGGCTANTCGGAAAGAGAAATNCTGCATTCGCTCAAAGAGCTGTCCAAAAATTACAAAGGTGCGACCAATGTGCCTTGGCAGCGCTGATTATCAGCCTTCGACTCTCAAATCGGACTCTTTTTCCTCTGGGTCTTCGGTAAATTCTTCCAAGGTCAAGTCGCCTTGTNCTTCCGTGTGTTCGGTGACTTTTTCAATAAAACTGGCAGGGAGTTCCTTTTTGGAACGAATCCCAAGTTCTCGGAGTTTTACCACTCTTCCGATCAGATTGCCCGAGCCGGTGGTTAATTGCCCGATTCCCTTTTGGTGGGCTTCATTTGCTTTTTGCAGGGCTTTACCTATGTCTTCCATGTTCCCNAGAAACCCGGCGAACTTGTCATAAAGATTGCCGGCTTGCCGAGCGATTTCATTGGCGTGCTTGTTTTGCTTTTCAAGCTTCCAGAGGTTCGCAACGGTCTTAATCGTTGCCATCAGAGTGGTTGAGGTCACGAGTACGATCTTGCGGTCAAAGGCGTACTGATAAAGGTTGGGNTCTTCCTTCANNGCGGCTCCGAAGGCAGGTTCAACGGGTACGAAGAGGAGAACGAAATCAGGAGCGTTAATTCGTTCGATTGCGGAGTAGTCCTTTTCCGACAATTCGTTGACATGCTTTTTTACTGATTGGAGGTGNTCCTTGCGGGCTTCCTCCCGGAGACCCTCTTCCTCCAAAGAAATGGAGCGTTCATAGGCGGTTAGGGAAACCTTTGAGTCAATAACGATGGCCCGCTCNTCGGGTAAGTGAATGATCGCATCGGGCCGTTGTCGNTCGAAGGTTTCCTGCATCGTGAACTCCTGTCCCTTGACCAAACCGGAGGCTTCAAGGGTGCGTTCGAGAATNAATTCTCCCCAGTCTCCCTGTTTCTTGGAATCTCCTTTGAGAGCGGTGGTGAGGTTGCGGGCATCTTCGCTTAATTGATGTTGGCTCTGTTGCAGGTTTCCGAGAAACTCCTTGAGCGAGGCATGCTGACTCAGATCCTTCTCGTGGATGTCCTCCACCTTCTTGCGGAAGGCTTTGATGTCTTTGTCGAGGGGACCCANTACATTCTTAAGGTTTTCCTTGTTGGCCTCGGTGAATTTGGCACTCTTTTGCTCGAGGATTTTATTGGCAAGATTTTCGAAGCGTTCCTGCATTCGTTTGGCTGCTTCCTCCTGTTCCTTGATCTGTTCATCCAACTTCCGGTTAAGCTCATCGTTCAGNGTTGCTTTCTCGGTCCGTTCGATCTCNGCCTGCCTGAGTTTTTCCCGNAGTTCGCTTTCTGTAGTTTGGGTCCGTTTGATCTCTTCTTTNAGCATGCGGTTTTCGGCACCCAANGAATCGATNCTTCCGAGAAGCTTTCTTTGTCGGATGACATAGGCAAGCAATAAGCCAATGCCCANGCCCAGNCCAGCGAGCCCACCAAGTAATGAATCCATCAGTTCCACGGTTACAAACCTGCCCAAGCGAAGGCACTCTTGTCAAGCCTTCGAGTGCAGGGAACNCTATTCATGTGGGAAGGAGAAAGCAATTATTCCACGCCGGTGTTTTCCACCACCGCAAAGCCTTCGAATTCGGGGTGACCCAGATAGAGGTGTCCGCGGTTGCCGGCTCCAGCGTGNGCTTTATGAAAAGCGTCCGACCGGGTCCAGGCCTTGAAGTGAGCTTCGGATTCCCANAGGCTGTGAGATGCATAGAGGATGTGGTCCTCGTTTTCGGGTCCCTTNAGGAGGTTGAATTTCACAAAGCCGGGNACCTCTTTCAGGTAAGAGGTCCTGGTTNTCCAGATATCTTCGAATTCGGGTTCGTGACCCTTAACTATGCGAAAGCGGTTCATTGCNATGAAGTTCATATNNACACAACCTACGGTCTGCTTTGCCGGAAGCCAACTTTTTCGGTTTTTGTGTATGCTGCCGGGGCATCGGCNGATTTTAGANAGTCTTTTTTTNATTGCCCAATCTATTAGAATGGGGAAAGGTAAATTCCATGGCTTTGAAGTGGAAAATTGCCTTGGGTTTGTACTGTGCTGCNGTGCTTTACATTTCTAGTTTGCCACCTGAANACCTCCCGGAACAGACTTCGATGGTCCCGGACAAGGCTTTGCACATGATCGAATATGCGATCATGGGTATCCTTGCATGGGGTGCGTTCGGAATCAGTGGCGGAGGGTTCCCCTGGGGCTTGCTTACTTTTTGCGTCTGTTTTGGAATCGGTGATGAGTGTCTGCAGGATTGGATGGAGCAGGCTCGGGATCCCGATGTCTGGGATGCGGCCGCGGATGCGACGGGGGCCTTCATTGGTCTTTTGCTCTCGATGGTTTTTTGGAAGAGATAGTTCGAAGAACTCGAAAATTGATTCGGGGATGTGCTTTGCCCTTGCCATCCTTCCAGTGGCCATGAAAAAAGGTTTTCATGAAAGAAAAAAAATCCTTCCCTTTACAAGCAAATAAACCCCTTTCCCGCCGTTCTCTCTTCAAGGGTGTGTCCGCTGGCTTGGTGGCCGGTGGGCTCGCTGGTTCTCCGGTGGCCAGTTTGGCCCAGAAAGCCAAGGAAAAGAAGCCTGGCGTTCGCAAGGGTAGAATCAATCAGTCGGTGGTATCCTGGTGCTTTTCGGAGCATTGGAGTGTGGAGGAGACCTGCGAGCACGCAACGAAGCTTGGTTGCAAGAGTATCGAACTGATCGATTCCAAGCATTGGCCGGTCCTGAAAAAGTATGGGTTAACCTGTGCCATCTCCGGAATACCGGTGGACGGAGCCCCTTTCATCAAGGGTTTCAATAACCCGGAGTATCATGGCTGGCTGATCGAGGCGACCAAACAGGCCATTGATGAATCGGCGGACTTCGGCTGTCCTAATGTCATCGCCTTTACTGGATTTTCGGAGAATTTCTCTTTGGAGGAAGGAGCCAAGAACTGCATTGCCGGTTTCAAGAAAGTCGCCAAATATGCGGAGAAAAAAGGAGTTACGGTCTGTTTGGAAATGCTCAACAGCCGGGACGGTACCGACCCCAACAAGGGGCATCCGGGTTATCAAGGGGATCACACCGATTACTGCATGGATATCCTGAATGCGGTGGGTTCTCCACGGGTCAAACTCCTCTTTGATATTTATCATGTGCAAATTATGGATGGCGATGTCATCCGCAGGGTTGGGGAGTGCGGAGATATGATCGGGCATGTTCATACCGCTGGCAACCCGGGTCGGGGGGAATTGGATAACAAGCAAGAAATCAATTATCCTCCGATTATGAGAGCCCTGCTCAAGGCGGGCTACAATGGCTTTGTGGGGCAGGAGTTCATTCCCACCCGTGATCCGGTTCAGGGCCTGACCGAAGCGGTTGAGCTTTGCGACGTCTGAGTCGATTGTTTCTATTATCTTTCGGGTTGATTCCCGAAGCCATTGAGATTACCTCTTGGGAATGGGGGGGAGGTTTAAATAATGAGCATGAGGTTCATTGATTTGTTTTGTGGAATCGGTGGTTTCCGCCAAGCTCTCGAGGGTTGTGGGCACACCTGTGTTTTTTCCTCCGATTGGGATAAGGATGCCCAGTTTTCCTACTTCCAAAATTATGGGGAGCGTCCCGTAGGCGATCTGACTGAAGTCAATGTCTCCGAGGTCCCGGAATATGAGGTTCTGTGTGGAGGCTTCCCCTGTCAGCCCTTTAGTATTTCCGGAAACCAAGAGGGGTTTGATGATGCACGCGGTACCCTTTTGCATGAAATCCTCAGGATGGCCAGACACCATCGGCCCTCGGTTTTGTTTTTGGAAAATGTGAAGAATTACCTTAGCCACGACAAGGGTCGCACCTTGGCAACCACGGTCCGTCTCTTGGAGCGGGCTGGATATGCGGTCTCCTACCAAGTTTTGAACGCCTCCCGGTTCGGAGTCGCTCAGAAGCGGGAACGTCTGTATTTCGTATGTTTGCGTCGGGATCTTGGCTTAAAGGATTTTTGTTTTCCCGAGCCAACAGACGACGATTTGGTCTTGGAGGATTTGCTTCTTCCCGCGGAGGATCCGAGGCTGGGTGATTTGGTGATTGAACGTTCGGACCTACGGCTCAGCTCGGAGTTGCCTACCCAAAGAGAAAACCGTCCCCTTCGAATTGGCACGGTGGGCAAAGGGGGGCAAGGCGAACGGGTATACAGTCCCAAAGGGCATGCCATTACCTTATCTGCCTACGGCGGGGGGATCGGAGCCAAGACCGGAATGTACCTGGTCGAGGATCGGGTGCGTCGCCTCCATCCCGAGGAATGCCGTCGCATCATGGGCTTTGCCGAGGACTTCCGTCTGCATCCCCGTCAAAATGTTTGCTATCGCCAATTCGGTAATTCGGTGGCGGTTCCGGTGGTTAAGAGAATTTTCCAAGCGATTGAACGGGTTCTCGATTCCAAAACTTTGCAGGCTGCCTGAGGGTACTCACTGTGGTATGAAACCCGAAAGGATCATTCTGGATTGGGAAGGGTCGCCCGTCGAACGATCGATCGATTGGCTGCTCGGGGAGTCCGAGGGAGGGGCGTGCATCGATTTGTCTCATCTTTGGGTGATTACTCAAACGAACGGAGCGGCCCAGCGATTGAGGGAAGGGCTTGCCCAGGCCTCTCAGACTCAAGGTTCGGCTTGCCTTTTGCCACGGTTCAGTGCCCCTGGAAGCCTGATCAAACCGGATACGGACTCGATTGATGGAATTCCCATTGCTTCTCAGGTTCAAGTTCTGGCTTTTTGGACTCAGGTTGTGAAGGACTGCGATCTTACTCGGTTTCCCCACTTGTTTCCCCAGATTCCTCAATCCCTGGACTTGGCCTGGGGAATGTCCATGGCACAGGCTCTGGTCGGGTTACGTGAGACTTTGGCTGAGGCGGATCATGATTGCCAATCCGTCGAGCATACCCGTCTGACCGAGAAGTGGGGGGAGCAGGACAGGTGGACGGATTTGTCCAACCTAGAAAAGCACTATCGTCAAAAACTCGAAAAGGAGGGTTTTCTTGACCCCATGGATGCAAGGCGAAAGTGGAGCCTTGCTCCTCAGGTTCCCCGGGGTGTCGATGAGGTGGTTTTACTCGGAGTCTCCGGGTTTCCCGATTTGGGAAGAAAAGCCCTGGAAAACCTGATGAGCCAGGGTCTGCGGGTGAGAGTCATCATCTTTGCTTCTCCCGAAGAGAGTCTTTCTTCCTTTGATCCCTTTGGACGCCCGGTGCGCTCGGCTTGGGAAAGCAAGCCCATGACCTTGACGGACGATCGGATTCGTTTGGTTTATGGACCAAGAGAGCAGGCCCGCACGCTTTTTGAATATGGGGAGTCTCTTCCTTTTGTGACTACCGAGATCCTAAGCGTGGGCGTCCTTGATTCCGAGGTCAAGGAGTGCATGGGGGAGCAAGCTGAGCAAACTTCACGTTTGCCTGGGTTCCATGATCCGGAGGGTAAGCCGGGAAAGGAGTCATCCTTGTACGCCTGGCTAAAGGCGATTCAGGATTTGCTGGTTACCGAGGGAATGAAAGAGGCGGTTCGTCTGCTTCGTTTTCCTCAAACCTTGCATTGCTTGCAAGAGGAGGGGGGCACTGGAGAGGTCCGGGAGTGGTTGATTGAATTGGACCAGCTCCATCAGCACCACTTACCCCAAAGTTGGGAAGATGGATTTTATTTTGCGAAGCGCCGGAAACATACCGTTGCTCAGGCTTGGGAGCGGTTTGGAGAATGGATGAGCCTTTTGCGCGAAGGTTCCTTCGAGGATGAAATTCGCAAATTGATTCGCTCGGCCTTCGCGGGAAGGCCTTTGGATCCGGAGTGCAAGCACGATCAGGATTGCCTTCAACTCCTGCCCAAATTTTCAGAGTTGCTCGAAGAAATTTCAAAGGTCAAGGAGTTGAGCGTCGAGGAACGCTTCTCTCTTTTGCTGGAACAATTGGCTCAGGAATGTTGGGTGGAAGAGGCGGCAGAGGGGGATTTGGAGTTACACGGTTGGCTGGAGCTTGCCTGGGCGGATACTCCCCGAATGATTGTGCTTGGATGCAACGATGTTCACTTACCGGAATCTCTTCCCGCTGATAGCTTCATTCCTCAATCTTTACGGAGTGAACTCGGACTGTGGACGGATGAGGACCGTACTTCGAGGGATGCTTATTTGCTACACTGGTTGGTGGAGTCGAAAAGGCAAAAGGGACGCATTGATTTTATTCTTGGTAAATTTAGTCGGGACGGATCTCCCTTACGTCCTTCTCCACTTTTTTTCCTTTGTCATCCGGACGATCCTGAAACCCTGCCTAAGCGGGCCGAAAAGCTGTTTGGCGAAGTTCCTCCCGAAGACGAGAATCCTGCTTGGGCTTACCCCTGGAAGTTGGAACCGGGAGAAAGGGAACCCATTGATCGGTTGTCGGTAACTGCATTCCGAGATTTTCTCTCCTGTCCCTTTCGTTTTTACCTGAAGAGGAAATTTGGCATGCAAACCTACGATGCGGAAAAAGCCGAAGCCGATGCTATGGATTTTGGGACTTTGGTTCATAGTGCACTGGAGGCACTCTATGGCCTTAACACCGGGGATGAGTCGGAAATCTTCATGGCTCTCAAAAAGCAAGTTGAAGAGGACTTTTCTGAGAAGTACGGAAGGAACCCAAGCCTTTCCCTGTTACAGCAAAAAGCGGCGATCGAGAGACGGATGCGATGCGTTGCCCAGTTGCGTGCGTTGGAAATTTCCGATGGTTGGCAAATTCAGGAGGTCGAAAAAAAGTTTCATTTGGAAGCCCACCCATCCAGCGATGGTTTCTCATGGTTGGTTCCCTTGAGCGATAAAGAGCCACTCAGTTCCGAGGGCAGTGTTCGAATCGTAGGCAAAATCGATCGCATTGATTATCATCCCCAACGGGGAGTGTACCGACTCCTGGATTACAAAACCTCCGCAAAGAGTCCTGAAGATTTACATTTCCGTGGTGGTTATGCCCGGACCGAGGAGTTTCCGGAATTCTGTCGTTTCGAATGGAACGGAAGGCCCAAAAGGTGGTTGGATTTACAACTCCCCTTGTATCGAGCCTGGGCGGAGAGAACCTTACTCATGGAGTCGGGGCAGTCTCTTGAGGTGGGCCTCTTTACGGTTCCTGCCCAACCCGAGGAGATTGGGATTCAAGTCTGGGATGGCTTGCAGGACGAATTGATGGAAAGCTCGATGGAGTGTGCTCGTGGAATCGTTCGGGATTTGCTCGAACCAGCCGAGCATCAACCGATTTCGAAGCTTGATTACGATGATTTTAAAGATCTCTTTTTTCATTCGCCGGAAGAGGCGATCGGGGGGTTTGTATAATGACTCCCAGCGAACCTATGGATTTGCGTGAATTGATCAAGGCTTCCGCGGGCAGTGGAAAGACTTACCAACTGACCGATCGTTTCATCTATCTGATGCTCCTTGGCTCCGACCCCACCAGCATTGTGGCACTTACCTTTTCACGAAAGGCGGCGGGTGAGTTTTTCGATGCGATCCTTCGGAAACTGGCCGAAGCAGCAAAGGATCCGAAAGCAAGGGAGGCTTTGGAGTCGAAATTCGGATTGGAGATTTCTGCTTCAGTGATCCGGGAAAAAATTGCCATTCTCCTGCGATCCATGAACCGCTTGACTCTGGGAACTTTGGATTCGTTCTTTTTCTCGATGCTTTCCTCCGCTCCTTTGGAGTACGGCTTGGCGGTAGGGTTCGATTTGATGGACGAAGCCTCTATCCGGGAAAGGTGGTCGGACTGCCTGAAGCGCTGTTTCGAAGAAAGCCTAAGAGAGAGTTCTCTGCTGATTGATGCTTTTTCTCGAGCCCGTAAGCTTCTGGAGGATCGGGAGTTTTTTCCCTGGGTGATGGAACTCGCTCTTTCCTTTCGGGATTTGCTCGGTCAATGCCCGAACCCCGATGCTTGGGGAGCGGTGGAAAATCTTTGGCCGGACACCGCCACTTGGAAGCAGATTCCCGAGGGCTACGATCCTACGGGGGATTCGACAAGGTGCTGGGAACTCTTGGAAAACCAAGGGATTGAGGTTGAACCGGAGTTGTCGGACGGACGGGTCATAAAAGCGCTTGAGAATGCGATTCGTGATTTCGCCGCATGGACTCCAGGGATGAACCTGGACAAGCAAAGTACAGGATTTAAAAAACTTTTGAAGGCTTCCATGAATAGCCAGTCTTCGTTCTCACTGACTTACTATCGGAAGGAGTATTTTTTTTGCGGGGAGTGGGTTGCCGCCGTTCAGCGGATGTCGGCACACCTGATTGGAGAGGAGCTTCGGTTATGCGGAATTCGGACCAGGGGCATTCATGCTCTTCTAAGCAAAGTGGTGGCAAACTACCGGAAGTTGGTTCTAGAGAAGGGAGGAATCACTTTCTCGGATTTGCCTATGCTTTTGAACCAGGAAGGAGATGAATTGGCCAAACTGAACCGGGAATATCGTTTTGACCGAAAGTATCTGCACTGGATGCTGGACGAATTTCAGGATACTTCACCCAGCCAATGGTCAGTGATCGAACCTCTTTTGGAAGAGGTGCTTTATGATCATGAGGAACACCGGATGTTTTTTTGCGTGGGTGATCAGAAACAGGCAATCTATGGATGGCGGGGAGGTGATTCGCGTCTCTTCGGTTACTTGGAGGAACGGTTTTCCGATCGCTTGAAGATCGACGACATGAACCTTTCCTGGCGTTCGGGTAAAGATGTTCTGACCGCAGTGAATCAGGTGTTCGGTTCGGGAGTCGAAGGGGGGGAGTCGGTCAGTCGATGGGAGAGCAACTGGATGCCTCACCGGGTTTCGCCAAAGACCGAAAAGCTTAGCGGAAATGTCATTTGGTGGACCGCGAAGGAGGAAGAGGAGCGATTTCGGGCAATTGCCGAATTACTAAGAACGATCCATCCCGTCGAACGGGGTTGGTCCTGTGCGATTCTTACGCAAAAACGGGCCACCGCTCGAGCACTGGTCGATTTTCTCAGGAAAGAATTACCCGGTATGCCCATTGAGGATGAGGTGGGTGCTCTACCTGCGACCGACAACGGATTTTCGCAGTTTTTGCTTTCCCTCCTGAGGGCATCCGTCCATCCCACCGATCAATGGGCCATCGGGCATTTGGAGATGTCTCCCCTGGTAAGCGGGGAATCCGGAGATCTTTCCGAGATTCTTGAGGAAGTACGGATGCTAACGCATGAGCGGGGCTTGGGGGCATTTGTGAGGGAATGGGGCGGAAAAGCTTTGGCTTGGGTGAAGGCAGAGGCCCGGCCTTTTGCCACCAAGCGATTAAGGCAGACTTTTGATCTTGCCCGCTCCTTTGATCGAAGAGGACAGCGTGATATCGACCTTTTTCTTCAGGCTGCAGGGAGCTCCGAATCTTCTCGGGGGGCAATGGAAACCAGCGTGCGTGCCATGACCATCCACGGGTCCAAGGGCTTGACTTTTGATATGGTGATTATGCCCGAGTTGGGAGGTAACAGTCTTCGCTCGGTGGGTGGGCGAAGATCCCAGAACGGAGTTGAGTTGTACGGGAAATCCTCCTCCTCCGGAATTGGATGTGACTGGGTTCTGAGTAAACCCAGAAAGATTATCCAGGAATCCGACCCTTACCTCGCCGCCTTGCTGGATTCGGATGAGGAGGATGCGGCCTTTGAAAGTTTATGTAAGTTTTATGTCGGAATGACCCGTCCAGCTCGAGCACTCTATCTTTTTTCTGAGCCTTACTCTCCCAAATCGAAATCCAAAAATTTCATTCACTTGCTTGCCCAAAGGCTCGAAGTTCCCAGGGACTTGGATCCTGTAGTTATGGACCAAGCCGGTCAACTGGTTGGGCAAAGAGAGGAGGGCTTCGAGTTGGTTTATCATGGCGGTTCTCCTGCCTGGTGGGAGGAACGATCGAGGAAAGCATCGAGTGNCAAGGAAACCCCACCAGCTAAATTTGAGGATTTGGGNNCGAGGAAATTTTGTGGTTTATCNAAGTTTCGTCCTTCCGAAAAATCCCNGGACCTTGTGGATGTCGATGATTTACTTCGTTCNGAGGGTGGAAGCGCNCAAGCATTGGGAACCGAGGTTCATTCGCTGTTTGAAAAAATNGAGTGGTGGGAAAAAGAGAATTCCATGGAGCGTTGGCTTGCGGACAACGCCGCTGGTCTTTCAACGAAATCCAGTCGCATTCTTTCGGCTGCCTTTGAGCATTTGGAAGTCAGGCGGCTCTTCGAAAAACCGGAAGGAAACATTGAGGTCTGGCGGGAAAAAAGCTTTGTTTGGCAGCGGGNTGATCATATGGTTCAGGGGGTTTTTGACCGCGTGGTTCTTTNTCTATCGGAGNATGGAAACCCTATCCGTGCTGAAATCATCGATTTTAAAACGGACCGTTTANCTNCGGGCGGTGGAGTCGATGNCTTGATTNANAGGCATCAAGCTCAANTAGAGTCCTACCGGCAGGCGCTGAAGGAGTTNACGGGGTTGCCCTCGGACAAAATCAGCCTGNTCTTACTCTTTACTTCCATACCGAAGGTCNANAGNTGGACTTGAACCACTCCTTGNCAAGATGANCGCACTTCGTTCAGCTAAAAACACNTTGGGNTGCCTGGTTGGCTGTGCCATTGGTGACCTCGGGGCNATTTTTCTCTTTCAAAATCATTTTGCTCCGGAACCGATTCCNAAGAGCTTATGGACCGTGGTGTGGGTGGTCGCGATGACTTCGGGAATCGTAACCAGCATTATTTTGGAAACCATCATCCTTTGGAAACAACTGGGTCCGAGGGAGGCCTTTCGGACCGCTATCGGGATGAGTCTGCTTTCCATGCTGCTGATGGAGGCAGCGATGAATCTGGTCGATTATGGAATGATGGGAGCTCCTGCAATTACTCTGGGCGTTTTACCCTACACATTAGGNGCGGGTTTTCTTGCGGCCTGGCCCTACAATTACTGGCGGTTGAAGAANCACGGCAAGAGTTGCCATTGAGCATCATGGGAGGAAATTCGAGGAGTATTTCTAAACTTGCTCTTTTAAGGAACTCTTGAGTAAGCTAAATCGATTATGAAACTTCTGCACCGAGAAGACGTTTTAGAGGCCGGTTACGATCTGCCGAACACCGGGCTTTGTGCCAACATTGGCACTGAAGAAATGGAAGAATTGAGGTTCGGCGGAGAATGGATTTTAGCCGAAGACGAAACTCTTGTTTCGGATGGTNATGAACAGCGCTACCTCTACATGGTGGTTTCCGGTGAGGTGGCCATCACCAAGATCAATGATCAGGGGAAAAGCCAGCAGATTGCCACCCTTGGAGCGGGAGCCGCCTTCGGAGAGATGGCCTTTCTCAGTGGGGGAGTGGCTTCCGCTAATGTTCAGGCGATTGGCGAAGCCATTCTTTGGCGTTTGGATCACGANCGCCTGCTTGGNTTTATAGGCGAACATGGTGTGGCCGGTGGCCAGCTTTGCCTGAATGTTGCCAGCATCCTTTCCGGCCGTCTGGTTGATGGAAACAAGAAGGTTGTGGATATGGGCAAGGAATTGCAGACCTCGCTGGCTCAGATGCAGCAGATCTCTTCCGCAGGTTCGCAGAAGGATCAGGCCCTTAAGCAAATGCAGGGCAAGGTGGCCAACATGCAAAACGCCTTTAAGGGAAGTTCGGTCAAGAAATCCGGCAACTTCTTTGCCATCGCCGCCAGCGTGGTCGCATTCATCAGCACCGCCGGTATGGTGGCTCTGTTTGTAGCGAGTGATGATTCTTCCGTCCGGGAAGCCGCCACCTTATCCAAGAAAGTGGACAAGCTGGAAGCGAATGAGGAATTTTACCTGAACCTGAAAAAACGCCTCGAATTTGATAACCAGGAATTAGTCGACAAGGAAAAGCTTGCCCGAAAGGAAAATCAGGAATTAGCCAGCAATCTTTCCCAAAGCATGTCCGATTCTCAAGACTTGAGAATGCAGCTGCGTGATAAGGAAAGAGAACTTTCCAATGCCAAGGATGATTTGGTTCGTGCCCAAACGATCGAAACGAAAAAGCCGATGGTGGCGGAGAAAGTTGAGGGAAAACCTGCTGTGAGCAAATCCGCCATGGATGAAGTGTTGGCTTGGACTCGCAATAACACGACCTTGGCCTTTCCTGTTGTGATTCAGGTTAAGGAAAAGGCGATTACCTTACAGGACCGTGGCGGGCAGGTGAAGATTCCCGTTTCTCCGGGGCAGTCGGTCCGGGCCACCAAGTTTCATCCTTCCTCGTCGGATTTCCTGATCGTTGCTCAGGAAAACAGTGACAGTTTCCTTGCCTCCATGAGAGTAAGTAACTCGAATTTCTTTGAAAAGAGTGCGGTGAGGTTTGCCAACCATAAGAAATATATGGGACAGTCAGTTTCCTCCAACCTATCCAAGGCCTTGTCCGCTAAAGCAGATACTGCCGGGGAGGCAGTAACTCCGGACCCCCGCAGTCCGACGAACGAAGCTTCGGTTGGAGAAGGATCGACGACCGGTCGTTTGGTTGCCCAAGGTAAGCCGAGGAATCCCCAAAAACCTGAAAACATGTTGGATGAGGTAAAGGAGAAGGAAAAGGTTGATACCAGTGATCACGGAGCCAACTGCGTGTGCAAGGATTGCCGGGTCAAGAAGATTGGAAAGGGCGGCAGCCTGTTTCCAGATCTCTAAGATATCTACGGTCCAAACAAGGCCCAAAGACNGGCTCCTGCCAAAGCGGAAAGAAGAGCGATCAGGGAAAGGGCGTGTCGATTATTCCAACGTACGAGTTTTTCCCAACCTGAATACCAATAAACCGAAACCTCCTCACCGTGTCGGTAGCGTTGCAGGTCCTCAAGTAGAAGACTCACCTTGGGGTAGCGTCTTTGCTTGTTTCTTTTCAAGGCCATCATGCAGATAGCCTCCAGGTCTTTGGGTAGGTTCTTTTGTGCAGCACGTTCCCGGGGAAGAGGGTAGGGTTGGTTGAGAATCTTATCCTTAATTTCAAGGATATCCTCGCCTTCGAGAAAAGGGCCGAGGGTGAGGATCTCAAAGAGCATGATACCCAGCGAAAAGACATCGGACCGACCGTCGATCAGGGCCGCCCCCTCCGCCATTTCGGGAGACATATAAAGAGGTGTGCCGTAATGCCTTCCGGTCGGAGTTAAACTAAGGTCCGGACTCGGTGGTTCTTCCGCAACATCTTTTTGGGCGATGCTGGGTGAACCGAGGACTTTGGCGAGGCCCCAATCCAATACATATACTTCACCAAATTTTCCCACAATGATGTTGGCGGGTTTGAGGTCGCGATGAATCACACCGGCTTCGTGGGCGTAGGCGATGGTTTGGCAAACCTGAATCAGAATATCAAGGAGGCGGGGTAGGGGAAACTTCTCCACCATCTCCGGAACTTCATGAGCAAGATCGTGCAGGATTTGACGAAGGTCCTTGCCATCCACTTTTTTCATCGTGAAGAAAAGGTTGCCCTCACGGTCCCTTCCGAGTTCGTACACCGGCAGGGTCCCAGGGTGTTGAATGTTGGCGGTGACTCNGGCTTCGCGAACGAAGCGTTTGGTCTCGATCTCAGAATTCCTCAAATCNTCATGGAGAGTCTTAAACGCAACATCCCTGCAAAGGTTCTTGTCGAAGGTGGAGAATAGTTTAGCGGTTCCCCCTTCGGCAAAGGCATGAAGTTCGTCGTATTTCAGAGACCCGCTCTTCCAGGCGGTCGGAAGCACGAAATCGGTTTCCTCGGGTTGGAGGGGAGGTTTCTCTTTCTCCGTTCTCGTAATCATTTCCAGTNCCTNCAAGGTACGACAACTTGGCGGANCGNGCAAGGAGCAAGCAAGATTTAGNGTACTTCCGGCATTTTTTGCCCGATGTGNGATGTCTGTCTTTTTTGAGCAAGTTCCACCTGTTTNTGTCTTTCGCGAAGTTTTTCTTTTTTTTCCTCANTCAGGGAATTGGAGCAGCGAGGGCAGGAAACCCCCTCCTCGTAGAGAGGAGAGGAGAAGTCTTCCTCCTGCAGAGGCCACCGGCATCCGAAGCACAGCTTGGCCTCACCATCCGTCAACCCGTGAGTCACTGATACCCGGTGATCAAAAACAAAGCACTCGCCTTTCCATTTGCTTTGTTCGGGTTGGATCTTTTCGAGGTAATTGAGGATCCCCCCCTTGAGGTGATAGACTTCATCATATCCGTTTTCCAAAAGGTGGGAGGATGCTTTCTCACAACGGATACCACCGGTGCAAAACATTGCCACTTTGCGTTTCTGTTGTTTTTTCAGGTTTTGCTCGACGAATTCAGGCCACTGACGAAAAGTCTGGGTGTCAGGGTTTTCGGCTCCTTCAAAAGATCCCAGTGCGACTTCATAGTCGTTGCGTGTGTCCACCANCATGATCTCTGGATCTTCAAGCAAATCATTCCAATCCTCAGGCTCGATGTGTTTACCCACCTTTTTTGACGGACTGATCGAAGGATCACCCAGGGTAACAATTTCTTTTCGTAAGTTGATCCGTAGCCGGTAGAAGGTGGTCCGTTCGGAAAGACATTCGCGGGAAGGCATTTCCGAGAACTTCTCATCCTTTCGAATCTCTCTCATAAACTGTTCGACTCCCTTGATGGATCCGGAGATGGTCCCATTGATTCCCTCACTGGCAAGAATGATAGTGCCCAGAATTCCATGCTCCTCTCCGAGATCCGTCAACTTGGGTTTCCAATCCTCAAATTCCGGAAACTCCGCAAACTGATAAAAAGTCAGAATGGATTGCTGATCAGCCACCGGGAATCAAAAGGACAAGCTCCGGGTTAATCGGTAACCTCGATGATCGCTTTTAAGGTCCCGTTCTCGGGCCGGATGATTTCTTCAAACCGCTCGCCCACCTCTTCGAATTCCAGGTGGTGAGTAATCCAAGGATCGGTATCGATGACACCGTTTTCAATGAGTTTGATGATTCGGGGGAAATCCGCAGGCAGGGCATTTCTCGATGCAAGTAAATCTATTTCCTTACGATGCAGGGCCGGATGAACGAAGGAAATCTCCTGGGTGGTGATGCCCACATAAACCAACCGTCCGGTATGGGCCACGAAATCCAGGGCCCCGGACATCGACTGAGGGTTGCCGGTGGCATCCGTGACCAGGTCAAAGAGCGTACCATTGGTGATCTCGAGCATTTTTTGTTTTTCCGACCCGTCTCCTTTAAAGTGGATCAGATTTTCAATACCATAATTCTTCCGGCAGAATTCCAAGCGCTCCTCGGACATGTCCATGACTGAAAGAGTGGCCTGAGTCAGACGGTTAAATTCAAGGGTGGCAAGACCAATGGGGCCGGCTCCAATGACCAAAGCGTGTTCCCCTCCCTGCGGGTTTCCGCGGTCCGATGCATGGCATCCGATGGCAAGAGTTTCGACCAGGGCAAGTTGGTCGAAAGAAAGTTTTTCGGAGGGGTGCAATTTGTCTGCCCGAATGATCGAGCGTTCGCACAATCCTCCATCCATCATCACTCCAAAAACCTTCAGGTTTTCGCAACAATTCCCCAGTCCCTTGGAGCAGGCATGACAATTCCCGCAATTCAGATAGGGTTCGACCGAGCAGTGATCGCCCACTTTAACATTGGAAACTTCTGAACCCACCGCCAGAACTTCGACGCCCAATTCATGACCGGGNATTCTCGGGTAATCAAAAAAGGGAAACTTTCCCAGGTAGCAACTTACATCGGTTCCGCAAATGCCCATGCGTGAGGTTCGGATCAGGGCTTCGCCGGGACCGGGTTCCCCGGGTTCNGGAATATCCTGCAGGGTGAAGCTTTTCGGTTCAGTCAGTTGCCAGGCTTTCATGGGATTGAATGGAAAAAGAGAAAGATGAGAGCTTTCAACAGCTTATCCAGTGACTGTTTGGATCCAGTAATGGGCCATGAGTGCNGCACCGTGAGACGAAGGGTGCACCCCGTCNCCCGCCCAGTGCTTGGGTTCGGCATATTGNATTGCTTCGTCAAACATGGATTGAAAAGGTACGAAGGTGGCTTCGTGCTCAGTCGCCATTTTCTTGGCCGCTGCCCGATACTTGTCAAATTCAGGAAACCAGGAGTCGTTCACCGCTCCGCATTTTAAAACAAAGGGTTCGCAAATAACCAAACGAACCGATGGCAGGGCTTTCCGGGTTCTTTCGAGGAGCTTATGGAAATCTTCCTCGTAGGTTTTGACGGTGCCGTCATACCGTCCGTTTAAGCCATGCCAGATGTCATTGACTCCGATGAGAATACTGATCAGATCGGGTTTAAGGTTGAGGCAATCCCGGTCCCAACGATCCGCCAATTGATGGACTTTATTGCCCGAGATTCCACGATTATGNAGAGTAAGTTTCAGGTCGGATTTCTCGACCAACAAGTTGGAAGCGGCCATCCAGGCATATCCTTTTCCGAAGAACTTTTGGTTGTTGGCCTGCGGGTTTGATTTGTTTCGGCCGGCATCGGTGATCGAATCGCCCTGGAACAAGATGACATCGCCCTGGGCCAACGGGCTCGGTGCGTTTGCTTGGGCGTTCTTTTGAGCCAAGCTTGAAACCAGGGGACTCATGGCAAGGGAACCAAGAGCCGCAGAGCCAAGAAGACGACGGCGAGAAAAGGTGCGGGCAATTTCCATACNTTCTTTTCGAAACCAAATCCAGGAGTAGGGCAANGCGTAAATCGAGCTTGTNTGGGATTTTGACCCTTGCCCACCTTCNTTGATCCTATTTATTGAGGCCCATGAACATNGATCCTACCTGTAAGGAAATCGAAGATAGTCTCCCTCCTCCTCCCAAGGCGGCCGGCTTGTACAAACCTTTGCTGGTNGAAGGAAATCTGGCTTATTTTTCCGGACACCTCCCTATTCAGGCGGACGGTTCTTTGATCACCGGAAAAATCGGATCGGACTTGACGGTGGAGCAAGGCTACGAGGCTGCCCGCCAAGTGGGGCTCAATATTTTGGCAACCGTAAGAGAGGTTCTAGGGGGACTGGANCGCGTGGAACGCGTGGTGAAGATTCTGGGCATGGTCAATGCCGCTTCCGGTTTTACGCAACATCCGCAGGTCATCAATGGATGCAGTGAGCTTTTTCGGGAGGTTTGGGGTNCGGACCATGGAGTAGGGGCCCGCAGTGCCTATGGGGTNTCGGATTTACCTGCCGGGGTGGCGGTGGAAATNGAAGGNATTTTTAAGATTAAGAATTANGCGAGTATCGCTTCATTCAGCNGGGTTCCCGCTTACACGGATTCCGGGACCACATAGGGAGACCGGTAAGCCCGGGTTAGCAAGGCGTTGGCCTCCTCATCACCCTTGATCGATTCGTTCTTGGCATCGAAGTCCAAGGTTCTTCCCACGATGTATTCCGTATTCTCGAGCTTGAGNCCGTTTTCCTTTAAATGTTCCTGCATACGATCGAAGTATTCCGAAGCCTTCTTGTTTTCGCCAAAGGTTTTAGTCTTTTGGTTGAATCCGGATTTTTCTCCCAGGCGATAGGAAACATTGGCCAAGTGGCACAAACCACTGGAGACATGACCCTCGTAGACATGAGCGTCCAAATGTTCTTCCTTGCGGTTACGGACGGCTTCAATGAAGTTCTGGAAAATATCCACCCGTTGGTCTTTGGAGCCTCCCCGATCGGCGAGAGGATCCTTGATCCCTTTGAGACCGTGGCTCTTGGTGTTCACTTGCTTGGCCTTATCGTTGAAATATACCTGGTTGGAGACTCCCATGTTGGTTTTTCCAGCCAAGCCGCGGACATCAAAGACCAAGAGTGATTCCCCGTAATCGAAAATGGCCAATTGAGTGTTGGCAGTCTCTGCCTGGTCTTCGTAACCGAAACGTCCGCCAACACAGACCACGCTTTTCGGCCAAACCGCACCGGGGATCATCCACCGGGCAATATCCATTTGGTGAACGCCCTGGTTTCCGATGTCTCCGTTTCCATAGTTCCAAAACCAGTGCCAGTTGTAATGAACCAGGTTTTCATGAAAGTCCTCTTTGGCAGCAGGTCCGGTCCACACATCGAAATTGAGTTCACTTGGCGGGCTCTTGGTATCTTTGAAACCAATGGAGTTCCGTCGTTTATGACAGGTGCCTAGGGCCACTTCCAATTTACCCCGTTTACCCGAGGCAATTTCCTTGGCCAAATCGGACCATTTGCTGAGCGAACGGTTTTGGGTGCCGTGCTGAACGATGCAGCCATACTTTTTCGCAGCTTCCACCAGTTTACGCCCTTCAAACAGGTTGTGACTCAGGGGTTTCTCAACATAGACATCCTTTCCGGCTTGGCAGGCCCAGATCGACATCAGGCTGTGCCAGTGGTTGGGTGTGGCGATGGAAATGACATCCACTTCCTTGTTTTCCAATACCTCACGCACATCCTGCACGCACTCCGGCGTGTTCCCGAACTTTTTGTTCACAAAACTGCTCCGGGCTTCGAAAAGCCTGGAATCTGGATCCACCAAATGAGAAATTACCACATTGTCCTGCCTGCCGTGTCCACCCATGTGCGAGGTTCCCCGGCCTTTGATCCCGCAGACTGCGACATTAATGCGGTCATTGGAACCGATGATTTTCCCGGAGGATTTTGTGCCACTGATTGCGAAAGAAGCGAAAACCGAGGATTGAGCGATGAAGGAACGTCTGCTTTGGGTCATAATAGAGAACTCTCGAGGGTTTTGGGATTAAGGAATGGTTGGGTTTTGCTAGATTTGCGCTCGGCTAGACAGCAGTAAAGCCAAAAGACCTGCTTTGTGTTAAAAAACTCAATAGGGGGGGCGGAAAAATTAGAATTGATAAACCAAACCGGCACTTAGAANNGGCCACCACTCGAAATCATCGAGTTCGTTCTGTAGGTCCGATTCTTCGTTTTTTCTGTGGGTCTCCAAGGTNNTCNTCTNGNCANNNNACNTCNATGNNTNCGAGATAATNNGAAGTGAAGCATCGGGAGAGCCTGAATAAACCAAGCCAAGATCAAAACAGAAGCCCCAATTATCCTCGTCTCCAAAGGTGGTGTCCCAACCTAACCCAAAATAAGGGGCGAAAGTATTATAGGAAAGGTCCAGGTCAATGGAACTGATTTGNGTACTTGTGTANGTTTGNCCATCGATTTCAAAGCTTCCNTTAGGNTTCGCTTTTCCTTCNAGGCCGTTTCCATTGATCANAAAGCCCCCACTCAACCGAAAACTTCCCTTGAAGGGATGCCAGTCTGCAAAAAGCCCAAAGCTCTTCAATTCCAACTCCAAATCATATTCCACATCAGATTCAGTGG